>JBBRNC010000001.1:0-211046 GCA_038230495.1 Verrucomicrobiales bacterium
ACGGCGGACACTTCGGTCGAAGGAGCACGCAGCTTAGCCAAGGCGCAGTCAAAAAGTGGCACAGGCCTCGGTGATCCCAGCATGCCATCTAAAGGTGATTTGCCAGTGAAAATCACTTATGAAGGCGACTTCACCCCCCGCGAACTCAAGGGAGATAAGATAGGAAAATTTTTATATGGCCTGGCGATATTCTCAGATGATGGCTGCACGGTGACAATTGACAAAAAACAACCTCCGGTCATCAAGAAAGCGGGCGATCCACAAACCCTGCAAAAACTTGATCAATCATTTCATGTTCTGCCCATTTTGCTGACGCCTGGGAAAATGACCCACATCAAAGTTGAATACACAAACACCATCTATACAGCCACTAAGAACAAGCCCGATATTGATGGATGCACTTTATTTGTGTTTCAGGTTCCAGTGGAAATTGAAGTGAATCATATTGAGTCGGAAACATTAAAGATGGCCAAAAACACAGTTCTTCGCGACGAGATTGTCCAGGTAAAGTTGAAGGTGCCAACAATGAACAAAAAAGACTGGAACGTCAGATTGGATGTGACGCCCAACGAAATGCAGGCGAGCACTCTAAGTGCACCCGATTCCAAAACACCGCGCAGCACATTGATGTTCGATTTTGCTAAGAAAGATCCAAAGAAAGAAGGTCGCTGGATTTCGCTTACTGTAGTGTCTGATGGCACCGAAGCTCGAACCACTGGTGCGCCGAAGAACCCGTTCGATGATGTGACACTGCCGGATGGCGAAGGTGGCGCGGCGACTTTGCTTGGAACTTTCAATAAAGAGGGCAAGATAAAAATCCGGGTTCAAAGCTGTGACAAAGACAAAAAACCGGACGGCATGTTAGAGTTGGAATCTGCCGAGATTATCGTGCTCGATAAATATCCCGATAATACGCCACGTCTGCGCCAATATGCCGACATGGAAGACGTGCACACTCCTAAGGGTGGCGCGACCATTTACACAAACATCAATTGCAATAAATACGACAAAGACTTTGTGAACGCCACAAAAACATGGCCAGACTGGGGCTATGGGTTCACTGGGGAAAACGGTAACTATACCTTCGGCGCGGCTCCCATTATTAACCAACTTAAAGATCCATCTTTGTTGAAGGCGATGACTTTTAAGGAGACCCAGATGAACCCTGAAGGGGCGGGCACAAAAACCGGAAATACTCACGATATTATCCAGCTAGAGCGGGGTGGGTCAGAGACGAAGATGATGAACAGCGGCAAGCGTAGCACTTTCAATGGCTTAGCAAAAATGATTGAAGTAAAGGGTAGAAAATGGGTAGATAACCCTAAAGAAAAAGGTGGTGGACACTATGAACAATCGACCAAGCACATGGTGTATCTTATCGATGAAATCGGAGTCGATCCAGCACCCTTCACCAACTGCGGTTATCCTCGTATGTGGTATGGGAACCACAAGCCACCTGGACCTGCAAACAGTGATAGCGAAACTGCGAACATTAAATGGGCATTACGGGATTTAATTCTCAAAAGTCATGGGGTTTCAATTATACAAATCAAGCCAGATAGTGGAGGCGGAAGATCATTCTACAGTCTGGAACCGCAATGGCGAACTCTGAAAGACACGATAGATCGCTATGGCCCCGGCAGAAAGGAGCCTTATGCAGAAAGCGTCTTCGAATTTCAATTTGAGGGGCGGTCAGGCAAAAGATTTGGCTGGCCGCGCTTAGCCACAAAAACTGCTCGTCATTAAAAGAATACTTTATGATCAAATCATCAAATCTCATCGTCCCGCTCATTTTAGTTGGGCTATTGTCGTTGCTTTGCTTAAACGCCAATAGAATCTTGGCTGAGCAGCCCCCTTCTGCTCGTCTTTCCCAAGAGCTTGTGCTTCTAGCTAAAAAAAATCCTGAGTTGGTAGATGAATTAAAACAGCTTGCCGCAGAAGTGCCCGCCTCTCGCGCCGTCATGGAGGCTCACATGGCCGAGGGTGGAACCGCCGAGATGCTGGCCACGCTCTGGAAATGGGGCGACATTCTTGTCACTGCTTTCGACAGTGTGAAACAAGACTTCGACGCATTCAAAAAGAAATGGCCTCAGGTTGTCAAGCATGGGCGCTTGTTCTGCGCCATTGCTGATGAAGATGGTAAAAAACATCTTATTACTTCTGTATTCAACGAACCTGGGCAATCTGGTGTTTCATTGATGCCAATACAAACTTATGGACTTAAAGGTGAAGATGCCGCTATTTACATTGAGGAAGATAATGAACCAGACGCTTGGACAATTGAGGTTGTGAAAGGAAGAGAGCTTCTGGTGCTGGTTCAGCGTTTCGCGGGGAATGCGGAATCCAAGTTGCAAGCTGTGCGAGTGCAGAAGCTCCAAGTCACAAAAGATTCAAGAATTGAAGTTGTGTCCGACAAGACAGAATCTGTCCGATGGAACCCGCCGAGGCCAGAGGATAAAGAAAAGGGGTCGCAAAGCCCAATGCTGGACGGCTCATCCATCAAGCAAGGTTCGAAGAACTAATAGCCGTAAATCAGCCCATCAATTCTACTCACTAATAAACTAGAGGCAGTATTTTTAGAGGGGCTACTCATTTCCTGCGGCCTCAATTCCTAATGTCAAACAGCGAAGTGACAGACTCATCGGAGTGAATGCGTTTGATGGCCTCTCCCATCAACTCAGCAATGCTTAAGGCCGTCACCTTGGGACCGTAAGCTTGGGGAACACTGTCGGTGGCGAGAACTTCCACGATGGCCGAATCAGCCAGCCGGCTCCGTCCTTTTTCGCTGAGCACCGCATGGGAAACACCGGCGTAAATGTTTCTCGCCCCGTGTTTGCTCAGCAGTTTCGCCGCCGAGGTCAGCGTGCCAGCGGACTCGGTCAAGTCATCAACCAGCAACACGTTCTTGCCTTCCACGTCGCCGATCACGGTGAGCGCCTCGACCTCATCGGCGCTGATGCGATTCTTGGCCACAATGGCCAGCGGTGCCTTGAGCGCCCGCGCATAGGCGTGGGACATCTTGATACCGCCGACATCCGGCGACACCACCACGATGTCCTCAATCCCGCGATCCCGGATCGTTTTGATGAGCACCGGTGAAGCATAAAGGTGATCGACCGGGATATCGAAGAAGCCCTGAATCTGCTGGGCGTGCAAATCCATCGTCAGCACCCGGTTCACTCCGGCAGCGACCATGAGGTTCGCCACCAGTTTCGCGGTGATAGGAACTCGTGGGCGGTCTTTGCGGTCCTGTCGTGCGTAGCCGAAAAACGGCAGCACCGCCGTGATGCGATTCGCACTGGCACGTCTCACTGCATCCACCATGATGAGCAGCTCCATCAAGTTCTGATTCGCGGGAGGACAAGTGGGCTGGACAATGAAGACATCGCGACCCCGGATGTTCTCATTGATCTGCACAAAGGTTTCCTCATCCGGAAATGTTTCCAGAGTCACCGAGCACAAGGGCACTCCGAGATGTTCGGCAATAGCTTTCGACAACGCCGGATGTGCCGACCCGCTTAATATTTTTAACCCATCTTTCATGTCCGCTCAGTCAATCAAGAAAGCCGGGTAAATCAACCGCCACGACAAAAAAGAAGGCGGACTCGCGTCCGCCTTCTCTCAAAACCATCTTCTTCGCCCCATTTCAAGGCGGTGGCTCACTCTGAGCGCTTCGCAGCATCTCTCTATAGCGCTCCATGCACTCTTCAGAAAAGATTCCAGCCTTGGCCTCATACGCCCAGAGATACGCCTCCTCCGCCCCAGCCCAGTTTTTCAACCGGTTCAAGTGCTTGGCGAGAGCCAGCCTCGGCTCTTGATACAAAGGCGCCGCGTGGCACGCGTCCATAATGTTCTTTTCAGCCTCGGCATATCGCCCCAATGCATCGAAGGCATCGGCGAGCGCCAAGGCTGGGTAGAAGTCGTAGGGATTAAGTCTGCGAGATTGCTCAAGATCAAAAACCGCGCCTTCCAGCATTTTATTACCGGACTTCATTGGCAAGCCCGCAGATCCATTGAGCTGAACCAGACCTCGCTCATGCCATGAATCCGCATTGGCCGGATCAATCTCGACAGCTCGGCTAAGCCACGTCATACGCTCATTTTGCGACTCTTCCTCGATGCCCCGAATTTTTGATTTCTCAACATAGTAGTCCGCGCGCCCTATCATCCAAGCTCCCCATATCAAGGCAAGACCGCAGCCCAGCATCGCCACCTTGCACATGACCCGCACGCCGGGAATTCGCCTTGGACGACGGGCAGACCCCTCGAATCCAGGATTTGCCAGCATCCCCAGCAACACCGCCACCGTCAATGCCACGGCGGGCACATGAAAATGAAACTCAAACGCCGCATGAACAAGTGCCGCGACCATCGCGGCCATAGCGCCCACCGCAAGACCAAGACGTGTTCCGTTCAACGCCGCCGTTCGCGGGAATCGCTCCTTCGCAAACCAAATCATATAGCGCCAGCCATTGCCCAGATGAATCGCAAACACGATGACCGCCAGCGCCAGCCCCACCCACCCGTAATCTGCCAGCGCCTGAAGCCACTCGTTGTGCACGAACTGCGCGTCCCGCATCCACGATGGAGCATCTTCGGGCCTGAGTCTGATGCATCCATCATAGAACATTCGTGCGCCAGCGCCGAACCACGGATGCTCCGCATGTTGCGCCAATGCAGAGCGCCAGATTAGCATGCGAGGATCGCCCTGCGAAATCATGCCGGTGGGAAATCGATTTTGCAGACGGTCCTTCATCACTGCCCCGAGCACTAATGCAGCAAGTCCCCCGACTAAAATCATGCCCAAGGCCACCTTCATCACAAGATGAGGATGCGCCCAACGCAATATCGCCAGCACCATCACCGCCAGCGCCAGACTGCCAGCACCAAGCCCAATCATCGCTCCGCGACTTTCTGTCAGTGTGATTCCAATGGCCGCCGCGATAGCCGCAAATGAATACAAAAGTCTTTTCACTGCGCCGCCTCGACCGAAACATGCCAGACCCAGCAGCAACATCGTCATCATCGCTAGGAATGCAGCGAGGTGATTGGGATTGATAAACAGTCCACCAATGCGGTGTTGTGCGTCATCCCCAAACGAACGCATGTAATGCGGCACCAGATGGAATCCCCAACTCCCTGAAAAATGCACGAAGCCGACTGCGAGATTCGCCACCAGTAACGCCACCAGCAGAACCACCATCCCCATGCGCCAACGCGGATGACTCAATACGGTAGCCGTAAGCAGATAAGCCACACCACAGCCGATCATCATAAACAAATCCTCTCGCGCCCAACACAACACCGGAGAGTTAAGCTGGCGAAGTAATAAATATCCTCCCAACAAAAGCACGGAAGCCAAGCACCATTCGACTGGCGCATTTCTCACCCGCCAGCGCCAGCGCACTGCTGCTAACACTCCGGCCATCCCGATGAGTGATGCACCCGGCCAGAAGAACAAAAGCCGTGTCTCCGTGCCCAGCAGTCCAGTGATGAGAAAGCCGGACAGGAAACAAATCGCCAGCGCAGTTTTAATAAGTCTCGTCATTAGACCAGTGCCAATCGAAGACACAGGCACCACACCTCCGCTCACGATGTTCTCATCAGAGACCGCCTCGCCTCCACCCATCTGGATTCCGTCTGTCGTCATGTCGGAGTCCCCCTCATGGCGCGTTGATATCCTTTTAACATTTCGACCACAGAATGCCTCCAGTTCAATTCATTCTCCAGACGCTCGCGACCAATGCGCCCCATCCGCTCACGAGCCGCCGGATCATCTAACAACTCAAGAATAGCTTCTCCCATCTTCTCCGCTGAGTTCTCCATCACATAACGCGCGGAGTCTCCGGCAGAATAACGCCCTTCGCGCGTGCCGAACATCACCTGCGCTTTTCCAAACGCCATGTATTCCAGCGTCTTGTTCATGGTGCAGTGATCGTTGTAGGCATTTATAGGATCGCAAGCGACACCGAGATCCATCGTCTTCAAAGCCGTGAACAGAAATTCATTCGACACCCGGCCCGGCATGTCCATATAGGGCTGTAAGTCATATGTGTCTCTAAGCTTGATAAGTTCATCATACTCAGGCCCGGAGCCCATTAGAAGAAACTGAACATCTTCCCTCTTCCTCGTCCTGACAATGTGTGCCACCGCTTTAATAAGATAGTTCACACCATCCGCATTTCCCATCACACCCACATAACCGACAAGATGTTTCCGGCCCTTTTTCAAACTCATGTCATCCGGTAGTGACGTGTCTAGCTTGTCCGGAGCTGTGCGCACCACAAACAAGTCTTCGTCCTTTTTCCTTCCCCGATGTTTTACCACCGCCAGCACACTTTGATTTGTCGTCATCACCACGTCCGCGAGCCATAGCGTGCAGCGTTCTGCAAGTCGCACACACCAATAAAACAACCCCCGTCTTCCGAACTTGGCCTCAAACATCTCCGGCCACAGATCGTGCACGTCATAAATCACTTTCACGCCAGCGATCAGCTTGAATGGCAATGCGACGAGAAATAACAAGTCCGGTGGATTGCAAAGATGAATGACATCGAAACCTGTTCGTTTCCACGCCTTCACCGCACACCTCAACTCACCCCATAATGCCGAGGCATACTCAAAGACAAATCCATCCATGCCTCTCGCCTCACCCGTGATCCAATGACGATAGATGATTATACCATCAAGCACCTCGAACGGTTCCGTGCAACCAAGCATCTGCGGACAGATCACTGTCACTTCATGGCCAGCATCACGCAATGCACAGGCCTCCTGCCACACGCGCCTGTCTAAGGGAACGGGGAGATTTTCTACGATGATGAGGATGCGATGGGACACTCTTTCGCGTGGACTGCATTTAGTCCTCTTAAAAAATTTTACACTGAATGGCCCGGTCTTCCCCTCCCCGAACTTCAATTCGTAAGTCTATCAATGTCGGCCAAGTCCTGTGGCCTCCCGCTGGCCTGTTTGTTCACAAGCAAATCATTCAAGCAGATAACCGGGATGTCGAATTCACCGATATTTCGCACGACCCGTCTCGTGTAACATTCTTCAAAATTCACCCCGTCAATCTGGTTGAGAATTTCAATCCTCATGGGCGGAAACCCCATTCGGACAATATTTCCTTCCTTGAGAAACAATGCTTCATCAGCCTCACCATGTGTGAACCCAAATCGTCTCAACGCCATAACGATTCTGCTGGCGTTCTCGCTTCCAATTGCAATCCAAACGTCCATGTCCTTCGTGTAGCGCGGCACGCCATGGATGACCACGGCCCAGCCACCGACAAGAAGATACTCAACCTTTTACTCGTTGAGAAACTTCAAGAAATCTCTGAAGTCGTCCGGCAGCGATATCTTTTCCATGAACGCATTCTCGCAGTTGTTGCATGACCAGCAAGCGCTCCTCATCCGTAAGCAACAAGGAACCCTCACGATACTCACGCGTCTGATCTTCCATCCGCCCCACCGAGAGATGGGTGCGATCTACACGGAAGATGTCGCGGACGGCCATACTAAGCAGTTTGCTCCAATCAGGCCATTTTGCAAGGCTCTGCCACCGCCTGATTAAGAACTGGCGGGTGCAGATTCAGCAACCGAAGCACGACCAGAGAGTCGTTTACCTAGGCGCATGAATGGTTTCTCAATCCATATATGCACCGCCCACGCTCCAAGCAGCAACATCGGCATCCCGATTGCCAGCATAATAAGCAATGTGCCGCGCTGCCCCATGCCCGGATCCCACCAATGCAGGAACGAGAGCATAGCAATGATAAACGGCCAGTGCAGCAGATAGAGCGGATACGACAGATTTCCCAACCATTGAGCCGCTCGCATCCGCAGCAATCCGCCCAGAAATTTTCCCGTCTTCGGAAAAAATCCTTCCCATGCCCCAATCGCAATACTGAACCCGAACGACCATATCAAAAATGAAATGGGTCGATTGATGAGAAACAATGCCAGCCCGATGCCGATGCCCACGATCATCGCTCCGAACCGTCGCGGAACATCTTCACGCTTCTCACACCACGCAGCGAACTCAGCGCAAATGATTCCGATGAGAAACATCGGCAACCAGCGCAGCAGAAACGCATTGTCGGGGTTCTCCCACGGGCCGCGCACAAACAGTCCGACCAAACTCGCTAAGATCAGGACCGCCACACCCGTTGACTTACGCAGCATGAGTGCAATAAACGGAGCCGCTAGATAGAACTGCCATTCAAGGCTGATGCTCCACGCGGGCTTCAGCAATGTCGTCGCTGCGTAATTCAGAACCTGTTTCGGCAAAGCGCCGTGCAGCAAGCTCACGTGCCAGATCGTATGCGTCATAGGCTGGGCAGACTGGTTCTCGCTGATCAGCCCCATCCAACCTATGTAATAATTTTCCCTCCACGGCAGCGACGATACCAAATGCGCCACCGAAGGCAGCAAGGCCAGACTCATCAGCAAGCAGAGCGCATACACTGGGTAGATTCGGAAAAACCTCCCCGTCATGTAACGACCGTAAGATTGCGGTTCACGAAGCATCAGAGTGTGAATGGCGAACCCGCTCAGGATGATGAAAGTCTCCACGGCTGCTCCGGCACCAGTAAACTCCGACCAGAGCGCCCCAGTCTTTCCTTCAATTGCAATCCTGCCGAAACCGCACCACGCGAGTATGTGCGCCAATGCCACCCACAGCGCGAGCCAGCCGCGCAGCCCATCAAATTCAACGTATCTTTTTTTCATAGTTTATTAGTTTTCGGTTTCACCAACAAAGTCCTTCATAATGCCAAGACAGAGATTTCAGTTCGCTCCAGCCGTTTACATCAATCACATACTGCTCAGGTCTGGCCGCATCCTGCAAGTCATCTAGCTGTGCGCATTTCAGCGACGCCACAATGACCTCGCTCTTCTCAATGACCTCACACAAGCTCGAACGCATCAGATCCGCGAGATGAGGTATTCGCTGCTGAATTTCATTGGCATTAGCGCCAACGAATCGTGCGAGATTAAGCTGCGGATCATAAATGCGCAGTTCGTAACCACGCTCCAGCAGTATCTCTGCAACGGCTACCATCGGGCTGCCGCGTAAGTCATCCGTGTCCGACTTGAAGGCCAGCCCCAATAGTCCAATGCGCCGCTTATCCTTGCTCGCGATCAATTTGAGAAGCTGATCGAGATGAGCCTGATTCGTCTCCAGCGTATTTTCCAGCAGCGGCAGGCTCACGCCCTCCATCCGCGCGAATGACTTCAGCGCGCTCACGTCCTTGGGAAGACAGGAGCCACCGAACGGATTCCCTGGACGCAGGTAATTGCGAGAGATGTTCAGCTTAGTATCCTCACATACCACGTCCATCACCCTCGCGCCGTCCTCGCCGAGGTGCTTGCATAAGCGTCCGATCTCATTGGCAAAGCCGACCTTCAGCGCATGGAAGTAGTTGCAAGAATATTTGACCATCTCCGCGCCTTCCCATGCCAGCACGGCGGGCTTTCCGCCGAGTAAAAGCGACACCTCGTCGCTTTCCGGCCCTTCTCCATTGTGAGTTCCAATCACCGCCATCGATGGCTCGCGAAAATCCTTCACTGCCGTGCCTTCGCGTAAGAACTCAGGGCAATAGTAAATCTGCACCATCTCCGCGAGAGTAGGATCTGAAAAGAAATCGCGCACCATCACCCGCGTGCTGCCCGGCAGCATCGTGCTGCGGAAGATCACCACGTGACGCTTATTTTTCTTCATAACCGCCTCCGCTATCTGCTGCGACACCTGGCGCACAAAATCGAGATTCAACTCCCCCGACTCCAGTGCTGGCGTTCCCACGCAGACGATACTCACCTCCGATGCTTCCACGGCCTCTGCCGCATCCTTCGTTGCGCACAGCCGATTCTGCTGCCGTGACTTCCGCAATAATTCATCCAACCCCGGCTCGATGATCGGCGACTCACCCAAATTCAACGCATCCACCTTAGCCTGCTGCACGTCCACACCGATTACTGTGTGGCCGAGTTCCGCCAGACAACCTGCCGTCACCGCACCGACATAACCAAGACCAAAGATGGAAATGTTCATGAACAAAAAGTCATTTCATTATCGAAAGACCAGAAACGATGTTTAACGTGGCCATGAAATCCCAAGCACATACGACAGCAAGGCCGAAGCCGATGAATCCAAGCAGACACGCAATGACACTTGATGTCATTCCTCCGGCATACTTATAACCAGTTCGAGAAAGCGCAGCAGCTATGATCCCGAATGCACCAGATAAATACAATTCTTGAGCACCGGAAATTTTGCAGAAACAAGAGGATTGTAGCAATGGCGCGTAAATTAATAGTATAGAACAGATCAAAGAAAGCCACTTCTTCGTATGACTGGACAAAAGTTTATTACTTTCACGGAAGATTAACCACGCAATCACAGCAACACAAGCAGGAGGTGCCATCAGTGATACCACCGCTTCGTAGTTCATCGCATAGCCTCCTATTCTCATAGCCTTTCGAAAGTGCTTACCATTCGACCAATGCCGCTGGCCATTAAGATTATGGCGGATTCTATGTAGTCGAATCTCCCTGATGCTTTTGTTGAAAGCACGACGCATTCAAGTCTGTCAGTTTTAAACCTTACACGCCATGTAAGCTTAAACATATTGACCAAGAACGAATCTGGCGATTCGACTATCACTTGTGCATTTGGTGCCAAATGCCATCGCACAGAAATTCCGATTCCAGTATGTTCACGATCTTCAATAACCACATCCGTCTCGTTTAATGTGACTTTTCGCGATAAGAAGAATCTCTCGTGCCTTATTCGCGTCTCAATGCTGTTTTTGCTGATAATTTCTAATTCCGGTTTGCTATGATGCTCCACCCACAAAAATGTTCCAACCCGCCTCGGTGTCTTGAAACCCTCAACTGGTTGCGGCCCGTTATGCGCATTCCATGAAGCAAGCTCTGCGCGATGTTTCTCCGCTCCGAAGTAGCCACCGGTTCCCGGATCAATCACCAGCGCATGATCTCCATCCCAAATGGAAACATGCAGTGCATCACAATGTCCATGCGCCGCCATTTTCCCAAACCCCAGCGGCGAGGCATCCACCCGCACCTTCCAGCCATTGCGCTCGATTACGGCCATACCTGACGGCTGCGCAATCCACCAGTCTGTGGCACAGGTCTGCGACCTGTGTGTAGCGCGGGCATTCTGCCCGCATCGCAGCGCTTCGCCCAGCCAGTAATTCAACGACATTGCAGAGTCTGCGTGAGGCTCATCGGGCAGTATGCCCGATTCACTTGTCTCAGGCAACATGCCTGAGCTACACTGCCGCATCCATGCACTCCATTCCGCGGTAGCTTTTCCGCGCTGCATCGTCAGTGGCACTATCTGCGCATCATCTCTGTCGCCATAATCCCATGGCTCCTGCTGATGCGACATGCGAACAAAAAACTCTGCAGCGCGCTGCAAACGCTCAGTCACCTGCCCTTCGTGAACGTTCATCGCCCGACACGCATGAATTGCCATTTCAAAGGCGAACAAATGATAATGCAACGCCTGTTCACGATTCCCACCGTCTTCGGCGAACTGAGATAACACGCAATCAGCGATCTGATTCCACAACTCTTCCGCATTGCCCGCTATACACTCCATCTCAGGCCAGCGCTTCACGGCGAGTAGTAACCCAGTAAGTTCTCCCAGTCGATGATTGTTTGCGGAGGAACCGAACGATAGGTGACGCTTCACCCACCAAACATGCGCGGGAACTATGGCGTCTCTCAGTTTGGACTGAACTCTTCCTAACTCCGACTTACCATTTTCTGAATTCGATACAAGTGCGTCAAACCAACAAAAATTAATCAATCTCAACCCGCCCTCAAGCGCACTCGTCCAGTTAATGCCTTGTCCTACACGGTTCTTCTCCACCCACTCGGCAAGCCACACTTGGGCGTGTTGTATTGCGGCAAGATCATCGTTCAGCCATCCGTGCATCGCTAGACGCACCATCTCGGCCCAGCGATTGATCTCCCAAATCGCTCGTGCATCCGCACCACCAGGCAAGGCGCGATGATTTAATTTTCCGCTTACCGGCACACTCACTCCCCTCATGTAATCGCGTTGCCATTCGGGCGGTGACGTTACCTGCACTTCTTTCCAGCCAAAGAGGGACCATTTACCATCAAGCAGTTTTGCCGCATCACTTGCGAGTGTTAGTTTCAGCAAGACCGGAGCTGCATCGCGCGATGGCAGTGTCGGACAATCTGCGGGCTCCTGTGCAATGCGGACATCGTTGATTTCTGAAAGCGCGAACGGCTCGGTGATTTTCCTGACCTTTTCAAGGATCCGATACCACAACTCAGGCACGCCCATGGCCCGGAAGCGATGCCAATACCAAAGTGCGCCTGCCATTGATTAAAGGGAGCGCAGGCATCTTGCCCGCGCATTTTTATAAGTGGCGTCCCCGTCAGGAATCGAACCTGAATTTAGAGTTTAGGAAACCCTTGTTCTATCCGTTGAACTACGGGGACAATGAACGCGAACGGAGAATGCCATGATTCTCTGTTCGCGCAAGCACCCGTCATACAAGCACGATGCCGCGCCCTTCGCGAATAGACTCGAGTGCCGCAAAAGTGAGCGCCATGCTGGTTCGTGATTCCGCATACGGCAGGGGATGCGACGAGGAGCCAGAGAGAAATGCCAACCATGCAGCCATTTCTTCTGCATGTCCTTTACCGGTAAATTTCTTCACCGTTGTCTTTCTCTGCCGAAACAATGACAGCCGCTGAAAATTCTCGCATTCTGCAATGAACCCGCTCGAAAACACGCGGAATGTTTCTTTTGGAAACGCAGTGTCGCCTTCCGCAGAGTAGATTAACTGAAACGATGAACCATCACTGAACTCCACCTGTGCCGTGATGGAATCTGGGAATGCGTTGCGACCATGCGTAGTGCCAATTGTTTGCGCAGTAATACGCACAGGTTTCGCGTCGAGCACGAAACAAGCGAAGTCGAAGAAGTGGCAGGCTTCGCCAATCACGCGACCACCGCTTTCATCGAAATTGGCATACCAATGATCCGGCACTAACGGCCCGGCGAAAACATGGTAAGCGAGTGTCTTGGGACCAGAGATCGCCGCCAGTGCTTTCTTCAACTCGACTGTCGCAGGTGCGAAGCGACGATTGAATCCGACCATCACACTGCCTTTTGTGGAAGATATCGCTGTGTCTATTTTTGCAAGTTCGTCACGCGTGAGGCAGAGTGGCTTCTCCACAAAAATGTGTTTGTTTGATTCCAGTCCGGCAAGCACAAGCGGAGCATGAAGGTGATGCCGCGTGCCGATCATCACGGCACCGCCTTGGCTGGCAAATACCTTAGATGAATCAGTCTCGGCATTGGCAAACCCAAACTTCTCCTTCACATGCCGCGCCCTCAGACCAGTCGAATTCACAATAGTGCCCAGTGCGATCTTCCCCTTCACATGCGGCAGCAACATCGTGCGAGCGAAGTTTCCCGCGCCAATGACATGTAGCTCAGGTGTTCCACCTGAAACAAGTGCCTCGGGCATTCTGCTCAAGGCCTCTGCGGGCATCATGCCCGCTACACTCGTCTCAGGCAGAATGCCTGAGCTACTCGCGTATTCCAACACCACACCAATATCCGCATTCCCATCGCGCATTAGTTCATCATACACCGACACCGCATCTGAAAACTTCGCCCGTTGCGTAGTCACAGGAACAAGTTTCAGTTGTCCAACTCTCATGAGTTCCAGACATGCCTCAAAGTTCCGGTTCTCTGTCCAACGCACATGACCGATAGGATAATCTTGCCCGCCCCATTCATACTGCGGATCGTAACGGCCCGGACCGTAACTCCGTGAGTAGCGAACTTGAATGTCCTTCATGTAAGCTGTCTTCCACGACAGCTCAGCATCGTAATTGCCCACGATAACCATCACGCCCCGATCACGCAGACAAGAAATCGCCGTGTCCGCCGCCTCGCGACCTTTACCCCCCATGCACAACAACACGGCATCCACGCCGTAGCCGGCTGTCCATTCGCAGACTTCGTCTTCGAGTTTTGATTGACCCGAATTCACCGCACGTTCCGCTCCCATTGCCAGCGCTGTTTGTAAACGAGCCTGCACGATATCCGCAGCAATCACGCGGGCACCAGCGGCTTTGAGCAAACTTGTCGCCAGTAATCCGATAAGCCCCTGTCCAATGACAAGAACACGTTCACCAAGTCGCACACCAGATTGGCGCACCGCCTCCATTGAGATCGAAGCCAGCGTCGTGTAAGCGGCTTGCCAGTCCTCCACACCATCGGGAATCGGTGCTGCTAGCAAGTCCGGCACCGCGATCATCTCCGCATGGAACGCGCACTCTGCACCGCCGCAGGCCACGCGATCGCCAACACGAAACCGCGTGTTCAATTCGTCAACCGCCACCACCACGCCGGCTGCCGAATAGCCCAACGGTGTAGGTGAGTCGAGCCGATTGCGCACCTTCTCCATCGCGGCCTTCCAGCCGAGAGTCTTCGCTGTCTCGATCACCTTGCGCACTTGATCGGGCCTCGCCTTCGCTTTTTGCAGCAACGACATCCGAGCCTGTTCCACCTTCATCTTCTCCGTTCCCGGCGAGATTACCGAGCACGTTGTTCGCACAAGAATCCCACCCTGCGGCGGCAGGGGCGGCGGCACATCTTGCAATTCAAGGCGACCGTCCTGGTATTGGGCGAGTTGTTTCATCGGCAATAATTAGTTGTTACCATAAGCAAGCCGCAGACGCTCCTTCACGAACGCGACAGCAAAAATCGTATTGTATCTTAAATAGCGAGTTAGTAATCGTCGCGGCTCCTGCATCAGTCGGAACAACCAAGTCAGCCCTAAGCGCTGCATCCATGCTGGAGCGTAAGCCCGCTGGCCTGCCACGAGGATAAACGCATCCCCCACTGCGAGAAAGACGCCGCGCGTAAAACGATGTCGGTTTTTCGCGATCCACGTCTCCTGCTTCACACCACCGAGCGCCACCCAGATGAAGTCTGCCTGCGCCGCATTGATGTCATCTATTAAACGCAATTCCACCGCTTCATCCCATACTCCAAAAGGTGGCGATACCGCTCCCACGATTTGAATTTGCGGGTTCAATTTACGAGCCTCGCCTTGCAGCTTTTCAAGACACTCCGAGGTGCCACCAAAAAAATAATGTCTCAAGTGCGGCGATGAATGCACGAGCACATATTCCATGAAGTAAGGCCCATAGGTGCGCTCCTTGATGTCGTGACCATCTAACCGCAATGCCCACACTAAGGGCATTCCGTCTGGTAATACGATGTCAAAAGTCTTCATGACGAGTGCAAACTCGACGTTACTCACCGCCTCTCCCACTAGATGCGTATTGGCCGCAGCTACGGTCGCCTTGGCTCCGCTCTTAGCGATGGCTTCAATCCGTTCACAAGCATCGCTGTAATCCGTGACATCAATCTTCATGCCCAGCACCGCGCCCGCCTTGTGCTGAGTAGAAAAATCTAACTTGGCTTCACTCATGGCAATCTACTCACCAGCCACCGATGTTTCCCCGCTTCGGTCTTCTCCACTTCTTTCACTTCGCGCAGCGTGAGTAAGAAATCATCCCCGAGCTTTTTCAGTAACCCCGCACGCACCGTCTCAAGGCGTGAACTTTCCCACTGCGGTCCAGTTTGATAACGAAACTCGACTGCGCCCTCGCATTCCTGGCAAAACTGCACAGCCATGAGTCCGTCGAAAATGCTATCGTGCATGTTGATCGCGGTGATCGAAATGCGACGGCCAGTAGTGCTGACAAGAAACTCGTAGTCGCGGCCAATAACTTCATCGACTGATGGCCATGTAGCTTGACTCTCCAGAGTCGAGTCAGTCACCCCTGAATCCCGACTCTGGAGAGTCAGGCTACACTTCACATAATCGCCCGTGCGATAACGGATCAGCGGCATGACGTGGTTGTGAAACGAGGTGCCGATAACTTCGCGATTTCCGTTCGTATCCGGCTCGCCAAATTCGACAAAGCCATACGTTGGCCAGAAATAGAGGTGATTCGACGTGCGTCCCTGACCCGCAAGCACCACGCGTTCGCTATGGCCATACCAATGAAACACGGGTGCGGCGAAAGCTTGCTCAATATAGGTTTGTGACTCGCGCGTGAGCTTTTCCGAACCGCAAAGCACGGATGTGAGATCGAACTCCAGTTTCAATCCTGTCTGCTCCAGGCCACGTGCGAGCATAAGTGCAGCACTGGGATACATGTGCAGATGCTGCGGACGAAAGCTGTTGAGCGCGGCGACATATTCCGGCAACAGTTCCAACGTGAGGTGATAAGACGAAAGGATGAGCCAATTCCGCGTCGCATCAAAGTAGCTAACCCCGCCTCGATCCTTGCTCGAAGTGACGCTGCCGCGAATCACCGCAACGCGATCACCCACGCGATACCCGCGTCGTGACCACTGTGCTTCCAGATAAGCCTGTTCCTTGGGACGGCTGATGCCCTTGTGCAGATAGAATCCAACTGGCACTCCGCTCGATCCACCCGTTGTCATATAGAGCCGCTGACTGGCATCTATTTGAGGATTCAACATCTGTTCGCGATGCAAGATCAAGTCTTGCTTAGTCAGCATTGGATAATCTGCAAGTTGCTCCAGTGATTCGAACTTTGCCGGATCAAGCCCAAGCTCGACATGCTTCGCAGTATAAAATGGAGCCTTCGACGCCGCGAGTAACGATTCACGCACTGCGTTGATTTGATAACGTAAGATCGTTTCCGCGTCCCACGATTCCACTTCTCGTGCTTCATTTTGAAATCGCGTATAGCCCTTTCCATACCGCAACGACGCAGGGATCGCACGATACGCCCGCCCCGCCAGTGACTTCACTGGCTGCGGTGCTGCTTCATAAACTTTGAGCAGCGGATAGAGGGTGTCTTCTAGGGACATCTTGTAGGACGGGCATATTGCCTGTCACAAGTTGTGGGGGCATTCTGCCCGCAGTTTGAATTTCATAAGGCGGGCAAAATGCCCGATGCACTGGTGACAGGCAGAATGCCTGTCCTACATCTCCACCGCACCGACCCACCCGAAGTGCGGTTTAAATGCCAGGCCGTCTTCTTTGCGATATTCGCCCAGCGCTTTCTGCCTGCTCGCGTCATTCGACACTACGCAAATCTCATCGTGCGTGAATGAAGAGATCTTTTTCGCCTTTACCACAAATGCACCGACGAGCATCCGCACCTTCTGCCAATCAAAGCCCATCAGCGCACAACAGACGCTGTCCACGGCAACCGGATTCGTCCCAGCTAAGATCAAGCCGCAGGGTTTTGCATCGGGCGACATCGGGCCATTGCCTTCACCTGCAATGATAGCATCTACGACCGTAAGATAGCGCAGTGGCTTTGTTCGCAGGGCACCGCTCCCGTCGAAATGAAAGATGCACTTATTCAAATCAACTACCATACGCCAGCAGGTATCGTTGCCGTGCCAGTTGCCGCTGCGCACGACCTTTTGAGTGTCACCAAAGATGATGCGCCCAAGTTTTTTCACGGGCACGAATAGTTTACTGAGAAAACTTTTACCGAAGAGGAATCTCTTGATTCCACCCATCCAAGAGTGCTCCAGATTTGCCTTCAAGGTCGCCGCAGGAAACTGATCGCCGCCTTTGTCCGGTGTGCCCTCAGTGTGATGCGGCAGCCAGTTTTTGTTAGCATTGATGCCCACCATGTTCTTCAGCGCGCAGGTAAGGCCCACTTTCTTGTGGCACTTGAGTTTTGGGATATTGATCAACACATCCGCATCCATCGGTGTGCGGCAGAGCATGTATTCGTGCGTCGTATCGCGATGATGCTCGCGCGTCTCCGCCATGTTGTAACTCGCGCCGTAAAGTTGGCCGAGTCCGTGAAAGCCGACGAATTCACTGTCTTCATTTAACTTCACATGCGTGGAGCCTTTTGGATCGCCGGGCAGTTTTGTTTTGCTCACCGTCACGCCATCAATCGCGCACCATTCCTCTGGCCGTAAATCGAGCATCTTAATCTGCACGCTTGGCCATTGTGCGCGACAACGGTCAATCATCGCATCGAGTTCACAATACTTTCTTAGTGTGGCAAACGACGAATCCGTCTGCGGCGCATCGCATACCGTGATGCTTCCCTTGCCTTGCAATTTCGGCGCAACCCACGCGATGACTCCCTCGATCACACTCGGATGCGTGATCACATGCTCCCATTGATTCGGTCCGGGATAACGCTCATCATGTTCCTTCACCCAATTTGGCTTGAGCACCACGTTGTCGTCGACGCGGATGAAGTCTGTTGGCAAGCCAAGCGCTTCGACAGCCTCGGACACGGAGCGGTGAACCGCCGCAGTGTCTAAGTAGTTCGAAACGCCCTGCCAGACCGAGACGGTGGTGGCTTCTAAACTCATCTCAATGCTTATGACCGCGTGGCCCCTCGTGCGCGGCGCGGGCTGCGGCTTCGGCAGCGACATAGACTTCTCGCAGCGGCACACCAGATTTGCGCGCCAGAGCACGACAGTCTTCAAACTCAGGCGCATACTTATGCGCACCACCGGGGAGATGCGAGACTTTCACGATCGTCTCGCCGAACTGTGTGTTCACGCGAATGCAATCGCGTTGCAGCACGCTACGTTGCATCTGCTGCTCGCGCACGCCGAGTGAACTAGTCTCGGTCAAAATAAGATTTCGCATCGTGGCCTGATCCTCGGGTTTGGCGATAACACTCAGCATGACGCCAGGGCGATTTTTCTTCATCTGCGCAGGCGTCAATGTCACATCCAACGCACCAGCTTCGAGCAGTCGCTCCATGACGTGGCCATGCTGCTCGGCGGATTGATCATCGAGATTCGTTTCAAGAACTGCGACGGTATCCGTATCGAAATTATTGGTGTCACTCTCGCCGATGAACACGCGAAGGAGATTCGGAATCACGAGATCCCAAGTGCCCGCGCCATAACCGACGGCATCAAGGCGCATCGAGGGAAGCGGTCCGAAACTGGTGGCTAAAAACTTGATCAACGCAGCTCCTGTCGGTGTGACAAGTTCCGCATTCACGGGCGATCCCACGATTGGTAGTCCTTTGAGAATGCCCACGGTCGCTGGCGCAGGCAGCGGGATTTGCCCATGCGCTCCTGCAATGAAACCGCGGCCAAGTGGCAAGGGACTGCTGATGATGCGCTTGATGCCGAGATGATCCACGCCTAGCAGACTGCCAACGATGTCGATGATCGCATCTTCGCCACTGACTTCATGCAGATGCACTTCTTCAATGGGCATCCCATGAATGCGTGCTTCCTCTGCGCCGATGATGCGCACGACTTGCAGAGCTTGCGTCTTAATGTGTTCCGCAATCGAGCTGTCACGAATGACACGTTCGATCTCCGGCAAGGGCCGCGCATGAGGCTGCGGGCCGACGATGACGTCCACTTTGGTCGCGGTGAAGCCATTCTTATCCACACGCTTCGTCTCGAGCTTCCATCCGCTGATCGGAAGTTTGCTGAGTTCAGCACGCAGCCAGTCTGCATCCAGCCCGGCATCAATCAGTGCGCCGAGGATCATGTCGCCGGACGCGCCAGCGATGCAGTCGAAGTAGAGTGTTTTCATCTTGTTGAGCAATTCAAAATCCGCAGTGCCAGCACCGCAGCGCCAAAGCCATTGTCTATATTCACCACGCCGATGCCACCGGAACAGGCGTTTAACATGGTGAGCAGTGCAGAAATACCTCCGAAGCTGGCGCCATATCCAACACTTGTCGGCACTGCGATCACAGGAGCGGAGACCAGTCCGGCAACCACGCCCGGCAGTGCTCCCTCCATGCCTGCGATGGCGATGACGACCTGACTCTCGCGAATAAGTTCCAGCTTGCTCAATAGCCTATGTAATCCTGCAACACCGACATCGCGCACGCGCTGCACCTTCGCTCCAGCAAACTCAAGCGTTCCTGCGGCTTCTTCAGCTACAGGCAGATCAGAAGTGCCTGCGCAAACTACGGCCACACTTTGTTGTGAGTTAGTTGTCTTCATTCGGCCAATGGCAAACAACGCAGAAACTGGATCATAACTTCCCAGTGGAAATTGTTTGCATAGTTTCATGGCGATTTCAGGCGTCACTTGCGTTGCCAAAGCGTGACCGTGCGCTAAATGCAAAATTGAAACCGCCTCCATAATTTGTTCCGCAGTTTTGTGCCTCCCATAAACAACCTCTGGAAGGCCGGAGCGAATTTCCCGATGCGTATCCGCCAGTGTTTGCGCAGCCTCGGTGAACGGGAGGGTGCGAAGTTTCTCTAGGGCTGCGTCCGGCACACATTCGCCGGACGCCACTTGCTGCAACAGCGCGCGAAGTGTCTCAGCGTTCATGCGGTAAAATGCTCCACCATTATTTTGCTGCGGGAGCGAAGTGTTTCATTGAGACTACCATGACGTAAGCCATCGAGATCGAGCGCGACATACGCCCAGCCGAGTGTGCGCAGCCCGCCGCTGATCGCTTCGCGTTGCAGAAGGACGGACTCCAGTTCTGCATCGGGCACTTCCACGCGAACAACATCGCCGTGATGACGTGCGCGTAATTCGTGAAAGCCAAGCGAGTGAAGAAACTCCTCGGCGAGTTCGATTCGCTTGAGGAGATCGCTCGTCACGTTCGTGCCATAAGGAATGCGCGATGATAGGCACGCGGCGGCGGGCTTGTCCCAATTCGACAACCCCAGCGCCTGAGCCGCGTCACGAACATCTTGTTTGGAAAAATCCAGCTCATTCAAGGGACTGCGGACGCCATGTTTGATCGCCGCTGCGCGACCGGGCCGGATGTCGAAAGCATCTTCTGCGTTCATACCGTCGAGAACATGTGCAATGCCGCGCTCATCGGCCATGTGGCGCAGTGTGGCATAGACATGATTTTTGCAATGGAAGCAGCGATTGGGTGCGTTGATGATGTATTCAGGGTCTTCTGTCTCATGGGTTTCCACGATCTCAATGTTCGCACTCACCGCGCGGGCGAGAGCCAGTGCAGCGCGACGTTCTGATTCGGGAAGGCTGGGTGAAATGGCGATGACTCCAATCGCATTTTTTTGCAAAACATCCGCCGCCATTTTCAGCACGAGGCTACTGTCCACTCCACCGGAAAACGCAACAATGACCCGCTCCATGCGGGCGAGATATTCGCGCAACTGCTCCAATTTCTCAGTGAGTTCCTTTTGCATGATGATTCAATTTGCAGCCGACACAGGCGGCTTGTCCATGAGGCTTTTCTGAAATCTCGGCGCTATCACCTTAACGAATTCATCCAGCATCTGGGTCGTCTCAGCATCAGATCGCGGGCGCTCGGCAATCTCGGTTGCAGTAAAATTCTCCCCGGCGGTGGCGAGCATGGTGACGTAGGCCCAGCGATGATTCACGCCTCGAACTAGATTGTCCCGCAGTGTCAGCCAGATGCGTGCAACGTGACTTGGCGTGGTCACATCCGCTCCGACAAACCAATAGTAGTAATGCGCACGCAGGGGCTTGGATTTTCCATCTGCGATCTGTTGGTTATGCTCAATATAAAGATCGCGCACGGATAGTTCACGGCCCGCCCCCAATTCTATGCGACGCGTGGAACTGTTCAGAATCGACCAGCCCTGACCGACTAGACAAACCTCAGGTCGGTGGATGCTGCGACGTTCAGCGCCACTGAGAACGATTTCAAAACTGATGACATCGCGATCATGCGGCGAGGGCGGATTGGTGAAATAGACTGCCTTGGCGAACTCGGTGTCGGACGGCAGGACTTTCTTTTCAATGGGATCGGCTTCGCCCTTGCTCGAGTTATAAAGTCCGGCTCGATCTGGAAGCTGCATGATGACGCCGGCTTCCGTGCCGCCCTTGATCTCTGGCGACATCAAGCAAATAGCTGCCGAGGCCAGAACAAGAGTCGAAAGTATCGCGCTTCGCAAAAATGGTTTCATATCATGACTCGATCATCGGCAGTGGTCGCTCACGCCCGCAGTATTTATTGAGCAGCCACTCCACTCCTTTCATTCCCGCAAGCGCTACGATAAACGTGGCGATACCGGCAATGAAGTGGAAGGAGGAAGTGAATTCCTCGCCTTTGCCCACGGCAAAAGTTTGCCCAAAAAATATGCTAGCCGTGATGAGCAAAAGAATACGTAACATATTAGCTAGCACGGCGAGCGGGAGACTAAATGCGAAAATCAATCCGCGCCTCCAGAAGCTCCGCTGACGAAAGTAACCGTAGAGCGCTGAGACCAGCATCAGTGCGAAGAGTGATCGAATTCCGCTGCACGGCCCGTCCACATCCAGCCGGAACCACGCACCTTGCTCACGCGTGCTTGTTGCCGCAGAGACAAGAGTAGCGCCTTGCTCCAATGTGGCGACACCTATGAAGTTTAAAAACGCTGATGTCGCACGGACCATGATGAACCTAAGTTTAAAGGCGAGTGTTTCCTCAAGAAACAAATACGGCCACGCGAACCCAAGCACCAACCACGCAAAGCTAACTCGCTTGAAGTGTTCCCAGCCCCAAATCCACAATACAGCGCCAGCCACGAGAAGTTGCAGACTGCCGAAGCCGAGATAGTAAAAATTCCCACGATAACCGACCCAGAAAATGAAGAGCGCAAAAACTGAAAGGCCCAGCCCAGTCCACATCGGGCGCGACTCCAGCACGGACAGACTTATTCGCTGACGCCACACGAGAAAGCCTGCGATCAAGGGCGCGAGCGCGCCATGCTGCCATGTTGGGTCCAACCAGTAGATGGCGAGCCAGCGACCGAGCGACATGCGAACCGAGCCATAGCCAGCGGCGTAGGGTAAGAATATGATGACCAAGACCAGCGCGACAATAAACAGAACAGCTGGCCACAGCAGCTGCCTGATGGATGACCCATCGACCACGGATGGCGCTGCTAGGTTTTGCGTCATGATTTTTCTTTCCATGGTCTATTCAATTCGTAACGGGCTTCCGCGCCACAAGGAACAGACGCGCACTAAACCATGACGGCATTGCCCGACCGAGCCATCTGATTGGCCGCGAAATGAAATCCGCCATGGCTCGTAATTTAGGACGACGCCACACATAAGGCAGAGATCCCAAAGTAAACGCTTCACCAAACGATTCTACAATTTCAAACCCCGCGCTTATTGCAATCCGACGCAATAGCTTCGGATGATAGAAACGGATGTGCGGATCGCACCACGGAGATTTCCGTGCAGTGTGGGGACTGCCGCCGGGACACCAGAAACCAGTGAGCAGGAACTCGATGCGCTGCGTCCAAAATGCTGCGTTTGGCACGCTGATCAAGGTGTGTCCTCCCGGTTTTAGGCTGCGATAAATCTCAGCGAGTGCATTCTGCGGTTCCTGCAAATGCTCCAAAACCTCGAAACATATCGCAACATCGGCAGTGGCATCAGCGAGCGTTGTTTTTCCGTCGGCACTAAGTGCGCCGACATTCAAACCGAGTGACTTTGCCTGCTCTAACGCGGTGGCGGAGATGTCGAACCCGCGATAATCCACACCACGATCATGAATCGCGCGACCATAGCGGGATCCATCGCCACAACCGTAGTCGAGACACGTCACGCCAACGGGAATCCATTTATCGAACAACCGTTTTTCCTCCGGTGTGATGTTCCCGTCGCTTGGAGTCCATCCTTTGGCCTTGTGCGACGCATGATTCCAGTAATCGTCATAGTAATTAATGGTGCTCATATGTGGGTGGATTGAACTTCTGAAGTTTCAGTATCGCCGGACACGGTGCGAGTGCGCAATGCCTTTGCGCGATGCAAAAGAATCTTGACCAACCACACAGTGCAGCGGGCAGGAAAGACGAACGTGGATGTGGGCAGTCCTCGGAATAGGCAATCAAGGTGCCAGCGTGAAGCAAGACGGTAACGAGCATTCTTTTTGAAAAATGTGCGTCTTATTCTTGCCGATAGATTTTCACTCCCTTGCCAAAATACTTCGCCCACTTCAATCGTGGCTGGGTGGTCGCAAAGTTCGATCCGGCTCCCACCGTCGAGAAGGAGTTGGAATCCTGCATTGTGTGCTTCGCGTGTGAATCCGCTGTCGCCCGCGTAATGTGGCCAGCGAATAGAGTCTGGGTAACCAATGGCATTGATGACTTGAGTTGAAAACGCTACTTGGAAGCCTGAGAGGACGTCTGCTTTAGCTAGTTCCCCTATCGCTGGAAGCACGGGCTGGCGTTGACGGCTGCCTGTTGCGATTGGCCTGCCGGCGTTCCAAGCACACGAAGCGATCATGTTTTTCGGATTCTCGCGCACGAGGTTCACTATTCTACGGAGTGACGATTCATCTGGATGAGTGTCGTCGTTCAACCAGACCACCTCGCTCGCGCCTAGTTGCACCGCTCGCTGCATTCCTTTGACCATGGCACCAGTCCAGTAGAGATCGCCATCTCCAACGACCACATCCACATGGGGATGAGTTCCCCGCACCGCTGCACCAGTGCCGTCAGTGGAACCATCGTCCACGATGATGATCTTCCAGTCGCGTTCGGCTGCAACCCAGTCCAACCGATTAAGGCAGGACATGGTGAACTGCATTCGATTGTGAACAGGAATGATGAGAGCCGCGAGGCTGTTGTGTGTCGGCAAGTTCACGGGAGTTTGTTAATCAGGAAATCCGCCAGTCGATCCGCCACCGCAGCGTGTGTGAAATGATCTTGAAGCCGCTTCATCTGACGCGCTCGTTTTGCTGAAGAGAACACGACGTCAGAACTAACCTTTCTGATGAGCGCACAAATAGCGGGGCAGTCTCCCGGAGCAAAGATCATGTCGGGATCATCAAGAACTTCAGGTATAGCGCCGGAAGATGAACCTGCGACCAGACTGCCTGCGGCCATCGCCTCAACGAGGATGTGGCCGAACTGTTCTTCCCAGCAGACCCCATTGCTGTTTACGGGATGGCTACCGAGAATCAGCAAATCCAGACTTCCAAGAAAACGGGGCAGTTCATGGTGTGGCACTGGGTCGAGCACATGCAGCCAGTCCACTTCCTTCGCCTTGCGAACCAGTTCATCGCGCAAGCACCCGTGTCCTTTGAGTGCGAGGTGCACGCCAGTTTTTCCGCCGCGCTCAGATTGCGGCAGCAATTCAATGGCTCGCACCAAATCCATCACTCCTTTCTCTGCCACAAGTCGTCCACCAAACCCGACGATAAACGCATTCTCCGGTAGCCCCTCATCGCGACGAAACTCTCTTCTTTGTTCCGAAGTCAGAGGCAGGGAATGCGGAAGGTCCACACCAACCTGTGGACACACGAGCACCCGGTTAGCCGCCATGCCTGCATCGCGCACGATCTCACCAGCAGCTTCGTTTCCGCAAATCCAGAAATCCGACCAGCGGGCACTCAATTCATATACCTTGCGCAATATCCATCCTTTGAGGCCGGGCCGACGCACGTTTTCCCACGTGAATTCGCCGTAGTAGCGCACTTGGCCGCCAAGCCTGCATGACAGAAGTGTCTGCCATTTTATCCATGACCATGGCTCATTTTCGATGAGCACAAAATCCCATGTGCGACTACGAATGAGAGAACCTAACCCGCTCATGATAAATCGCGTGACACTGGCAACACTGCCGAGCGCGGGAAACTCCACGCGTTCGTAGTTCAAATCCGTATGCTCCGAGCCAAAGCGATCTCCCATGATTCCGTAGATTTTTCCCAAGTCTGCGCGACGCACAGTTGCGCATGTCAGATCAAAGTGCCGCGCGAGATCCGTAAGTTTCTTGGCGTGCTCATCCACCGCGTAGGTGTGTGCAATCAACAATAGAGATGGATTGTCGCCCATGAATCAGGCGAGTCGGGGTGTGAAGTGGAGCCATTCCATCGGCTCCGGCCTGCCTTCGTTATAGAGCCAGGAGGTAACCTCAGGCGCAGTTTCGCGAATCAGTGGAGAGGGGTGGCGCACGCCTTTGTCGAGCGGATGCAGGCTATGCAGCAACTGGCAATCATGCGTTGGGGCAAATCGTCGCTGCAAGGTTTGGGATATACCACGCACAATGAAATCATGGGCTTCGATCAGCAATTCGCACTTCTTCAATCCTGACGCGGTGGCTTCGTTAAAAAGATCAAGTTCCCCTCCCTCGCAGTCCGAGATAATGAGCGTGCGCCCACCATTCGCAAGTGTCAGCAAATTTTCCGATGTGCAAAGACCTTGAACCTTCACATGTTCCGCAACTCCGTTCAGGCTGGCCATTTCACTACATATCTCTCGCGCACGTTGATCAATGTCGAATGCGTAAACCTGCGTGTTCTTCGAGCGCATGGCGAGACCGACAGCATAATAGCCTTCCGCGCAGCCCACATCAATGACTGTATCGAATGACTTCTTCACGAACCGCTCAATGACTTCTTCAATCTCGATTTCGTAGGTGCCGAGCAGCTTGGCAATCAGACTACTTCCAACTGCTTCAAATCTTGGATAGCGCATTCCTTTGAACGGGCCGCTTTGCACCCGGTATTCGGGACCAAGCTCACGCCGCAATCTTTCCAATTCCGCTTGCGACCGCTGCCATGACATATGCCGCGATAAATGTGCCAGCGGGCTCCATAGATAGCGCCACAGCATTTGATTGCGTGCAAGATGGTGCAGGATGCGCTTCATGTGCAAGATTGCATGCCGTCGTCAATCGCCAACTGCTGGGTAACTTTTGTTGAAGCTTTCCTTGTCCATCCAAGCCGGACGCCGACCAAGCATCCGTCGTTTGATCCAGCTCTTGAATTCAAACAGAGCGCGGCGGACGATGGTTTCTCCATCGCCATAGCGCATATCTTCGCTGCGGTTAATAGCGTGACGCAAGCGCGAGAGGTAAGGCTCGCGAGCGTGGAGGATTCGCACGCGCGCACCTGCAAACCATCGTGCGTAGCCACGAAGATTGTATTCTTCCGGCAGGACATAGTGAGGAAATGCGGTTTCATACAAAGCCTCGCGAAATGAGGGCTGGTCGTGATAGCCGGTAGCAGAACCGTGCTGCAATTCGTGTCGCGCGAGTCCCTCGTCGTGGCGCTTGAGCCATTGCTCGAAGAGTCGTGACGTCATCTCACTGGAAGCAAATGCCAGAACACCAGTGTTGGGTTCGCTGAACGCCGCCGGCACCGAGGGCGCAGGCAAATTGTATCGCGTGGTATCGCGACAGTAGCAGAGCGGGTAACTGCCCAACAAATCAAAGACGTCATCCACGCGCCCGAGCATCTCAGTGTCAGAGTCCAAAAATAGAGTGCGACGAAACGGTGATAACAGCAGCGGCTGAATCTTGTCGCGGAATGAAAATTGTGGCGCTGGATGGATTTCGATTTGGTGGAATGCATCTCGTAACCAGTTGTTATGGGATGCATGATCCTTGGCGGAAGTGAAGAGGACTACGGGCAACTCCGAGTGAAGTCGTCTGACACTTGCGGCAGAGTGAACTGCTTCACGCAGATGACGTTCGCCTGTGGCGACATAGAGAATGCCGCAGTCATTGTTCATGAACTTGATGCGGGTGGAACTGATGGCGCCGTGCGTATTATACGCGCCGGATTGCCTGCTGCGACAGCTCCGGCGGGCACGTCCTTGGTCACCACAGCACCAGCTCCGATGACGGCATCTTCGCCAATGTTCACACCCTTTAAGATGATGGCTCTGGCACCAATGAACGCCCTCGGGCCAATGCACACAGCTTTCGTTGCGACCTCATGTTTTCCAGGAACGAGCGGATGCGCATCGTGATCCATGATAAGCGCACCGCTGCCGATCAATACACCCGCACCGATTTCCACACTCGTGCGTGCGCTCAATGTGCAGCCAGAGAGACCAGCCCCGTCGCCAATGCGGATGACAGCGCTTTCCGAGACTAGAGAAAGCACGACTGGTTGAATCACGCCGATCTCGTTATAGCGCGCCTTACTTAGAGCCACGATATTTTTCCCGAGTTCCAAGCGCGCCCCGCGAGTTATGCGAATGACGGGCATTCCAAAGAAGCGATTACTCAAATCCAACGGGCAACCTGTCCGCAATGACACGCGAGCGGAATTGAACATAGCGAAAAATATTCCAAACATATAATTAGGCCCGTGGAATGGCCATGGCGGGACTAAGTGGCGTTTCGTGTGGAGCTTGCTTGTAGCAGTTAATGAGGAATTCGGCGAACTTCTCTGCGTATGCGCCGGAATCCAACACGGGTATCGGCTTCGCTTCCGTCGGCTTCCATGCGCCGCTGACAAATTCAGCGAGCACTTCTGCAATCTGGCGTGAATTGAATTCCAGAAAGCGGCCATTCACTCCATCGCGCAGGATCATCTCCGATCCGTGATGTCGCGTCAGAAATAGGGGAAGACCGCATGCCTCGGCTTCGACCTCGACGAGCGCGAATGCTTCCGAATAGGAAGGAAATAACAATGCTTCACTCGCAGCGAAGTGCTTTTCCACGTCGTTCACCATGCCGGTGAATGTGATCCATTCATGCCAGTCGGGATGAAGTTCATCAAGCTTTCGTTGCAAGGCTGCAAGGCGCTTATCCCTGCCGCCGATCACAAGGAGACGCGCCTGCGGATAGCGCGTGCGTAAGATTGATAGGGCTTCAACGGCGAGAAAGAATCCTTTGCGGCGATAGTGGCCGGCGCTGGCAAAAGCAAACACCACGTTGTCAGGGCAAAACTCATGCTGAGTGCGCATGGCTTCGCGGTGCTCGGCACGGCTCGCGATATTGAAGCGCACTGGGTCATAGCTGTTCGGCAGAAGTTGATAATTGAGATGCGGATTCACCGCTCTCAGATCGTCGCGCACAGACTCTGAAACGCAGAGCATGGCGCGGGCGCTAGTTTTCTTCAGAAAGCGATTCGCTTGGAAAAGACTGAAAAGATTCACCAGTCGCTCCACCACGTCCCGGATAGATTTCATTCCCAGTGCGCGCTGTCGCTTCTCCCAGTCAAAGGGCGAGAACTGAACGAGAGCGAGATCGCAGTTTGGCACATACCACGCGATGGTGAAGATGATGTCGGGACGTTCCAGCTTCCGAACTTTGAAACGCCACCATGATCTTATGCGCGCGAGCCATGAGAAAGCGAAGCCGCCCAGAAGCGGCAGATTTCCCAGACGGGGCAGCTTGTCCACCTTCTGAATCGCAAGCCCGCTGTCGCAATGCCAGCACCAAGCTTCGATCTCCACACCGGCCGCACGGAGTTGGGCCAGCGACCGCACCACTCCTTTCATTGAAGGGCTACTGTGGCTCACATTGGGATCAATGATGAGGAGCTTCATGTGGGCTTGCGAAAGAGCATGAGCAATCCGTAGGGTGTGTCGGCACGCCGTTGTTCGCGCGTCATCTTTGTCTCTCGGTCCACCCATGCCACGGGAACAAATTTTCCGCCGAGCGGAAGTTTCCAGGCGCGCTTCATCTGGTCTGTTGTGCTGCGTGTGAGAAACCAGTCAGACCAGAGCGGCTCGAAGCCGAATGGAGCGAACAACGCTGCGAGTTCGTTTTCTGTATAACCTTCACGCTTGTGGTCATCGGTTGAAAAGGGTTCTGGCGGATGGGGCACGGTGATCACAGCATGACCTCCGGGCTTGAGAATGCGGCAAAGTTCCGCTGCTGCTTTCTCATGCTCGGTGATGTGCTCGATAACCTGTGTGCAAAGCACGGCATCCGCTGTGTTGTCGGGTAGGGGCACTTCAAGCAGCGATCCGTTGATAAGCTGAGTCTGCGCTTCACGTCCGAGGTTGTCCTTCAAGCTTGCAAAATTATTTTTATCAAACTCCAGTGCAATAACATGGCGGCACTGGCCAGACTTGAGCACGCGCCGGGAAAATTCACCAGACCCAGCTCCGCCATCAAAGAGCGTTTGGAACGGAGAGACTTTTTGAAACGCCTCTTGGATGCGTCGCCACTCCACACGATAGCGAATGGTGTTAGCCGTGTAACAATAAGAGCGGCAAAGTGAACGAAGACTCATCAGGTTGCGGCCCGGCTGGGCTTGAATCGTTTTGCCCCCGGCGTGCGGCCAGCGAGTGATGCGATATCGAGGTCAGAGCGATGCATGGTCTGCACCGGAATTTCATTGGTCTGATTCCGAGTGCACACCACCGCAGTTGAGATGGCCATCCACAGGCAGACATTGATCGGAAATATAATAAGAACGTTTCCGCTCACTGCCGAAAGCGCCACTAATGCGAAGGCGAGGCCGAGGGACATGGCCATGAGACGTGCGGTGGTTGCGTCCTCGATTTCGTATAGTTTTTTGTGCAACTTGCGCAACATACGGGCGAGCAAGATAGTCCCAAACAGTAGCGGCACGATGCCGAAACGGAGCAGCAGTGCGCTGATAAGATCGTGGTGATGGAGTTCGCTGGGAAGTGTTTCGAGATTCCCATTCCACATACCGAACAATGAATAGGCAGCCGGATTCGGAAGCACATGAACGAATCCGAACAGTCGGTCACTGTAAGTTCCTAGGGTGCTCAATTGAGACGCAAATGACTCCGAGGAAACCCTTGAGCTAACCCATCGGTTGGCTTCATCGATGTTGCTCAATAACCATGGCGAGGCTGCGACTAGCGCAAGGAATCCGCCGATCGTCGCAGCGTAGAAAAAGCGCGTTCGTCCCGGTCTGAGAAAGCACCATGCCGAAGGCACTCCAAGAAGAATAACCACTACTGCTGATCGACCTGTGGATGCAACCAAGGAACCCGCATACCCGGCCATCAATATGATTGCGCCAATTTTCCCCACCCAACGCCGGGATTGATTCGGGACGGGCCGTGGCAGGCGGGCAAGGAACCAACAGACGACCATCATCGCGGCACTAATCGTGGCCAAAGCTGTTGGGCTATTCAGTGTCGAGAACGCCCGAACGTTATCGACAAAGAGCTGCTTGATTTCAATACTCAGACCGGTGCGAAGATAGGCAATTTCAAAGGGCTGGAATCCGTAAACTTGCTGTGCAATCCCGTAAATGGCCACGGGGAAAAACACATACAGCACGTATCGGAAAACTCCCAGCATCTGCTGTGGATTGGGAAACAAAACCGGGACCACAAACAACAGCAGGCTGTAGAGACCTCCGTTCGCTAGCCCTTGAGCTGCATTCATGACCGATCCACTGGCCCGCATATCCAACAAGCCGAGGCCAACGGTCGCGACTGTGCCCGCCAAGAGCAACATCCAATGATTCATGCGCACGTTGTGAACTCCGTTCAATCCCCCAATGATAAGTGAAATGACGATTCCAGAAAACATCACCGGCGTGATTCCAAGAACATAGAACAGGTCCATTTTGCTCACCTCGCCGAATACCACAGTCAGTCGCTTGAGCAGATCAGAATAGGCGCAGGCCACTATCCAGAAATAAAAGGCCGAGCGTGGAGCAAGCAGACCGAAGATGCCTCCACCGATGAGTATATAAAAGCAAAGATGCGCCAGTGAATTGCCTTGGCTCAATAGAACGGTGACTACGACGAAGAGTCCCGCAATCGCCGAAACTATCACTATCAAAAACGAGAAAAATGGATTCTGTGAATTCATCGGATAATGCTTTCTCTGTCAGTTTACAAATTTATGCCGCCCGCAATGCGCGGAGAGTTTCACGCCAGCGGAACGGCATCAAAAGCGGAGCCGCCAGCGAACGAATCTGTGCCATTGCCAGCCAGCGAAGATCCGGCATGGCAAAGGTGCCGGCGAACCAAACCACATAGTAAGAGACCGCTGTAGCCCAAGCTGCTCCTTGTGCTCCGTGCTCAGGAATCCACCAGAGGTTCAGGGTCACATTGATGGCCATCCCGGCATAGGCCGCATAAGCTCCTAAGTATGCTCGACCCGTCGTGATGAGAACGATTGACCTCACCTGACCATGCAGATAGGCGAGCGATGACAGGCAATGGATAAACAATACTGGACCACAGTCGGCAAATTGGCGTCCATAGATGACTTGCACAATGTTATTTCCAAATAGCCACCACAACAACGGTGCGGCGATTCCGACCACGCTCATGACTTGAAGCAATGCCTCCGCCGTGCGGCGGAACGCAGCTGGATTCGTCCGCTCAATCGCTGCCAGCCGCGAGAGATACGAAGCCACCATGACGGGAATGAGAAGGAATATAAGCTCTGAAAGCCGTGTCGCTGCACCGTAGATACCCGCTTCTTTGTTGCCCGACATGGCGTTGAGCATCACTTGGTCGAGCCTTAACAGTAAGAGCGTTCCACCTTGAGCCAAAAAATGCGGGAATGCTCGGACTAACAATGCTTTCGCGGCCAGAGGATGCCAAGAGCGAATATCTCGCAGCCAACCGCTACGCAATGCAAAAATAACAACTAACGCAGCGGCAATAAAACATTCCAGAACGATCGCTCCGCAGATGGCCACCACACCCAGTCCGGCAATGATACAGATGATCTTCGCGGCGTTTGACGCGACGCTTGCGATCATGGCAAAACGCGGCGCGCGCCATGCTTCACCGAGCGCGTCCCATCTTGAATAGATCGCGACGTGGCCGTTAAGCAAAAATACCGTGGACAGAACCAGAGTCGCCGCAACGAGATCAGCCCGTTGCATGACGGCAACGACGCCTGCACTAACGAGCAAGGCAACGAGCCCAAGTCCGCAGAGCAGATGAAATCCAGTTCCCATCAACGATCCGGCAATGCGCGGATGCTGCGCCATCTCCTTCACGATGACTTGGCGCAATCCGAGTTCTGCAAAAAATGCCGCAAGCGTGGTAATGCCAAGCGCCGTCGAGAGACGGCCGTATTCCGCAACGCCGAGCGTTCGCGCCAGCATCGTTCCGACAATGAAGCCCAGTGCGAGCCGTGCAAGCTGCGCACCGAGGAGCCACGAAAGGCTCTTGCGCAATCCGCCCATGCGTGGCGCAGGAGCTTCGAGCGCGACGGATTCTCTTCCGGATGTCTCGGCTATTTCCATTTAGATTTCAGGCCGCTGGCCTAAACATACACAAGCCCGCGGCCTGCGTCACTCGATGAGATGTGATTCAATGACCTCGCAAAGTATGTGCCCAACAGTGATGTGGCATTCCTGAATGTGCGCGGTGATCTCTGACGGTGCGAAAAATGTAATGTCTGCCACGCGGGAACATTCGCTTTCCGCAGAGCCGGTGAATGCCACAGCGATGCAGCCTTTTTCCTTCGCGGCGCGCAACCCGGCAATGATATTCGGACTTTTGCCAGATGTGGAAATGCCGATGGCAATGTCTCCATCGTTGGCGAGCGCCTCAATCTGGCGGGAGTAAATGGTATCAAAACCCAAGTCGTTAGCGCCTGCGGTGAGGATGGAGGTGTCTGTGGTCAGCGCAATCGCGGGCAATGCGCGTCGGTTGCGGCGATAACGCACGACAAATTCCGCAGCAATATGCTGGGCGTCCGCCGCGCTACCGCCATTGCCAAAGATAAGAATTTTATTCTGTCGCTCAATCGCGGTGATGATTTTCTGCGCCAAGTCCGCGACGAAATCTTCCTGTGACCGCAGCTTTTCAATGGCGGCGGCATGGGCGTCGAGATGTTTACAGAAGATGTCGGCGATGTTCATTAGCTGTTGTAAGAAGCGAGAAGTTCATCGGGCGTCAGTGTCGCGGTGCCAAGTTTCCCGACGACGATGCCGCTAGCGTGATTGGCCACATCTGCCGCATCCTCGGCCTTCATGCCGCTGGCGAGTGCAAGAGTAAGAAGCGCGATGGCAGTGTCACCTGCTCCACTGACATCAAAGACTTCTCTGGCGCGAGTCGGAATATGATGGGGTGCTTTCCCGCGCTGAAAAAGCATCATGCCTTGCTCACCCAGAGTCACTAGCACTGCGGGCACATCCCATTTCTCCAACAGAACCACGCCCACTCGCTGGAGCTGTTCATTCTGCAAGGGAGGAACGTTGTCATGATTATCCTCGATTCCAGCAGCGGCGAAGGCCTCGTTGCGGTTCGGTTTGACCAGATCAACTCCGCTCCAGGGCAGCGGATTATGCGGTGAGGGATCGACCAGCACCATGAGCTTTCGTTCCTTGGCAATCTTGGTGACGGTTTGCATCAAGTCGTTGGTCACGAAACCCTTGCCGTAGTCTTCAATGATAATGGCGTCGAGTTCCGGACTGATGGTGCGAAGTGTTTTTTCTACTTCGATCAGTTCCTGCTCACTAAGTTTTTCGTTACGCTCGCGATCAACGCGCACGACCTGCTGCTGACGAGCGATGATACGCACTTTGGAAATAGTGCGACCGGTCTTGCTTACTAATAGAGGACCACAATCCACCTGCTCCTCCACGAGCAGCCGTCGGAGTTGCGCTGCTTGTTCGTCATCACCAACGCGCCCCATGATGGATACACGCGGCGCAAAGGGTGCTACATTGCGCGCCACATTGGCGGCTCCTCCGGGATACCAAGTTTCCTTGGTCACTTCGACCACAGGAACCGGTGCTTCCGGCGAAATGCGGCGCACGCTGCCCCAGATGAAATGATCCAGCATCACGTCGCCGATCACGAGAATGCGGCACTTTGAAAAGCGTTCGAGATCAGCGCGAGTCATTTGCGATTATGAATGCTGAATTTAAATTTTGAAATGCCGATTCAAATGCAAAAATCATTTTGCCCGACGCGTGCGCACTGCGGCAGCGAGTTCTTCTAACACGCTTTCCGTCGTCTTCCATGAAATGCAGGCATCGGTGATGCTCTGGCCGTAAGCGATTTCGTGTCCGGGCTTCACGTCCTGCCGCCCCGCTACCAGATGGCTCTCGATCATCACACCCGCGATTCCGGTGCTGCCGGATTTAAGTTGTTCCGCAATGTCATGCGCCACGACCGCCTGCCGATTGTAATCCTTCAAGCTGTTGCCGTGACTGCAATCGACCATGAGATGCGGCGGCAGCCCACGCGCATTGAGCTGGCCGATGGCGTTGTCCACGCTCGCGCTGTCGTAATTGGGCGAAGCCTTTCCACCGCGAAGGATGACGTGGCAGGCATCGTTCCCGCGCGTCTGCACGATGGCTGCGGTGCCATGCTTCGTGACGGAAAGAAATACGTGAGGCGACTGCGCCGCAGCGATGGCATCGAGCGCGATCTGGATGTTGCCATCCGTGCCGTTCTTGAAACCGACGGGCATGGACAAGCCGGAGGCAAGCTGACGGTGTATCTGGCTCTCCGTGGTGCGAGCGCCGATGGCTCCCCACGCGACGACATCCGCAATGTATTGCGGCGTGATGGTATCAAGAAACTCTGTGCCCGCAGGCACTCCCATCGCGGTGATTTGCACGAGTAGCTCGCGCGCGCTACGGATGCCTTTGTTGATGTCGTAACTCTCGTCCAGATGTGGGTCGTTGATGAAACCTTTCCAGCCGACTGTAGTGCGCGGCTTTTCAAAATAGACGCGCATGACAAGTTCCAGATCGGCAGCGTATTTATCACGGGCGAGTTTAAGCAGCCCCGCGTATTCGAGCGCGGACTTGGTATCATGAATGGAACAAGGGCCGACCACGACCAGCAGCCGGTCGTCTTTGCCTTTTAATATAGACTCACAGGCCTGACGCGAGCGATTGACCGTTTCCTCATGGGCGTCGGTCAGGGAAATTTCCTCCATGAAAACTGCCGGCGGCACAAGGTCGCGGATGTGTTCAATTCGGAGGTCGTCGGTGCGGTGTTTGTCACTCATTTATAATAGGGCGCGATGGGGGAATGGTCAGATTCCGCGTTCGATGCTCTCGCGCAAGCAATTCGTCATTTTCATGCGAGCTAATGATTCGGGCAAGCTGCCGCCTCCGGTCATCTGGCCTGTTTTTCCAGAACCGATCTCACAAAGGACTTGTTGGGTATCGCCACGGGCACGGCACGCGGCCTAGGTTCAGCGTTAGAGAAACCAGAGACATTTGTCAGCTTTCTCTCTAAAAACACCGCTGAATTATAATATTTGTAGGGTATTGCGTGATTAATGAAAGCAAAAAATAAACGTTTGTTAAATAGGTGACAATACACCGATCCAAGGACAACCGCCTGAATCTGAAACAGGAATGGAATAGTCGATGAGCGCGGAAGATGGGACTTCTGTCCCGTCAGCGTTCAGCGGGTCTCGAGACCCGCCGTCGCTACCACCTCACGGCGAGACGCCATCATTCCTTGGAATGCGCGCCAGCAATGTGAACGCGACGCCTTCAGCCTATATTCTAAACTCTATGTGGTCTTTCGTGGGGATCGCATTCCCGCTTTTGTGGCAGACAAATGTCGAGTCCATCAGACGCATTATTGCAGTAGCCCGCAGGGCAAACTTTGAGCAACGTGAATAGCCTCACAGATTGCTGACCGCATGTCCAACATGCTGCACGTCACGTCCGGCTCCATGAATGGTGTTGCAGGAATTCAGAAAAAAGAGCGCGGATGTGGCGAGAAGGGTCAGGATGATTTTGGTTTTCATAGTGCAGGATTATTTCAAATTCGTCAGTGAAAATCAAGTGTTGCTTGAATAAAAATTCAGCGCCCAGCTGGAATTTTGAACCCTCGCGCTTCATTTTCTTCAATCGGGTGCGCTCATAATCTCACGCGGACCACGTTCACTGAGGAGCTTGGCGGTGGGAACATCCACGCGATTTTCCCGGCCGAGGAATTCCAGCAGCACGCGCACACGATCTTCTCCGCTGAGGAAACTCTCGACGATGCCTTTGAGGCCGCGCATTGGACCTTCTGCGACTTCGACTATGTCCCCGACATGAACTCCGAAACTGACCTCGCGCGTTTCCTCGCCCTGCATTTCTTTTTTTAATTCCTCAATGCTCCGACTTGGAACAGGAATGGGCACACTGCCGAACTCAATGACGCGAATAACATTGTGCGCATGTTTCACTGCTCGATAGGAATTGGCGAGATCGAAGCGCGCGAAGAGATAGCTCGGAAAAAGAGCTTCCGTGAACCAGACTTTGCCACGCGGCGTGCTGCGCTGGAATCGCAAACGCGGACAGTATGCCTCCACGTTTTCGAGATTGCGCAAGGCAGCGGCGACGAGGTGTTCGCACTTCGGCTTTGAATGAACGCAATACCATTGCGGCTGATCGGGGTCGGTCATAGGGGCAGTCATCATTTCCGCACGGCGAAGCAGCTCCGTCAATCACACAGTCTCATCGACCAGTCCGAACCGGTGGATTGGACGGCGCGCCAGTTTTTGTAGGTGGCTGCGGCGTAGGCTCGGGGCGTGCACTCTCGTCTTGCTTGCGGAAGGGTGTCTTCTCAGAGCTGCCGCTGAAGAAGCGCGGACGCCAGACAGGATCGCCGACGCTGCCTTCGCCTGTGTATTCGAGAATCTTACTGACGGGGAATAGGACGAGGCCGAGGATTTTTCCAAACTTCACTTGGGCATGGAAATCAATGCGGTCTTCGAGGAAATCAATCTTACCATTCGCGGCAATGGTAAAGACTTTGGTGCTGGCAACGAGGTCTTGTGTCGTGACAAATCCATCGGCAATCGTGAATGTGGCGTCCGCTTCTTTGGCCACGTTGAATCCTTTGATCGGGCTGGGCAACACCCCACCGATCAATTGCGTGAGCGGTCCTAGGATCGGCACCGCGTAAAGGTTGCTGTTAAGGATCACGAGTGCGCCTTTACCCTTGAGCTTTTTCCAATCGCCAAAGACGCCAGTGAATTCTGCATGACCGGTAAAGTCACCCTCGGTATCGAATCCAGGTGAATACACTTGGGCGAACTTTTTGAAGCTCACCGCATTGATGCGCAAATCTCCAGTGTATGTCTGTAGTTGCTTTCGATTATCCATCTTGCCTCGCAATTCAAAGTCGCCTTCAAAGAGATTCGCTTTCACACTGAAATCCGCGAGCCCCTTGCGGCACTGAACCGTCGCCCGCACTTTCTGAAAAGGCAGGTGCTTGCTGAAAACGAGATAAGGGAAACTGCCCGCGCGCAAGTCCACCGTGTAATCATTCGCGTCATCGCCGAGAACGACATCGCCCTTGCAAGTCATGTCTTTACCGAACGCGCCACCGCGAACGTCGTAAGTGAGTTTTGGGCCTTTGAAGATGAGATCGCCTGTCGGCTTCGTGACGGTATAATCTTCGCCCCAGAGCATGTAATGACCGACGCCTTCGCCACGGAATTTCACTCTGAGATCGGTGCCGGGGCCGTCCAAATGCAGGATGCCATCCACCTCGGCATGAGGATGTTTATCAAAACGGTAGCGGGCAATGATATCCGCCGTGGGACGCGCAAAACAACCCACCACAGCCACCGGATTCATGTCCGAAACAAGACCCATGAAACTCACCGTGTGGGCATTGTCGTCCCAGTCTATTTCCTTGGCATGACCAGACCCCTCGGCCCGCTCAAATCGCATGTTCCGGAAGTAATGCTGCGGCCCCTCGAACTCCACATCCGACTCCACTCGCGCGAATTCCTCGCCGTGGTATTTGAAATTATGCAGCTCCACATGCCCGTTGTTTTTGCAATCGTTTCCGACATCCATCGACGGCCCATGACCTTCTATCTCAGCAAAAATACTCGACGATTCGCGGAATGTGAAGCGTCGGATGAACTCCTGCGTCTGAGGAAATTTGATGAAGGGAATAAAAGTGTTCGGATCCATCCGTAACTGCGCCCGGTAACGAAATCCGTCTCCCGGTTTCCACATGGCCTGCAATCCCAATGTGCCCGATTTGTGACGCAAAAAACCATCCCTGAAATAGCAGCCCTGAGGTGACAGACCGAAATTCACCGACAGTTCCTCCAGCACCTCTCCGCGGCTAGCAAAGCGCCCCGCGTGAATTGTGCCCGCACATTCCACAGGCAAGAATGCATCCTTAGGAATAGCCTTGCCAAGAAGCACCCGCCCATCCGCGACGATGTCCACTGGCTCATAAAATACCACTTCCCGCAAGGCATCGTTCCCCGTCACCGCCGACGCCAGGTTAGGCAGATTGACGCCGGAGCGAAGATGAAAAGCCACCTCATCGCCTCCGATTTCATAAGTCGCGCTCGCCTCCAGAACACCGAGCTTGTCCTTCAGTCGCAAGCTGGAGAGATCGACCATCTGCCCCGCATATGACGCGCGTGCCTCCAGCTCCTCGCAGACATAATCGCCGTGCCGCATACCATTGGCCGTCAGATGCAGCGATCCAGTCAACTCCTCGGGCTTAGCCAGATCGCCGTTCACTTCAATATCAAGCCGAGGCGCGTTCGCTGTCTCGAAATGCTTCAGCATCTTGGACATCTCCATGATCAAATCCCGACGCGCCAGAATCGCGGCCAGACGCTGACGGCTTCGCTCTTGTGCTATCTTATCCTCAATCTCGTCCTTCGCAGGCAAAGGCCGGAGCAATGCGCCAGTCACGCTCAAGTGCAAGCCATAGAGATCGCCCTCGGCCCGACGGATTTCGATGCGTTCACCCGTAAACAAAACCCGCGCGCTTAGTCCGCTCATAACAAAATGCTCGGACTTGGGATTATCGGGATCAATCGGAAAAGACAGGTCCGCATTGCGCAAATCCACGCCCTCGATCTCGACATCTCTTTGAATGAGCCGACTGAAATTCAAATCCACATTGAGCCGATCCACTCTGGCCAGCAGCTTGTGATGCGCCGCATCCTGATAGACCTCGATCTTCTTTGCCACCAGCCCCTCCATGGGGTCCAGAAGTAATCGATCCAGATTCAAATATATCCCGCGCTGCGCCAGCCGCGTCACCACCAGTTCCCGTAACCTCCGTGCGAATCCATCACTGTTCACATACGCGATAGCCCCGCCCGTTGCCAGCAGCAGCGAGAGAAAAACTGTGCGTCGGAACAGATTGCGCATGAGCTAAGAATACAAGCCAAAAGGCAGAAGGCAAAAGACAAGTATGTGAGGATGTCATTGCGCTCCATCATTTCGCTGTTGCCCGTTGCCTGCTGGCAGTTGCCTTGTAGTTTGTGAAATGCTTTCTCTCACTGTTCTCGGCAGCGGCAGCTCCGGCAACTGCGCGGTGGTGCGCACGGGGCGCACGCGCTTGCTGGTGGATGCTGGGCTGAGCGGGCGCCAGATCATGCTGCGGCTGGAGATGGTCGGATTGAAACCTGAAGACCTCGACGGCGTCCTCCTTACTCATGAACACGGCGATCATACGCAAGGTCTGGAAATGCTCTGCCGCAAACACGAAGTTCCGCTGCTCTGCACTCCGCTCACTCAGGAAACGCTCATGCAATCTGCGTTCACTAAGGCCAAGCCGCGCTGGCGGCTCCTGCAAAGCGGCACCGCCTTCGAGTTCCAAGACGTGCGCATCGAGAGCTTCTCGGTGCCGCATGATGCCGTTGATCCCGTGGGCTTCGTCATTAGCGACACGCACTCCCGGCTCGGCGTGCTCAGCGATGTCGGCTTCATCACCAATCTCATTCGCGACCGGCTGCGTGGTTCCCAAACGCTTTTCATCGAGGCCAATTATGACGCGCCCCTGCTCGATGCCGATACCAAGCGCCCTTGGTCCATCAAGCAACGCATCAGCGGACGACACGGCCACTTGTCCAATGAACAAGCCGCCGAGTTAGTTCACAGCATCGCGCATGACGGGCTGCGCAATGTGGTTCTCGGCCACCTGAGTGATGACTGCAACGACCCCGACACCGCGAAGAAAAAAATATCCGCCGCGCTTTCTCAAGCCGGATTCCCCGATGTTGCCGTCCATTGCGCCCAACGTCATGCGCCCATGCCCTGGCTTGAAGTCGGAATGCACGATGAAAAACTGTCTCCTAACGGCGATCACTCCAGCACAGCGCAGCTTCAGCTTATCTAAAAAATCTCACGGCCAATTATTATGCTCCGCTGGTTTCTCCGCATCTCTCTCGCGTCAGCCTTGATCTCCGCCGTCTGGTTTATCATTCCCTTTCTGCAAAGCGCCGAGTCGCAAGTGCAGCATCAGCAGAAAAACATCATCGAGCTCGCTGCCAAGCGAAGCTGGCCGCGCTTGAATCTGATGATCGCGCCAGATTACTCGGATGCTTGGGGCATGAAACGTGATGAGGCGCTCAATGCTGCACACGAAGCGCTTCAGAGTTTTATCATGGTGAGCTTTGACTGGAAGCAGAAAAGCATCTCACGCGATGGAAAAACCGTTACCATCTCCTGCACCATTCACATGACTGGCAGTGGGGCCACTGGCAGCAGCATGATCATTGAACATGTGAACCGCATCACGAAACCGTGGGTCTTCGTCTGGCGCAAAGATGGTTGGCAGCCCGGAGACTGGCGACTCATTTCCATCGCCAATACTGATGTCACCCTGTGACGCCAGTCACTTCACTGGCACATCCATTTTCAGTTCGTCGCGCTTCTCCAGTTCATTCGCAATCGCAGGCCAGCCGCCTTCTTTCTGGCGCTGGAAGAGATGAAGATAAATCGCAACTTCAGCAGGGGTGTTGTCCTTAAGAATCGCATCCACACCAGCCTTAACATTCTTGGCATCAATCTCCTCAGGAAGATCGTCCACCTGACCTTCGCCATCGTGCTTAATTTCCGCAGCATTGAGGAACGCAATCAGCATCGCAGTCTTGCCCTTGAGCAACCAGATTTGGAGAAGCTGCTCAGCCACACCGTCGTAAAGTTTGTTCTTCAAATTTTCGCTCATCCATTCCGCCAGTTGTTCGCGATTCTTGGTCTGGAAATACTGCGGGCGCAGTTTGCGTTGGGTGCCGACTTGAAAAAGCGCGGCGCGGAAGGCGTCTTTCGATTCTTTCTGTGTCCAGCACATGATGGCAAGACGTTGTTCAGGGCTGATGGATTGTAAAATCTGGTGGGCTTTCATAAAGGGTTCTACGTGAGGGTGCGTCTGCTAACATTACAGCGGGCAGCACGCAAACGTTATGTCATCCATTGATCCAAAGTTTGGCTTGTGAAAGAGACGCACCCATTGCAGCGTAATTGCATGTCTATGACTCGTCGTTCCGCTAACGTCACCGCCGCCCTCACACTCGTGCTCCTGTCAGCAGGTTCACTTCTCGCTGAGGTAAAACTGAATCCCCTATTCTCTGACGGTGCCGTGCTTCAGCGCGGTCAGGCCGTTCCTGTCTGGGGCACAGCTCGTGATGGCGAGAAAGTCACCGTCGAGCTAGGCGCACAGAAACTCAGCACCATCGCGAAAAACGGCACATGGCGTGTGGACTTAGCAGCGCTCACCGCAGGCGGGCCGTTCACCATGACCATTGCTGGCGATAATACCGTCACCGTGAAAAACCTGCTCGTCGGAGAAGTCTGGATCTGTTCCGGGCAATCCAATATGGATTTCCGTTTCAATAAAACTGCCACCGAGAAAGAGGAACGCCCGAAAGCTGCTTTCCCGAAGGTTCGCATGTTCACGGTGAATAAGGTCCCATCTTTAACTCCCTTGACTGAACAAGGTGGAAGCTGGGTGGAATGCTCGCCTGAAACGGTCGGCAACTTTTCAGCTGTGGGCTATTTCTTCGCCCGTGATCTCTATCAAAAAATAGGGGTCCCGGTTGGCATGATCCACACCTCATGGGGCGGCACCCCAGCCCAAGCTTGGACTAGCCTCGATGGTTTCGGAGACAACCCCGAGCTGGCCAATTATGTGACCACAGCCAAAAAAGATCTGGAAAGCAATCCCGCAGCTATTGCCGCGTTGCCAGCGAAGCTTGCAGAGTTTCAAGTCGCGAAAAAAACTTGGGACGAAACCGTTGGCAAGACTTATCAGGAAATCCTCAAGGAATGGAACGTGGCCACCGCGAAAGCGAAACAAGATAAAACGCCGCTGCCACCGAAACCCGTTCCCGCCAGCCCGGAACCGAAACAGCCCGTTGCTCCGTCTGCAACACCCCACTCGCCGACCACGCTCTACAATGGCATGATCGCCCCGCTCCTTCCCTACGGCATCAAGGGAGCTATCTGGTATCAGGGCGAATCAAACGCCCAACAGGCCCGCCAATACCGCGCTCTGTTCCCAGCTATGATCGCCGACTGGCGCGCGAAATGGAAACTGGGCGACTTCCCATTTCTCTTCGTTCAAATCGCTCCCTTCAAAGGACAGCCGCCTGAGATTCGCGAGGCCCAGTTCCTCACCTTGGACAAATCAAAAAATACCGCGATGGCCGTGACGACCGACGTCGGGAATGCCAATGATATTCATCCGACTCAAAAGGAACCGGTAGGGCAGCGCCTAGCACTGGCCGCTCGCGCCTTGGCCTATGGCGAGAAGATCGAATACTCCGGCCCGCTCTATCAATCCATGAAAGTGCAGGGTGACAAGATCATCCTCAGCTTCACTCATGTTGGCAGCGGATTAGTCGCGAAAGACGGCGACCTCAAAGGCTTCACCATCGCCGATGTAGATGGCGTGTTCGTCCCCGCCAGCGCCGTGATTCAGGGAACCACCGTGGTAGTCTCCGGCAAAGGAGTGATTAATGCTAAAGCCGTCCGCTTCGGCTGGTCGAACACCCCCGAGGTGAATCTCTTCAACAAAGAGGGCATACCCGCAACACCCTTCCGAACAGACGTGGACTGAGTGCCTATCCGGCAAATCATATGAATGACCATAAAGCTGGTCTGCCTTCATTCTGCGAACCGGAGGTTCAAAAGAAATTAGCCGGTGGTGGAGCGCAGTGGAACCACCGGATATTCGCAAGCCCCGTCCAGCGCCCCGGAGGGTGCGTGAGAAATTCCGGCATCTCTCGCGCACCCTTCGGTGCGCAAAATTTCACCTCAGTAACCGGTGGTTCCGCTCGTGCCTCGCTTCACCACCGGCTAATTTCTCTCAAGCCTATTGGCTTGAATACCGCAGACACACCATTTGATTCTGGCCATTCAACCCATTTGCCGGACAGGCTCTAAGTGCCGAGTCTGCATCCATCTTGAAACGAAAATGAAATGGCAGCTCATAGTCGTTGCAGGTGTAGTCATTTGAGTTCGGCTCCGCAGTGAGGACAAAACTGTATCCGAGAAAAAATCGGTTGCCGATACAGAGTCCTACCGCACGAGTCGCAGAAGCGTGTCATGCGAATGTTTAAAAACGAGATGAGAATGATTGCAGGAACCATGAAGTAAAGAACCTGCGGTTGCTGCCGGTCCAACATGTAATACATGAAGCCGCCGAAGATAGAACCGACAGTGAGAATAAAAGCTGGCCAGACTTGACGCTTGAGAACTGCGTTGCGGTTGAAGTGGAAGAAGAGAAAGCTGCCCAAGCCGAGACAGACCCAAACGATCATGAAGAAGGTGTGGAGTTGTAGTTTTTCAGGCACATTCCGGTTGTATCGCAGTGGTCGGATACTGACAAGGATATTGTTGATGATCTGTGCCGCATGGAGACGGGCACGATGCCTAGTGCGGCATTTAGAAATGCTGCCATTTACAGATTTGCATTGAATTGTTGTCATACTTTGGTGGCGAATTTATATGAAAATCACAGTCGAACTTCCCGAAAAAGATTTGAAAGACATCATGCGATTCTCGGGCGAAAAGAAGAAAGGCCCCGCCATCGCCAAGTTTCTTTCCACCGAACTGATGTTGCGGCGGCGGCGCGAACTCTCGGATGAAGTGATGTCGGGTAAAGTGCGGCTCGATTTCCCCCACTATGAGGCCATGCAGCAACTCGACCGCAAAAATCCATGAGACAAGCACTTTGCCAAACTTGCCTGGCTGCTCATTCGTGCCGCGTAACCCCTTGTAAAGGGACATGGCGCAACGCATTATTACACCATGATTCAGTCGTTTGCTGACACCGACACCCGGCAGCTTTTCTCAGAGGAAAGAAACCGTCGCTTTGCCTCCATTGCCCGTGTTGCGCTGCGCAAGCTCATGCAAATGAACCGTGCAGCCAAACTTGCTGATCTGGCCGTGCCGCCTGGCAATCGCTTGGAATCCCTTCGGGGAAATCGCTCTGGCTTTCATTCGATCCGCGTTAACGACCAGTGGCGAATCGTCTTTCGCTGGACCGAGTCCGGTCCAGCCGAGGTCGCGATCATGGATTATCATTGACGCGATACCTTATAACGTTATACGTTACAGACATGAGACCATCCATCACGCCCGGAGAGATTCTGTTGGAGGAATATCTCAATCCCATGGGAATTTCTCAGAACGCCATGGCGCGGGCCATCGGCGTGCCGCCCCGTGCTATCAACGAGATTGTCTTGGGACGACGTGCCATCACTCCCTCCATGTCCATCCGTTTCGGAACTTTTTTCAGCCAGTCTGAGGGCTTCTGGCATGGGCTTCAAGTGGAATGCGATTTCCGCGCCCTCGCCAAAAAACGCCGCCTACTAATAGCGGGAATTCAGCCTGCCCATGAACTTGCTCATGCTTGACTCGTGATGACGTGGCAGGCCATGCCGGCACACCCTCCGGGGTGCGGGAAATGTCGGGCAAATACCGGGGGTGTCGCGTTCGCTCGACCCCCGGCTACGGTGCTTTGATGCCTTTGGCATCGAATTGCTCATGTCAGGGATGGCGCGCCCGTTGGGTCAGCGCCTTGAAGGCTCCGCCTGCGCCGTGTTCATCGGCAAGGAAGGCCAATGCGGAATCGTTAGAGAATCTTTTTGCAAAGCCTCGCAAGTGTCTTTGCAAAAATTGACGCTGATTTTCTAGCGGAGCATTCCGCCAGCCCAGCGATTCTCCGCAGCGCATGAGATCAGTGAAGTTCACATCCGCTGTGATGTCTTGTCGTCCCATGTTTTCATAGACTTGGGCGCCGGTCAGAAGTTGATGCCGGAGATAGGCGCGTAAGGTGCCGCGCGGTTTCCGATGATAGATCTGCGGGAAGACATCGCCGTAGTCGAGCGTGAGCATGGCGCCTTCACGCCAATGGGAAGCCCACGAGCGCAACCATTCATCGGCGGCAGTGCCGAGTTCGCGGCGTTGGGGTTCTGCTGGCCGATGTTGGAGTGCGCTGAAATGGTCTGACTCTTCTTTGCTTATAGACAAGTCGCGCAGTTGTTCCGTCCATTGGCCTTCGGATTCTTCCAGCCAGACTTCTTGCCATGATGTTCCATTTGACTGCACGAGCGTGACCGGAAAGGCATCGAGCAGTTCATTGTGAAAGATGAAGGCGCGACCATCACAGGCCGCTAGCGCAGTGGGAAGATCGTCAAACCACTCCACTTTACTGCGCTGCAATGTGCTCTTTTGTTTCTCCCGTAGCACAGCAGAACTCTCCACCATCATGAAGCGCAGTCGGCGACGACGCCAGAAGCCGAGTGACTTCATCACGTCGCGCATCAGCGAGCCTTCACCGCCACCGACCTCGATGACGGTTCGCACCGAGGGTGCAAGCTTGATCTCTGCCGCGAGCCACGCGGCAATGGCCTCGCCAAGCACGCGACTGATGGTCGCCGAGGTCGAGAAGTCGCCGCTGCGCCCCACGGTGCGGATGTTTCGCGCATAGTAACCGCGCTGCGGATCGAATAACGCGCGGCGCATCCATTCGCTGAAGGGAATGGCTTTGTCGGTCATGGTCGTGCAAGGGTCATGTGTCACCATGAGAATGCCTGCGTTTCTTAACCTCGCACGTTGAACATTGCGTGAATCTGCGCAGGATGACGGATGCCCGACGCTCAGGCCAATTTTCTGCCGACCCGTGATCCACACCGCACTGCAATGCGAGTGCTTGCGTGGTTGACGGCGTTTCGGCTGCTCTATCTTATTCCGTTCACGGCGCAGTTCGATCTCGCAGGCGACGAAAGTTACTACTGGGAATGGGGTCGCCGACTTGACTGGGGCTATTTCAGTAAGCCGCCGATGATCGGTTGGCTCATGGGCTTAGTCGGTCGCATCAGCAATAACAGCGAGTGGGGCATTCGCTGCGCGGCGCTGCTGCTCGGCACGATGACTTTGTTTCTACTGCACCGGTTCGCGAACAAGCTCTTTGGCCCGCGTTCGGCATTGCTCACACTCCTGCTCTGTGCGTTCACGCCTGCAAATGCACTACTGAATCTGGTGCTAACTATTGATGCGCCGCTAGTGCTTTGCTGGACGGCAGCTTTGTTGGTTTTCTGGAATGCTATTGAGCAGCCGGAAAAACTTTCGCGCTGGTTACTGCTTTCTTTAATTCTCGGTCTCGGCCACCTGAGCAAGCAGATGATGCTGGTGTTCCCGGTGCTGATGATTCTGCATTGTGCGTTCAATCCAGCATCTCGCGCGTTGCTGCGCCGCTCGACATTCTGGATTTGCATCGTGGGATCGCTCTTGTTTCTCGCGCCAGTCATCTGGTGGAACATGCAGCACGGCTGGGTAACGCTGAAACACACGAGCCATCATTTTGAAACGAGATCGAATGCGGGTCTGCTCGGCCATCTCGGAACGCTGGGTGAGTTTCTCGGACTGCAGGCACTCGCATTTTCTCCCGTGACTTGGGTGCTGATGATCGCTGTCGTGTTCGGCGGATTGTGGAAATGGCGCGTGCTAATTGAGAAGGAACGCTACGCCGTGATTTTCTCCGGTCCGGGGCTGGCGGTTTTTATTCTGCTTTCCATGCGTCAAAGTGTGAACGTGAACTGGCCCGCCGTTTATTACATCAGCGCGACGGTGCTGGCGGGCGCATGGCTGGATCGCGTGGCGTTGGATGCTCTGCCGTGGATGCGATTGCGCAATTGGGCGCGACCAGCCATCATAACTGGCTTGGTGATGTCGCTGCTAAGCTGCGTTCTCCCATTTGCTATTGGTGCGCTGGGTCAAGTAGGCACTCGCTTAGATCCTGCATTGCGCCTTCGCGGCTGGAAAGATGCGGGCGCACAGGCCGGGGCTTTGTTGGCAAAAGTTCCTCGGCCAGAGCAAACTTTTGTGATCGTCTATGGAGACCGTTCCAATGCCAGCCAGCTCGCCTTTTACACGCCACAACAGCCGCAGGTATTCCGCTTCACCCATTCCGGTGTCATCGAATCACAATATGAACTCTGGCCTCATCCAGGTGAGTTAAATTATTTTAGCCATGATGCACTTATCATCATGCCGCCAGATGATGCCCCGCCGCACGACGACAGTCTGCCTGCTCCGCTGATTCGACAATTCAGGAGCGTGGAGGATTTCGGATATATCCGGGTTCCGCTCGGTCGCGATGCTGCCCGGAACTACAAGGTCTATCTCGCGCGTAGTATGAAAAGCTGGGACCCACCGCCAATTGATCCACCAGCGAAACCGGTGCAGAAAAGCCAACTGATGCTGCGCCAAAGTGATTCGCCGGAGTTTAGCCTAATTCCTGAGATGAAAACCACGAATAGGCACGAATGAACACGAATAATCAATGACTTATGAAGACTGTCTGCTTCACCCAGTAGGTGAGTGTCAGTTTTTGCAGAACTCACTCATCATTAGTGTCTATTTGTGTCCATTCGTGGTTCAATTTTCCTTTTCAGGTTTAGCCGTTTGACTTGATCATCAGGGCACGCTTGCCTGCGCGATGCTGGAAGAGGCTCAACAATTCGATCAATGGCTCATGCTGCACATGAACCGCGACTGGGCGAACCCATTGCTCGATCACCTGCTTCCAACGGTGACAAGTTTCGCCGCATGGACTCCACTCATCGTTCTCGGAGCGGTGTTCGCCGCATGGCGAGGTGGCTTTCGCGCCCGCTCTTTTCTCATCTGCGTCACACTGGCTGCGCTCTTGAGCGAAGGGCTGGTCGGCGGGCCGCTGAAGAAGATAATCGGGCGCGTGCGGCCCAATGAAGCCATGAGTGAAGTGGTCAAGCGCACGCTGCCCAAGGCCCGACCACAAATGCTCGCAATGTTCCAACTCCCAGATGTCGAGCCGGGCCATGATCTCAAGTCTGGCGCCAAGGGGAAATCTTTCCCATCATCACACACGGTGAACATGTTTGCCGTCGCTGCGGTGGCACTGATGTTTCTCGGTCGCCGCGGCTGGATATTTTTCATGGTCGCCGCGCTGGTGGCGTGGTCGCGAATCTACTGCGGCGTTCACTGGCCGAGTGATGTCATCGGTTCTGTCCCTCTGGGGCTACTCTCCGGATGGATCGTTACACGACTTGCTGAAGCATGGTGGAAAAAATATGGCCCCTACTGGATGCCGTCCATTCACGCATCACATCCCAGCCTGATCAGGCGTGCGGATGAAAAATCAGCGGATCAATGACGCGCGTAATCGGCGTTGCCGTTTTTCCTGAACCACTCGTCACGCTGACGACGTAATTCTTCTAGACGCGAACTAGCAGAATCCTTGTCCCGGCCCACCTGCTGAACGAAGTGATTGTTGCCGCCGAATGTTTTCCAAGGGCCATCTGGAACTTCATGAGTATCGACGAAACGCCAGTCGCATTTCTTCCCGCTAGTGAACTCAAGGTAGTCGCGGACGCTCGGTGAAATATCTAATCCCGCGCCACCATTCTTGGAGTTGACTGGTTTAGCATCGCCAAAAACATAAGCTGAGTCATCAGTTACGAACGGGCCGCAATCGCTCCATTGCGCATAACAAACGCGATCACCGCAACGAATGGCCAGCCAGCGGTCACGGCAAACGGATTTGCCCGGCCCCTTGTAAAGCTGCTTGAACCAGGGAATAACTTTGCCCGCATCTTTTTTTGTGGCGCTGTTCACGCAATCATTATAGGGCAGCGCCACATAAAATGGATTCTGCCGCGGAACGAAAGCTGCGGGCCGGTAATCGCTCGTGCGCTTGGCGGGATTGGGATCATCGACACCTCCGAAATTTGTCATCCACGCGGAGTCCCACGAGCTGGCGTGATTGGGTGTGGTATTGGCTCCCGATGGCAGCTCACCCACCCAGAAAACCGTGGCCACGATGTCGGTCTTCCAAGGATATTTCGTGTAAGTCGTGCGCGGCAAAGTAGGCGAGAACACACGCGGCAGCGCTTGTGTCGAAGAGGGCGTCATGGTCTGCCGGGCAATAGCCAGTGCGCCGATGGATGCGCTTTCGCTCGTGATCGTCGCTGATGCCACAGGCTGAGAAAACGCAGCACCCGACAACGTGGCGATTACGAGGAGAACTTGGCTGAGGATAGCTTTGTTGCAGATCATGTATTCCGGCTAGGTTTCGGGTTGAATAATAAGTTTACCACTTGCCACTCAAACTTGGCAACCCTTCCGCGGGGGAATTATCGTGGATCGGTATGATATTTCCAAAAAAGAGCTCAAATTTACACTAGGGCGGCCTTTATGTCATTCTGGACGGGCCATGTAAGACCTGTTCTTGGGGATTGCGTTCATCATTTCATCCGCAATACCGGATATTTTCGATGAAAATATCAACCTTTTGCAGGCTTATTTTTACTTAATATCTCCGCAACACCGTGTCGGTCGGCGGCTTGGATTCATCAGGCTCAGGATAATCCAAAGTGTAGTGCAGCCCGCGACTCTCATGACGCCGCAAAGCACAATCCACGATCAGTGAAGCGATCTCGACAAGATTACGCAGCTCAAGCACTTCTGCCGTCACGCGGAAACTCCAGAAAAACTCCTGCACTTCGCGCTTGAGATTCCGCAGTCGCGCCGCTGCGCGCTGAAGCCGCTTGCTGGTGCGCACGATGCTGACGTAGTCCCACATGAGGCGGCGAATTTCATCCCAGTTATGATAGATGACCACGAGCTCATCGAGATTTTGCGCATCACCGCTTTGCCACGCGGGCAGTTGGTAAGTCTGCTCATTGCCGTGATCCAGCGGAAGCTTGTGCAGCAGCAATGCGACGGCGCGATGGGCCACGACGACACATTCCAGAAGTGAATTACTGGCCAGACGGTTCGCGCCATGCAGCCCCGTGCAACCCGCCTCACCCACGGCGCACAATCCGCGCAAGGTGGTCGCGCCATTCACATCTGTCTTCACCCCGCCACATTGATAATGCGCTGCGGGCACGACCGGGATCGGCTCCTTAGTGATGTCGATGCCGACACTGAGACAAGTTTGATGGATGTTCGGGAAATGACTGACGATGAAATCCGCGGGCTTGAACGAGATGTCGAGGAAGACACAGGGATCGCCAGTGCGCTTGATCTCATGGTCAATCGCACGCGCCACGATGTCGCGCGGGGCGAGTGATCCGCGCTCATCGTATTTGTGCATGAACTCTTTTCCGTCCTTGCCAATCAAGACCGCGCCCTCGCCGCGCATGGCCTCAGTGATGAGAAACGAACGCTGCTTCGGATGATAGAGACAGGTCGGATGGAACTGGATGAACTCCATGTTCGAAATGCTAGCGCCCGCGCGCCAAGCCATCGCCACTCCGTCACCTGTCGCGACTTTGGGATTGGTTGTGTATTGATAAACGCGACCGCAGCCTCCAGTCGCGAGAAGAATGCGATCACTGCGCAGGGTGATGACTTCGCCAGTCGTTTCATCCAATACATAAATTCCGAGCACGCGATCCTCGCTGACGAAACCGAGCTTGCCCGTAGTGATGAGATCAATCGCGTAATGATTCTCCAGCAACGTGATGTTCTTCTCCGCGCGCACAGCGGCAATGAGCTTGTCGCTCATCTCCTTGCCGGTGGCATCGAGATGATGCAGCACGCGCCGCTTGCTGTGCCCGCCCTCGCGCGTGAGATCGAATTCTGCGTGTCCATTAACCTCGCGCTTATCAAAGGAAACACCCAGCGCCAACAAATCCTCGATGCGCTTCGGCCCTTCACTCACGATGGTGCGCACCACGTCCTCTTTGCACAAGCCCGCACCGGCCACCAGCGTGTCCCGCACATGTTGGTCAATGGAATCCTCTCCACTCTGCACGCACGCGATGCCGCCCTGCGCCCATGCGGAGTTAGAATCAGCTGCCGATTTCTTCGTCAGCAAAACGACACGACCATGCTTCGCAGCCTCTAGCGCTGCCGTAAGTCCCGCAGCACCGCTGCCCACGACGATGAAGCTGTATTCCTGCATAGGACGCTTTCAACGCGATTGAATGCTGATGCAAGCACCGCGCTGAAAACTTCAGCCTGCTCTTAGTCTTATCCCTTGCTCCCAAATTATCTCGATTGCAAAATAACATCGTAGGTCGGACGCGTAGTGCCGTCCTTGAAGGTCACGCCGCTGGGAGAAAATGGGATGCCGGAACTGTGTTGCTGTGACCGAGTCGAGAGGGACTGGATTCCGCAGCCAGCGACCGGAGTAACCTCGCCGGGGTCGCAGATGCCGTTGGAATTCTGATCGCGCCAAAGCGATAGCCCATTCAGTTCGCTCCCCACGATCATTCCGTCGTGGTTGTCGTCCAGAAGAGAGAGCGCCTCGTAGCCGTCCCGGCAGAAAAGCATGAACGAACGATTCCCGAACATCTGAATCGCCGAAGTCACCTTGCCCGTTTTCTTCGGGTCGAACACGAGCCATGCGGCCTCATGGGTAATCCACTGCCATTCGAGTTGGCGTCCCGTGCCGTCGAGGTCAAAACGCACGCGAGCATCGCGATCCACAAGAGCGCTGAGTTCGTCGCTGTTCCCCACCGGGACGATGATCGGAGTGATGGCACGTGGGAGCGAGAGGAGCTTTTCCTTTCGCTCGTTCATCGTAGCGATTTCTGCCGCGTCCTTCGCTGGGTCGAGGAGCGGGATGAGGTATCCGATAGTCTCAACATACAGAAAGTTACCCAATCCCCCATGGCTCTTGCTTTCCAGCTCCCATGCGGATGCGGCGACCTCACGGTAACCGGCCTTCGCGGCCTTCTTTTCCCCCGCCTGATCCTGACACCATGCGAGTCCGAGCTTTATAGTCGCGTCATCCGGCTTAGCCGCGAGCGCCTTCGTGTAGGTTTCGATGGCCTTGGCGAGATGGGTCTTAGCGACCTCAATCTTCTTGTCATCGGTAGCAGGCTTGACCTCGTTAAAAGGCACATGCGGCGCCTCGAATCCGAACCACGGCTGCGCTTCCTTCTTTTTTTGATATCCCTCATGCGCCTGCACCGTATCCGCATCCCCCACCTTGCGGGCATAAGCCATCGCGTGCGTGCGGGCGAGTTGGTGGAGCGCCTCCGCGTTCGCAGGCTTCGCCTTCGCGCGCTCCTCGAGATTTGCGAGCAAGCGTTCCAGCGGTATGTCCTGGAGTTCCGGTCTCATATACATTGCCTTTGCTGACAGGCACACGCAGAGGGAGAGAATGAGGATGACGAGGGGGCGATGAGTTCTCATGGGATGTTTTGTATCTGGGTTGGATTGAATAACAAGACTCGTGTTCATACCATGAACACGCTCGGGACGGATTTATCTTGGATTATTTTGATAAATGGTAACTGCGGAACGTCAGAAGCTTTTCATAATTTAGCCGCAAAAAATCGAAGCGATCGATGGACTGGTTTTACCACTACTAAAGCGATTTTGCATTTCTTTGGAATCCTTATGCCGTAGAATCCACATAATGCCATGACCCTCGCGGACTTTTGTGAATACTGCTTGTCGCTGCCGAGCGTGGAAGAGACCACGCCCTTCGGCCCCGAGGTGTTGGTCTATAAGGTTGGCGGGAAGATGTTCGCCCTCGCAATTCCAGATGAGATGCCGCATCGGGTGAACCTGAAGTGCGATCCGGAGCGTGCGCTGGAATTGCGGGATCGGTATGAGGACATCGTGCCTGGTTACCACATGAACAAGCGCCACTGGAACACACTGACTCTGCCGGGGAAATTGTCCTCGAAGCTGGTGCGCGAACTCACTGATCACTCGTATGCCCTCGTCTTCGCGTCGCTGTCAAAGAAGCTGCGCGGGTTGTTGTCGGATTGAGACAACACTACTTGTTGATGATGTCATCTTGGACTTCGACTGGCCGTGCCGTTTGAGTGGCTTGTGGCTGAGGCATTTTCTCCTGGTAGATTTTTTTGATGTCTTCCTCGTTCAGCGCGCCGTCATAAATTCGCACGTCATTGACTAGGCCGCGATAACTCCAACTGCCGGCATGACCCGCGCTAGCCGACGCCAGCCTCGAAAGCATCAGTGAAGCAAAGCCCGGACGCCGTGAAATGAAAGGCCGTGATCAGGACAGTAAGGGCGCGATGAGTCTGCACGGATTGTGCAAAAAAATGTTTGATGTCCATACCATGAACACGACCGAAGCAGACTTATCTTAGATTATTTTGATAAATTGTGATCGGGGCGTCAGCGCCTTGGATTAATGCGCGCGTGAACCGCGCTACGACCACTCACTGTTCAGGCAACAGCTTGGGCGGCTTGCTCAAGCGTAAAACGATAGCATCATCAATGCTGTCCTTCAGATGAGTGCTGTTCTGCTGATAGCCTTCTTTCTCCGTCCAAATCGAAAGCGATTTTACACGACTTTTTGGATATCGAACTACGGCTACCCCATATTCATCTGTGAGCCGCGGTGAGGCTATCACTCCCACGTCATCTAATGACATCCCCGGATCGACTAACACACCGGCCAGTGGTTCTCCTGTTACATCATCCAGCACCGACACCACGCATTCTCCATCAAATCGACGCTCCGGTTCTCCGGAAGGAACCGCTGGCATAACTTTGCGGCTGGCATCATGATTACAAACCGTAGCAGCGGCGATTTGATAAGACGCCACTTGCCGCGCGGAAATAATCGACAGCGTGGCAACTGTCTTATTCGGCAGTGGATTCGTCAGCGTGGTCTTGAACATCCGCATCGTGCCCTTCAATCGAGTTGGAGTATCGTCGCGCCAGCAGATTTTCGTAGCGGGATCAGTAACCGTCTCGGTTTCCTCTGAAGGCAGTCGCTGCCAGTCGCGCACATGGACGCCATAACCGATCGGAAATTCAAACGCCGTGCCGTCATCATAGTTCAACCGGATGAATGCGATGGTTCTTCCTTCAACATCTGCCCAGCGGCACGAGTGCAGCAGATGCAACTCCTCAAACTTCCGGCCTACGACAATGCCCTTGAAATCGGGAAACGGATTCGCCTTGCCACTCGCCGCATCGTTTTCACCCTGATTGTAATCAAATTCCTTTTGGCCATAAACCCAAGCATTCCCGCGTAGGTCGAATGGCAAGCCGTCGATCACCGGCTTACCTGCCACAGTTTCAAATTGTGGATTCCCTTCTTTCCCCGCAATAAACTTCACTCGATAGAACCGCTCAATGTCGAGCATCTTAGGCTCTTCTTTGGCTGCGTCCGCAGCACGGACTTGAGGAATTATGAATGCGAGACCCGCGACCAGTAATGCAACGCTGGCCACTGCCATAGACTTATTGAGGTAGCTCATGATGTTCATTGTTATTGACTGTAACCAACCAGACTAACCTTGAGCAGGAATGGCCATGTTGCGCAAGGCGATTGGTAGGAGGATGTGAAGAAAAATTTGGAGCGAGAGCTTGGCAAGACCTACTCGCTGTATTCACTTCGATTAAAAAAATGGCGAGCAAGCTATTGCCATACACGCGCTCTCTATTGCGCTTTTTGAATCAAGACCCGTTGCGGACTCACTGATCTGTCAACTCTGCTTGTCTTAAGAGTCAGCATGAGCAGCACGGCGATCACTCCTAAGAGGAGCAGAAGTGCAGGCTTCCAGCCGTAACGCCGCCAGATGCGATATTCCAGGTAGATGAAGCCGAGGAAAAGCAGCGGAGGGAGGATCGCGAACATCGATTCAGGCGAGGGCGGGTCGGATGCTCGACTCTGCGGAGAGTTTGTCGTCCTTGAGGATGCCTCCGAGTTATCAACAGGTAATCTTTGCCCAAGCCCGGTTTCCTTGCGCAATTGCTCAATCTTCACGGCGAAATTTTCACTTTGGATGCTCCTCGTATTTGGGAAGAAGGCCAGTTGCTCCACGCGCCCGTCCCCTCCGAGGACAAAGACCCTTCCTTCCCCAAGTTGAAACGTCAGTCCGCTGATGGTGATTTCACCGGGGCTGGTCGAGTCACGCTTAATTTCAAAACTGCGCCCGCGTTTCTGTAGCGAGATGTTCACCTGCTCTTGCCAGCTTCCAACTTCGTCATTGCCTTCGCTGCCGGAAGAATGTCCGAAGTATTCCGAAGTATAGAGAACGAACTGCAAGTAATTGCGATGGGAAACCACGACGCATTGCCCGCGACGGGTAATATTGATTCCGGCAGGGGAAGCCGCATCCATTTTCTCCACATAGTCCGTATAGGTTTGAGCGTTCTGCGCTCGCTCTGCCTTTTGCCGATAGATCACCGCCGCCACCACGCTCAGCAAAAGACACACGCCCACGCCCCATAGAGCCACGCGCCCGCCGATGTGCCGCCGTCCGATGACTCCAAAGACCAAGGTCAGCAGCAAGCTGACGACGCCAATCAGGATCGCAGCTTCCTCCGCTTTTAGTCCCATCAAGAGCGCGTAAATCAGAAACCCGCCAACGAAACAACCCAAGGCCAGCCAGCCAAACACGCGGCTCTCGTGACTCGTTGTCGGCTCCGTTTCTGGCTTGGGGTTTCCGGCAGCCGAACTCTTGCGCCATACGCGACGGACGATGAAAAAGGCCACGATCAGTGAGGTCACAAGAGTTGCCAGCACAGTGAATGCCGTGGAGTTGTTCACCAGCAGTTGTTGCAGAGGCGAAAGGCCGGTTTTTACGGCTTTCAGGTAAGCCCGAATCAAGTCATAAAAGACCCAATGCCAAAACCAGCCGATCACGCCCGTCATGAACGACAGCGGAAACAACAAGCCGTCCAGCACCGCCAGCCACAAACCGTGGAGTTTCCCCGCCGAGCGGCGGATTTGCGCGACGGACACCCAGCCGAGGATCGTCGTGCCGAACGGCGCAGTGAGGCCGAGCGGCAGGACAGTGAACATGAGCAGATACTGCCACCATGCTGGGCCGGGAAGTTTTTCGCCTAAAGGAACTTCGACGACCCTGACTGCCCGAAACCAAAATATAAAGGCGATAAGTAGCAGCGGAGCCCAGCACGCCCCTACGATGGCCGTGCGAGAGAAGCTGGATGCGATTTCTGATTCTGAATGAAAACTGTATAAGGGGACCGCAGCTGATGTTGGCCGTGATGAACTTGACGTATTCATTCCGGTCGAGAAATGCGGACGAGCACTGCGGATTTGTATCAGCACGAGGCGCAGCAAAAACCCACCCAGCGTCAGCATAGCCAGACCCAGTGCAATGAAACCATAGGCGGCAGGCCGTTGCTTTTCGTATTCGCGGCGCGTCTCTTCCTCTCGAATCTGCGCCCGCAAGGCGTCCTTCGGTGTGGCCGCAATCTCCGCCTGCTTCATGATGCTCTTGTCGCGCCCAACTACGTCCACGCGGTCGGGCGGCAGTTGCGCGATCTGCGCAGAGCTGAGCGTTGCTTGTGACCTCAACCCATCCACGATCTGGTCAATTTCCCCAATCTCCTTTTGCACCTCCACAATGCTGATGGCAGGCCCAGATGACTTGCTCAGAATCCCATAAGCCCAGATAAAAGGACGGATGGAAGTCAGAAAAAATGCCAGCATCAATCCGCCCAACAAGATCATTCGTTGGCGGCTGTAACGCTGTGCCACAGATGCGGACGCTGCGGGAGATTCAATTTGAGCCTCCTCACGTCGGCTGCTACCCGGCTGGGAAACAATCGTCTCCACCATCGTTCGCATCTCCGCAACGGTCTGGTAGCGTAGCTCCGGCTTTGTCTCCAAGGCTCGCAGCACGATCTCGTCAATGCGCACATCCATCTGCACGCGCCGCGAGGGCGCTTCGATTTTATCTGTGGGGCGCTCGCCGGTGAGCATTTCGTAAAGCACGACGCCGAGTGAATAGATGTCCGCACGATGATCGGTGGTCGCGCTGGCATCGCGCTGCTCGGGGGCTGCGTAATCGGGCGTGCCGAGCGTGAGAGTAGCCTGGCTCTCCAGAGCCGGGCCGTCTGCCTCCGGAGTCTCGACTCTGGAGAGTCGAGCTACAATTTTCGCGATACCGAAATCCGCAATCTTCACGATGCCTGCTTTATCAATGAGCAGGTTCTCCGGCTTAATATCGCGATGCACGATGCCGTGATCGTGTGCGCATTGCAGCGCCTCGCAGATCGGCGGCACGATACTCAGCGCCTCCTTCGGCGTGAGGCGTTTCGTTTTCAAAAGCTGCCGCAGGTTTACGCCGTCGATGAACTCCATGAGGATGAAGTAAAACCTCGTGATGAGGGGCGGCGAGGCACCGCCTGCACCGGAGAGCGCCGAGGACGTCGCTACTACGCTGCCGAAATCGTAAACCGCGACGATGTTCGGGTGATTCAGCGCCGCGAGCGCATGGGCTTCCTTTTCAAACCGGGCGGCAAATTGCGGATCGTCAGCGCGCTCCGGTGCGAGGAGCTTCAACGCGACAAGGCGATTGAGCGATTTCTGCCGCGCCTTGTAAACCACTCCCATGCCACCGCGTCCGAGGCATTCGAGAATCTCAAGCTGCGGAAAATGCGGCGCAAGTTCCTCCACACTCAGCGGTGCGGCATGCCCGATGCGACCTTCACCGGGCAAGATAGTCTCGGTCGCAAAATTCAGTGCGCCCAGGCACTTCGCGCACAGACCCTCCACGCTGCCGCCTGCAAGAGGCGCGCCACAGCGTGGGCATTTTGAAGATGGTTCATTGCTCATACCCATGAAATAAGATTAGAGCGGAGTTTGTGGCGGGAAACATGAAGAAAGTTTTTAGTCGCGGCCCAGCGCGGTGATCACCGCGCGCATCTCATCGTCCACGTCGCCAGGATTGGCCACGGTGCCTGCGACTTCTGCGCGGAAGACTTCCCGGAAACGCTTCCGCAACCGGTGCACCGCGCTGCGTGCCGAGGCTGGTTCCAAGCCCAGTGCCGTAGCCAGTTCGTCGTAGGGGATGTCCCCGCGCTCGGCAGTGAGACAGGGCTTGAGGATTTCATATTCCGCGAGCCTGCCAGCCGCCTCGTGCTCTTGCCGCAAGCAGACCATGACATTTTCCAATAGCGTCATCGCCCAACGCCGTTCATACAGCGAATCCGCTGGTAACTTGGTATGCTGATCCGCTGCATACTGGCTCTCGGCAAACTCCGTATCCATCGAGATGAGCGCCACGCCCGCGCCACGCTTCTGCGCCCGCGAGCGATCCCATTCGTTGGCGAGAAAGCGTTTCAGGGCCATGAGCAGGAAGGAACGGAAGCGCCCCTTCTCGCGCTCCGCCGCCAGCAACCAATCCTTCTCCAGCAAGCGTGAGAAGAACTCCTGCGTCAAATCCTGCGCATCATGCGCTGAATGCCCACGATGCCGCACATACGAATACAAAGGCCGCCAATATTGCCTGCACAAGGTCTCCAACGACTCAAATGCATCGCTTGACGACTTCCCCTGCGCGGAAAGCACGAGCGACCAGCGTGTGGTATAAAATGACGCAGCTCGCGTGAATGATGCGGGTGGTGGATCAGTCTGAGGCATTTCATTATACCATAAGCGAAGCACCGGAATTGTGGCAACAAATGTGCGTTGTGAAGCGACATTGGATACGAACGGCGTGGCGTAAAGTCGATGAAGGCCAAGCCGCATAGAAGTGCTTGCAAACAGAAGCTCAATGTAGAGAATTACGGACTTATGAGTTTCTCCAAAACACTTCCACTGTTGCGAGTGGCGCTTGTCGTGCTCAGCGGCGCGATAGGTGCAGGTTGCACCATGACTCCACATTCCCCTGTGAGTTCCGGGGCAAAAGTTTTGGCGGTCCCCGGGGCGCTCCATGCAGTAGAAGGACCGACATGGGATGGCGCAAGGCGGACGCTTTACTACGTCGGTGACAATCGGATTTCACAGGTGAAGCAGGGCAGTCCTTCACGCGATTTCCGGAACCCGGTTCCTGGAGCGAACGGGCTGATTCTCGATCGTCAGGGCAGGCTGCTTGCTTGCGAAGCTGGAACGCGTCGAGTCACAAGGACGGAACGGGATGGAAGTGTGAAGGTCATTGCGGAGAGTTTTGAGGGTAGGAAATTCAATTCTCCGAATGACCTGAGCATAGACTCAAAAGACCGGATTTATTTCACCGATCCGCGTTATGGTGCTCGCGACACGATGGAGCAGCGTGATGCGGCAGGAAACATGGTTGAGGGGGTTTACCGGATTGATGTTTCAGGTAAAATCATCCGCGTGCTTGGGCGCGAGTCCGTGGATCGTCCCAACGGTGTCCTGGTATCGCCAGACGACCGGCATCTTTTCGTCGCAGACAATAACAACATGGCGGGAGGAGTGCGTAAATTATGGCGCTTCGATCTGGATTCCGCAGGGAATGTGGTGGTGGAAAGCCGAAAGCTAGTCTTCGACTGGAAGACGAGTCGCGGACCAGACGGGATCAAAATGGATTCAAAAAAACGGCTGTATGTGGCTGCCGGATTGAATGTCGCAAACCCGCCGCATGAGACTGCCCAGCCATACACTGGCGGCGTTTATGTTCTGTCGTATGACGGGGCGCTCCTTGATTTCATCCCGGTCCCGAAGGATGAGGTCACTAACTGTGCGTTTGGTGGCGACGATTTGCGGACGCTTTACATCACTGCGGGCGGGACCTTGTGGAGCATTCGCTTGGAGAATCCAGGGCGCGTGATTTTTCAGCCAAAAGTGCATTGATTTGCAAACGAGGGATTGTGTCGCAGCTTCACTCCTGGATGCGCTCCACCTTGCCGACGATGAATGCAAAGCAGAAGGCTCCGAGGGTAGCGGTGATTGCGATATAGATGATAGCGGAAGAGAAGTCCGAGCCTTTTACGAGGTAGCCGATCAGGATGGGAACGGTCACGGCGGAAAGGTTGCCAATGAAGTTGAAGACTCCGCCAGTGAGACCGATCAGGCGCTGCGGAGCCATGCTGGATACAAGCGACCAGGTGATGGATGCGAGTCCGTTGCCGAAGAACGCGAGTGCCATGAAGACAATGATGAGCGTGTGGCTCTCGGTGTAGTTGGCTCCGAGGATGCAGGTCGAAATCAGTAGCCCGGATATGATGGGAATCTTACGCGCCATGCCGAGGGAACAACCCTTACGCAGCAGATGATCCGAGAGAAGACCGGAGCTGATCACTCCGAGAAATGCGGCGAGAAAGGGCACGGATGCCGAAAAGCCAGCTTTGAGAAAATTGAATCCGCGAGCTTCTACGAGATAGGTTGGAAACCACGTTAGGAAAAACCAAAGGGTGGAGCTCATGAAGAACTGGCCGAGGTAGATTCCCCAAAGTTTGCGATGCTGCAAAACGATGGCGAGGTCGTGCCAACTGAAGCGGTCTCGTGTGGCGCTGCGCTGGGAGATGTCAACGAGGCCACCGCCGTTGCGGATTAGGGCGATTTCTGCACTGTTAGCCGAAGGATGCTCGCCGGGTTCACGGTAGAGCCAGAACCAAACCAGTGCCCACAAAAGACCGACGCTGCCCGTGGTGAAGAAAATCATTTTCCAACCAAACGACTCCTGCAAATACACGAGCACCGGCGCCAGAAAGGCGAGGCCCACAAACTGGCCGGAAGTGTAGAAACCAATGGCGCTTGCCCGCTCCTTATCCGGGAACCAGGTGGTGACGACGCGGTTGTTGATTGGGTAGGCGGGCGCTTCGAATGCGCCGACTGCAAGGCGCAGAACGATGAGCGCGACGAAACTTCCCGCAACTCCGAGTCCGATCGTGGCCAGCGACCAAAGAGCAATTGCGGCGGGATAGAGAATGCGCGGGCGGATTTTGTCCACAAGCCAGCCGCCGGGGATTTGCATGAGCGCGTAGGTCCAGCCAAACGCCGAGAGGATGAAGCCCATCCGGTGCTTGTCGATTCCCAGATCTCCAGAAAGCTTGGGGGCGGCGATGGAGAGGTTGCTGCGGTCGAGGTAGTTGATGACCACCGTAACGAACAATAGTCCGAGGATGGCAAACCGTGCGCGTGAGGGTTTTTCGGTAGCACTCAATGAATTATTTGCTGGGAGATGATGAATTACCACTCGGCGAAGCTGCCGTCCTTGTGACGCCAGATGGGGTTCCTCCAGCGATGTCCTATTTTGGCTTGTTGCTCAACGTATTCTTCATTGACCTCGATGCCCAAGCCCGGGCCGTCGGGGATGGCGATATGTCCATCGCTATAGGCGAACACCTCTGGATTGAGGAGGTAATCGAGCAGATCGTTGCCTTGGTTATAATGAATGCCGAGGCTCTGTTCTTGGATGAAGGCGTTATAACAGTTCGCGTCCAGTTGGAGATTTGCGGCGAGTGCGATCGGCCCGAGTGGGCAGTGGAAGGCCATTGCCACGTCGTAGGCCTCAGCCATGTTGGCGATTTTACGCGTTTCGGTGATGCCGCCGGCGTGAGAGGGATCGGGTTGGAGAATATCCACAAAACCATCTTGCAGGATACGCTTGAAGTCCCAGCGGGAGTAGAGTCGCTCGCCGAGCGCAATTGGTATGCTGGTCAAGGGGGCGATTTCTCTGAGTGCCTCGTAGTGTTCGCTCAGGACCGGTTCCTCGATGAACATGAGTCGGAACGGTTCCAGTTCCTTGAAAAGCACCTTGGCCATGGGCTTGTGCACGCGACCGTGGAAATCCACACCGATTCCGAAATGAGGCCCCATGCCTTCGCGAACGGCAGCGACGTTAGCAATGGCCGCATCGACCTTGGCGTAGCTATCTACGAACTGCATTTCCTCGCAGCCGTTCATCTTGATGGCAGTGAAACCAGCAGCAGCTTTTTCACGAGCTTGTGCGAGCGTTTCGGATGGCCTGTCTCCGCCGACCCACGAATAGACGCGGATTTTATCGCGCACTTTGCCGCCAAGGAGTTGATACACCGGGACGCCGAGCGCCTTGCCTTTGATGTCCCACAAAGCCTGATCGATTCCCGCAAGGGCGCTCATGTGGATGGCACCGCCCCGATAGAATCCCCCGCGATAGAGCACCGTCCAGTGGTCTTCAATATTGAGTGGATCTTTCCCGATCAGATAGTCCGCAAGTTCTTGCACAGCGGTGGCCGTGGTCAGGGCGCGTCCTTCGACAACAGGTTCCCCCCAACCGACAATGCCTTCATCAGTTTCGATCTTCAGAAAACACCATCGCGGCGGGACGAGGTAAGTGGTGAGTTTAGTGATTTTCATGATGGAAAAATGGGCTGTTACAAAAGAGCGCGCCATGTTGAGGCGAAGTTAAGGGCGTTCATGTGGACGGTTTCCACGTTCATGCCGGGCTTGAATAATGACGAGCCAAGACCGAAGCCGGAGACTCCCGCCAAGAGATACTCGCGCATGTTCTCGAGAGTGACTCCACCGACGGCGATGAGTGTCGTTTCCTTGGGAAATACCGCGCGCCACGCTTTCACGATGGGCGGGGGAATTTGTTCGGCGGGGAAGAGTTTTAGAAAATCGGCACCGGCATCGAGCGCGGCGAAGCCTTCGGTCGGCGTGGCCGCACCGGGGGCACTAAGTAATCCCAAGCGCTTGGTGGCCTGGATGACGGCGGGGTTGGTGTTGGGCGAAACGATCAAGCGACCTCCCGCCGCGTCAACCGCCTCGACATCCCTCACTGTCATCACCGTGCCAGCGCCGATCAGGGCGCGGTCTTTAAAGTGCACTGCGAGGCGGGAAATACTGACGAGCGCATCTGGCGAATTGAGGGGCACTTCGATCATGCGGAATCCAGTATCAAAGAGTGCTTCTCCGACATCCACGACCTCGGATGGAACGACTCCGCGGAGAATGGCGATCAGTGGGAACTCGTGAAAAAAGGAGTGGTTCATGGAGCGGAGTTAAGTCGGTTGGGAATCAGGCGCGTTCGAGACCAGACCATGTGCCTGCGCAATCATCCAAAGTCCACGAGGAGCAGAGTCTTCTAGGACACGAACGCGGTGCAGGCCGAATTCAGCGAGGCTAGTTTGGTAGCGTTCGCACAAATCCCGATCTCCAATTAGGACGATAGGCGGCAGTGAAGCCATGTCATGTGCGGCGAGAGCGCTTCGGATTTCCTCCCCAATCAGCAGGCCTGATAGATATTCGAGGGTATGCTCTGCGGGAAGTTCTCCTGTAAGAAAGAGGCTGCGTGTGGAGAAGAGCCGAGAGGAAAGGCTTTCAGCAGTCGCACCCCTCAATGCGTTGATTCCTCGCAAAAAAGCCTCGTCTGATTTTTGAGGCGTGGCTTCGCGAGCAGGTTGGCCTAGAATGGAATGTTCCCGCAGGATTGCATATAACTCGCCCGTCATGTGGGTGGAAAAACTCTCGATGATACCGTCTCGGACGAAGACCCATTTCGAATGAGTTCCCGGAAGTATCGCGAGCGAAAAGCTAGCCAGTTGCGAGTGTCCGGCGAGAGCACCGAGAATCTGGGTTTCCTCGCCCCGCATCACATTGGGAAATGTCCCATGCTGAATCAATCCCGGAACAATGTGAACGCAGCCGTTGGTTGATTCCACCGTGAGCAGGCCGGCGGCAAGAGTTGCGGGGTCCGCCGGGCAAGCAACATAAGGAACTTCGCGCCAGCCTCCGCGACTTCCGATCATACCTGAAGCAATGATTGGAAGATTGGGACGCGTGGCCTGCCAGTCGCCAATCGTCTCGGAAAGCACTTTGTCGAAATCCCCATTCGGGACATGCCGGATGCCCCATTGACAGGAACGGCACTCAACAACCACTCCACTCTCCGCGATAAGATAGGCTCGCAGGGAAGAAGTCCCCCAGTCGAGGCCGATGATCCGGGGAGTCAGAGAATGAGCCATTGCAAGAACGGTTTGATAAGGAATGGGCTAGGGAAAATATTCTCATGAAATTTCCAGATTGTCTATGAGCCGCGTGGCACCGAGGAACACCGCCGTAACCAGCAAGCCGTGCGCATTGACTTCGCCTTGCAGTTCCAATGTGTCGCGATCCACGCACTCGATGTAATCCAGGCGATGCAGCGGGGCGTGCTCGGTCAGGTATTCATTGAAGAATGCTTTCAGTTCCACGGCGTCATGCGCCCCTTGCGTCCAGCTTTCCTTCATTAACAATAACGCGCGACGAATCGCGGGAGCCTGCTGGCGTTCGCTCTCATTCAAATATCGGTTCCGCGAACTCATCGCGAGTCCGTCGCTCTCGCGCACGGTTTCGCTGCCGATGATTTCCACGGGCACATTGAGGTCGCGCACCATGTGCTTGATGATGGCCAGTTGCTGATAGTCTTTCTTGCCAAAGATGGCGGTGTCAGGCTGCACCAGATTGAAGAGCTTGAGAACCACTGTGCAAACTCCATCGAAGTGACCGGGCCGACTCGCACCGCAGAGGACTTTGGACAGCTTCGTCTCCAGCACGATGATTGACCGATCAGCCGGATACATCTCTGCTGCATCAGGGGCGAAGATCACATCCACACCGACGCTTTCGCATTTCGCCACATCAGCTTCCATCTCGCGCGGATACTTTGAGAAATCTTCTTTCGGCCCGAACTGCAAGGGATTCACAAAGATGCTGACGACAACGCGTCCTTCTACACCCGCGAGCTTGCGCGCATCACGCATGAGTTGCAGATGCCCGTCATGCAACGCACCCATGGTCGGCACGAAGACGACGCGTCCGGCTTGCTGGGCGCGCCATTCGCGGATAGTGGCGATGGTTTGTAAAATCATTGCTTAATGCACGGCGCTCACTTCACCGTGACTCACGCGCTCGGCGAGCCACATCTTGATGAGGGATGATGTGCTTACGCCAGTCTTCCTCGCCTCAGCGTTCAGGGAATCCAGAACCCAGGCAGGCAGTTCCACCTGCAATTGTCGGCCTTCGAGATTGGGCCTACGCGCCGTGGGAAGGTCAAGGTGAGGCGTGATGTCTTCACCTGCATCAAAGAGTTTGTCGAGCGTATCAGCATCCATAATGAAATAATATTATGCGTGAAAGGTCATGACTTCAAATCGCGACTTTCAAATATCAACGTTCCAAGGACGAATAACGTCAACCCGACTCCGCCGAGGATCGCGTAGTCTCGCGCCAGCACGGCCCAGGGAATGGTTTCAAAGAAGACCATACTCCAACTGGTCATGTAATTCGTGATCAGCAGATGCTTGTAGCTGTCCATGAAATGCCCTTCGCGCAGGATCATGTCGATGAGCAGATATGACAGTGCGGTGATCGTTGCGGCGGAGGGCTTGATGCGCCAGCAGGAGAAAAAGAACGCGATACATGTGGCCATGCACATGCTGAGTGAGAGCGTCACCGTGCCCATGGCATACCTTTGCAGGCCCTCGCCCGCATCATAAAAGGCCAAGAATTCCTGCTCTGGCGCAAAGGCAAACAGGCCGCCGCCCCAGCCGCGGATGATGATTCCCAGCAGAAGCGCTGTCCAGGAGATGAACTGGATGAGCACTACCGTGTAAGCGATACAACTGGCGAACTTCACCGCGAGCAATCGGAATCGACTGATAGGTCGCGCGAGAATGAGACGGAGATTGCCGTCCTCGCTTTCCTTAGCCACCACATCGCCGGCGACGAGCGATAGATAAATTCCCCCGAGTAGAAACACGGAAAGCCGCAGCATGAGATAGCCGAGTGTGAGCGCAGAGAAATAGGATTCAAAGGCCTCGCCCTGATGCTGGATCATCTTGCGGAAGACATTCTCCACCTTGTCGAGATGGAAGACTACCAGCAGCACTGCTTCCAACACCAGAAACGCCCCGAAGCCGAGGAAGGTGCGCTTGCGTGCCAGCAGTTTCCAGAGTTCTGCCCGCCATTGCCAGAGAAGAAGTTTCACAATTTCGGATGGGTGAGTTCGAGATACCAGTCTTCGAGAGTCTTATGACGCGGCGTCCAAGCATCCACACGGACGCCTGCTTGAACAAGCTGGGCGAGCAAGGCATGTCCGCTGCTGCCGTCGATGATCTCCAGTGAATTGTCATCCGCCATGCGGACTCCAGCGCTCAAGGCAATACTCTTCGCTAGCGCCATGTCATCAGTTGAGAGCTTGAACTGGGGGTGCTCGCGTTGGGTGGCTTGCACAGTGCCTTCATAGACTTTCCTACCATCGCGAAGGATCACGCAGCGATCACACATCAACTCCACTTCACTGAGTAAGTGTGAATTCAGCAGAATAGTTAGCCCATGCTCCGCGCGCAGTTTGAGGATGGTGGCGCGAAACTCATGGATGCCCTCGGGATCAAGGCCGTCCGTTGGTTCGTCGAGTAGCAACACTTTGGGCATCGGCAACAACGCCTGCGCCAACGCCAGACGCTGTCTCATTCCGTGGCTGAAGGTTTGAACTTTCCCATGCACGCGATCTTTCAGACCGACAAGCTCCAGCACGCGCCACACTTCCTTTTCATCCCACCAGCCGCTGAGCGCACACAGCGCACGCAAGTTCTGCCAGCCGGTCATGTATTCGTAAAAGGCGGGCGCTTCAAAGATCGCGCCAATCTGCCGCAACGCGCCTGCGCGATTCCGCTGGACCGATACGCCGCCGATCACCACCTCGCCCGCGTTAGGGCGCACCATGCCGAGCATGATGCCGAGCACGGTGCTCTTGCCTGCGCCGTTGTGGCCGAGCAGACCGACGATCTCATTTTCCTTCATCTCAAAGCTCACGTCATCAAGAGCGGCGCGGTCGCGAATGAATCGCTTGGTTAAATTTCGTGCTTCAATCAAGGCAATGCGCGGGTTCGATTTATTTTTCTCCAACAATGAACTGGATTTCTTTCGCGACGTGTCCATCCGCATAGAGGATGTTCACCTGCACGTCCTGATAGGTGTGAAAATTTTCCTTGTCACTCATGACTGGAATGCGGCTGCCGTTGCTCACGAGTCCCATGAAGTCTAGGCTGGCAACGTTTTGTTCATTGAGCAAATTGTTCCAGAGGTAGCTGGTGCCAGTAGTTTCCCAGAGCTTCTTGCTATCGGCAGGACAATGAAAAACGGTTTTGTTGCCTGTGTAATTTTCCAGCACCTTGTCGATGGACGGCTCATCGCTAGTCACGCTGGCGCGAGCGGTGACAAGTTTGGGCATGGTGTTATTGTTATCTGCAAGATAGAGATGCAAGGATGCACCAATGTTACGCAAATTGTTCATGCAAGACGCAGCGCGAGCACGGTGAATGAGTCGATTGCTGGCAGGGATTGCCAGCGCGGCCAGTGCTGCCGTGATGGTGATGACCATCAATAGCTCAAGGATCGTGAAGCCGCGGGGAGTCGCGGAGCGACGGAAGAATGGAATACTGGAAGATTGGAATGATGGATAACTGACTGGCACATTTGCGCCGTCATCCCAATTCATTCTTCCAATTTTCCATTCTTCCATCATTCCATTTTTCCCCTTATTTGAGTCCGCCACCCCCTCGGAACCCCCGGATGCGTTGCTGCATCTCTTCCATGAGTGGGGCGAGATCCATTTTGGTTTCCGCGCTGGCGTCCTGATAGTAGGCGCTCAAGCCTTTCTCGACGACACCCTCAAAAACTTTCTCATCTTCTGCCTTGAGTTTTTCCATGTCGCGGCCATCACGCTGATTCTTCTGCATTTCATTGCGCGCCTGATCCACGACCTTGCGCCGTTCATCGGGCGTCATCTTGTTAAATGCTTTCATCACGGACTTGAAATGTTGCTCCACCGTCGCCTCCAGGAATCGTGCCTTTTCTTCTTTACTCAGAGAATCGAAAAAGCGCTGACTGGTTTCCCGACCTTCGCGCATCTGTCGGCGTTGGTCGAAATCAAGCATGTTCACTTGCGCGATGATTGCGCCCAAATGCTTCCGGCGCGCCTCTTCGGAAGAATCATGGCCATCAAGCCAAGGTGACTTGGCCATCAGGGACTGCACCTTTTCAGGAGTCGAGGTGTGCCTCGATGTGGCGCTTAGAATCGCTCCCACGCCCGTCCAGATCAGGACTAGTCCGGCCAGAGCGAAGATTATGTTTTTGTAGTTCATGATCTGGATGCTGATTCCTAATATAGAACGTTACGCGCCACTTGCTGGTTTCATTAATCGGTGGTGGTCCGGCCCCGACCGAGCTTGCGCATGAAGATTTTTTTAATGTCGCCCACCTCTTCGTTCTTTAGTAAAGCGTTCACGAGGAAATAAATACCAGCGGCAATGGTGATGGTCGCGCCCAGTGTGGCGATTTTTATGAGCAAGGCCTGCTGCATGAAGTTTTGCAGGATCGTCATCCGCGCCAAGATGCAGACGCCCGCCATCGCCACGCTGGAGGCTATGAGCTTGAGCATGTTGATAGCCAGCTCGCGGGTATTCATTCCATGAGCGACGGAACGCATCGCCAGAAAGAGCAAAGTAAAATTCACCGCCGCGCTGATGCTTGTGCCCAACGCGAGATATTCATGGCCGAGCTTCCAGCAATACACAGTGAGATAATTGCAGACCAGACTCGTGAGAACTGCGGCGATGCTGACCATTAGCGGAATGTAACGTCGATCAATTGCGTAGAACGCGGGCTGGAGAACTTTAATGCCAGAGTAAAACACCAAGCCCCACGCGTAAGTGCGTAATGCCAGTGCCGTCATCGCGGTGTCTTCAGGTGTGAAGTTTCCGCGCTGATAAATGATTTCGATGATCGGCTCTGCGAGAAGCGACATGCCGACTGCGGACGGCAGCGTCATGAGGAACACGAGCTTGATACCGCGAGCGAGCGTGGTCTTGAATCCTTCGCTCACACCCTCGGTCGCAAGCCGCGACATGGCGGGCAGCGTGATGGTGGCGACCGCGACACCGAAGAGTCCGAGCGGAAGTTGGATGAGTCGGAATGAATTGTTCAGCCACATGACCGGGCCGTTCTTGAGCACGAGATAGGAGGCGAAGATGCCGTTGAGTAGCACGTTGAACTGCACCACGCTTCCCGACAGAACCGCAGGCCACATAAGTTGCAGCACCTTGCGCACGCCGCTGTCTTTCCAGTCGAAATCAAAATGGAAGCGATAGCCCACACGACGTAATGCCGGAAGCTGCACAACGAGCTGCGCCAGCCCGCCGATCAAGGTGCCGACGGCGAATCCGATCAGCGCGTTTTTTCCGAATTGCGGATCCATCCACCAGCCGATGATGCCGCCGCCGAGCATGGAAAAAATATTGAAGAAGGTCGATGCCATCGCCGGCATCCCAAAAACCTTTTTTGAATTCAACATGCCCATCACCAGCGCAGCGAGCGACACCAGCAGAATGAACGGATACATGATCCGTGCGAGCATGATCGTGAACTCGATCTTCTCCGGAGAAGACTCCACCCAGCCCGGCGCCATGAGATGAGTGATCGGTCCGGCAAAGATGACGCCCAAGATGGAAACCACGCTCATCACCACCGTCGCGAGCGTCATCACTTTGCTCGCCAGCGACCATGCGGATTCGTCGCCGTCAGTCTTGGCTCGTTTGGAAAAGATGGTGACGAAGGCCGTGGACAGCGCGCCCTCCGCAAACAAATCGCGCAGCATATTCGGCATCCGGAAGGCCACGATGAAGCAGTCGAACCACTCCCGTTTTTTTCCTCCGAAGAAATAGGCCAGCAACATTTCCCGCGCCAGCCCGAGCACTCGGCTGCTGAGGATGGCCAGCGTGACCAGCCCAAACGTCCTCGCTCCGACGCGTTCGCTTTTGGCGTCCGCAGAAACTGGCGCTAATGGTTTCATCATGCTTAATAGCAATTTTTTGCCGAAGCACGGCGCAACCGATCCATGATCGCGATTCCAATTCCGCGTTCCGGCACTGGCTCGGCGATGATTTCATCCACACCGAGTTTATCGAGTTCGCGCAGCGCATAAAATAATCGCACAGCAGCCTCCGGGAGTTTTCCGTTGCCGGGGCTGAGCACGAAAGTTTCCCGCCAAGTGGTGCGATTAAGAAAACCGTCTTCGGAATCGCCACGGTAACTAAGAAGCGCATAACTTTTTCCGTGTTCGGGAATGAAATCATGAGCTGACTCAAAAACACGCAGAGGTGTGCGCGGCGCATAATGAGATGGCAACTGGCCGGGCGCTTCCACTTTGTTATCGCCTTTCAAGTTCTTCGCCAGCACCGGCCTGCCGAATGGTTTCAAATCTTCGTTGGTGATCGGGCCGGGACGAAGAATGACAAAACGTGGCTTCGATTCGCCGACATTCTCCACTTTGATGATGGTGCTCTCCATTCCGTGCAGGCACGCACCGCCATCGAGGATGAGCGGGATACGGCCATCAAGTTCGGCCAGCACCGCGTTCGCAGAGGTAGGGCTGATGGCGCCGAAACGGTTCGCGCTCGGCGCAGCCAGAGGTCTGCCGAGACCTTTGGCGACTCGATTGAAGATATGATTGTTGCTCACTCGGACCGCGACCGTCGGCAGGCCGGCGGTCACGATGTCGGGCACACATGATTTTTTTGGGAGCACCAAAGTCAGCGGTCCCGGCCAGAAACGCAGGATGAGGCGGCGCACGTTCAATTCAATATCCTCGGGAATCTCCGCCACGGTATCAATGTCTTCTTTGTGCGGCAGATGCACGATGAGCGGATCAAATGACGGGCGCTCTTTGACCGAGAAAATTTTTGCCACCGCATCCGCGTTCAGGGCATCGGCCGCGAGTCCATAGACAGTCTCGGTCGGCAGCGCGACTACTTCGCCCGCCGCCAGCAGGCGCACGGCTGCATCAATGGCGTCGCGGGATAATTCAGGATGATCGGTCGGGAGTATTTGAGTGGTCATGTGTCATATTGCGCCCAGAGGTTTAAAGTAATGAATCTTGGCGTGAGCATATCGGCGTAACAATTTGTCGCATGTTAGCAACGTCAGTCCATGGACGTTTGCGGTGGCGACGATTAGTTCATCGGCGGGATCCTTGTTTGGAAACCCGCGGAGTTGCATTGCTTTTACAATAATGTCCGGCGTGAGATCCAGCAGCGTAAGATTGGGCCGGAGCGCCTTGTCCAGCCATTGCTCGAATGGCTGATCCAGTTGCAGCTTTCCGATCTGGTGTTTTTTTCCAACTTCCCAGACGCTCATCACGCTGAGTCCGAAAACTTCGTTTTCATCTGACATCAAAGCCTTTTCAGCAGGCGGGATGCACGCGACGTTCGCGTAGCCAAACAGCCACGCATTGGTATCCAGAAGATATTTCACTTCAACGCCTCCCAGGGCAGATTCATCGGCTCATCGAAATCTGGCGGGATGATGACAGTGCCTTCTCCTGCTCCGACAAACGTCCGGGAACCATTCTCCGGCACCAGCCGGGCAATCGCTTTGCCCCGGCTGAGTATCTGCACAGTCTCTCCCTTGGCGATTTTTTTCGCCAGCTTGGGAAAATGGTTACGCAAATCTCTGACGGTCGCGGTGGTCATAAAGTCGGCCGATGTATCACGGTTCTTAAAAATGTCTCACGAGCCTCAGTTTGTCAAATTCCGCCTGACGTCGCTACCACAAGAAAATTCTCAGCCGTCCTTGAAGTAGAGCAAGGCGCGAGCAAAACGCCCCATGCATTGCTTGCACCTCAATCCCTCGACAAATGCCCGCCATTTGATACAATCAACCCATCATGACTTTTCCTGAATAGTGCAACCAAACATTACTCGCAGGTCTTTAATATTGTGCATATCACATACCTGTTTGGCCCCATGAAAAAGGCTCCCTTCATTGCCTTCGGCGATCCCAAAACGATCTTCACACCTCAGCTACTTCGTGACATGCTTCCCCCCACCCGCCACGTTGCCACTTGATGCCATGAATTACACCGCCCTGATCAAAGCTATCCAGTTCGCCACCAGCCAGCTTCAGGGCAGAGTGGCGGCGGTGGCCAATCAAGCACTGGTGCTTCGCAATTGGATCGTGGGCGCGTATCTTATCGAATTTGAGCAAAACGGCAAAGATCGCGCCAAGTATGGCGAACAGCTCCTTGAGCGTCTCGGTGCTGATCTCTCGGATCGCGGCTGCGGAAGTTTTAATCCTACTCTTCTCAGGCTATGCCGACAGTGCTACTTCACCTATCCACAAATTCATCCGACACTGTCGGATGAATCTACGACATCACTTCTCGGCCCCATTCGTGGGACAGCGTCCCGCGAATTAACCGCCAACATTCCGGCTAAACTTTCGCTGAAATCCAGCCGGGTAAATCAACCGACGCCGTCGGATGATTTACCTACGCCACTCTCACCCGAGGCATTGCTCCACCTCTCTTGGAGTAAATTAGTTGAACTCCTTGCCCTCGAAGACCCGTGGAAGCGTGCCTTCTTCGAGAACGAGTGCCTCAAGGCTAATTGGTCAGTCCGTCAGCTTCGCCGTCAGATAGGCTCGTTGCTCTACGAGCGCACCGGCCTTTCTACCAACAAGAAAGCAGTCATCGAGCGCGCCAGAAAACAGGAACCGCAGGAGACCATCAGCGACCTCATTCGCGATCCCTATGTCCTAGAGTTCACCGGCCTCGCCGAGCGGCCTGAATACCTCGAGTCCGACCTCGAATCAGCCCTCCTCACACATCTTCAGTCCTTCCTCATCGAACTCGGCGTTGGCTTTTGCTTCGAAGCCCGGCAAAAACGCATCACTGTCGGCAGGCAGCACAACTACATTGACCTTGTCTTCTACCACCGTCGGCTCCGGTGCCATGTGCTCATCGACCTCAAGATTCGCCCCTTTAAGCATGGCGATGCCGGACAAATGAACTTCTACCTCAACTGGTGGAAAACTCATGGCATGGAGGACGGGGACGCACCACCCGTAGGCATTATTCTTTGCAGTGATCGCGATCACAGCGCTGTGGAGTTCGCGACCGCTGGCATGGATCAGCAGCTCTTCGTCTCCCGCTACCTCGTCGCCCTGCCCTCGGCGGAAAAAATCCGCGCCTTCTTGGAAGCCGATCGCGACCAGATCGAAAGCCTCATGGCTTCCAAGCCAACCACCAAGAAGTCTGCGCCCAAATCAAAAATAAAAAATCGGCGCTCATAAATCTCTCCGTGTGCTCCCTCATGAAACTTAGCGAATACTCGAAGCAGTCACGTCAGTCGCGCCCTAGGATGCTGCGGCTTACGACCGAAGCGGCGTATGCGAAGATGGATCGGTTGATGGGGATGACGGGGACTTTTTCTACGCAGATCGGCAGTGGATAGCCCATTATCGAATGGGCTGAGAACGCCGGGAAAATCCTCCTGTTCGACTACCTGCTGACTGTGTGCGCATAGTATCTGCCCCTATGGCATTCTTGATGGAGGTTTTTACGAATGCTTTTGAAGCCATTTATCAGATGATTGTATAAGCAATTTCATCTGGTGCAAAGCTCCTTCGACAAACGAAGAAAGCATTCGGCCCGTGAGCAGAATCCGCTTCTTTGGGGCATTACGAAATTTCGCGAGTTTGGATAATCCCTCGGTTTCAAGAAAGAAGCCAGGATCGGGAATCCCAATGCCGTGAACATAGACATTCCGAAGTTGCGCCAAGCAATCCAGATAAGGAGATGAGAGCGCTTCGTCTATTTTGTCGTAATCTGAAGAAAACGCACGCGAGTAGGCGAATCGAATGTCTCTTAGAGTTCTGAATCGTTCATCCCCGATTCCAAATCTTGATTTGAGATTCTTGGCGGGAGGCGTGACTCCGCGTCTTTGAAAATTCATCGCTACGATTCTCTTCTCATCTCCCAATAGTCCCCTTGCGACCGTGGATTCATCTACGATTACCCGAAACAACTTCTCCAAACATGATTCAACGGCGCTCCAAGAATGCAGAAGGAAGAAAATTAAAATACCCTCAAATGCACCATGCAGAGATTTCGAGTTTTTGTGTTTCTTGAACAGTTCATGCGACAAATGAATTCCTTTTCCTTCTGGAGAATGATTCTCGTCCGGATGAGCCATTTCATTTTCAATTATCTCCGCAAAAACCTTCTCTGAGAGGGCGTCCAGTTCCTTCAATTCATCTCCCTGCGGGCCTTTTTCGGGGAGGAAAAATAAAACATTGTGTTTGTCATGCGTGGCGATGGTCCTAGCCAACGTTCGAGCGCGGACCACGCTTAACATGATGGGAATTCCCCTTCGCAGATACTGCGTAGTCTCGATATATCCACTGAAGAAATTGACGACTTCCTTGATTTTCATATTGACGACCTTTTTCTCTAAATCGTCGAAAGATTTAAGATTGATCCAGAACTCCAAAAATCGCAGATCGCGCGCCATTCTGAACCGCTAACGCATGGGAACAAAGTCGCAACCGACGCTTTGCATGTTGCGTCAAATCACCAGTCACCTAAATTAAGAATACATGCGGCGGTTTTCACTGCGCGATGCATGTTCCGTGCATTGAAAAATTCAGACGAGCTATTGATAGCGTCGTGCAGTTTTCAGCTTATACGGGAATAATCAGTCCAGTTTTCTATGTGCGGCAGCGACTGCCTTGTCCACTTTCAGCGAGGTGATTTTGTGGGAGACGCGCAGTTTGATGATGAGCCAGCCTGCTAGTGCTAGACAGACAAGTGCGGAGCCGGTCCAGGCAACGGTCATCATGGGTTTCCCAAATTTATCTACGCCTTTGTCAAACATGCGCTCGATGAATCCAGTTTTGTTGACTCTTTTAACCACCTTGCCGTCCGGTCCAGTCTCAGTCTCGTCTGTGCCGAGGATTTGATCTTTCGAGGCTAGGAATGCTGCAAGCCCAGCGGACGTATAAAGCACCTTGGGATTCTTCTCCAGCAAGCCGAGCACGCGGGCGGGCGCTTGCGCGAGCATCTGTAAAAACTGGCTGCGCTGGCCCGCGTCGGCGACCTTGGCGATGCCGGTTGAATGACGCGCAAGCTGGATGGCTTGATCCTGCGTGAGTTCCTTGACCGCTCCCGCGCTGCTGCCTCCGAGTTCGCGCATGATCTGCGCGCCAGTTCCGGGATTCTTTCCCGCAACGATCAAGGCATCTGCTCCGCCCTCACGCACCAAGCTGGAAATCAACTGCGGCTCTCGTCTCAGTTCGGCCAATGCCGCGCCGCGCAAAGACTCCGGCACGCCTTCCAGTGCGCGCATGAAAACGGCGGGCGATTCCTTCGCGCCTTGCAGCACGACAAATCCGTAGCGGCTGGTATTGGTGGCGAGTTTTCCCACAAGCGCTTCGCCCCCTTCGCTGGCGGCCTTTTCAGCGATCTCGCGCACGGCTTGCTTTCCTCCGATTTCCGCAAGCTGCTCTGCGGCTTCTTTGCCTGCTTGCTTCACTGACTGTTGCAACATGGTTTCGACAACTTCCGTCAATGCTCGGCCTGCGGCGGCGGCTTGTGCATGAATCTGAATCGTTTCTTCAGCAATCAAAAGGCCGAGGACGAGGCAGATGTATTTCATCATCGTGACTTTAGTTTTTTTCATGGGCGGCATTGGCGGCGATGTTTTTCAGGGCTTGCTCATGAGCGCTGCGATTCTCCTCGACCAGTTGCGCGAGCAGTATGTTCAATCCCCGCTTCTTGTCTTTCCAAACAGCGGCCTCCATACTGTTGAGCGCCTCAACGGTCTGCCGGGTCATCTTCTCTTTGAAGTGTGATTCCATCCACCAGTCTGCCGCTCCGCCTACAATCAATCCGGCAACGATGCCCACGGCTGTGCCCGCTGGCCCGACGGTCGTGCCGCCTGCGCCTCCGGCAGTGCCAGCCACGACCGTGGAGCCACCTGCCGTCACAGCGGCTGTGGCCGCCCAGCGCACGACGATGCTGGTCACGGCCTCGGCCATCCAGCCGAATCCAATGCCAGCGCTCAATCCGCCGCCCGCCGCCAGCAGCGTGACTTGCGGAACGTCTTTCGCACGCTCTTGCAGCAACACATTTACTTGCGCTTGAAAATCCTGCGCCAGACTGTCCACTGACAATCCCTTCACGGGCACTTCGGCGCTTCGGAGACTGGCAATGGTTTGCACGAGCATCAAGTTGCGGTTGGCTTCCAACTCTGAACTGAAGTCTTTCATCACGGATGCGAGATCGCGCTTAAGCTCCTGCTCCGAAAACACGCTCTCTGAGAAAAGTTTTCGCGTCACTTGCGCCGCATCATTGTCCTTGTTCCACCAGTCATGCAGCGACGCTTTCATCAAGTGCCACTTCACACCCCATTGCGTGAGCTTTTCAGAGAAATGCGGCGCACGACTCCGATATTTATCGAACACTTCATGCAGCCGTGCCTGGGCGCGGACAAGGGCCTGGCGGTTGGCCTGCGCCTCTTCCATCACGAGCGGTTGGATCTGCGCGTCGAAGAAGTCCGTAGCCCGGACTTCATTCCTAACCGTGATGGCCGGAGCTTCTTCCTTGTGAACGAGACTCCAAGCCGCGCCAAGCATCCACACACCAAGACCAAGCGTGACGGTAGCCGCGACAATTTGCCAAGCCTGTTTGGCTTTCATTAGATGATAACTTATAGCCAGATACGACAGGCTTCAAGTGCGACAGACCGCAAGAAAGCTTACTGCGTCGCGAACTTGGTTAGCAGTCCGCGTTTCTTAGTCATCTCAAGCATCCAAACAAACACAGAGGCGGCGACGACCATATAGATCACATTGAGTCCCGAGGCCATCGCCACATGATGCCAGTCAAAGTCGTGATGGCCCGGCTTAAGAACATCTCTCATGCCCTCAAAAACATGCGTGGCAGGAACGGCCAGTGCGATGCCTTGCATCCAACCGGGAAGTTTTGCCACTGGATAAAATACGGCGACCAGCGGCTGAATGAAAAATGGAATCGCCCACGCCAGCGATTCCGCCGCCTGACCCCAGCGCAAGATCAACGCAGTGGAAATCATGCCCAGCGACCAGCCGAAGACGAGCAGGTTGATGAAGAAGGGGATCAGACTCCAGCTCATCGAGAAGACATTAAATTGATAACTGACAGCCGCCATCACCGAGAGCACAAGCATCGTGACCCCAATGCGCAGGAAGCCAATCGTAAACGTTGCGGCTACATACTCGGCGGTGCGCACCGGAGCGACGAAGACGTTGAGCAAGTTGCGCGTCCACACGTCTTCGAGAAACGAAATCGCCACGCCTTGTTGAGCACGGAACAACACGTCCCACAAGATCATGCCGCCAATGAGAAAGCTGAGGTATTGCGCGAACTGCGGCGAGCTGTTCTCCTGAAGAAAGATGGTAAGGTTTCCCCAGACCATGAGGTCAACGAGCGGCCAGAATATCAGCTCGATGAGCCGCATTGGCGACCTTGCATAAAGAAACAAGTAACGGAGAACGAGTGCGCTGATGATACGAAAATTCATACAAAAAATAGTGCTCTAATCCTCGATTTCACCGCTGCGGGCGATTTTGATGAATACGTCCTCAAGCGAGTCTTCTTTGGATCGCGCAACGATGTCTGCCGCAGTGCCTTCGGTGACGACTTTGCCTTTGTGCAAGAAGATGACGCGGTCGCAGACTTCCTCGATATCACGCATGTTGTGCGAGGTGTAGAGAATGCTGATCTGCCGCTCGGACTGGACGCGGCGGATCGTTTTGCGAACTTTGTCCGCGATGTCGGGATCAAGGCTGGCCGTTGGCTCGTCTAGCAGCAAAAGTTCGGGATCGTTGAGCAGCGATTTGCAGAGGTTTAATCGCGTGCTTTCGCCGGCGGAAAGCTGCCCGGTGACGCGCTTGCGCAGATCGCTGATCTCAAATAGCTCGAGCAGTTCAGTGATTTTTTTATTCGCGTCCGGCACTCCATAAATGCGGGCGAAAACCGTGAGGTTCTGCCAGACGAGCAGATTGCCCGGCAAGGACGTGTAGGCGCTGGAGAAGTTGGCGCGTTTGAGAATTTCAATGCGGTGGGTCTGCAAATCCATGCCGAAGGCGCGGATGCTGCCGGATGTCGGCGTAGTCAGTCCCAACAGCATGTTCATCGCAGTGGTCTTGCCCGCGCCGTTCGCGCCGAGGAGTCCGAGCACTTCGCCGCGCTTAAGCGAGAAGCTGAAGCGGTCCAGCGCCTTCACGCCATCGAACTCGCGTGTGAGATCGCGGGCTTCGAGAATGTTTTCGCGGTCAGTCAGGTTCATGCGGGCGTGATTCATCGCGCATCATCTTAAGCGCGCAACTAATCGTCCAACTTATCAATCACGCGGAGATTCGGCACTTGAAGGAAATCTGAATCGAACGTGAGCACCGCTGCGTCTGCAGACAATGCAGACACGGCGATGACAAGATCGGTGAGCTGCATGGTGATGCCCCTCGAGGCGAGATCCCACGCCAGTTCCGTGGCTTCACCCCAGATTTTATCCGTGGTCGGCACCCAGCACATGACGGAGAAGGCGCTTCGAATCTCATGGTAGTGACGCTGCACGCGCACCCCCCTGCAGACTTCGGTCATCACCACTCCACATGAGTAGAATTCGTATTTCATGTTTGATCCATGCAAGCGCTCGAACGGATCAATTTGCCGCCTCATGCACCCGATGATGAAACTGGAATCAACGAGAACGTTTTTTTCCATATTTCACGGGTGTTTCGGCAACAAGTTCCGCCTTAGTGAGTGGAGGATAATGCCCGCGCAATCCAAGCGCGACATCAGGGTCGAACGCGGCTCCAAGTTCTTCGGGCGTCATGCCGAGACCACGGCTCCAGCGTTCCCTCTGCCTGAATTTAGTCGCAACTTTGCGCAAGGCTTCATTCACAGCGGCGGTTTTGCTTTTGGCTCCGGTTGCGGCCATGACCTCGGTCAACAAGGCCTCGTCGATGTGCATCGTCATTTTCATATCGAGAGTATGGCATTGATGCCATACTCCAGCAAGTCCATTGTTATGCCCTCTGAATATATCTTCGCATCTACAAATCATGATGCGTTCATATGATACTTGAAACCGTATCGTTCCCCGCTACGTTATGATCATGTCCGCCCGCCCCAATGTCCGTGCCGAGCTTGAAGCACTCATGCGCAAACGCATCCTAGTGATTGATGGAGCTATGGGCACGACGATCCGCGGCTACGGGCTGAAGGAGGCGGACGCGCGCGGTGAGCGCTTCAAGGCCAATGATAAAGACCTGCTCAACAACGGCGACATTCTGAGCATCACCCGCCCGGACATCATCGAGGACATCCACCGCCGTTTCCTTGAGGCGGGCGCGGACATCATTGAAACCAACACCTTCTCCGGCACCAGCATAGCCCAGAGCGAGTTCTTCATCGAAGACCCGCGCGAGAAAGGCGGGCGCAAAGATCCTGCGTTCTTCCAGAAGATCATCGACGACAAGTTCCTCAACGACCTCGCTTGGGAGATCAATTTCAACTCCGCGCAGCAATGCCGGAAGTGGGCGGACATTGTTGGCGAGAAGACGGGGCGTAAACGTTACGTCGCGGGCGCAGTGGGGCCACTTACCGTGTCGCTCTCTCAGTTTCCCGATCTGCAGGATTTGAGTTTCCGCTATGTCACCTACGATCAAGTTGTAGCCGCGTATGCCCATCAGATTCGCGCCCTGATCGCGGGCGGAGTGGATACGCTGATGGTGGAAACCATTTTTGATTCGCTCAATGCCAAGGCCGCGCTGACAGCCATCGAGGAAGTCTTTGCTAAAGACGGCGTGGAATTGCCGATTCAGATTTCCGCCGCAGTTGGCCCCGGCGGCGAGACTATGATCTCCGGTCAGATCACTGAAGCTTATCTCAATGCGATGCGGCATGTGAAGCCGTTGTCGATTGGTCTGAACTGCTCGCTCGGCCCCGACAAGATGCGACCGTTTCTCGAAGAACTCGCGCAGAAGGCGGACACGTTTGTCTCGTGCTATCCGAATGCGGGCATGCCGAATCCACTCGCACCCACGGGCTTCGATCTGCTGCCGCCGGATATGGCGAACTTCGCGATGGATTTCGCCAGCAATGGTTTCGTGAACATCATGGGCGGCTGCTGCGGCAACACGCCGGAGCACATTGCGGCCATAGCCAAGGCGGTCGAGAACATCGAGCCGCGACACGTGCCGCAACTGGAGCCGGTGATGCGCTTGTCAGGATCGCAGCCTTACAATCTCACGAGTAACGCGAACTACCTCATGATCGGCGAGCGCACCAACGTCGCCGGATCGCCCAAGTTCGCCAAGCTCATCAAGGATGGCAAGCTCGAGGAAGCCGTCGCTATCGCGCGTCAGCAGGTCGAGAACGGCGCGAACGTGATCGACGTCTGCATGGACGAGGGCTTGATTGATGGCGTGGCGATGATGTCGAAGTTCCTCACGCTGCTGCAAACCGAGCCTGAGGTGAACAAGGTGCCTATCATGGTGGACTCCTCGAAGTGGGAGGTCATCGAGGCCGGATTGAAATGCCTGCAAGGCAAGGGCATCGCGAACAGCATCTCGTTAAAGGAAGGTGAAGAAGTCTTCAAGGAACGCGGTCGCGCATTGAAACGCTACGGTGCCGCAACGGTAGTGATGGCCTTTGATGAAAACGGTCAGGCCGCGAGCTATGCGGAAAAAATACGCATTTGCGAACGCGCTTATCGCATCCTCGTCGATGAAGTCGGTTTCCCGCCCGAGGACATCATTTTTGATCCGAACATCCTTACCGTCGCGACGGGTATGGAGGAGCACAACAACTACGCGGTGGACTTCATCGAGGCCACGCGCTGGATCAAACAGAACCTGCCTTATGCGAAGGTTAGCGGCGGCGTGAGCAACATCAGCTTCAGCTTCCGCGGCAACAACAAAGTGCGCGAGGCCATGCACAGCGCCTTCTTGTTTCATGCGATCAAGGCCGGCATGGACATGGGAATCGTCAACGCGGGGATGCTCGAAGTTTACGAGGAAATTCCTAAAGAGTTGCTCGTAAAAGTCGAGGACGTGCTCTTGAACCGCCGCCCTGATGCGACGGAGATTCTGGTCGATTACGCCGAGCAATTCAAAGGCGTAGCCGGAGTGAAGCAGCAGGAGGCCGACCTCGCTTGGCGTGATGCGCCCGTGGAGAAACGGCTCGAACACGCGTTGCTGAAAGGCATCACGGATTTCATTGATCAGGACACGCAGGAGGCGCTCGACAAGTTCGTGGTGCCACTCAAGGTCATCGAAGGCCCGCTCATGGACGGCATGAGCGTCGTCGGTGATTTGTTCGGCGCAGGAAAAATGTTCCTGCCTCAAGTCGTGAAAAGTGCGCGCGTCATGAAGAAGAGCGTCGCATATCTCGATCCGTTTATGCTCGCGGAAAAAGCGATCAAGGCCAAAGCAAAGCAGCTCATCGCACAGGCCGCTGCGGTGCCTGAAGGAGAAGACGTGACGCTGGAAGATGGCTTCACCTACATGCCTTATGCTGGACTCAGCGCCGAGGAACGCCGCATCGAACTCAAGTTCGCCGCCGACCTCGCTTCGAACCTCGAAGGCATGGCCAAGCTCTACACCGCGAAATTTGCTAATGTCCTCGACCGCAACAACGCGCAGGAGTTGAGTATTGACTACGCATTAAGCCGCGAGTCGCGCCAGAAATGGAGCGTGGCCACGCTGGAACCAGCAGGGGCGTTCATTGACTGGCTCTACGCGAAGAAACTACGCGAGCTACCTGCGGAGAGTTTGATTGTTTTCAACGCGGGCGGGCAAGGAAGCGGTAAGACGAGCGCTACGCGCGATTTCGTAAATGCGAAACGTGTCGCGATTGTGATGGACGGCACTTTGCAAAATTTTGACCGCAGCCGTGCGCACATCATGGAAGCTGTAAAACTTTCCCACATCATCAGTCTGCGCTTTGTCTATTGCCCTTGGGAAAAGGCAGTCGTGAATATGATGAATCGTGCAGCAATTGAAGGGGGACGCATTGTTCCCTTGCGCCGCGCGGCGGGCGGACATTTTCAGGCGGCCCGCACGACTTTGAATCTCTGGCAAGACTTGAAAACAGATGGCGGCTGCGAACTTCGGATCGTGGACAACAGCAACTTCACAAAACCCGAAGAACAAACTGCTGACTGGCTGCTGGAGCACCTCCACAAAGACCTTGCAAACCTCATCAAAACAGGGGAAGCTATCGCTCGTGAACACTTCCATAATCACTCCTCCGACCAGCGCTACAGCGCCAGCGTCCTCGAAGCATTCTTCGCGCGCAGCCAAAGCAGCGGAGTTGTTCAAAATAGTGGACGAACTGACAATTTCATCCCTGAAGAAAACCTGGGAAGAACGAGTGCAGACGCGCGGCCTAGAGCAGGCGATGAAGGACAACTTCCCCTTCCAGCAGAAGTAGTCGCCGACGACTCCGACGCCGCAGCCTGCATCATCATGGCCACCGTGAAGGGTGACGTGCATGACATCGGTAAGAACATCGTGGGCGTGGTCATGGCTTGCAATGGGTTCCGTGTCGTCGATCTCGGCGTCATGGTGTCGTGCGAAAAAATACTCGAAGCCGCTGCGCGCGAGAAAGCTGTCGTCATCGGCTTGAGTGGACTGATAACACCGTCGCTCGATGAGATGGTCCATGTGGCCAAAGAGATGCAGCGCCTCGGTTGGAAGCTGCCGCTCCTCATCGGTGGGGCGACCACCAGCGCAGCCCACACCGCGATCAAGATCGCGCAGCACTACTCTCAGCCCATCGTGCATGTGCTCGACGCCTCGCGTTCGGTGCCAGTGATGACTTCGCTGCTCAGCGAGGGACAACGCGACGGATTCGTGAAGCAGAACGAAGAACGTCACGTCAAACTGCGTGAACAATACGCCGCGAAAGATGAGGCTAAAAAACTCATCCCGCTCGCCGATGCGCGTGCGAAAGGCTCGAAGTTCGACTGGGCGACGCAGGAGATTGCAGTGCCGTCTTTGCTCGGCGTGAAGACTTACGATCCGCTGCCGATCACGGACTTGGTGCCATTCATTGACTGGTCGCCATTCTTCCACACATGGGAATTGCGCGGGCGCTGGGACGAGAAGGAACAGCGCTTCAAGAGCGCGCTGCCGGAGTCGCAGGCGGAGATTGAACCCATTGCGGGGAAACTTTTTCAAGAGGCGCGAGCGTTGCTGGATCGCATCATCAAGGAAAACCGCTACACCGTGCGTGCCTGCTTTGGCTTCTATCCCGCGAACAGTGTGGGCGATGACATCGAAGTTTATGCCGACGAGACACGTAAGGAGGTGCGATGCGTCTTCCACACACTGCGCCAGCAGATGATCAAGAAAGACACACCGAACTACGCGCTGTCGGATTTTGTCGCGCCGAAAGACAGCGGGCGCGCGGATTATATCGGCGGCTTCGCCGTCGGCGTGCATGGCGCGGATGAATTTGCGGACGAGTTCAAGAATGCGCACGACGACTATAACAGCATCATGGCCAAGGCCATCGCCGACCGCCTCGCCGAGGCCAGCGCGGAATACATGCACAAGCAGGCCCGCGTCGCATGGGGCTACGAAAAGCCCGAGGAGCACAGCAGCGAAGATCTCATCCGCGAACGTTATCGCGGCATCCGGCCCGCGCCCGGTTATCCCTCGCAGCCTGACCACACGGAGAAGCCAATCCTTTTCGATTTACTCGAAGCCACGCAGCACACTGGTGTCACGCTCACCGAGAGCAACGCCATGCATCCCGGCGCTGCCGTCAGCGGACTATATTTCGGACATCCCGAATCGCGCTACTTCGCCACCGGGAAACTGAACAAAGACCAGATCGAAGACTACGCCGCGCGCAAAGGCATGAGCGTTGAAGAGACGGAGAAATGGCTCGGACCGTGGCTGGCGTATTAAAAGTAGGTCTTGCCATCCCCATCGTTCGTATGAATTTGGGTGGTGAAATGAAAAAATCTCTGTCTGTTTCAACGGCTTTTCGATTCAACACTCTAAATCCCCCACTATGATGAACTCATCCAATCCCACTCTCTCTGAAAATTCCTTTAATTCTGTTGGCGTGGACAACGCCAATCCAATGACGCTGCAAGGCACGGTGAACAAGTCCGCGTTTCTTCTGGCGCTGGTTCTATTGCCAGCCTACTTCACTTGGCAAAAATTCATGACCGATTCTACGGCTGCGGCACCGTGGATGTGGGGCGGCTTGATCTGCGGAATCATCTTTTGCCTTATCACTTGTTTCAAGAAGGAATGGTCTGCTGTGACGGCTCCGCTGTATGCCGTTTCTGAGGGGCTTCTGCTTGGTGCGCTCTCCGCGATGTATGAGACGCAGTTCCACGGAATTGTCTTGCAGGCGGTGCTGCTGACGACGGGAACGCTTTTCGGAATGCTCGGGCTTTACACGACGCGCATCATTCAGCCGACTAAGAAATTCATGATGGGAGTCTTTGCGGCCACTGCCGGAATCGCGCTGACCTATCTGATCGGTATGGTGCTCAGCATGTTCGGCATCAGACTTGGTTTTCTCTATGGGAACGGATGGTTCAGTATCGGCATCAGCTTTGTGATCGTGATTGTTGCCGCCCTGAATTTGATCATCGACTTTGGCGTCATTGAGCACGGGGTCGCGAGTCGCGCACCGAAATACATGGAGTGGTATGCCTCCTTCGGCCTTCTGGTGACGCTGGTGTGGCTCTACTTGGAAATCCTGCGACTGCTCTCGAAGTTGGCCTCCCGGCGTGACTGAGCGGCGGAAGCATCTGGTTTTTATATACGGGATGCCGGTTCGCTGGCATCCCGTTTTATTTTTTTCATCTCTGTGCTGGAAAGCGGCTAGATCGTCCGTTTATATCGTCACATGAAACACCCACTGTTTACTTCACTGTTCCGTTCCGGTGCCGCGCTCGCTGCGTTGGTTCTGGTTTCCACCAGCAACGTTTCCGCCGATGACGGCAAGCCCATCTTCAATGGCAAGGACCTCACGGGCTGGCACGGTGTGTCAGATTTCTGGAGCGTGCAGGACGGCTGCATCACTGGCCACACGACTGCCGAGCACATGGTGACGGAAAACACGTTCCTCATCTGGGACGGTGGCGAGCCTGCCGACTTCGAGTTGACCTTCAAATACAAGCTCACTGACATGGACGGCAAGAGCGAGAAGTTCGGCAACAGCGGCGTGCAATATCGCAGCAAAATCGTGAAGCCGGAGTATTCCGTGCTCTCCGGTTATCAGGCGGACATGGAGTGCGGCAAGACCTACAGCGGCATTCTTTATGAAGAAAAGGGTCGCGGCATTCTAGCAAAACGCGGCGAAAAGGTCGTGATTCACGAAGCCAGTAAAGAGGCCGCCGACAATAAGGGCAAAAAGAAGTCGGCGAACATCGAAGTCGTCGGCGAAGTCGGCAAGAGCGATGATATTCAGGCGAAGATCAACATGGGCGAGTGGAACGAATACAAGATCATTGCCAAGGGCAACCACCTGCAGCATTTCATCAACGGTGTGCAAACCGTTGACGTCATCGACGAAGCTACGGGAGCCGCGAAGAAGGGCGTCCTCGGACTTCAATTGCACAAGGGTCCCACTGGCATGACCGTGCAATACAAAGACATGATCCTGACGGAGCTGAAATAGCCGTCGAGAGCGAATGCTTTCTCATGCTCGTGCCGTCACTGCGGCACGAGCTTTTTCATATCCGGCGGTAGCCATGCGTGCAGCATTGGCCCCGTCACGACGGTAGTAAGAAGGCACATGATCACGAACATTGCGAAGAGCGGTTCATTGAGCAGGCCGAGGTCCTTGCCCACATTGATCGCGACCAGCCCCATGAGTGCGCGCGTGTTCATCAATGCGCCCAAGCTCAGGCTTTCCCGCCAAGAAGCGCCAGCGCGGCGTGCGCCGAGTGTGCAGCCGCCGAGCTTGCTTAGGATGGCGACGAGACAGACAAGTGCGCAACCAGACCATGCGATGACCGGGCTGACAGCAGCAAGGTTGAACGAACGAATGTCTGTGTTTAATCCCGTGTTAGTGAAGAAAATGGGGACCAGTGCGACTACGACAAAATCACCGAATCGGTCGCGCCAGGCTTTGACCAATGAAGGCTCGCTATGCAGTGCGACCCCAAGCGTAAAGGCGCCGAAGATAGCAAATATGCCCAAGCGATTCGTGATCAATGCTGAGACAAAAAGCGTGCACAACAAAAGCGCCAGATAACCGGGTGTGAAGGTGTCCGTGTTGAACTTGCGGCACTGGCTGCGCCAAGCCTTGATCAAGAGAGGGCCAACGACTTTAAAGAGCAGCAACACATATAAGATGATCAATGCCGTCTGGCCGAGAAACGGCAGCCAGGAAAAATGCGTCCCTTGTTTCACAAGTGCTGAAGCCACGCCGAGAAATATCCAGCCCACCGCATCGTCAATCGCCGCCGCACTAATGGCGGTCGCGCCCAGTGCAGTGCGTTCGAGTTTCATCTCCAGCAAGATCCGCCCCATGACCGGCAGCGAAGTGATGGACAATGCCACACAGATGAAAAGCTGGAAGCCTAACCGGGGTAACTCGGGCGCAAAGGTGCTGTGGAGCCACGGGCCGATGGCCAGTCCGCCGAGCAACGGGGCGACAATGCCCATGAATGAGGTGGCGATGACCACCTTCGATTTGTCCCGTAGATGGGAAAAATCAAACTCCATGCCCACTTGGAAAAGCATGAGCAATAGCCCGATCTTTGCCAGTAACCCCAGTGAGTCTTTGATCTCCGGCGGGAAAACTGCGGTCACCGCTTCCGGCCAAAAAAAGCCGAGACAAGATGGCCCTAGCAGCAGACCCGCGATGATTTCACCCACTGCGCGCGGTTGCTTGATCCGGCGGCAAAGCGTGCCCATAAGCCACGCTGCGACGATGATCACTGTCCATCCAATCAGGACTAACTTGGCGTGATCTTCTAGGTGCCCCGGATTCATTTTGCGATAATCTACGTCCGCTGCGCCACTTATGGCGCAGGGCGGTAAATTATATCCGGCTTTTACCTAGGCGCATCTCGGTAAACCGTAGCACCCAGTATCTTTAAATCCGCGTTACTTGATCGGCTCAACTGAGATGAGCTTGCTGATCATCTTCTGGTTCATCGGAATTTCTTTACCGCCGATGTTCATCTTGAGGAGGCTGTTCACTTCGCTCTTGGTAACTAAGCGGCGATCAATGTCGTAGGAAATCTCTCCAGCCATGGTGCTGCCTTCGCCGAACTTGACTGGTAAGGCTGGCTTCTCCGCCTTGCCGGGTGCTGGCTCAGGGGTGGTGAATTTTCCGTTGATGAGAATTTTGGCGTGCTGCCGTCCATCGACCACGGTGTTGCTTTCATACTTGCCAGTGCCCTTGATGACAATGGCTCCTGCGGGAGGCATTTCGATTTTGTTCTCGTAAGTCCAAGCGCCTCCGGGAGCAACGGGATCCTTGGGAAGACCCATCTCCTGAGATTTGCGGAAGGCGTCGGCCAACTGCTCGCCGTTCGGGCCTTTGCCACCGCCGACTGGCGTGGGGACAAGATTTTCCAGATCGCGGGTGCCGGTGATCATATCGTTCTTGTCATAGACGATGGTGAACTCCTTGCCGACCAAGGCACCGAAACTCTGCTGAAGCATGGGCGAGGACTTGGCGGGGTCGGTGGAGTCATAAGTCATGTTCTGCCCCATGATGGACATCTTGGCTTTCATGGAGACAATCTTGACGGCAGCGAGCTTGTTATCCGTGCCCGGGTCCGGCTTCACGGTAATCGACATGGTCTGGTTGATTTCCGTCTTCTGACCGCCAGCGGCAGCCAGCTCGGGCATCATGACATTCATCTCAGTGATGATTTCCTGCGTGTAAACTTTTCCCGTTTCCCAATGAGCGCGAATCTGAATGGCGTCACCGGCAGTGACAAAGGTGATGGCGGCGAGCCAGAGCGAAGAGATAACAAGGGATTTGCGCATAGTGATAATTTGTTGAATGATAGGCCATGCAATCATGGAATGGGAAGCTTGCCAAGTGCTCTTCGATCTTCTTGATAAAATAAACTGGACTGGCAAGAAATGAACTTTTTATAAAAAACTCACAGGCTTGGCACGGTGCTCGCTTCTTACAACTCCACGGTCAAGGCCGCATTCATCATCAAACCACAACCTCAGCGCACTCGCCATCAGAGAACTAACCTATGAAAAAAATCGAAGCCATCATCAAGCCCTTCAAACTGGAGGACGTCAAGGAAGCCCTCGCCGAAGTCGGTGTGCAGGGTATGACCGTGGTCGAAGTCAAAGGCTTCGGCCGCCAGAAGGGGCACACGGAAATCTATCGCGGTAGCGAATACACCGTGGACTTTCTCCCCAAGGTCAAAATCGAAGTCGTGGTCGAATCTGACCGTGCCGACAGCGTAGTCGCAGCCATCGTCAAAGCCGCCAACACCGGCAAGATCGGTGACGGCAAAGTTTTTGTCAGCGAAGTATCCGAAGCCGTCCGTATCCGCACTGGCGAAAAAGGACACGAAGCGATTTCCGGCAGCTAAGCTGATCACCGAAGTATTTCCGGCGAAAGCGCCGGAATGAGGAAGCGTGCGATATAGCGGGGTTGGGCGGGCGCCCAGCCCCGCTCATATTTTTATTAGCATAGAGCGCTCGTTGCGCGTGTCAGTCAGTAAGTAACGTGGGCCTCTGGCCTGCGTGTGTCGGGGGCGTCTCGCCCCACGAGGGATTCCATGAAGCCTTGCGGGGCGAGACGCCCGCAACACACACAGTCGAGACGACTGTGTTACTCAGGTGGATCAATAGCTTTTCGCGAAGATCACGCGCCGCGCGCTGGGCTTGCCGGTGAGGAAACACGCGCCCTGCTCGGCATAGGTATCACCATCTGGGATGCATCGAATAGTGACTTTCAGTTCCTTCTGCAATCGCTCCTCATCCTCGCCGCTGCCTGCCCAATGCATGAGGGCAAAGCCACCGTGGATTTCTGGCTTGTCCTCGTTCTGCGGAGTGAAGAATGCGCGGAACTCGGCCTCGGTCTCCAGGCGTTTCGTATTCTCATCACGCAGGGCGATGGCGCGGGCGAGCATCTGGTTTTGGATGTCCTCAAGAATGTCAGCGACATCGCGGAGGAATTGTTCCTTGGGAATGAATTCCTTATCTTTCGGGGCGCGATCACGGCGGGCAACAGCGACGCTGCGTTTCTCAATGTCGCGTGGCCCGAGTTCCAAGCGGAGAGGCACGCCTTTTTTGATCCACTCCCAGTTGCGCTGGCCACCAGGGATGTCGCGCTTGTCCACATGCACGCGAATGGGGCCATCACGATACGAATGGGCGCGCAGAGTCTGGGCCAGTGCATCGCAGGCATCGAACACTTCTTGCTTGGTTTCAGGCTTCGGCGTGACAGGAAGAATGACGATTTGCGTGGGGGCGATGCGCGGCGGCAGCATTGCGCCGTCGTCGTCGGCATGAGCCATGATGAGAGTGCCAATGACGCGCGTGCTCATGCCCCAGCTCGTAGTCCAGACGAGGTGGCGCTGGTTGTCGCGTCCGAGGAATTCGATATTCGCGGCCTTGGCAAAATTTTGTCCGAGGAAATGTGATGTGCCCGCCTGGATGGCTTTGCGATCTTGCACCATGGCCTCGACAGTGAAGGTGTTTAACGCGCCGGGAAAACGCTCGCGCGCGGTCTTCTCGCCGGGGATGGCGGGGATGGCGAGGTGATTCCAGAGGAAGTCTTCATAGACCTTGTGCATCTGCCGCGCTTCGATCATGGCTTCTTCAGTGGTCTCGTGCGCTGTGTGGCCTTCCTGCCAGAGGAACTCGGCGGTGCGGAGGAAGAGGCGGGGGCGCATCTCCCAGCGCATGACGTTGCACCACTGATTGATGAGCAAGGGCAGGTCGCGATAGCTCTCCACCCATCGGGCAAAAGCCGCGCCGATAATGGTCTCGCTGGTGGGACGGATGACGAAAGGCTCGGCTAGCTTGCCCGTGGGGATAAGTTTGGTGGTGCCGTCGGGCTGCTTCTCTGCTTCCAGACGATGATGGGTGACCACGGCGCATTCAGTAGCGAACCCCTCGGCGTGTTGCGCTTCTTTTTCCAAATAGCTCAGCGGGATGAGCAGCGGAAAATAGGCGTTCTGATGGCCGGTTTCCTTGAACTTTGCGTCAAGCGTGCGTTGGATGTTTTCCCACAATCCACAGCCCCAAGGCTTGATGACCATGCAGCCGCGGACTTCGGAATTTTCCGCAAGATCGGCTGCGCGAACAACTTGTTGATACCATTCGGGAAAGTCGGCGCTGCGGGTGGGAGTGATGGCGGTGGTCATGACGGGAAATAGATTAGGCTGATTATGAAATTTGAATGGGGACAAAGCACCAAGTCCAGACTCACTAAGTAAGCGAATAACCGAGAACGGAAAACAGAAAACGCGACACAGGTGCCGCTTTTTTTACTGGGCCGACATGGAAACTCCTTCCAACACACTGCCATCGGGCATGAGCATGTTGGGACCGCGGGAGCCACCGTGGAAGCCAGCCCGCTCGATGAGCCAAGGCTGCTTCCAGCGGAAGGCGGTGTTCGGATATTCATCGAAGTTGGTGGGCACATAGGAGCCATAGAATGTGTCGCTTCCGAGGTTGTCATCATTGTTGGCGGACGCATCCGAGGGGCAGATCCAGTGCTTCCGGGCCACGCCGTATTCGGACATCGTGTGCTCCCACCACTTGAACATATCGTCCTCGCCCTGAAACCCGGCTTCCGGCTCCTGCGGCCAGATCATGTTGTGTTCCTGGAGGTAAACATTGAGACTGACTCCGATAATCCGCATGTTTCCTATACAAGCGGCGAGTCCAGCTTTTTTTCGCAAGACGCCGAACAATGGAAAACTGATGGTGGCCAGCAGTGCCAAGATGCAGATCACGAGCAGAAGCTCGATCAGCGTAAATCCTTTAGAGGGCCGCATGGGGAGAAAGTAAAAAGGGCTTTTTTCCTCACGGAAAAAAACCCTTTTTTGATCTATTTCCGGCTTAAAAGAAAGCGAAGTCTATTTACCGTGCGCTGAGGGTGTTGAAGAATATCCGGGCACCATAGACGGATATGGGTCCAGCGAAGCCATTGTCGCCTGAACTGGTATTGTCCAGAGTGGGAGTGAAAGCTTTAACAGCCTGCAGTTGCGCATTGAGGAGCTTTTTCTGGAATGAGATAATCTGAGCGAGGGTTTCAGCGGGACCGGCATTGGGGTCTGTGGCAATATCCCCCGCATTGATAGCGGCGAGGGCATCTGCCAGACTGGCCTGCAAGAGACTGGTTACGGTTGTTGCATTGGCCGGAGGCTCAGTAAGGATCGTGATCTCTCCCTTCCCAGAGTAGCGTAGCTGCGGTTTTTTGGTGGTGATTAGCGCTTTCCATTGGGTGTTAGCGGTGCCTGCTGCTACTGAGCTCGAGATCTCACCGTTGGTCGTATTCCCGTTCGTATAGCCTAAGACGGTATTCGACGTGTGATCCACCATGCCGGACGCAATTCCGAAATACGTTATGCCATTGCAATAAATGATGGAACGGTTCAAGAAAGAACCCTTACTGGCGGGTATGCCCGTAATCGAACCGGATATGGATACATTGGTTCCCCACTGAGAAAATCCTGAGCCATTTTTGAACCTGATGGCAGTTTGATAAATGCCGTTTTCATCCAAGGCAGCGGAAAAGTCGTTGTTGTCAAAGGGCCCGCCGACGAGGGCATGGCTGGTCAAAGGCATGGCCAGCAAGGCCGTAAAAAATAAGGTGAATTTTAGGTTCATGGGCGTGAGAATAGCCGAAACTATGCTGGTGCAGCAAGAATTTTTTAAATATATTTACCCGTGCCCCCCGACTACCATACCCACACCCCCCTCTGCAAGCACGCCGTTGGCCATCCAAGGGAATACGCCGCGGCCGCCCAGCGGCTCGGTTTGCCAGAGCTGGGACTGAGCGATCACAATCCAATGCCAGATCATTTCGATGACTGGCGCATGGATTGGGAGGAATTCCCCCGCTATCTGGAAATGGTGGAAGAGGCGCGCTCCGAGTTCCCAACCCTGCCCATCCGCCTCGGGCTGGAGGTGGACTATCTTGATGGAGGCGAAAAATGGATCGAGGAACTCTCCGGCAAAGCAGAATTCGACTACCTCATCGGCAGCGTCCACTACATCTCCCGCGACTGGGCGGTGGACGATCCTAAGTATCTTTTCCGCTTAACCGAGGGCAGCGTGGAGGAAATCTGGACGCTGTATTTCCGACTCTATGAGAAAGCCATTCGCACCCGGCTCTTCGATTTCGTGGGACATCCCGATCTGCCGAAGAAGTTTGGCCATCGCCCCAGTGGAGATTTGCGCCGTTTTTACGAACCCATCGTTCAGGCGTTGGCCGATACTGGCACTGCCTTTGAGATCAATACCGCCGGCCTGCGCAAGGACGTGAAGGAAATGTATCCCGCCAGACAATTCCTCGAACTGGCCCGCAGCGCCAACGTCCCGCTCCTCATCAACTCCGACGCCCACGCCCCCGGCGAAGTCGGCGCAGATTTCGACAAGGCCATCTCGCTGGCGAAAGAGGTGGGCTACACTGAGACGCTCTTATTTGAAAAGCGGAAGCATCGCGCTGTGGCGCTGTAATTGAATGCAACTCCACGCCCGGCACCATCGCATCACCTTCCCGCGCCGACCGCTGGTCATGGGCATCGTCAATATCAATGACGATTCCTTCTGCAACGACGGCACGCTCGACCCCGAGGCTGTGCTCGCTCAAGCGGAACAAATGATCCGCGATGGTGCGGACATCATCGACATCGGCGCGGAAAGCGCCCGCACCAATCGCGGCCCCATCTCCATCGACGAGGAAGTCCGCCGCCTAACGCCGTTCATCGAACGCTGGCCCGACTTCACTCATCGTTTATCGCTCATCGCTCATCAATCATCTCCCATGTTATCCATCAACACTTGGCGCAGCGAAGTCATCGCCCGTGTTCTGCCCCTCGGTGGCGACATCATTAACGACATTTCCGCGCTGCCCGACGCCCGCAATGCGGAACTCTGCGCCCAGCACGGCGCCGCCTTGCTCATCATGCACAGCGTCGGCCAGCCCAAAGTGTCGCATACTCACGTCGGTTATGACGACATCATGCGTGTGCTCGATGTTTTCTTTGAAGAGAAAATCAATCTCGCTCGCAGCACTGGATTGCCTGAGGAACAGATCATCCTTGATCCCGGCATCGATTTCGCTAAGCAACGCGACGACAACCTGCGCATCTACCGTGAACTGAAGTCATTGCAGCGCTTTAACCGCCCTATTCTTTTGCCTGTCTCGCGCAAGACCGTCATCGGCGACGTTCTTGGATTGTCAGACCCGCTTGACCGCGACGCCGGCACGTTGGCTTGCATCGCTGCCGGTATCCGTCGCGGCGCTGATATCTTCCGCGTCCATAATGTCAAAGCGGCCGTGCAAGCAGTGAAGGCGCTCTCGGGTGTGCAATCTTATCCGTTGGCATTCAAGCTATAGACTGCTGATTCCACCGCCCCACTCCTCGAGGAACAGGTCGCCACTTGATTACTTCTCAGCGGTCAGGGTGTGGTGACGGATGCCGACGTGATCTTGTTGAACGCCGCCTGATAGGGAAGATTGGTCTTAGTGATGCCAGTGACCGTAAATGTGAAGGTGCCGCGATTTAATTGCGTTTTGGGTTTTGCCGTGCCGTCGGACGTGATAAGTGTCTTATTGCTGAATGCGGAATCCGACCAGATCGTCGCCGCGCCAGCAGCATTGGTTGATACCGTAAATGATCCGGTGCCCACGCCGCTCCAAGTAGCTGCGACTGCCGCATTTGGAACAACATTACCGTCCTGATCCTTCACCACGACCACCGCTTTCGCATAGTAACCGTAAATCCACGATTTGTAGAGAGACAGCTTGATATCTTCCACATGAACGCCCGCCGGACCATTCACGGACTGCGCGTCAATGTTGATCGTCGTGGTTCCTGAGAGGCCGCTGTCGTCAAACACTACCAACCCCGCCGTGTAGTAACCCGGTTTGGTGTAAGTATGGAAAGGATTAGCACCGACCGAGGTGGTGCCGTCACCGAAATACCAAATATATTTGGTTATAGAACCATCCGGATCATAGCTGCCGAGGCTGGAGAAATTCACCGTGAGCGGCACAATTCCAGTCACGGGGGCCGAACTTGTCGCAACAGCAATCGGGGGCAGACCGGCAATGGCCGCCACATCGCCCGTCAAAGTGTATTGCCCCAGACTGCCATAGTCAGAGAAACCAGTCTTGCTCACACTGCCCACACTAGCGCCTTCGACAGCAACATAATATGTGCCCTGCACGACGGTATCGCTCAGTGTCGCGCCAAAATTGGCATCAGGACTCGCAGTCAACAACAGTTTACCTGACCCGTCATAGAGTGAAAGCTTTGCCGCGAGATTAGCCTCTGGCGTGGCTCCCGTGACGGCAAAGTTCAGTGAGCCGGGGCCAGCATTGATATGATAAAAATCAACGTCTGCGCGCTTCTCAATGATGTCGCTGACATTGAATGTGGTGCCGGCCAGATCAACCGCCGCAGAAATGTAGTTACCCGCCTTGTCAGCGCGATAGGGAACATAAGCCGCGATCATGGCGATCTCGTCTTCCTTATTATTCGCCAACGGATACTCGCCCTTCGACCATTGCGTGATTTTCTTGTCGTAACCGACACCCATGATCGGCGCCCAGTCTCCCTGACCCGCGTAGTATTCCGTGCCGTTCGTCTGGCCTTGGTGGTTCAAGCCGAAGGTGTGACCGAGCTCATGGGCTCCTGCTTCACCAGCGAATTTGGTGTTGTTGCCTGTATCCTTAGTGAATACGAAACATGGCGTATCCTTGCTGCTTCCAAATGTATTCAGATAGGAAACTCCCCCGGCAGAATCATGAAGCCAGTCGGAGTCGCTGCCCCCAATGCACACTCGCTGGCCGTAGTTTTTGTCACTTCCGGTTGCCTTCACAATGCCCGCCGTTCCTGGATCCTCTGTCGTCACATCCACATTGAATGGCGCAAATTCTTCTGAAATGCGCTGCCAGATTTCCTGCATATTCGTGTGTTCCGTTTCGCTGAAACTCCCAGGATTGCCGTCAGTGTCATAAATCGGCGTCACAACCTTTCCGAATGACGTGTTCCATTGGGTGCCCGTCGTCGTGTGTCCCTTAAAATCCAAATAAATCACCTTGGTAGATGTAGGATTGCTGTGCAATTTGAACGTCTGGCTAGTGGGGAACGGTGGTCCTTTCGCCGGAGTTGCAGTTGCTGCAGCCAATGCAGCTTGGCTTGCCGACATTGGAGGGCATACATAGTAAAGCACCCCGTCTTTGTTCGCCTTCAGAGAAGCATCACGTTCAATAACGGAAGACAATTCTGCGGGCGCCAAATTATGATGAGCAGCCAAAGCATTGATCTGTTTGCCGAGCAAACCGATCAATTCCAAACCAGACACACCTTGCACAGGTTTCACGACTTCGTTGCGACCACGAACTACACGCCCTGGTTTTACCGGGCGCTCAAGTACGATTCTGGGGTGAGCCTTACCGTCAACATTCAGTGTGTTATCGTCAGCGTTTGCTTGCGAAAACATAACCAAACCGCACACGGCGGCGATTACTGGCAGGCGGAAGATACGAGTTTTCATAGTATTAAATAAGGCGGGATCAATGCTGTTTATTGGCGAGGATAAGCCCAATGACATAATCATCGTCGGGTCTTTTATCAAAAGGATATTAAAACCGAGATATCGCCCACCTTTATGGTCAGGTCTGCGGTAATAATTTTCGAGAGACTTCTCGCTACGGCTGCTGCGAACCAAACAACCTCCGGAACAGTCCCGCCAGCTCCGGCTTCGTCATCCGACGTTCCGCGATCGCAATGAGGGCGTCGTAGATTTCCATCTGTTCCGTTTCAGTAGCAACGCGCGTGCAACCATTGTGAGCCAGGAAAGCCAATGCAGTCGCTGCTGCGGTGCGCTTGTTACCGTCAAGATAAGCTTGGTTCTGCGCGAGATGAAAGGCATACCCAGCAGCCACAGCGAACAAATCACCAGTGCCATAATAAAAATCATTCATTGCGGCACCCAGTGCGCTTTCGACAAGTGATTCGTCACGCACGCCATGAATGCCGCCGTGACGTTCAATGGAACGATTGTGGATTCGCTCGACTGTTGAACGATCAAGAAATGAAGGCTCGGAAGGCATGGCTCATTGTGCCAACTTCGCGAGTAACCCATCGTAATTCTCGAACACATGATCAATGGCGTCATTGACGCTCATACTCTCGCGCTTCTCGGACTCTTGTTCCTTGTCAAAATAATGAATAACCGCCTCGCGCTCTGCTTTAGGCAGGCGTTTCATTTCTTCAATCACCTCAATCACACTCATGCCCGCATTTTACCTGCGTTTAAGTCGGATGCCAATGGCAAATTACTAAAGTGCCCTCAGCCACTTTACCCAAAACTCCGCGCCGCGCTCCAGTTCCGCGACCTCGATCCATTCATCTTTCGTGTGAGCTTGCGCGATGCTGCCGGGGCCGATGGCGACTGCTGGAACGCCGCCGATTTCTGAGAGAAACGCTGCATCGCAAAACCACGGCGCGCCAGTGAGCGCGGCTCCGTTGGCGACGAGCTTTTGCACGAACGGGTCCGCAGCGGATGTGTTCAGACACGGCGAGGTGGCTCCAATCGGCGAGACTTTCGCGGTCGCGTCGTGTTGTTTCACAAATTCACCTAGCAGCCCCAGCGGTCCACCTTGCGCGGCTATCGCAGGATTGAAGCGGATGTCCACGGTGAGGCGGCAGTGATCCGCGGTGATGTTCGGGCGTGTGCCGCCCTGAATCATGCCGAGACTAATGGTGGTGCGCCCGAGCCATTCGTCGTCGCCCGCGTTCGCAAGCTGGGCGCGGAAGTCGCCATCGAGCGCTTTGATGAGCTTGGCCATCTTGATGATTGCATTCTCGCCAAGTTCGGGGCGCGAACCATGCACCGCCGTTCCGAAAGTTTCGATGTCCGCCCAAAGACAGCCTTTGTGTTTGAATACGGTCTTCAATTCCGTCGGCTCCGCGATGATGGCGAATGCGTAGTCCCCGCCGTGATGTTTCGCAAAATGACGCGAGCCGTGTTGCGCCGTTTCCTCGGACATGAAGCCCGCGAAATGCACTTCCACCGGCAGCCCCGCGATCTCGTCGCGCAGTTCCCACAAGGCCCAGAGCATCGCGGCCATCGGGCCTTTCGTATCGCACGCGCCGCGCCCCCAGATTTTTCCGTCGCGCACCACGCCGCCAAAGGGATCAATCGTCATGCCGCCTATCCCGACGGTGTCCAGATGCGGGCCGAACACGATGCACGGTTTCGCTTTGCCGTCCGGCAATGGATGCGACGGGAACCGCCCGATAACATTGGGTCGCCCCGGCAATACTTCCTCCAACACAGACTCAGCACCGCAGCTCTTAAGAAACTCACACACGAATTCCGCGCACGCCGCCTCCCCTGTATGCTCCGTCCCCGTCTCGCCTTCGGGATTCACCGAGGGGATGCGCACTAGGGCCTGAGCGAGTTCAACTACGGAGTGGATTGTCGTGGGCATAAGGGCCGAATCAGATTGAGGAGCACCTATCGTTCCGCAATAAGTGAATTCTGGCAACACAGCATGTTGCAGTCGTTTCACAATGCGTGCTCAGGGTGCGAGATGAAGTTGTTGTGCGGTCATATGAAAAAATACTTTCCGATTTCGAGAACCCGCACCAGTATCCCGATGATTCGGGCTTCACTCCCTGAAAAATAGCGACAAACCAAACACATAACAGCATCCTGAACTATGAACTGGTATTACTCACTTAACGGCCAACAGACTGGCCCAGTCACCGAGGCGCAACTCACGGCTCTGATTTCAAGCGGAGCCATCAATACATCCACGCTTGTTTGGAAGGAAGGTATGCCGGACTGGCAGGCGATCTCCATAGCACTGCCAAGTAATAATACGGACGCTCCTCAAATTGGTGGCGTCGCGGTGCCAGCCGGACAAAAAGACACGTTTGTCCAGCAGATGCGCGAAGGCGTAGCATCGACTGCACCGGGGATGATGCAGTATGGCGGTTTCTGGATTCGCTTCGTCGCGAAATTTGTGGACGGAATTATTTTGCGAGTGGCAGGGCTTTTGCTGGGGCTGATCATGGGATTTGCAATAAGCGGCATGAAGGATGGTGGAACTGGTCAATCAATTGTGGGGGTCATGATGATACTCGTTGGGATTGGAATAAATGTTCTTTATGAAACGCTCATGGTAGCAAAATACGGCGCAACCCTCGGCAAAATGGCAACCGGATTAAAGGTAGTTCGCAGCGATGGTAGTCCACTTTCGATGGGCCTCTCCTGCGGTCGTGCTTTTGCGGGCATGCTCAGCAGCTTCACGTTAATGATCGGCTACATCATGGCTGGGTTTGATACTGAGAAACGCGCTCTGCATGATCGCATCTGCGACACTCGTGTGATCAAGACTCGCTAAACCTCCCCTCATTCACGACGGACGATTATGGCTGAGGTTCGCTGTCCTATCTGCAACCAATCCCGCCCCGTCAATGACTTGATGGAGGTCGGGTTTGGTGTCTGTCCGAAATGCAGACGAGAGAGCACCACCATCGCCTTTCCCGCGCTGGCTGGTGCGGGGGTCAAACCGCCCGGGCTGTATGCTGATCCGCCGCGCGAGGGCGAGGCTGCTTGCTTCTACAGTCCAGGCCGCCGGGCCACGAAGGAATGCGGTCATTGCGGTGTGTTGATCTCCGACACATGGGCTGCGCAGTGGGGCAGCGAGACTGTGTGCTTGAAGTGCTTGGAACATTTACGACAAAATGGAGAAGACTCCCGCTTCCAGAGCAATCGCACACTATGGGACAATATCGCGCTCTCGCTCGCGCTGATGCCGTTCACGCTCATCTTATGGTGGTCGGTGATTTTTGCTGCGCCTGCCGCGCTGTTCATCGCTATCCGTCACTGGAACTCCCCGCGCAGCATTGTGCCGCGTGGACGCGCAAGGCTGATGATAGCAATAGCCATTGCATCCCTCCAAGTCTGCGGCATGGCGTTCGGAGCAGCCGGCCTTTGGTTTGGCTGGTTCAATAAATAGCAAAAATCCCCCCATGAAAAAAGCTTTTGGAGAATACAGGCTGCTCGCGAAGGGAGATCGTCGAGCTGGCCATCTGTGGCAGGGACCCGATCATTTGCTTTGCGTGGAGACAGCAGCCTTTCTCATAGGATTTTCCGAATCCTATAAGCGCATCGACTATAAAAATATTCAAGCTATCAGCTATGCGCGGACGCGGACTGGGATGTGGATGAGTATCGTCATGATAGTGATGCTGCTGCTTCTGGGCTGGGGCATTGTGGGCCAAATTAACGATGCATCAGGAGCATCCGTCGTTCTGAGTGTGATCGCCGCGCCTGTGCTCTTAGCGCTCATCGTTCATCTGATAAGTGGCCCAACGTGTATCTGCAAACTGCAGACGGCCGTCCAGTTTCTTCATCTCAAGCCGATTAAACGCATGAAAAAGGCGGTGAAATTCGCTGCGGAAATTTCGCCGTTGTGCCAAGCTCATCAAGGCGGTCAGGCACTCACGCCGGAAGCTCTAGCCGCGAGCGTGAATCAAGGCTCTCAAACAGAAATCCGTATCAAACAGCCATGGACCGGATCCAATCTTGTGACTTGGGCGCTCTTGCTGCTTGTCGTCTCAGGAATTGTGACCATCGCGGATGTGTTCATTAGGAACATGCTGCTTTTCATTATCGACTGTATTTTTGCCGTCACGGCATATGTGCTCGTGATCGCAGCGGTTGTGCGATCCATGCGCTTCGAGATTCCGGCGGCGCTCAAAGGCTCGCTTTGGGGTGCGATTGTCAATTGTGTGTTGAGCGTTGTCACTGGCTACAGTCTCGTGATATGGGCGACTTTTAGCTCCATTGAGAAACTGAAATCGAGTGCAAATGCCAGTCAGGCTTTTCGTGGCGACGCCAATATGGCAATATACAAAACCATCTCAGACGCGAGCTTCAATGAACTCGGCTGGGTCGCATGGGCGCTTATCAGCATCGGTGGTCTGGCGACATTCTTTGGTCTGCTCGGGCTACCTTCCGCTTTACGTCCAGGCGCAAGAATGATTGACGCACCGACACCAGCCCCGCCTCCGCCGATTGGGGGCAGCCAGCCATGAGTATTGCCGCCCCATCAGGCGTGACTCGCGCCGAGTGCTTCCTCCATCCGATGCGTGAGGCGGCGGCGCGCTGCGTTAGTTGTGGTCGTTCGTATTGTCGGGAATGCGTGACTCCGCTTGATCGGCGAATGTATTGCGCGGCTTGCTTCAAGGAGAAGACCGGCGTGAAGCAAAAGCAGAAGAGTGATTGGTTTCTCGTCACCACCCTTGCGCAATTCGTCATCGGGCTTTTTGGACTCTGGCTCACGGCCTACATCTTGGGTCGCACGCTGGTGGAAATACCATCGGGCTTTCACGAAGGAACCATTTGGGAAAGGATGATGCCATGAAGCCGCGCAAAAGTCGCGATGACCATCCGCTGCTTCACACCATGGAGGAGTCAACGGCCTTGCTGCGCCGTTGTCAGGCTCGCGATTGGTTCTGGTGGTTTGCGGGAACAGCGCCGTTCGTTTGTGTCCTGCTGCATTTCTTGAATGACATGTGCCGCGCTGCGAATGCGCAACAGCATCTCGCGGAATCGGCGTTATTTCTGGCCACAAGCTACGGATTCATGAAAGTCGCTCACGCGGTCTTTGGTGATCTGCTGTTGCGGAAGTTGCGTGGCGATGAGGAAGCGCCACCGCTGCCGTTCCGGGGCAAGCTTCGACTTGTGACTTCACAGTTACTCATACATTCCACTTCGCTGTGGATTCTCTTTTTGGCCTCAGTCGCCTTGCTGCCAATGGCTTGGGTCTATGCGTTTTATCACAACGCGAACATCCTCGCGCTCCCAGTGTTTCGTGAAGGCGGACGCACGCGTGACCTTTTCAAGCAGGCATTCACGCAATGTCATTATCGCCCACGCCAAAACCACGGCGTCATGATGATTCTGTCTCTGTTTTCCTTGCTGGTGTGGTTGAATATTGCGACTGGCAGTGCCTTGACCCTCGTCCTGATGAAGTCCATCACTGGCTCCGAGAACGCATTCTCCCGCAATCCCTGGCTCTTTATCAGCACCGGCTTCATCGGTGCCACCATGGCTATTTCTTACATGATCGCCGGCCCGTTCGTGAAAGCCTGTTACGCCGTGCGCTGCTTCTACGGCCAGTCTCGCAAAAGCGGAGAAGACATCGCCGTGCAATTCCGCTCCGCCTCAAAACTCTCGCTGGCGACGCTCGTGCTTTTGCTGGGGCTATTCCTTGCGACAAACTCACCCGCTGCATCTGCAACTCAAGGATCGCCAGCTACGCCTTCAACAGTGACGATTGATCCGACTAAGCTCGACAAAAGCATCCACGATGTAATGCAGCAGGATGTCTTTCAATGGCGTATGCCGCGCGACGCCAAGCATGTGAAAGATGAAGATCTGGGATGGTTCGGCTCCTTCATGCGCGACATCAGTAACTGGGTGAAATCAATTGGCACCGACATTGGAAAATTCTTCGATAACATTTTTAAAGGCTGGCTCAAAGACTGGCTGCGCGGTCTTTTTAATAGCAAAAAAGGAGATGACACTGGCGAGCCGAGCACACCGTGGGCAAACTCTGTGCAATTCGTCTTATACATTTTGCTAGGCATTCTCGCCGTAGCCTTGGCGGTGTTGCTTTACAAACAATGGCGGAAGATGCCGCCCGCAGTGGCCGCAGCCGCAGCCCCATTGCCCGAGGTCAATCTGGAAAGTGACCAAGTCGTGGCCACTATGCTGGAGGAAAACGAATGGCTGCGACTTGCCCAAGAAAAAATGGACGCGGGCGAACTTCGGCTTGCCTTGCGTGCGCTTTTTCTGGCGACGCTGGCGCACCTCGGCGAGCGGCGCATGATTGCCATCAAGCTCTCGAAATCGAACGGCGACTACGTGCGCGAACTTGGTTTCCGGGCGCGCGACAAGTCTGAACTGCGAGGACTGTTTGGCGATCAAACGCTCGCGTTTGATCGCGCTTGGTATGGCTGGCACGACGTGACACGCGACCTGCTGGACTGGTTCCGCAACAATCATCAACGCATCGTTTCTCATGGCACTCAATAACTCGCGATCAAGCACAGGCTGGTGGATCGCGCTGGGCGCGGTGGTTGCGCTTGCCGCCGCCGGATTCTACACCGTGCTCAGCGCCCGGTTCGACATCGGTGAAGGCTATCCGAATTATTCCACGCTGCGGGCCGATCCGCTAGGCGCACGGGCTATGTATGAGGCGCTCGGACGAATCCCGCATGTGGCAAGTGTGCGCAGCTTTGAGCGCATCGAAAAACTCGAAGGCAAATCTGGCAAAACATTGATTCTGCTCAATGTCGGCTCCAAGACATTTAACGAATACGGCGATGAACTAAACGGGAAACTAATAGCCCGATGGGCCTCGAATGGTGGACGAGTGGTCATTGCGATTGATCCCCAGGTAAAACAATCCCATTTTCAACGCTTGATAGAAGAATCCGCGCGTGAAGTCGATGACGAGCAAAAAGCGAAAGATGATTCCAAAAAAACTGGTGATGGCAGCCCAAAAAAAGATGCTGACAGCAAAGTCAAAAAGAAGCGCAAAAAGGATCGCGCCGATGACAAATCATCACGCAAGGTTGAGGAAATTTCACTCGCCGAGGCGCTTCAAGTAACTCTTAAAGAGCGCGAGTTCACCCTCACTGACAAAGGCGGCGCGCGTCTCACTCTGGCTCACGATGTCCCCTTGTCGCCTCAAGAAATTCCATTGTGGTTCAGCAATGTGTCACTGGATGACAATCCCGAGCCGAGCAAAACAAAAGCCCCGTCCGACACTCTTGAAAAACCTGCCGAGGAGAAACCAAAGCCTGAGAATACACCTGCAGTAAAATCGCCTTGGCATACGATCGCCCATCGCGGTAACCGCGCGATGATTATGGAGCGCAAGCTCGGCGCAGGTAGCGTGGTGATTTGCACGGACAGTTTCTTTGCCAGCAACGAAGCATTGTGGAACGACCCCAAATCGAAATTCATTTCCTGGCTGGTCGGCGATGCGCGGCGCGTGATCTTTGACGAAACACATCTCGGAAGCAGCATTGGCGACGAGGACAGCCTGATGACTCTCGCGCGTCGTTATGGGATGCACGGACTGTTCATCGGTGGTCTGCTGCTCTTTGCGCTCTACGTCTGGCGTAACAGTGCCAGTCTCGTGCCGCCGGATGAGTCGCGCGATCTGGGCCACTGGCGCGCGGACGCCATCGCCGGAATGAGCGCGGCATCGGGTCTGGAAGGGATGTTGTGGCGTGGCATTCCGCGCAAACAAATTTTACGGCGCTGCTTTGAAACTTGGGACGGCACTTCAGCCGCAGCCAGCGCAGTCCCCGCCCAACGTCGCGCACAAGCCCGCGCGGAAGTTGCCGGAGAAATTGATTTGAAAAATGTGCCTGCGATTTATCGGAAACTGCGGGACATCATCCATCCACCGCGCAAATGACAAGCCAACTCCATTTATGAACACCAGCCTCGACTCCCTCAAACAAATCCTCATATCCGCGCGTGAAGAAATCGCGAAGGTCATCATCGGACAGCAGTCCGTTGTCGATCACGCGTTGATCGCCATTTTTACTCGCAATCACGTTCTCTTTGAAGGCGTGCCCGGCGTTGGCAAAACGCTGCTGGTGCGGACGCTCGCTCGCGTGCTCGGTGCAGGCTTCGACCGCATTCAGTTCACGCCCGACTTGATGCCCGCGGACATCACCGGAACGAGCGTTTTCAACCTTAAAGAAAACAACTTCGTGCTCGTGAAAGGACCCGTGTTCACCAGCTTCCTGCTCGCCGATGAAATCAATCGCGCTCCAGCGAAGACTCAATCTGCGCTGCTTCAAGCGATGCAGGAACGTGAAGTCACCATCGACAACGAGACGCACACACTACCTTCAGGGTTCACGGTCTTTGCCACGCAAAATCCGATTGAATACGAAGGCACTTATCCGCTGCCGGAAGCGCAGAAGGATCGCTTCATGTTCAAGCTCAAGGTGGAGTATCCCGTTCGCGAAGAAGAGATGATGCTCGCAAGCCGAATCATTGGCGGATCGGCTCCGGAGTTTGTTTTGGAATCTGGGAATGTGCAGCAGGTGCTCACAGCCGATCACATCGTAACGATGCAAGAGGCGCTGCAACATGTGACGGTGCGCGACGAACTTGTCGCCTATGTGGTCGATCTCGTCCGCGCAACGCGAGAGCATGAGGCCGTGCTAGTGGGCGCAGGTCCGCGCGCGACGATGGCGCTGCTCCTTGCAGGTCGCGCACGCGCGTTGCTGGAGATGCGCGATTTCGTGACGCCAGATGATGTGCGCGCGCTCGCCGAGCCGGTGCTGGGCCATCGTCTCGTGCTGCGGCCTGAGTTTGAAATCGAAGGACTCACGATCAGTGAACTGATTGGCCGGGTGTTCGAGATGGTGCCGGTTCCACGATAAACTTTATTCAACTGCGTGTCGTTCGTCCCCTCCAAACGTTTGCTCTGGATTGTCGCGCTGGTGGCGGTTCCGGTGGCGTTTGTGCTGGGGATGGCGGGCGCTCCAATGCCGGTGCTGTTGCTCGCAGCCGTGGTCGCGATTGCACTTGCCGCGCTCGACGCGATGACCTCCATGTCGCTGCTTTCTCGCGTGACGGTGCGCCTTGATGAACTGGTGCGCACCAGCAAGTCGAAGACATTCGATTTGCAAGCTGTCGCGCATGACGAGGGGCGCTGTTGTATTGCCCTGCGCGTCGGTCTTCCATTCCCGGTGGCGTTGGAACCCGAGGCCGACAACTTGACCGTGATGCTGCCGCGCGATTCATTTCATGCGTCCCTGAAGTGGAAAGTCTGCGCGTTAGAGCGCGGCTCCTATCGCATCGAACTCGCCTACGTGGAAACTCCATCTCGGCTCGGCTTGTGGGACATGCGACGCGTGGTGAAGTGTGATTGCGAGGTGCGGGTTTATCCTGATCTCAGCCGCGAGAAACATCTTCTCGCCCCGCTATTTTTCCGACGCGGAACGATGGGAATTCATCAGGTGCGACAGCTTGGCAAAGGGCGGGAATTCGAGCAGCTTCGCAACTACACGCCGGGTGACAGCTATGGAGACATTTACTGGAAAGGCACGGCAAAGCGTCGCTACCCGGTGACCATGATGCATCAAATCGAACGCACGCAGGAGATTCATGTGATCATCGACATCTCGCGTCGCAGTGCGCGTCCGCTGGAGTTCACGGGTGCTGCTGCGCGGAGCGATATGCGCTTTCTGCCGAAGACGCAATGTGACCGCTTTCTTCAATCTGCCTTGGTGCTGGCGCTCGCTGCGGAGCAACAAAATGATCGCTTCGGCATGATAATCTTCAGCGACCAGGTTCACACCACACTTCCTGCGGGAGGTGGGCGCGCCCATTACAATGCGTGTCGCGATGCCATTTACACGCTGGAGCCGCGCGTTGTCAGTCCAGATTATGATGAGTTGTTTATCCAGATCGGCAACCGCCTGCGTCATCGTTCCCTATTGATCGTGCTCACGGATTTGGGTGAGCCTTGGCTCTCGGAGTCATTCGCTGAATCCGTGCGACAGGCGGCGCGACATCATGTGGTGCTGGTCCATGTGATCGGGTCGCGCGAGTTTCTTCCGCTTTTTTCACGAACTGATGAAGTCCACAACGCAGATGATTTGTATTCGCGAATGGCGGGACATTTAATGTGGAGTGATTTGCAGGAAACTTCCCGCGAACTGAAACAATGCGGCGTGCATCTGACCTCGTCGCTGCAAGAACATCTCATCGCGGACGTGATCTCCGAGTATCTCAAAGTCAAAAAACGCCAGCTCCTGTGAACGAATAACAGCATGATTGTCGATCTCGCGAGATTTGTGAAAAAGGAACGGCCGCTCTGGCAGGAGCTGGAGCGCGAACTGAATGCGATGACGGAGCGCTGCACCGATCTCACTGATCTCAAACGCACACGCAAAATGCTTTCGCTTTTTCAGCGGGCGTGTTCCGACTTGGCACGCATCGGCGCATCAAACGCGGAGCCGGAATTACGCAGCTATTTGGAGACGCTGGTCGCGCGTGGCTATGTGGAAATTCATTCCTCACGAGCGCGGTCGCTTCGCTTTCGACCTCTGCATTGGTTCATGCGGGTGTTTCCCATGACTTTCCGCAAGAACATCTGGGGCTTTTATCTTGCCTGCGCGTTGACCGTCGTCGGTGCGACTGTGGGCGCGGTGCTAGTGGCCGTCGATCCTGATGGGCGCGCAGTAGTTCTGTCTCCGTTCCAGCACGTTGCGATGAAGTCACCAACTGAACGTGTGCATGAAGAGGAAAAGGCGAACAATCCCAGCCTGAAGATGCTGGAGGAGCACAAGACCAGCTTCTCGGCGCAACTGATGCAGAACAACATCTCTGTTTCCATCCGCACCATGGCGCTCGGTCTTACATGGGGCTTGGGCACGGCGCTGCTCCTGTTTTACAATGGTGTCATTCTTGGGGGCGTCTGCTTTGATTATGCAGCGGACGGGCAGACAAAATTTCTGCTGGGCTGGTTGCTGCCGCATGGCACGGTGGAAATTCCCGCGATCCTGCTCGCTGGTCAGGCAGGGTTTGTGCTGGCGCGCGCTGTCATCGGATGGGGCACTAGAGAAGGATTGCGCACTCGGCTACGCACCATTATTCCTGATCTCGCAACCTTGATCGGCGGCGTCGCGGTCATGCTCGTGTGGGCTGGAATCATCGAGGCGTTCATGTCGCAGTATCACGAGCCAGTGCTGCCTTACTCGGTAAAAATTGCCTTTGGCATGGTGGAGATCATCTCGCTGGCCGCGTTTCTTGCGCTCGGGGGCCGAATGATCCAGAACAAATCCGACACGACAGGTTTATGAGCGCACTCCAGTCTCGCGTTGCCCTGTTGAACATAGCCACTCCAGAAGGTGTGGCGTTCTCATTGCCGCTGGCAGGGCCTATTACTCGCGCGCTGGCGTTTTTCATCGACTACCTCGCTGCATCTGTCATTCAAAAAACTTTGATGTTCTTCGTAGCTCTCATCGCCGTCGCGGCGCCGGATATTGGGGGGTTCGCGACCATTATGGTGCAGTTCATCGTGTTCAATGGCTACAGCGCCGTCTGCGAAATGATGTGGAATGGCAAAACCGTGGGCAAGCACGTCCTCGGCATCCGGGTCATGGACGAACGCGGCCTGCGATTGCAGCCTGGCCAGGTTCTTGTCCGCAATCTTTTGCGCTTTGTGGACGCGTTGCCGATGTTTTACGCCGTCGGCGGAGCGGTGTGTCTTTTCAGTCGCCGCTGCCAGCGACTTGGTGACCTCGCCGCAGGCACGGTCGTGGTGCGTAACATCAAGGTCTCGCTGCCTGATGTGGAAGGGATGCTCGGAGGGAAATACAACAGCTTCCGCAACCATCCCCAACTCGAAGCGCGCCTAAGGCAGAAGGTTGGCGCAGAAGAGGCCCAATTGGCACTAAATGCCTTAATGCGACGGGATGAACTCGAAACCGATTCGGTCTTAAAGCTTTTCGAGATGATGGCGCAGCAGTTTAAAAGCCTAGTGAAATTCCCTGAGGAAGCCGTATTCGGCCTCACGGACGAGCAATACGTGAGGAACGTGGTGGACACCCTCTATCGGAAATCTCGCTAAAATAGTCGTTGCCTTCCGTGCGATCTCCCCGAATATCCCGGCCCGCTTCATTCCGGCCTTCAACTTCACGTCCAGCGGGTCACAGGCAGGATGGTCACGTCGCCACGCGCGACGTTCAGTGCAACCCCAATAACCAATAAATACTATGAGCGAACAAACGCTCGCAGAACTGATCGCAGCATCGTTCCGCACCTATACCGAAGGATCCATTGTCAAAGGACGGATCCTTGAAATCAAGCCTCAGATCGTCCTCGTGGACATCGGCTACAAATCGGAAGGGGCCATCCCATCCAATGAGTTCGAAGACGAAGACATCCAGGTCGGCGACGAGATTGAAGTCCTTCTGGAAAAACTCGAAAACGACGAAGGCATGGTCGTGCTCTCCAAAGAGAAGGCCGCCCACAAGCAAAACTGGGACAAGATTTACCGCGTATTCCTCGATGGCGGACTCGTCAAAGGCAAGGTCAAGAGCGTCGTCAAAGGCGGCCTCATGGTCAATGTCGGCGTCGAAGCCTTCCTCCCCGGCTCGCAAATCGACATCATCCCGCCGAAAGATCTCAACGAATACGTCGGCAAGGTTTACGAATTCAAAATCGTCAAGGTCAACGACGACCGCAAGAACGTCGTTCTTTCCCGTCGCGAAGTCATCGAGGCCGAGCGCTCCGAGCAGCGCCAGAAGTTCCTCGACGGCGTCAAGCCCGGCGACCGCGTCGAAGGCATTGTCAAGAACATCACCGACTTCGGTGTGTTCGTGGATCTCAACGGCATGGACGGACTTCTCCACATCACGGACATGTCCTGGGGCCGCTTGAACCATCCTACCGAACTCGTCAGCATCGGCCAGAAGGTCAATGTGCAGATTCTCGAAGTGAACCGCGAGAAAGAGCGCGTCAGCCTCGGCCTCAAGCAGATGCAGAACAATCCTTGGGACAACATCGAAGGACGCTACCCCATCGGCACCAAAGTGCACGGCACCGTCACCAAGCTCGTCGCTTACGGCGCGTTCGTGGAGATCGAAGAAGGAGTCGAAGGTCTCATCCACGTCTCCGAGCTTTCCTGGACCAAGCGCATCGCGCGTCCGTCCGATGTGCTCACCGTTGGCCAGAAGATCGAGGCCTCCGTGCTCGGCATCAACAAAGAGGAGCGCAAAATCTCCCTCGGCGTTCGCCAGCTCGACACCAATCCTTGGGACAACATCGACGACCGCTTCCCGATCGGCACCAAGATCACTGGTAAAGTTCGCAACCTCACCGCTTACGGTGCGTTTGTGGAGCTGGAAGAAGGCATCGACGGCATGATCCACGTCTCCGACCTCAGTTGGACCCGCAAGATCAACCACCCCTCCGAAATCCTCAAAAAGGGTCAGGAAGTGGAAGCCACCATCCTCGAAATCGACAAGACCAACCAGCGCATCAGCCTCGGCATCAAACAGCTCGACGGCGATCCATGGAGTCAGATCGACGAGCGCTTCAAAGTCGGCGACCTCGTCAAAGGCCGCGTCGCGAAGATCGCCAGCTTTGGCGCATTCGTGGAACTTGCCGACGACATCGACGGCCTCATCCACATCAGCCAGATCAGCGAAGAGCACATCACCAAGGTCAAAGACAAGCTCAATGTTGGCGACGAAATCGAAGCCCGCGTCATCAAGGTGGACAAAGTCGAACGTCGCGTCGGCCTCTCCATCAAGGCCGTCAACTACGACGAAACCGCACTCAAGAAAGAGAGCCAAGCCTTCGACGCCCTTCGTCCTACAACCGACCTCGTCGGCCTCGAACAGGCCTTCAAGTTCGCCTCCGAAGACTATCGTCCCGGACAGGGCTAAACATCAACTTCCGGTTCCAACCGGAAATCATGGAAGGAACTCCGCGAGGAGTTCCTTCTTTTTTTTCGTAGCCTGACTCTCCAGAGTCGGGTTCAGTTGTGATAAACAGGCTGCGGGGCATTCAATTCCCGACTCTGGAGAGTCAGGCTACAAATGCAGCGCACCTCTTAGTCTCATCATTTGCCGCTCAATTTCAATCTCCATCACCCCGCTAACCCCATCTTCTTCCACCACGCTTCAAGTTCATCCGCGCCGAAGTCGGCGAGGATTTCACCGTCAACTTCAATGCTCGGAGCCTTCGTCTGGCCAGTGAGTTCGTGCATCTCACGACGCGCGGCGGCATCGCCGTTCACGTCGAGCGTTTGATATTTGATGCGGTGCGCGTCGAGCCAGTCAATGGCTTCGTCGCACCAAGGGCAGCCGGGTTTGATGAAGAGGCGGATGTTCATGTAATAGAATGAGGATAGCCGAAAGAATCGAAAGAAGTCAAAAGGATGTCCGGCTGATTTCTCTTTTCGGTTTTATTTCGCTTCTTTCGGCCATTCGTGATTCAGCTGTGCCTATCGCTCGATCAGCGATTGCTTGTCGAGCAATTTCTTCACCGAGTAGATTCTGCCCACGCAAAGAATTGACGGTGCGTCCTTAATGAAAAACCATCTCAACTCCGAATTTTACGTCATGTTTTTGTTAATACTCCAGAAGGGCCAAGCCATCAGTATTGGCGCTCCGCGCACTTCCTGCTCGAAGCGGCCTTTGCGATTGGCAGTGATCATGCGTTGCAAATCCTCGCCGCAGTCGCTCATCAGCAGGCTTTTCATAAGGGTCGGCAGGAGCATTTGGTCGCGTTCACTTAAGAGTGGAGAGGCCTCGTCATCCTGCCACTCCATGAGGAACGACCCCACAGGGCGAGGGCTTGTTTCGCGCAAGTATTTGAGGATGGCGTAACCTGACGCATCGGTGTCGCCGAAATGGAAATGTGGCAGCTCGATGGGAAGAAGTTGCAAGAGGCGCTTTGTCGCAGTGTTGGGAAAGGATGTGGCCAGCAGCAAAGTGTCTCTGGCCTGGTTCGCCAACGCAGCCTGCCGGAAAGTGGTTTTCGTATTTTCGATGCTCAACAGTTTGGCGGCAGCGGTAGTCGCTCGGGTGGCGCGCTGAAGATCAGCATGAGAGACAGTGTATTCACTGCGAAGAGCATCGAAGTCCTGCACTGTGCCATCTTGAAAATGCAAGGTCAGCGGGCCATGCAGAGTCGTCCTGCTTTCCGTGCAGACTAAACCAAGTGCTTCAAGCGGAGTGGGCCGCCCAAAAAGCAGAGTCAGTGCGGATTCGATAGTTGGCCGGTGCCGCTCCAACGCTTTGGAATCCAATCCAAGCTCAACACTTGCGGCACGGACGAGGGTGAGTTCGTTCCATTCCCGCGAGGTGAGTCCGTGAGTTATGCTCAACAATCGGCCCGCCATCTCCGGTTTGTGCCACGGAAAGGGACGCACACTCTTGGCCCCAGCAAAGGCATTCAACAGGCCGCTGCACATGGCTTCCCACGACTCTGGACATCGTTTATGTCCGATTTTCCTCCACTCATTGAGCACATTGAGCGACTGCTCACGCAGCTCGGCAGCGGACACGTTTCCCAATAATGCGCCTAACCAGGACTCAGCCTGCAGCGGCACGACGACGCTCTCAATCAAGTAGCGCCGGTAGCGATGGCGTTTCAGAAGGAGCCTGCCGTTTTTTTCCAAAGCCGAAGCTTCACGCTCGGCGCATTCGCGCTCGGAGGCTGTTCCTACCCGCGCCGCATCCAGCAGATCGTCCCATTTACGATGAAACGGTCGCGCCGCGCTCGTAACTCGTTTGCCACGCGCTGCAAACCATTGCCGGTGCAGTTCCGAAAGCCATGCTGGCGTTTTCACCCCAACGCCTCCTGCACGCGTTCACGATCCAGGATGATGACGGAATTCTCAATGCCGGTCACCGCGCCCGAGGTATCGTCGTAGCTGCGATCCACCCGACACTGCACGACGGTCTCCGCGTGCTCGATCATGGTCGGCAGCCGATCTTCTGGGAAGGCCATGACGAGTTGCAAACCGAAGTTGCGTGCGAGGGCGAGGCAGTCGTCGATGCGGTCACCCGAGAGCTTGCTGAAGGCCTCGTCCATGACCACGAGACCGAGCGTCGGAGGTCCGCTCTTCCCACCAACATCATACACACGGCGGAACGCGGCGAGCGTGGCCACAAAGATAGGTGCCTGGTTCTCACCACCGCTTTGCTTTTTCGCGCTCTTGTTGAGAGAGATCGCGGCCTCATCACCCTTGCCTGCAGCTCTCGCTTCGATGTCCCAGTGGTGGTAGTAGCGGTAGTCGAGCGCACGCTGGTTGCGCTTGTCATCAGGGGAGTCTGCGGCTTCGATGGCTACGAGCAACGCGGACTTGGCGCGCTCGATGTCATCACGCTGGCTGTTGTTGAACAACTCCATCTCCGCACCTGAAGGCAGGCCTCCTTTCACCAGCGCCCAGATAGCAGTGTGCGCCTTGTCTTCGCGGCTGGTGATTTGATAACGGATGCCGCCGATGTCGTAAAGCATCGCACGGTTCAGTTCCTTCTTAGTGCGCTCGGCGTCGTCCAGTTTCCCACGCAACACGTCAAGCACTTGATGCTGGAGGCGCTCCTCCCAATCATGCCGTGCTTTGTCAGCCTCGGCCTGGTAGTGCTCAAGGTCTTGTTCCTTCAGCTTGCGGCATCGTTCGTCGTAGCGTTCGTTGTCCTCTTCCAGCGGATCAAAGACGTCCGCCATTTCCGAGTGCTCGACGGCGAAGTTCTGCCGCGCCTCATTGCGCAGACGAAGCGAGTCTTTTGCGCGTTCGCTTTCCTGTCTCGTCATTTCCGCAGCGGCCTCGTGGCGCTTTTGCCATGATGGATATTCTGTCTTTGCCGAGGTAATGCGTTCGTTGATGTCCGTGTCCAGAATTCCCGTCAGCTTTACCCGACTGGTCTCGCGTTGGAGACGAGCTTTATGCTCTTCAGATTCGTGACGCTGTATTTGGTCACGCAGCACTCGTTGCTGCTGATCAAGTGATTCCAAGTTAGTCTGCAACCTTCCGATCCGTTCAACCACGCCCTCAAACGTTGCTTCCAGTTGGCGCAGTTTCTCGACTGTCGCCTTCAGCTCAGGCGTCTCCAGCAGGCGGATGGTTTCTTCGAGAGTCTGCCGCTCCTTCTCCGCATCGGGCAAACGCCTCAACTCGGCACTTGCGTTCGGTGTGTTCGGCGCGGTGAGGCTCTGACTTTGCGCACGTTCCACCCAGCCGCGCCAGTCATCGCGTTGGCGGCGGAGTTTGGTCAGTTCTTCGCACACCGCCTTCAGTTCCGTTTCCCGCAACTCGCGCAAACGACGCAAACCTTCCTTGCCAAGCGTCAGTTCCTTCGCTTCCACGAGTCGCTCGCGACGCGGCGGGTCTTTAAGCCAGCCGTCCCTGCATAGCGCCCGTTCGTGTTGGTCCAATGCGGCAAGATGCTCCACCGGCATGAGATCGCCCAACAAGTGATCAAGATAGGCCGCAGCATTAGCGTCCTCGGTTTCAATGAATGATCGCGCGCTGCCAGCGAGTGAGGTTTTGGTTTTACCACGCAGTTCTTCCATGCGAATCAATGGCTCCGTAAGGCTTGGCGTGCGCTGCGCCTCCTCCCATGCAGCGGCGAAATCCTCCGCGATGATGGCCTGCCGGTCCTTGGCTAGCAGTGTTTCCAGCAAAGACCACCACGCCTCCGCCTCCGGCTTGACTTCGACGACACGCCCGAGTGCCACGGCCCGCTGACCGCGCGCTCGCAACGCATCCAGCAAAGGCGATGGAGCCAGCCGTCCCTCACGATAATGATCAAGGTCACGCCGCAACTCGGCTTCACGAGCCTCCTTGCGTTTCACCTCGGCATTGAATCCTTCGAGACGTTTGTGCGCTTCGTTCAACAAGGCGTCACCCGCGCGACTGAGCCTCGCCACCGCGTCCAGCGCCTGCGCTTCATCGTTCCCACGCAGGAGACTCAGTTGCTCGGATGCTTCCGCCGACGGTGCATTGCCAAGCGATTCACCAAGTCGCAGCCAGTCCCGCCAGTGCACCGCATGATCGTGCAGAAACTGCGAGGCGGTCTTTCGAGCATTGCGAAGACCAACAAGCTCCTTCTGGACGCTCGCGAGCTTGTCACGGTCTTCCTTCAGCCGCGTGGCCTGTGAGTCTTGACCAACCACAAGGCGAACTTCATCCAGCCGCGCGCGCAGCTCGTTGCGCTCTGCGATGGCGTCCTCCCGTGCACGGAGATCGGATTCGTTTTGGGCACACTGTTCGGCGAGCTTCTTCTGCGCGGCATGGAGCTTCTCGCTGCACTCTTCGTGTGCGAGCGCATCGCGCAGATGCTCCCACAATGAAGTCTCACGGCGATGCTGCACCGCCTTTGAATGATGTTCGACGATCTGTTTCAGCCGCTCGTATTGATCGTGCATTTTGTCCAGCCGCTCCTTTGCCCGTCGGTGGGCATCCACGCTGGCCTTCACCGCCTTGACATCGGGCATGGCGGCTTCGAGCAAGTAATCGCGGATGAACGCCTCGAAATTGCTCTCCGGCTGGAAGGCCATGGCCTTGGGTAAAGTTTTGTTCATCTGCTCACGGTCGAAATGGAGGGCCGCGCGCTGCTTCATCTCCTCCAAATAAGTCCGCTGGTGTTCCCAGGGATCACCATCCCGATCTCGCTTCAGCCGCACGCGGAACTCATCCTCCGGCAGGAATTCACTGTTCTCAGCGCGCTCGTTCTCCCGCAGGAAGTCCGACTGCTCCAGTCGCCCAGGAATGTGAAACCAGAGTGTGCGCCCTTTTGAGCTGGTGCTCTCATATTCAATGCGCGCGCCCCATGTCTGGCGGCGCGATTCCGTCTCGCCTGGTTGGATAGGTGAGGTGAATTCCAACGCAGCAATGGTCACTCCGCTGCTCCGCAGGAAGCGCTCCTGCCCGTCACGCCCGACTGTGTTTGTGTCGCACAGGCAATAGCCGCGCAGGGTGCGTCCGCTGCCTGCACCGGCAGCGGCTTTGTTGAACTTGCTGGTCTGCTCACCGAGAAGCACGAACTGAATGAGATCAAGCAAGGCACTTTTCCCAGATCCGTTGGCCCCAGTGATGAGCGTGAGTCCATGCAGATCAATGAACTGCCGGTAACCATACCAGTTCACCGCGATGATGCGACTGAGCGTGATGCGTGGATCAGAGTTCATGAGGGGGTCACGGGTTCCTCCAGCGGTGGTTGCGCCAGATCCACTCGGCTGGCCCATTGTTCAATGGAATCAAACGGGATGACCCGCGCAAGGGACGGAAGCACTTCGATCAAAGTTTCACCAACGTTTGTAGCCCCGTCCGGCTTCTGGGTGCGCACCAGACGGTGGCGGCGCAGTTTCACCAATGTAGCTTCAATTTGTGGCCTTTCAGGAGGTTCAATGCGGTCGAAATACACACGGAGCTTTTCCCATAGCTCGTCGAGTTTCAACAACACGACCGCATTTCCATTCGCCGTCTGCGACTCATCCCACACCCGCCAGAGGGTGAGCAGAATGAGGGTTTCATCCTTGTTGAATGAGCCAAGAAGCTGGCAGGCCTCAGAGCGGGGCCGCGCCTGAAGCAGGAGGGCCTCATCATCCACGATCAACTCCAGACCCAGCGGCGCGAGGTAGTCCTCAATGCGAAAGCGATGATGATCACGCGCCAACAAAAACAACTCACGGCCACTACCTGAATCGCCGATGAGCACGCCGCGTTTCAGCAACTCCGCAAGGATGTCGCGCATGGCCGCGCGATCCTCGACGGGAACATCCGCCCAGAAGCTCGGCCACATAGGATCTGGACGTTCGGCCATCATGTCTTGCGCTCCAATTCAAACCGGTCAACCTGCCACTCCAACTGTGAATCACGCGCGATTTTCTCTGGTCGCAAACCCTCAATTCTCCGTGCGCTTTTCACCTTCCATCGAAGATTGCTTCCATTGTCCATCTTTGCATGATCGAAGGCAATCGTGGCGAGCAGGTCGAGGAGTTCATCGGATGTGGTGACGGCAAAATCCTGTGTGCCGCGCGTCGCGCCTTTTTCTGGTAGCAGCCTTGCCACTAACCGTGCGGCCCGCAGCGGAGTGAGTGCGAGCCTTTGTCTGGCGCGCAAAGCTTCCAGAGCGGCTGTTTCATCCAAGGGCGCGGTTTGGCATGTGTTGAAACGCAGGTCCGCAGGAGGACGGCGTGCGTGATTTTTCCAAAGTGAGTCCACGCCGAAAAAGAATCTGGTTTCAAGGCAAAGCGGGGAGAAGTCCGGCTCAGTCTGTGCGAACTCACGAAACCTCCCGTCAGCATTCGAGACGTTCACATGATCACAGTAGGCTTTGACCAACTCGGGCCTGCGCCCGCGCACTTCAGTCTGATAGCGGTAGCGTTGTTGAGAAAGGCGATTGAAAGCCGCCATGCGCTCGTCAATCGCGCCCGCGATCTCGCGCAAACCACCGAGTCCGCGCTCTAGGCGCAGGAGCAACGCGCTTGCTTTGTCCAGCGACTCCGGTTCGTCGATTGAATAATGCACACGCAAACCTTGAGCCAGCCGATCGCGCACGAGCGGATCATCCCGATGCTCGGCGACTCGCAGGCGTGCCGCCTGAAGGCGCGGGAGCAGTCCGCCCTTGCTCAGAACATCGTAACAGACCATGTGCTGGCCTTGAGAAAACTCGGAGTAGAAAAGCCGCAGTGTTTCCGCAGGCGAGGTGGACTGCCGCTGGCGAAGCTCGAACCCTGCAATGAGTTTTTCCACCGCATGAAGCTGCTCAATGGCGAGGTCGAGCCGCTGATTCAAATCACTGATCATCGAGCGCAACTCATCGCCCGAGTGCAGAGACGCATCCAACACAGACTCCCGTTCCAAGGTTTCGCAGACGCCGCGTAAGGTATCGGCAAAAGTCTTCAACTCTGCGATTTCATCTTCCGCGAGTGCCCGCAACATGCGCAGCAAGGGGCGCAGTCCTGGCGAAACGACGATGCGCCGGTCCATCAAGCCGAGCGATTGCTCCTCAACCCAGCCCGCCGCGAGCAAACGGTTCAAGAATACCGAGGCCCGCTGCCGCGCATCACGCAATTGCGCGCCCTCGTCGTCATCCAGCTTTACCTGCGGATGGAGCGCGAGCACTTCACGAATGATCTGCTGGGCCTCGTTCAGCGGCAGACGGCCCGACTCTCCAGATTCTTCAACAAGCCGCTCCGCGCAGTCCACATAGACCATGGCCGACGGACGAGTCAGCGGCCGGAAAAAATCGGTCGAAACTGAGCGCGCCAGCCGCAAACTCAAAGGTTGTATGCTCACGTAGCGGCTAATACTGACAGGCAGCATGTTTTGCAAGCCGTTCGTGTAAGAAGCATTCTTGGATACCGAGAGAACACTGCGTCGCACCAAGGGCAGCCGGGTTTGATGAAGAGGCGGATGTTCATGTAATAGAATGAGGATAGCCGAAAGAATCGAAAGAAGTCAAAAGGATGTCCGGCTGATTTCTCTTTTCGGTTTTATTTCGCTTCTTTCGGTCATCAGTTTGGTTACTTCCCATTCACGTCCAGACACACGACATCCCCTTTGGAGTTGCGCGCATAGATGCGGCCATTCGCGAGAACAGGGACGGTCCAGCATTTGCCGGTGAGCACCTGGGCGCGGGAGATGATGTCGAATTTCTGGGGTGAAGCTTTGGCGATGATGAGTTCACCCTTGTTGGTGAGCACGATGAGTTTTCCGTCGGCCATCATCAACGCACCGGGTCCGATGGTTTTATCTTCCCATGTCTTCGTGCCGGTTGCGAATTCGATACATTTCAAAGGAGATCGCGAGGCGGTGTTGTCGCCGTCGAAGCCATAGAGATGGCCGTCGAGCAGCACACTGGAGCCAAGCTGGTTTTTCAGTTCCTTATTCTGCCACACGACCACGGGCGCGGCTTCGTCCACCTTCAGCAGCGCGCAGCCCTTGTTGTAGCTGGATGAAATGAACACACGATCACCACTGATGATGGGGTCGGCGGCATTTACGCCGTATTTCGTGGTCCACTCGAACTCCCATTTCTTAGCGCCCGTTCTGGGATCGGCTGCTACGAATGATTTGCCGGAGCTGAACAGCGCCACGTTTTCTGCGCCGCGCTTCATCAAGATCGGAGTAGAGTATCCCGAATCGTCCGTCGTGGACTGCCAAAGAATTTTCCCGCTAGTCTTGTCCAGCGCTAGGCCCGCGCCGCCGACATTCAGCAGCAGCGTCTGTCCATATACGAGCGGCGAACCCGCAAAACCCCAGTCGGGAATGTGTGCGCCAGTTTCTTTCTGAACGTTCTTTGTCCAGATGACATTGCCAGTTGCTGCTTCGTAACAAAAGACATCGCCCCACTTGCTCAGGTGAAACAATTTGCTGCCATCCACCACTGGCGTGGCCGAAGTGCCGCCCTCGTAATATTTATCACCCAATTCAGCAGGATAGCTGTGCTTCCAGATGACCTTGCCCGTAACAGCGTCAAAGCAAAACAGTGTATCGGTCTTCTCGGCATTGCCCGTGGTGAACACACGTCCGTCGGCGACTGAGAACGATGAGAAACCGGTGCCGATGCTCGCCGTCCACAAAACTTTTGGAGCCGCCCCGCCCCAGTTGGATTTCCATGTTGTCTCATCCGAGATGCCGTTATGATTCGGCCCGCGCCACTGCGGCCAGTCTGCGGCGATGACGGATGATGCCAGTGTGAAGGCTAACGACAGCAAACAGCGCGTTGGTTTCATGATGATCAAAGTTACGCAAGGCAGCGGTAATGCAAAGCAATCTGTGCGGATCGCTAAGTGGCACAGTGCCTCTGGCCTGTGTGTCGCACGGGCATTCTGCCCGCTGCTGAACTTCTCCTGATTAGGCTTCTCCTAGATGAATGAGAACAGGCAGGCTACGCCATGCCTGTTCGACACACAGGCCAGAGGCACTGTGCCACACAGAGATTTTACATCTATTTTACAAGAAAGTGACAACCACAACCGTGATGCCATTACCCTACCAATATGAAAACTAATCCTGCTATCATCCATCGGCACTGCGCCTCACGCGCGGACAGTTGCATCGCAGCATCAAACAATCGACGTGTCACAACACATAGAGGGTTCAGTCCGGCAATCTTGGCCTTGCTTGGAATCGCGATGGTTGCAACTGGGGCGCGGGGCGATGATCCGCTTGATAAAAAGATGGTAATGCGCGCTACGGTGGATCTCACCGACGGTTCGCGTCTGGTGGGCACTCCGCTAGAATCGTGGCTGGCGTTGAAGATGGATTTCGCGGTGCTTGAAATTCCTCTAGCAAAAATCAAGCAGTGCGAAATTCGTCACAAGGAGGAACTCGCGGTATTGAAGTTTCAGAACGGCGACCAGATGACGGGGACGTTGACCTTGGGCAAGTTTCCCATGGCGACGGCATTGGGCAATGTGGCGCCCACCATTGATTTGATTGATCGGATCACATTCACCGTGTCGCAGGTTGGTGCATTGCCAATTGGTGACGGGCCAATCAGTTTTGGCAGCGTGAACTGGACTCCATGGCGGACGATGTTTGAAATCCAAGGAGACAAATTAGTATCTCTGCCCAAGGCGCGACCCGGTTTCAACTACGGACACTGGGGCAACGGGCGCAGCCCCGCTCTCATGACCAATGTTGGAAATCAAGACTGGAAGAATTACAGCGTGGAAGTCGAGATGGGGATGACCGGTGTGAACCCGGCGTTCAACCCTCACGGGTTGCCTGCAGATTATCGCAGCGAAAGCATTGCTTTTCATGTGGCCGATTCGAAGGAGAGCTGGAACGTAAATGGGGAGAGTCAATACGGTTTCAGCATCGCGGGCGACGGCAGTTGGTCGCTGGCGTGTAGCTATAACAATTACAATCCGTCACCTTCCGGCTATGTCCCACATACTCCGGAAGGCGCGCGAACTCTGGCGACTGGAAAGGGTCTGAAAATCGATGCAGAGAAAGGAAACAAAATTCGTCTGGACGTAGTCGGAACGCGAATCCAAATCTGGGTTGACGGCGAGAACATCGTTGATCTCCACGATGAAAAAATGGGCGAGACCGTCGGCGGCCAGACAATCGACCACGGCGGTATTGGCATCATGTGGGGTTGGGAATGCATGGGCTGGATGCGCAATTTCTCGGTCAAGAAATTGTGATCGACGCCAAAGGTTCACTCAGGTCAGATGGCGCTAGTCTGCAAAAAAATGCTCGTCATGTGGACACCAAGCCAATTGCTCTATAAATTCGCGTTTCCAACTAAAGTCAGGTTATGTGTTTTTAATATCTAATTTATGAGTAACGACCAAATTAAACTTCTCTGCTTGGGAATTACCAGCGGGTGCGGCGCAATATCTATGGCGATTGCCCAAAGAGATGCCCAACCACCCTGTGCCCTATTCCTGCTGGTCTCTGTGATTTGGTTTATCGCCAAATATATCAGAATGAAAAAATGAGGCGTTCGACAAAAAGGGTGCTGATTTAATACTTAGCAAAAAATGCCTTTATTCGATAAAGAAAATATCAAGCGCCTGCTAACTCCTCATGTTCGCGGCTGCATCGGATTAGTTGGTGGAATCTTAGCGAGTATATTGGGCGTGTGGTTGCCAATTCATCAGGCGGCGACTCATTCGCATACAGTTAATCTTTCACTGAAGATGGCGCTGATTGCACCACTATTGATCGTGGTAGGTTCCATCTATGCCATTGCCCCGAAGTGGGCCGTGCGTGTATTTGGAACTCCTCAAGATAAGAAGAAAATTATTTGGCTGCTTCACATCCCACTTCTGATCCTCGGCTGGTTTTTATACACGACTGTAAAGGCGAAGATTTCGACTTATGGTTATCGAGTATAAAAGCCACTCAAACAAACTTGGCTGACGTTTCCTGTCGCGCCCACGCATCCGCCTCGATGATTTGCTCCAGACTCGGATGCTCGGTCACGACATGTCGCTCCATGACGCGTTCTACGCTTCGCCAGATTTCGGGGAATGTGATGAGCTGTTGCAAGAATGCTTCAACGGCGACTTCATTGGCGGCATTCATCACGGCGGGCAGAGTGCCGCCGATTTCTCCGGCGTGTCGCGCGAGTCGCAGTGCAGGAAACACATCCTCGCGTGGTGCCTCGAAATTTAACGTCGAGAGTTTCGCAAAGTCGAGCGGGCGCAAATTGTTGGACACCCGGTCTGGCCAGGTCACGGCATATTGAATGGGGAAGCACATGTCGGAGTGGCTGAGTTGCGCGATCACGGAGTTGTCCACGAACTCCACCATGCTGTGAATGATGCTCTGCGGATGCACTACCACTTCTACTCGATTCATCGGCACGCCGAAGAGCCAGCGAGCCTCGATCATCTCCAGTCCTTTGTTAAACATGGTGGCGGAATCAATCGTGATTTTGCGCCCCATGCTCCACGTTGGATGTTTTAATGCCTGCTCGATGGTGACATGCTCCAGCTCCGCAGCACTGGCTTTACGGAATGGGCCGCCACTGGCCGTGAGGATAAGCCGCCGAACATGCGCCGGATCGCGACCTTCGAGACATTGAAAAATCGCGTTGTGCTCGCTGTCCACGGGCAACACGAGAACGCCTTTGCGTTTCGCCGCGCTCATCACCGCTTCTCCGGCCATGACCAAAATTTCCTTCGAGGCCACGGCAAGGTCTTTGCCCAATTCTATTGCCGCCAATGCGGGAGCCAGACCAGCCGTGCCGACGATGGCCACCAGCACAATGTCGGCTTCGCTTTGCTGCACGATTTCCACTAGGCCGGATGTGCCATCAAAAATCTCCACGTCATGCGGCAACAAAGTGCGCGCATTCTTCGCAGCCACGGGATCAGTCACGGCGACTTGCTTCACTCCGGTCTCTGCCACTTGCTTGACCAATGCATCCACACTGCGCTGCGCAGCCAGCCCGACGATCTCCATTCGATCTGGGATGTCGCGAGCGACCTTCAACGCGCTGGTGCCAATGGAACCAGTGGAGCCGAGGATGAGGACTTTGCGGCGACGGCACGACATGGGTGGTAAAAAGAGCGCGGACTTCCGATGTTATGAAATCAGCTTCAGATAAAAATAGGCCACCGGAATCGCGAACAACATGCTGTCCGTGAGATCGAGAATACCACCGATACCCGGCAGAGTATGCCCCGTGTCTTTAACCTGATGGCAGCGCTTGAGCACCGATTCCGCGAGATCGCCCAGCACTCCGACGAGGCAGAGCAGCACCGGAAGGGCAATGGCATGTGACCAACTGATCGGCGCGAGCTTTGCGGCATCCAGCCACATGAAAACAGCCATCGCCAAACAACTTCCCGCAATGGCACCGCCAAATCCTTCCCATGATTTCGCCGGGCTGATGTGCGAGATCATTTTGTGTTTCCCCAACCACGTGCCAATAACGTAAGCCCCGATATCACTGAATTTCACGACGAGGATGATCAGCAGCAGTAGATGGGCACCGTCAGGAGTATGAAAAAGAATGCGCAGAAAAAATGCACCCGATAGCGCCGAGTAAACAAAGCCTAACACCACGCCTAAGATGCGACGCAGTGTTCGCTCGCCTTCGAGGGGGCGGCAAAGCGCGAGCGCGAACGCACCCTGCATGACTACTAAAACCGCGAGCGCATCCAGCCAGAATGGTATTGCTTCTTCATGCGGGAGAAGTGTCGCCCCGCGTGATCGGAATCCCATCCACGACACCGCAGCCCAGTAGGCTGCGCTCACTAGCAGCAGCAGATTGCCATATGCGCGTGCGCCATCGTCATCGCGTTGCAGTCGCACATATTCCCAGGTGCCGAGCATTCCGAACAGGACAACAATCACCACCCACGGCCAGTCCAGATGAAAGGCCAACGCACTTCCGATTAGTGCAAACAAAGCGATCGTGCTCACCAGACGTGATGCCAACGCACGCGACTTACCTGGAGTGGCTGCGGGTGTTTGCGGTTGATCTGGCATCAGACATCAAAGCAAGCGCAAGCGCGAGGCGCAAACAAGACTTTCCGCAGATTATTCCCGCGACGAGGGAACTGCGCGCAATGCTTCATCCAGTTCCGCGAACGTGCGAACGAGATTTTCGATCTGTTCATGCTGGGAAATTTGCCGCCGTTCCTGTTCGGCAAGCTTGTCGCGCGTGGGCTGAAGAACGCCGGAAAAACTTTCGTAAAGATTCCGCGTCTCTTCACGCAATTGCTCTCCAAGCAGCGCCCGCATCTCCGGGCCTACAGACGCCAGCCGGTCGGAGCATTCATCCCTCCCGCGCTTCAGAATATTTTTTAATACATTCCAGCCCACGGCAAACAACACAGCGCCGCCAACGATGCAGGAAGCTGCGGCAACCCAATGACTCATGATCGCGCATACCGCCGCCGCGATCACTGAAACTACAGCGACACTCACCTGTCCCATGGCCATTCTACGCGATGAGACTAGCGCTGGGGCTAGTTGCTTTTGCAGATCAAGTCCATCGAGAAGCTTGTGAAAGACATCGCCAATACGCACAAAAAATCGACGACGCTGGGCTTCCCAAAAACTTTTGTCGGGCCGCAATTCATCCCGCAACTGCACTTTGAGATTTTCCTTTACCACTTCGCCTAAATGCTCAGCCGCATTCCCCACATCGTCTTCAATGATGGCTGCGGCTCGCTCCCAGCGCTCTTGACTGGCCGTGAGCAATTGCGCCAAAAGCGCCTTTTGTTCTTCTTCAATCCGACGCTTTTCATCAAGCAAGCTGGCGAAGGAGGCGCCGCATGTGAGTTGTCGCCGGACATGCGACATGAGTTCATCGGCTCCCTTTTCATAGTAGCCAACGGTGACCTCAACCGCGCTGGAAAGCTTTTCCACCGTGCGCTGACACTGCATGGAGAGCGTGCCTTCGATTTCTTCAAGCGCGCGAAATTTATCTTCTCGGCTCGTGATGCGTCCGCCGGACTGTGTGCGCAAGCTGCCGAGAATTTCCCGCGCAATACGTAGGGCGTTGGCAATCTTGTGAGTGCGCACACTGCTGCCCGCGATGGATTTGGATATGTGCTGTTCCAGTCCGACGAAGCCGCTCTCTTCCATCAGCTTCTCGCGGTCCAAACCGGAACTGCGCGCGAGATACGCTTTTTTTGCGGAGACTGGAAAGATCGGAAACTCTGTGCCCAAACGCTGACGGCAGAGCTGACGCATGTAATCGAGAATGGCCGCGATCTCCTCCGGCGCGCGCAGATCGCATTGCTGGAGAATGAACATGACGTGTCGCATCCAGTGACTGTGAACTTTTTCCAGGAACGACCACGCCGATGCGCCCCACGGATTCATCGCGGAGAACACGAAGATCACTAAGTCCGCCACCGGCACGAATTTTTCTGTGATCTCCTGATGGTCGCTTTCAATGGAGTTCGTGCCCGGCGTGTCCACGATGTGGAAGTCCTTCAGAAAATCTGCGGGAACATAAACTTCCTCCAGTGTCGGCGTGATGGGCACGCGGCGTGGAGTTGGGCCATGTTTAAAAAAACAGATTTTATCCGTGGTCGGCATCACCCCGGTCTTCGAGAAATCCGCGCCGAAGAGCGCATTGAGGAAAGTGGATTTGCCGACATTCACTTCGCCCGCGACTACGAAGACAAACGGGTCCTTAAGACTATTGATCAAGTTTTCCAGAATGACGACGTGATCAGCCTGACCGGCCGTCTCGACCACCAAGCCCTTCAGCACATAAAGCGCCGCACCCAAGCGTGAGCGCAGATCGAAGTATTCCTGGCCGATCATTGCACGAAGCCGGATGGCGTCACGAACCTGCTTGTGCTGGTGGCTCCACTGCGGGTGTCAGCGCTGGTGGAACAGTGTTGGCGGCCTGTGCCGCGCCTGCAGCTTCCATGTTAAGAAGCTGACTCACGGTGACAAAGTGATAGCCCTTCGACAGCAGAGTATCGAGCGTGTCCGGCATGGCATCGATCGTCTGCTGATGGATGTCATGGCAAAGGATGATGGAACCAGGTCGGGTGCTGGCGAGGATGCGGCTTTTGACAATGGAGGCACCGGGGCGCTTCCAGTCGAATGGATCCACGTCCCAGAGAATTGTGGGATAGCCGAAATCGTCATAGCACATTTTTTTAACCCGCAAGCTCGTTGCGCCATAAGGCGGGCGCATGATGCGAATGTGATAACCGGAGGCGTCCTCCACGGCCTTCGCGGTCTTCGCCAGTTCATCATGAGCGGTCGCTTCCGAAAGTGTGGGCAGTGAACGATGCGTCCACGTGTGGTTTCCTATTTCATGCCCCTCGGCCAAGATGCGGCGCACGAGATGCGGATATTCTTGAGCGCATTTTCCGACGACGAAAAAGGTAGCCTTGATGTTGCGCTCCTTCAGCATATCGAGAAGGCGCGGTGTGTTCGTCACATGCGGGCCATCATCGAAAGTAAGGGCAATGTATGGCTCACTGGTGTGGATCGAATTATACATCACCTTCGCTCCCGGCGGCGGAACCTTGGGCACCATTGATGAATCCAGATTCCGCAGACCGCGCATGGGCGCAACCTGCGCGACCGGAGCTACGGCGGAACCGTGACGCTGATTCGGAGTCGGCACGCTGGACACCACGGGTGCCACAGCTTGATGATTGAAAGTAGAGCAACTCGTCTGCCCACTGCTGAGGATGATTCCGAGCCAAATGGAAAAAAACATGGGTTTAGTAGTCACAATTGAATGCTGATGAGATTATGGCGTCAATGAAGTTTCAGATGCGCCAGTTGGCCACCTTACCGGAAAGCACTCATCTGAAAAGCGCAATTTATGCTTCATATTAAACTTGAACATTCTCCAATTTCTGGTGCTCTTCCTATATGAAATCCATTCTTCCAAAATTCATTCTCGCTGCCGTCCTCGCGATGGGGCTTGTCTCGTGCGCTGAAATCGCCGGTCCCGGTTACGGCTCTGGCTACGGTAGCGGCGGCGGTTACGGAGGCGGCTATGGCGGTGGATACAGTGGCGGAAACCGTTACTACAATGACGGCTACGCAAATCGGAATGACTACCATCACGATCATGGCGATAATCATAACCACCAAGACTCCCGATACTGCCCTCCTCCGCGGCACGTAGAAAATCATGAACACTGCTACTGCTCGCACAAAAGCTGCGGCTGCAAACCGGGCCACCCCAAGAGCGGTTGCCAGTGCGACGGTGGCGGGCACCGACGTTGATGGCATTTAGCCAAGGCGCTGCAAAATCGCTCGTAGCGACTCCGCCGTTTCACGCGGCCAAAACTGCCGGTCGGTGATGATGGCGTTATCCAGAGCGCGATGCTCCGGCCATTCCGCCGTCAATGGAATGCGCGGGATCACGCGGGCCACGATCTCCTTCGCGCGATCTGCATTCGCATGCAGATGCCCAATGATCGCTTCCACGGTGACATGTGCTTCATCGGTCTTCCAACAGTCGTAATCCGTGACCATCGCCAGTGTGGCCAGCGCGATCTCCGCTTCGCGCGCTAGTTTCGCCTCCGGCAAATTCGTCATGCCGATGATGTCGAAACCAAGCTGACGATTTGCATTCGACTCCGCACGCGTGGAGAACGCCGGCCCGTCCATGCAGACGTAAGTTCCGCCGTCATGCACGAGTGATCCCGCAGCGCGTGATTCCTCAGCAAGGACCTTGCGCAAACCTGAACTGATCGGATCAGCAAACGCGATGTGCGCGACGATACCGCGACCAAAAAACGTGTGGTGCTCGCGCCGCGATGTGCGGTCGAAGAACTGGTCCGGCAGCACGATGTCGCGCGGCTTGTATTCCTCCTTCAAGCTGCCAACCGCCGTCACGCAGATGATGTAACGCACACCGAGCGAACGCAGCGCGTAGATGTTTGCTCGGTGATTGATCTCAGTCGGCAAGATGCGATGTCCCTTGCCATGGCGCGGAAGAAAAAATACGCGCCGACCTGCCATGATGCCGGAAACAATCTTGTCCGATGGTTCGCCAAATGGAGTGCTAACACTGATTTCCTCGCGTCCGGTAAATCCCTCAATGTTATACAAACCAGTGCCACCGATGATGCCGATGGCCGGAGTCTCCTCTGATGTCGCGCTGTTCATGTGCGTGAGCGTAGCTTTTGTAGAACGAGTTTCAAACACGTTAAACGGATTAACCAATATGCGATGTTTGCTTGAACCACGTATGGGATTATAGAAGATCATGTCTGAACCCGCCACTATCTCCGCCGCCGAACTCGGTAAATGCTGTCAGCTAGAGGGCGCGCCGCTGCTTCTGGATGTTCGCACGCCAGTGGAGTTCCAATCAACTAGCATCGCAGGCAGTAAGTTGTTACCCCTAGATCAACTTCGTGCCGATGCGTTCGCCAATGAAACTGGGAAAGACACGCGCTGCGTGGTGATTTGCGCCAAGGGCGGACGCGCGTCAAATGCAGCGAAACAACTCGCCGCCGCCGGCATGACCAATCTTCAAGTGCTCGAAGGCGGCATCACGGCATGGGAGGCAGCAGGACTTCCCGTGCAGAGTAGCGGTAAAAAAGTAATGTCGCTCGACCGTCAGTTTCGCATCACCATCGGCGTGCTCGTGTTATTTGGATTCGTCATCGGGCATTGGATCCATGCTGGCGGCTTCTTGCTTTGCGCGTTCATTGGCGCAGGCCTGATCTTTTCAGGAGTCACGGATTTCTGCGGTCTCGCTATGATCCTGGCCAAGGCGCCGTGGAATCGTGGATCAACGTGCGGCTGTGAGTCGAAGGGGTAGATTCAATCTTGTTCTACCACGGCTCTGCGAAGGTTGCCTCGCGGGTCACGCTATCATCCTCCCACAGCCGAGGATCAATCCATACCGTGCTCTGTCCGCTCCAGAGCTTCGCGCGAGGGGGGGTGTTCTGGATATAGAGCATGACGCGTTGCCAATGCACATCGTCGCGGATGATGCGATTCCAAGAGTCGTGCTGCCAGAGCTGCCCTTCTCTGCCCAAACGCTGGTTAATCTCCCGTGCGGAAAATCTTTTCCATAATGAAGCAGTTCCTCTTGCTGCCACTCCGCCAGAGGCTTCACGGCCAGATGCACATGATTGGGCATGACCACAAACCCATACATGGCGTAGCGCTCCCCTTGGAAATGAAGCAGTGCAGACGCGACAATCTCGCGGAGCGGCGCTTGCTTCAGAACACACTCTCCATGCCCCTCATCCATGAGCCGCTCCAGCCGCCGGGCCGTGCGAAGTTGGAATGCCTCGTATTCTTCCTCAGTCAATGGTGACAGTGTGCCGTCGTGCTGCGTCAGTTCGCGCGCGAGGCGTTGACGCCATTCCTCTCGCTCAGCGCGCATTTCATCCGCAATCAACTGCGGCAGTAATCGTGAAGACGAAAAGTCAGAAAAAAGCTCGCGCCCGACTGTCTCCAGTGAGGAAGATTGCGCTCGTAGTTCCTGAAGGCTCCTGCGGGATCGAAGATTTGGAAGTCCTCGGGCAGTTTCATGAAGACATTGTAGAACGAGTTTCAAACTCGTTAAACGTTCAACGAGATTGAATCTCGTTCTACTCATTTCATACCATCACTGCACGCAAATCATCCGGCTCCGAATCAGCGTAGTCAGCAAGAATCTCCTGCTGTGCCATGCCACTGCTCAGAATCTCCAGAACAAACTCCACCGGATACCGCAATCCTCGGATACACGGTTTGCCGTGGCACACCTCGGGCGACGACGTAATGCGCGAGAGTAGTTTGTTCTCATTCATGCGTTGAGGTCACCATAGCAATTTCAAGCAGACAAGCGTGGTTCGAATTGCCTATCCCGCCGTATAAGTTTGACTTGGCGCGGCATATTGTATTCATTCACCAACACCATGAAAAAATACAATGTCGGCATCATCGGATATGGCTGGGTCGCGGGCGCCCACATTGAAGCGATCAACAAGACGCCGCACGCGCAGGTGACGGCAGTTTATTCCTCTCGCAAACTCGATGACAAAGAACTGAGCGCGAAACATGGGACGAAGATCAAGTCCTATACGAACTACGACGAGTTCCTCGCAAGCGACATTCATGTGGCCGACATCTGCTCGATGCCGACGCAACACGCGAAGCAGGCCATCGCGGCGGCGAACGCAGGGAAGCATATCATTTTGGAAAAGCCGATGGCGATGAGCTTGCAAGACTGTCGCGATATCGTAAAAGCGGCGGAGAAGAACAAGGTGCGGGGCTGCGTGTGTTTCGAGTGCCGATTCAGCGGACAGTTTCTCGCGACTAAGGCGCTCGTTGATGAAGGAATGCTGGGCGATCTGCATTACGCGGAGGTGGATTATTATCATGGCATTGGGCCTTGGTATGGACAGTTCCGCTGGAACACAGGCAAGGCCGACGGCGGCTCGGCACTACTAACTGCGGGCTGTCACGCGCTGGATGCCTTGCTGCTCTTCATGGGCAAGGACGTGGTGAGCGTGAGCAGCTTCTCGACCAAATCGAAGAGTAAAATTTTCCGCCCTTACCAATATGACACCAGCAGCGTGACCATCTTGAACTTCAAGGGCGGCAAGGTGGGCAAGTGCGCGGCCATCGTGGACTGCCTCCAGCCTTATTACTTTCACACGCATCTGTGCGGCAGCCACGGCAGTCTGCTGGATGATAAGTTCCACTCGATGAAACTCAAGACGGACAAAGGCGGATGGAGCAAGCTGAATATGAAAATGCTCGACTCCGGTGATGTGAGCGATCATCCGTATCAGACGCAGTTCGAGGCGTTCTTCGAGGCTCTCGATAAGGGCAAAAACATGCCGCTGACGAATTTGCGCGAATCGCTGCGGACTTTTGAAGTGCTCTTCGCCGCAGACAAGAGCGCGGCGGAAGGTGGGCGCATGGTGCAGATGAGCGAGCTTTCATAAACAAGCCGCAGCATCCATTGGACGCTGCGGCTGTTATGAAATGTTGCTAGCTGGTAAGACGATTATTTTTTGCCACCGGCTTTTTTGAGCATGGCATCAAGCGTCTCAGCGAAATCCTTGGGCGAGGTCAATCCGACATGCTGGCCGATAGATTGACCTGTGGAATCAAGAAACTCGACGTGGGGAATGCCACCAACCTTATATTTTTTCTTGGCCGCCTTGTTAGCCGCAGCATCGGCGTCGAGGTAAGCCCAAACGAATTTGTCGTGGAACGCTTTTACCGCCTCGCTGGGATATACGTCATGCTTCATCTTCTGGCACGGTCCACACCAGACTGCGGAGAAAATGGCGATGACTGGTTTGTTGTCCTTCTTGGCTTCTGTAAGTGCGGTGGCCAGAGAGGTCTTGAACTTCGGACTGCCCTTAGGGAAGTCGGCAGCGAAGGTGTTAGTAGTCGCGATGAAAGCGACGGCGAAGAGTGCGATTAGAGTTTTCAAGATGATGTTGCAGGGTGTTGGATTAATTTAATGTGGAATTTGTTAGTGATGGAAATCACTATTTGCCGCCCGCCTTCTTGATCATTTCCTCAAGTATCTTGGCGAAATCAGCGGCGGGGCCAGAGCCAACCTTCTGGCCGATGGACTTGCCTGTGGAATCGAGAAACTCAATGTGGGGAATGCCTTCGACATTGAATTTTTTCATGTCGGCAGCATTTGAGTCCTCATCGGCATCGATGTAGGCCCAGATGAATTTATCATGGAAGGGCTTCACCTCTGCACTGGGATAAACTTCCTTTTTCATCTGCTGGCAGGGGCCGCACCAGACGGCGGAGAAGATGGCAATGACGGGTTTGTTGGCGGTTTTGGCTTTCGCCAATGCGTCGGCTAGCTTGTGCTCAAAAGCTGGGCTGCCCTCCGGGAAGTCTCCGGCGAAAGCGCTCGAGACAGCGATGAAAGCGATGGCGAAGAATGCGATGAGTTTTTTCATGATGATGTGAGAATGATTTTTTGTGTGCGTTAGACGACTGCGGTTAATGCCACAGCGATTATTTTGTTTTGTCGAAACTTTGGATGATGAATTCTTTGGCGTGATCTCCGAGCGCCTTGACGGCGTCATCTTTAGTGAGAGATCCCGATGAGGCTACGAAGCTCACGATTTGCAGGCCTGGCTTGGGGCCTTTGGCGAATTCCACCTCTGCGACTCCAGGTAGGGTTTTCATCGCGGCAGTCACCTTAGCTTTGCACTCTTGGCAGACGATGCCAGTGATGGTGGTGGAGTATTTAGTCTTCGCGCTATCTTCGGCGTGCAGTGGAAGAATGAAGGAGATTAGTGCCAGAAGAGCCAGTAAGCGCATATATCAGAAGTAATGATGGATAAGTTTGTCAGGCCCGGATGGCAGCGATGGCGACCATCCGGGCTGACAAAAAATACTAACTTATTTTTCAGTTGCCTCACCAGCCTTGACCCAGCCGGAGATGCCAGCGGACATGTGCTTCACGTTGGTGTAGCCGAGTTCCTTGGCAGCATTGGCGGCGCGGGTGTAGGCGTTGCAGGCAGGACCACCGCAATAGGCGATGACCAGAGCGCCTTTGTCAGCAGGGAGCTTGGAGGCGAGTTCCTTGGAGACTGCCGCGAAGTCCACTGCACCGGGAACGTGGCCCTTCTTGAAAGACTGGCTGCCGTTGACGTCAATGATGACGACTTTTCCGGCGGCGATTTCTTTTTTCACTTCGGGAATGGTGATGTCTGGGTATTCACCAGCGAAGGCAGGTGCAGCAACGAGGACGGAGAGGGCGAGGAAGCAAAGCAGTTTTTTCATGTTTAGTTTTAGTTTGGTTTTTTGATTTAGGACAATTCTATGACGGTGGCGGAGCGATAAATGTTCACGGAAATATAAACAAAGCCGCACGCGCCAGCAATCAATACGGCTGAGACTGAAGAAAGTTGCATCTCGTCGCGCATGATTTTTCTTACCAAAGTCAGGATTTGCAAAATACATCGACTTTGCCTATACTGCGCGTCCAATGTCGCTCGCGGCTGTCATTGCACATATCTCCAACCATGAAATACCATCCCGCCATCTTCAATACGCTCTCTCTGATTCTGACAATCGGCCTGCACATCGCACCCGCCGCGCAGCCCGGTGGAACATTGCCAACGGTCACCACCACATCGCCCGCGCAGGCAATCTCTGAAGAGACACTTGTCGGCCCCTACAATCAGCCGGAGTGGACGGAGCACCGCCGCTTCTCTACCACTCGCGTTTATATCCAGAAGGAGCCTTGGGAAATTGGCTTGGAACAATGGTGGCGTGTCCGTGCCTACGACAATAAGACGACGGCGCATCGCTTCACGGAGGAACTGGAGATCGGCCTGCCGCATCGCACCCAGCTCGATCTCTACTGGAACTGGGCGCATGACGGCGAAGGCACACACCACAGTGAGTTCGCGGTTGAAGTGCGACATGCGCTCGCGGACTGGGGAAAAATTTGGGGCAACCCCACACTCTATCTCGAATATGCCTTCGTGAATCCTGACTTCGGTGGCGACGTTCTCGAGGCCAAAGTTCTGCTCGGCGATGACTTCGGCAAAGGCTGGCATTGGGGACTTAACTTTATTTTTGAGAGCGAATTGAGCCACGAGCGCGCGAAAGAAGTGGCTATCAGCGGAGGTCTGAGCCGCACGATCATCGATCAGGTATTGAGCGTAGGCATCGAAATGCAATGGAAGCACGAGACCGTGGCCGGAGATCGCAGCAATGCGGAAGTGCAGTTTGAAATCGGGCCATCTATCCAATGGCGTCTGACGAAGAACACACATCTGGATGTGGTCGCGCTTGCAGGCACGACGGGCCAAGGGCCGAGCTTCGAGGGCTTCGTGATCTTTGGAATTGATTTAGGAGGCGGCGGAAGCAAAAAGGGTTACACTCCTGTCTCCACGGGGCTGCGCCCCTGAGTGCCGTCCGTATAATATGAAACTCGATCTGCTCGCGAGCATCACCGTCTCCGTTGCCGTGCATGCAGGCGCGGTGGTGATGGTCAGTGGATGGCTTGAGCAAATGCCTCCGGGAGTGCCAGCATCAGTGCCGGGGATCGAAGAAGTGGTCATCGAAATCACCGCCGGTGAAATAACCGCAGTCGATGATTCAACCGCAACGACAGCTCCTGCGCCTGATCTGCCCCAAGAAGAGCAGCCACAAATAACATCCGCGCCTCCGATAAAAACAATTGATGCGCCTCCTGCTCCAACCGTCATAGAAACTCCCCGCGAGATTGCTCCGCCGCAAGTAGTGGCCACAGCAACTAAGATCGTTGAACAAGCCCCCATTCGCGAGAAGCCCAAAAAACAAGTGGGTAACCCTACGATCAAATCCCAGAGCACCGAATCAAAAATCACATCAGGCGGTGGAACCACTTCAGCGAAATATCGCTCGCGCGCCTCTCTTACCTATCCCTCATCCGCGCTCCGTCAACGAGCTGGCGGTCGCGTTGTGCTCTCAGTGGATCTTGATGAAAATGGCAAGGCCATCTCCGTCTCGGTTATCGTTTCCAGCGGTCGCGCTGACCTAGATGCCGCTGCCACTGCCTGCGCCCGTCAGAGCACTTATGAGCCGTATCGAAACAACGGCATCGCTCAATCCAGCCGAGTCGAAGCGCCCTTTGAGTTTAAGCTGCCACGCTAGTAGCAAGGGCGTCTCGCCCTTGCACAGTCAAGAGCGAGACGCCCTTGCTACGTTTTCGCAGGCGTTACAATTTTCTTACAATCTCCTCACAAGTCGCTGACTCAATTTTTAAAGCATCGCCGTGAATGACGGTAGTGCGTCACCAGGCGCGAAACCCTAATCCAAACCATCCGGCTTATGAAAACAAAACGATCCATTATTACCCTGCTCGCATCCGTCACGCTGACGGCGGCGGCATTCGCGGCGTCATCGCCAGTCGAAGTTCGCGTGAACCTCGCGCATCCGAAAGTCCCTGCGGACAAGAAATTCACCACCTATCTCAAGGTTGGACTCACCGGCCTGAAGCAAGACGAAACCAAGCCCAAGCGAGCGCCAGTGAATGTCGCCATCGTGCTCGACCGCTCCGGCTCCATGGGCGGAGCGAAGTTGGAGAACGCCAAGCAGGCGGCGAAAGAAGCGCTCGCACGGCTCGGCGGCGATGACGTGGTCAGCGTCATTACCTTTGAGAGCGAAGTGCAAGTCATCGTCCCCGCCACCAAGCTCAATGACCGCGAGCGCGTCTTGCGCGCCATTGATGAAATCCGCGCGGGCGGCAGCACCGCCATCTTCGCGGGAGTGAGCAAGGGCGCGGAGGAACTGCGCAAATTCAAGGACCCGAAGCAGATCAGCCGCATGGTGCTGCTGTCCGATGGCCTCGCGAATGTCGGCCCTGCATCGCCAGAGGAACTCGGTCGCCTCGGTGCCTCGCTCGCGAAAGAAGGCATTACCGTGACCACGCTTGGCCTCGGCTTAGATTACAATGAGCGCCTGATGTCCAAGCTCGCACAGATGAGCGATGGCAACCATGCGTTTATCAAAGAACCGAAGGAACTCGCCAGTGTTTTCCAAGAGGAATTCGGCGACATCCTTTCCGTGGTCGCGCAAGACCTCCGCGTCGTAGTTCATTGCGCCGAAGGCGTGCGCCCCGTGCGAGTGCTCGGTCGCGAAGCCGATATCCGCAGTGATCGCGTGGAAGTTACGATGAACCAGCTCCGTGCCGGTCAGGAAAAATATGTGCTGCTCGAAGTCGAACTTCCCGCAGGCAAAGCCGACACCGATCAGACCGTCGCTGATGTCGAAGCCAACTACCGCGTCAATGAGTGCCGGGATTCCAGCAAGATCACCAGCCGCAGTGTCGCCCGCCGCACCGCGTTTATGAGTGATGTCACCGCCAGCATGGATAAGGCCATCCTCATCGAAGTGGAAAAACAAATTGGCACTGACAAGGAACAGCTCGCCGTAAAACTCAGTGATGAAGGTCGTAAGGATGAGGCCGAAAAAGTGTTGTTTGACAACAATAGACACCTAGAGGCTCAGGCGAAAGCGCTCAGCGCCCCTGCCTTGAAGGAGATGGCGGACAAACAATCGGAAGTTAACACCTCCCAGATGGCTGGTGGAAAAGAGTGGGAACTTCAAAAAAGATCAGGCTATGAGCGTTACAACATCATCAGAACCCAGAACACCGCAAAATGAAAAGTGAGTAGCCTGATTCTTCGAGTCGGGTTATTAGCGTATTCTTAGCCCGCATCATTACCCCGGCTCTGGAGAGCCGGGCTACAATATGAACCACTTCTTCCGCCCCATCCTTTTCCTGCTCGCCGTGGTCGTGCTACCACTGGTGCTGCTGGGTTGGTTAGGGCGCATGTTGTGGCGAGATCAAAAGGCAGCGTGGGAAACTCAATGGCGGGCATCGCTGCAACGCGAGTTGCAAGACAGCGATCAACGCTTAGTCAGTGAGATGGAACGCATCGCTACCCAGCTCGATGCTTTGCTTGCCATCACTTCTCCGACTGAAATCGCGGTCATCGAACTCGCCGCACGACAACCGCTCGTGCGCCACTCCTTCAGATTGGATGCGAAAGGCACTATGGTTTTCCCGCAAGTCTCGCATCAGGATCAATTGTCCATGATGGACATCGAATTCCTCCAGCGCACCGCGCCCGTCTGGAACACCGGGCTGCCTCTTGGCAGGGGCACGCTCGCGGAGGACGCAAAACTTAAATCATTCTCCCAACCCGCCAGCGGCTGGCATACCTGGTTTTATGGAGATGGCCCGCAATGGCTTTATTGGAAACGGCTAACCGATGGCACCACGATTGGAGTTGAGGTGGAGCGCGCCGCATTTTTTGCCGCACTGATAGCGCGATCAGAAAACAACAAGGCATCAGCCCGCGGATCAAGGTTGAGGCTCACCGCCGCAGACGGCACGGTGTTGCATCAATGGGGCGCATTCGAGCCGCCCGCGTTGCGCAAGCCCGTGATGACACTCGTCGCCAGCACTCCCCTGCAACACTGGCGCTGGGAACTTTTCCTCGCGGACACGAGTCATGGTCGGCCACCGAAGCTGCCGTTTGTGCTTGCTGGCACGGGCGTGGCCGCCTTGATCGGCTCCATCGGCCTGCTCATTTTCATGACCTGGCGGCGCGACCTCCGCGTGGCGGCGCAGCGCGTTAGTTTTGTCAATCAAGTATCCCATGAGTTAAAAACTCCGCTGACCAATATCCGCCTCTACACCGATCTCGCGCTTGATGCTGCGGAGCATGGCGAGCCGCAAGCCACGCAACATCTCTCGGTGGTTCAGGAAGAAACCGGGCGCCTCAGTCGCCTCATCCACAACGTCCTCACCTTCGCGCGTCAGGAGCGTCACGGCCTGCAAGTTCATCTCGTTCGCGGTGATCTGTGCGCGCTCGTGCGTCGCGTAGCCTCGCACTGGCGTCCTTTGCTGGAGCGCAAACAGATCACCTTGAATGCAGGCGGAGAAGAAAATTGTGAAGCTTCCTTTGATGCCGACGCCATGGAACAAGTGCTGGGCAACTTGCTCTCCAACATCGAGAAATATGCTGCGGGCGCACGCATGGCTGAGCTGACCGTGAGCACCAAGGATGGCTTCGTCGAAGTGCGCGTGCAAGACGATGGCTCAGGCATTCCCCGTTCTGTTGCCCGGCGTGTGTTCGAGCCATTCTACCGAGTGCGCTCAGATGTGACCGAGGGCGCATCCGGCACTGGTCTGGGATTGAGCATCGCCCGCGCACTCGCAGAAGCACAGGGCGGCTCGTTAAAACTTGAATCCGTGGAGCGCGGAACATTGTTCGTGCTTCGCATCCCGATTAAAAACCATCAGCCCGCCTGATTCATCATGCGCATCTTAATTGCAGAAGACGACACCCACACGCGCGAAGCCTTGCGCCAAGTTCTCACTCGCGAGGGCCACACTGTCATCGCCACCGCCGACGGAGCAGCGGCCATGACATCGTTCCGCAATGATAAACCGGACTTCGTGTGTCTCGACATCATGATGCCGGAACTCAGCGGCTATGATGTCTGCCGCGCCATCCGCCGCTTGGATGAGCGCGTGCCCGTGCTCTTTCTCAGCGCGAAATCAGAGGAAGTGGATCGCGTGCTCGGACTGGAACTCGGCGCGGATGATTTCCTTGGGAAACCGTTCGGCGTTCGTGAATTCATCGCCCGCATCCAAGCCATCGCGCGTCGTGCTGGTCTCCTGCAAGCTCAAGCTCAGGCCGCTGGAGTTTTCCAAATGGGAGACCTTCGCGTAACATCGTCCGAACTGCGGGCGCATCGCGGCACGGAAACCATAGCCATCACACCACGAGAACTACGCGTGCTCCAAGTATTCCACGAACGCAAAGGCCGGGTCGTGGATCGAAACACCCTCTGTGACGAAGCCTGGGACGCAGATTATTTCCCCAACAGCCGCGCACTCGACCAATGCATTTCTCAGTTGCGCAAAAAGATTGAGCTAGATCATGCATCACCCAGGATTATTCAGACTGTGCACGGGGCGGGTTATCGTTATGAGTGAATAGGTGACACAGTGCCTCCGGCCTGTGTGTCGAACAGGCATGGCGCAGCCTGCCTGTTCTCATTCATCCAAGGCGGAGCGAAATCTGAGGGCATCCGGCAGCGGGCAGAATGCCCTCGCAGACACACAGGCCGGAGGCGCTGTGCCACGGACCTTCAATAATTAAAGAGTTCGCGCGTTGCGTATTTTTTATCGATCCCGCGTTTCTTCAGAGCGTCATTCACCACCCATGTGATGCGGAGTTTCATTTTCGAGGTTAGGCGGCGACCTTTGCGGGCGCGTTGCACGGCTTTGTGACTGAGATCGACGGGGCGCAACTCTACGAAATCGTGGTTGTTCAGGCCATGCTCCAGCATAATGGCATCCAGCGGCTGCGGGCCGAGGTTGCGCTCTTTGTCGCCAGCGGCGTTTTCATCTGTTTCTTCTGCTTCATCATTCATGGCGAAGGTTCGCTGGGTTTCTTCTTCGCTGCATTGAGTTTTTCAAAAAACTCATTGGCTCGACGGGCGGCTTCCACCTTTTGCTCGGGCGTCATGTCTCCGCTGATGATGGGGAGAATTTTCATAGCTGCCTGACATCCGTTTGCGGCTGACATCGTCAGCCAGCCGTGGGCTTGCACGAGGTCTTTGGCAACTCCAGTCCCGCGATAATAACTCATGCCCAGTCTGAATTGGGCATTGGGTGCGCCCTGTTGCGCCGCCTTGTTCAACCACATCACGCCATCCTTTTCGCTCTTCGGAACTCCCCGTCCCTCGAAATATCTAATGCCCAAATCTTCCTGGGCTGCGGCATCGCCACTTTGCGCGGCTGCAATGATGGCCTTGGGGTCGGCCTCTTGTTTTCTCAAGACTTCCAGAAGTCTTCTCTCTTCTCTTTCGCGCTTCTCTTCTATAGCACGCGGACTTTCTTCATCATCGGAACAACCCGGAGAAAGACAAACCAGCAGGGCCAACAATGCGAGGCGCGAGTTCACATGTTCTGTTCGCTCATGTCATCATTTACCACAAGCGACATTTTCCGACATGGCATCAGAAAATTTTTCAGTGTAAACTGTCAAAAAACACTCGCACGGATTCTGTGACACCATAGGCCGCTTCCTGAGGGCTGAGGCCGTCCGTGGTGATTTTGATGTCGCAGGCCTGTTCATAAAGCGGAGCGCGCTCTTCATAAAGCGCACGCAGTTTCGCAGCAGGATCGCCTTCGCGGAGCAAGGGGCGATCGTGACTGTAAGCGGTGCGTTGATGCAGCACACTGGTATCTGCAGAGAGCCAGACGACGCATCCGAGTTGCTTGAGAATGGAGAGATTGGCGGGTTGCGTGACGATCCCTCCGCCGGTGGCGATGACGTGGCGCTGGCGTCCAATGAGTGATTGCAGTGCCGCTGTCTCGCGCTGACGGAAGCCTGCTTCACCTTCGCTAGCGAAGATTTCCGGGATGCTTTTGCCTGCGGATTCAATGATGAGATGATCGGTGTCCACGAAATCAAATCCAAGACTGTGAGCCACTAGACGACCGAGCGTGGTTTTGCCCGAGCCCATCAATCCAATGAGCACGATGTTCATGGCTTTGACTGGTTCATGCGGGGATTGAGCGGGCTTGGCAATCATGTCGATGATGGAAGGAACAAGCGCGGCATCGTGATCAAGCGCAGCAAAATAACTCGCATAAAGTGGTGTCCAGCCTGAGGCGCGAAGTTTTGCATCAGAGACTCGCTTGCTGGTCCAGGCTCGTTTGCGTTCCGTCTTCGGCGCAGCAGTCGGCGGCATCGGCTTATGGAATCGTGCGGCGAGTTCCGCAAAACATTCGCGCTGGGTGAGAGGTGTGTCGTCGGTGACGTTGAAGGTGCCCGTCAGTCTAGTGAGCGCGAGATGCACTAGGGCGCGCGCGGCGTCATCGCGATGAATCTGATTCAGCCAGCGTCCATCGCCGTCATTGCCTTCGATGACGGCGCTGCCCTCAAGAAAATTCTTCAGCACAAACGACCGCCCCGGCCCATAGATGCCAGCCAAGCGGGCCACGCAACCTTGATGCTCTAACACCATGTCTTCCGTTTCTCGAAGTATCTGACTGGTCTCGCGATCCGGCGTGGCATCGCTTTCTTCCGTGACCCATGCGCCGTCGGTCTGCGGATAAACGCTGGTGCTGCTGGTGAAGATCAGGCGCGCGCCGGGAAACACATTTTGTAGATGGCGACAGCCATTGAGATAAACGGAGCGATACATCTCCGCGCCGCCGCGATTCGATGAAGCGCAATGGATGACGACCTCGGGCGTCGCAGGCAATTGTCGTATGGAAAGTTCATCGCTCACATCACAGGCATGAACTGCGTAGGGTTTTCTCTGCGTTAGTCGTTGCGCGGAGTCTGCCGAATGGGTGACTCCAGTGACATCATGCCCGGCCTCATGAAGCAGATCGGCCGCGCGTTCACCGACATAACCGCAGCCAATGATGAGAACCTTCATGGCGCAACGCGGCGTTCGCGTTTGCTGTATTCCACGATTCCGTTGACTACACCGCGCACATATTCTTCCAGCGGGCTACTGACGAGATGCCCATCCATTAAGGTGCGCCCCACGAAATGCCCCAGAAGAAGCCGTTTGTAAGTCTCCTCATGGTTCATCACATAAGGCTCAAAATAAATCACGGGACATTGGTAAAGTCGGTTCGCGAGAAGATTGCGTGCATAGACATAAGGACTGGCGGAAACGCGGCGGGCGTTTTTTGTTAAATAAATATAGGGAGGCAATCCAGTCGCCGTGCTCATAGCGGGCGCAATGACATCCGCCATGCGTCGCTCCTCTTCATGCATGCGACAGAAAATTCGCTGGAACATTTCAAAACGAACGTCCTCGAACTGCATTTCCTCAGGGGCATAGCAGCCGTTGATGAGTAGATGAAAATGATTTTTCGTCGAAGGGGTGGGCCGTCCCAAATCGCCCCAGGCCTCAGCATTCAAATGCAGACAGAAGACCATGTCCGGGCGCAACTCGTCATTCACGCGGCGGGCGCGGGCGCGGATTTCACTGACGCGATAAAAAAGTTTCTCCGCCTGCCATTGAACGGTGATGATCTTCGCATCGCCTTCGACACCAGCGTAAGTGTCTTTTGGATTGAGGATGCCAGCCTCGGCCAGCACTTCACGCGCGGCATCTTTGAAGTCTTCTGGTTTGGATGTAGTCACTGGAGCTTCGTTGCTGCGCACCAGACTGACGCGCGCGCCGAGAGCTTCCAGCCGAGGCTTCAAAACTTGGGCAACCTTCAGCACCAGAGAACCTTCAATGACCGCTTCTCCAGTCTTCATACTCAGCAAACGCTCTTCCATCTTTGCGTAACCGCCGCCGATGTGACCGGGATCAAGCGCGATGTGCAATCCAGTCAGTGGCAGTTCACCCGACTTCAACGGGGCCAACTCGCGCACGGTGTGCCAGTAGCGCACGGGAGAAATTTCGTCAGCGTGAGTGTTGCGAAATGCAATGACAGCCGGGGCTTGTCCGGGTGCGGTTTCGACCAGCAATTTGTCGCCTTCAATTTTCCAAGGGCGGACAGCAGTGGACTCATCGGAATAGATATTCGCCATGGCAGTCTCAAACTCCTCGCGTCCGACAACACCAGACAATGCCTCAAGCTGTTTCCAGTCAGGCTTCTCCGCGAGCGGGGTAAGTTTTGATTTGCCGACCCCAAGTTGTGGCGTGGCCAATGGATCATTTTTGTGAGCGTCGTCTCCTTTCACACCGAGCGGATGAGCGTGCGTGAACGACACCTGAGTCAGCACGAGAAAAATAAAGCGGCGGGCCGTCCGAGAAAACATGACGGAGGCTATACTTGATTATGCTGAAATTCATCTTCTAAGTGCGCTGTCATGAATCCTGAAAGCGACGCCTCTCCATCAAACACCATCCGCATTCTTTTCCTCGGCGATATCATGGGCGAACCGGGGCGCAAGGCCGTGGCCGCGCTGCTGCCCGTTTTGAAAGAAGAACTCGCCATCGATTTCATCATCGTGAATGGCGAGAACAGCGCGGGCGGGCGCGGCATCACGCCGAAGATCGCCATCAGCCTCATGCGCGCGGGCGCGGCGGTCATCACCACTGGCGATCACGTATGGGATCAGAAGGACATCATGCCATTCTTCGCGGAAGAGCCGCGTTTGTTGCGGCCCTTGAATTATCCCGAGGGCGCACCGGGCAAGGGCTGGGTGATTTTGGAAACAAAAAAGGGCAAGGTCGGCGTCATCAACCTTCAAGGTCGCACCTTCATGAAAATGCTTCTCGACAATCCTTTCGAGGTCATCGGCGCGGCCGTGGATGAAATCCGCAAGGAAACCAACGTCATCTTTCTCGACATGCACGCAGAGACCACCAGCGAGAAAACCGCGCTGGCGTGGTTCCTCGACGGTCGCGTGTCCGCCATCGTCGGCACACACACTCATGTGCAAACGGCTGATGAGCGCATTCTCCCGAACGGCACAGCATTTCTTTGCGACGCGGGCATGTGCGGCCCGCTGCACTCCGTCATCGGCATGGATGTGGATGCCGCGCTTCATCGGCTCATCACCTTGCTGCCGAGCAAACATTATGTCGCGCAAGGGCCGGTGCAGGTTTGTGGCGCATGGGTGGATGTGGATGTCGCCACCGGCAGAGCGCTCAGAATTGAGCGCGTGCAACGAGTTTGGAGCGAAGAAGAAAAAGACAGCGCCGCCTGATCCACGTCGGGCCAGCATGAGAAATACCGTGCGTGGAAGCACATTCGCTCCATAGTGAGCGTCTTATGCCATTTAGCTCACTGGGCCTTGATGCCCGTATTCTTCAAGCCATCGCCGACGCCGGCTACACCGAACCCACGCCCATTCAGGCCGCCGCCATCCCGCAGGTGCTCACGGGAAATGATTTGATCGGTATCGCCCAAACCGGCACCGGCAAGACCGCAGCCTTCACGCTGCCGATTCTCCATCTTCTCACCAAGATCAGCGGCCAAGGCCCGCTGCGGGGCATCAAGTGTCTCATTCTCGCGCCCACACGCGAACTCGTGGTGCAGATCGAGGAGAACGTTCTCGCTTACGCCAGACACGCGCCGGTGCGCATCACAAAAATTTACGGCGGCGTCAGCGAGCGTCCGCAAATTGATGCGCTGCGACGCGGCGCGGACATTGTGATTGCCACACCAGGACGCTTGCTCGATTTGATGAACCAGCGTCATGCGAACTTCAATTCGCTGGAGTTTCTCGTCCTTGATGAAGCCGATCGAATGCTCGACATGGGCTTCCTGCCGGACATCCGTCGCATCGTGAAAGCACTGCCGCGCAAACGTCAGACGCTGATGTTCTCCGCCACATTGTCGAAAGAGATCGAGGTGCTGACGCATGAGTTTCAGCATAACCCGAAGATCGTGCAAATTGGCAAACGAGCGAATCCCGCGGAGACCGTCACGCAGCTCGTTTATGAAGTGCCGAAGCATCTGAAGAACCCGCTGCTGCTGCATCTGCTGGTCGATCCCTCGTTCAATATGGTGCTCGTGTTTGCGAAAATGAAACATGGAGCGGACCGCATTGCGAAGTATCTGGAAAAATACGGCGTGAAGACCGCGACGCTGCACTCCAATCGCTCGCAGAACCAGCGCATGCGCGCATTGCAAGACTTCAAGAGCGGCGCAGTGCGCGTGCTCGTGGCCACGGACATCGCCGCGCGCGGCATTGATGTGGACGGCATCTCGCACGTTGTGAATTACGATTTCCCCATGCACTCGGAGGATTACGTTCACCGCATCGGTCGCACAGGTCGCGCACAGGCTATTGGCGATGCCATCAGCTTCGTGAGTGGTGAAGATCAAGGCGCCTTGCGCAGCCTAGAAAGATTTATCGGTCGCGGCCTCGTGCGCAAACGCGCCGAAGGTTTCGACTACACAGCGAAAGCTCCGCCACCGAGTGAAGACGACCAGCGCGAACGACGCTTCCAGCAAGGCCGGGGCCGACAGCAGCAGGGAAGATCATCCCGCGGCGGCGGTGGCGATTCTCGCGACGGACAGCGCAGCGGTGGACCTCCGAGGGGATTCCGTTGAAGCTGACAATTCACGGCGACAGTCGAAACAAGAAGGAGCGCGAGTATGGCGAAGCCTACTCGCCAAACTTTCCTGCGGTATGCACTCCGTAGAATGCTGAATCAGCCTCACGCGCCCCAAACCATTTCAAGCGAGTAGCCTATCGGCATACTCGCGCTCCTTCTTGTTTTGATGCGGCAGTGCCGCTGCTGGGCTTGCGCTATTTACGGGCGTGATGGCACCCTGATTTGATGCAGCAAAAATGCTAACGCTGGATCGGAAGTGAACCAAGGAAAGATGGCGTCCCGCCGTCTCTCCCACCATTGACGGCGAGACGCCATCTTTCCTTGGAATGCGCACTCTCAAGGTGATGTTGCTGGAACGTATGGCCTTGGCGTGGTTATTGTTGTCGAGCACGGTCAGGCCCATATCATTGCGCGACGGCCTGCGGGCTGTTGAGCACGGTGGCGGCCATGATGGCACCATGCTCGGTAAAGGCGTAAGGCCGAAAACGTGGATCGCGATGGCGTTGGGAACCGGTCACAATTTGTGACCTCAAAGCCGTGGCTTCCTTCGCCGTGAGTTGAAATCGGAAGTCGTCAGGAAAGCGATCCGCATTTCGTTTTACCGCCTCGTTGAGCCGTTTGGTCGTGACGCCGTAAAGTTCGGCGAGGTCGCTATCGAGCAACACTTTCTGACCTCGAATCGTGTGGACGAGGGAGTCAATGAGCTTAGGAGGCTGTGGCTTCATGGCGCGGTCAATGCAATGGAGCGGTAAGTGCGCGCCCTTTCTCCTCAGCGCCTGCGCTTCCCTTTTCGGCCAAACATGATGGCTTTCGCGCGGTCTTCGTTGTCGAGGACGGTCGTGAATTTGTAGGCGAAGTTGTCGAGCTTTTTGCGTTCGATGGTCTGGCCGATCAATCGTTCGATGGACTGGACGTAGGGAATTTCTTCGGCTGAGAAAAGCGTGAAGGCATCGCCTTCCTGCTTGGCGCGGCCTGTTCTGCCAATGCGATGGACGTAGTCTTCGCTGTGCTCGGGCACCATGTAGTTGATGACGTGCGTGACGCCGCTGATGTCGAGTCCGCGAGCAGCGACATCGGTGGCGACGATGATCTCAACTTTGCCATCGCGGAAGTCTTGGAGTGCGCGCTCGCGATCCTTCTGTGCGATGTCGCCGTGCATGACGGCGGCTTTGTGCTCGCCATCGTTACGGATGGAGGCGAAGAGGCGGTCGGCGTCCATCTTGGTGCGGGTGAAGATCATGACGCTGTGGAAGTCAGTGCGGCGGAGCAGCTCCAGAAGCAATTCTTCACGCTGATCGCGGGCGACGGGATAGAGATAATGGCTGACGGTTTCTGCGGGCGAAAAACGGATGCCTATTTCCACAGTTGCCGGTTCGCGCAAGGCCCATTCGGCCAAGCCCTTGATCTGGGGTGGCATGGTGGCGGAGAAGAAAAGTGTCTGACGTGCGCGCGGTGTTTTTTCCACAATGCGGCGGACATCAGGAAGGAAGCCCATGTCGAGCATCCGGTCCACTTCATCGAGGATGAGGATTTCGATATTGTCGAGCGAGACGGTGCCGTCGCCCATGAAATCGAGCAGACGCCCTGGCGTGGCGACGACGATGTCCACGCCGCGCTCCAAGCCATCGCGCTGCGTGCCGTAGCCGACGCCACCGTGAACGAGCAGGGTGCGGAGGCCGGTGTGTTTGCCGTATTTTTCAAAGGCTTCCACAACTTGCGCTGCGAGTTCGCGCGTGGGTTCCAGAATCAAGCAGCGCAGTTTCCCCGGTGCGCCTAGACGCGTCAGTGCGGGCATACCAAAGGCAGCGGTCTTGCCGGTTCCGGTTTGGGATGCGCCAATGAGATCGCCGCCGCCGAGCACGATGGGAGCGGCCTTGGCCTGAATTTCGGTCGGCGAGGCAAAGCCCATGTCGCGCACTCCGGCGAGAACTGCGGCGGAAAAGCCGAGGGACTCAAAGGCCTCAGGATAGGGGCCGGGTGGAACTTCTGGCGGGAGCGGTGGCGTCACTGGGGCTTGCCGGGTGGCGGGGCGGCGAGGTTCGTCATGCTCTTCACGACGAGGGCCGCGATCACGACCACGTCCTCCGCTGCTGCCGCTGCCGCTGCGAGACGGACGACCTTGATCGCCTCTCGCGGGGCGTTCATTGCGATGACTGGGTTCGTTCCTTCTTTCTCTAGGCTGGGGCTTGCGCTCACCATGGGGTTTTTCCTCATGCGGCGCGGCTTGCTTTTTCGCGACATGCTTGCTGGCGTGCAACTTTTCTGGATGCTTCTCGTGCGCTGGCTCGGCGGTTTTTTTCTTTCCTCCTCCGACTATTTGTTTAATCCTGGCACCGATGCGATGAAGGATGGATTTTTTCGGTTCGGAGGATTTGCGCGGTGACGTCACAATTGAAATACGGTCTGAAGGTTTAAGTCTGAAGGAGACCATGCTCCAGAGAACGATTGTGCGCAACCCTTGAACGAGATTCACTCGCGCCGCACTGAGCGTTACTGATGCGCCCTCAATTTACTTTCCGACGACGGGTCATCATTGCGACCACTCCCGTGAGTGCAGCTAGGATGGCGCTGGATGGTTCGGGAACTGGGACGGGGATATTGCCCATGACACCAAAGGTGCTGTTGTGATTGATGACCGCCCAGACTTCGGAATTGGAGGTGTCCACTCCGTAGTAACCGAGGACAAAATCCGTATTGGAGTCGTAAGCACCGCTGACGAAGAATGGCGTGTTGTCACCAGTGTTGCCATATACGGAATTTTTCCAGGTGTTATCATTAGGGTCCAACCAGCCGAGATAGGCTTCAGACTCACTGCCGAAAAGAGCGATGGCAGTGTTCTTATCGTAAGTCATGCGCAAGACAATGGTATCCGGCGCGGTGCCACTGAGATGGAGCACATCGCTGGCGAGTCCGGGAATGATGCTGCTAAAGGTTTGCACGACATTTTGATTGGAACCAGCCGTGCCGCCGAGGTTGACGCCCGTGCCCAGTCCCGCATTGCTGTTGGTGCCACCGATGGCGCTGTAATCTACGCCATAGACCACTTTGGCGGTGATCGAGGCACCGGTATTGGTGACATAGGGCGTGATCGGGGAGAGCAAAACGGCATGAGTTTGACCACTACTCACTGTGGCGGTGGCCACGATCTGGCCCCAATCATTGATGGAGGTGCCGAAATCGCTCAGGGAGATATTGCTGACGCCGTCAACGATGGTGTAAAGATCGTGCATCTCACCCCCGGTGTAGATGAAGGGATGGGTGTCAGCGTTATTTGCCAAGTAATGGGAATAGCCTGTTACCTGCCCTGATTTATTGATGGAGAAGCCCGCGCTGTAACTGCCTCCGAGAGTGCCTAAATCCGTCATGGTCCCATTGGAATAAATAAATGCATGCGTTGCGGCGTTGTTCGCTGTGTAAGAAAGTCCCGTCACCTGACCGGACTCGTTGATACCGTTTCCTTCGCTGCGATCACCGCCGAGCGTTCCCAGGTCCGTCATGACTCCGTTTTGATGGATAAAGGCATGATTAGTCGAATCTCCTGTGGTGCTCGAGGTTCCGGCTATTTGCCCGCTTTGATTGATACTGGAACCGTAACTAAAGGATCCGCCTAGTGTGCCCAAGTCCGAAATGGTTCCGTTGGAATAAAGAAATGCATGACCATTACCAGATGCGTCATCGGCCTGCCCCGTTGTCTGACCAACGGCGTTCAGGGCATAGCCTTTGCTGCTTTGTCCGCCCAGTGTGCCCAAGTCTGTCATAGTTCCGTTAATGTAGGTAAAGGCATGCGTAACTGAATCTCCGACTATGGCGGAATAACCGGTCACCTGCCCTGCGAGGTTGATGCCGTAACCTTGGCTATATGACCCGCCGAGGGTTCCCAGATCACTAATGATGCCATTGGAATACTGGAAAGCATGCTGCTCAGCATCGCTGGTGGTATAGGAATAGCCCGTCACCTGCCCGGCATTATTGACCCCGTAAGCTTGGCTTTGGGAACCTCCGAGCGTTCCCAAGTCGGTCACTTCATATTGAAGGGTGGTTCCGTGGAGATTTGCCCCTGTGAAAAGGACTAAAAGGAACGCTGAGATAATAGACGCGGTTTTCATGGGAAATGTGAATTAATGCACTCTGGCACAGATTATATGATAATTACGTTAATTTACAATATTTATTTTGACTTGCTCAATTCTTTAGTTTTCTCCAAAATGTTTGCATGAAAAAATTTGCGCTGTTTCTCATCATCCTGACTGCCTCATTTACGGGACGCTTAATGGCTGAAATCCATGAGCAATCTGTGGAATACAATGTCGGAGGCGTGGTCTGCGAGGGATGGCGTGTTTTCGATGACGCCAAGACTGGTAAACAACCCGCTGTGCTCATCATCCACCAGTGGACTGGATTGACCGATTATGAAAAAATGCGCGCTCGGATGCTGGCGGAACTGGGATACACGGTCTTTGCTGCTGATATATATGGGAAGGGCATCCGCCCTCAGCCACCGGCGGCGGGACAGGAAGCAGGCAAATACAAGACCGACCGGAAGCTTTACCGCGAGCGATTGAACGCCGCGCTAGAGGTGTTGCGGAAGGACGAACACGCCGACCCCCAACGGCTTGCGTCCATCGGCTACTGCTTCGGCGGCACTGGTGTGCTCGAACTCGCCCGCAGTGGAGCCGATCTCAAGGGCGTGGTCAGTTTCCACGGCGGACTTGATTCCCCTACCCCTGACGATGGCAAGAAGATCAAGGCGCGAGTGCTGGTGCTGCACGGCGCTGACGATCCTTTTGTTCCGGCGAAAGACATCACTGCCTTCGAAAGCGAAATGAAAACTGCGGCAGTTAGTTACAAGCTCATCAAATACCCCGGCGCAGTCCACGCCTTCACGCAAAAGATGGCTGGCAATGACAACAGCAAGGGCGCAGCTTACAATGCCGATGCGGATGCGAAGTCATGGGAAGAAATGAAGACCTTCCTCGCTGACATTTTCCAATGAAGATCTCGTCCCGGCTTAATAATATCCCTTTTTGACCAGCGAGAGCCGTGCGCGGCTCACATCATCGTGAATCTTACCGAGCTGCCACTTGTAGCTCCGTAGCTCCTCCGCTTGTTGAGGATTCTGCGCTATGTAGTAATCAACGATCCCGTCCAATCTGCGGACTGATGCCTTTAGATCATTGATCTTGTCCCAATCATCTTTCGTGCCCCGATTTTCAGAAATCACTTGGCCAAGCTCGTTAGAGGAGCGCGACATGAAGGCCACGGCGTTAGGTAGGGCCGTGATGCCTCCGGTCAAACCGCCATTAGATGTGATGCGTGGCACTTTAGGCATCAATGCTTCAGGCTTTCTGGGTAACACCGCTTGAGGAGCATCTGGAAGTCCACCGCCCTTGCCGTCAACCAGTGTTGGCGTGATGAAGATCATCAGATTTTTGTGATTCTTTTCTTTAGAATGAGTCTTAAAAAGTAGGCCGATAAGTGGAATCTTGTTAAGGACGGGAATCCCTTGATCAGTCACTTGCTCCTTCGCCTCATCAAGTCCGCCAATGGCGACAGTGTAGCCGTTATCCACTTCTACAGGAGCACCATAAACACGCGAGGAGGCGACAGGATAAGGGTTTCCTTGGATGACGGTAGTGCCGATGATGCTGGAAACAGTGATGGCAATGTTCATGCTGATTTTGTCATCACGCATTTTTTTAGGGAGGATATTGATGACGGTGCCGATGGGTAGATAACTAACTGCCGAGGTCGTAGTCGAGCCTCCACTTACCGAGGACGATGCAGAGCCACCTAGAACAGGCTGGTTGATGACGCTGCGGAGAACGACTTCACGATTGTTAGTAGTAACCATGCGCGGATAGGACACAGTTTTTGTCTGGGAGTCGGTCAGTAAGGCTCGCAGCTTAAGGTTCACATCCTGCACACTAAGCACAGCCTGAGTGGGCGTCAGGAAACTCCGCACGGCGTTGTTAAGTGTTTTTGAGGTGGTGCTACTCAAGCTCTGCGTAATATCTGTCGCACTGTAATTCGGATCAGTTGATGGGATTGATCCTGTTCTGCCAGCAGCTGAAATGCTGGAACTAGAATAGGTGTCCGTCGATGTCGGTGAGGTGATTTTGGTATTAGTTCCGTATCCTGTGCCTCCAAAGACACCGCTCCAGTCCACGCCAAAGTCAGAAGAGGGATCACGACTGGTCTCGAAGAATTTCACCTCCAGTGCGATGAGTGGCTGCGGTTTGTCTGCCGCGGCTAGATAGCCTTCCACCCACATGTGCTGCAACCGGGTCGCGACCACATAGAGCATGTTAGAATCTGATTTCCAGATGACTTTCGCCTTGCGCACGTTTCCGTAAATATCAGTCGGGGCGGCTGCACCCGTTCCCTCGCCAGCGGAAGTATTTGTGATCGGTGGTGAAGAAAATCCGCTGCCACCACCGGCATCGCCTGATTCCAAAGGCAGATCGAGTATAGAGCGGATGTCATTTACTAGCTCGCTTTTGCCCTGATGGAATTTTTCTTGGGCGCCTTGAAGATCGACTCCACCAGCTTGGGCGGTTCCCGACGTATTATTATTGTTACCCGATGCTCCAAACGATGAATTGTTGCCCGACTGTCCCGTAGAACCACCACCACCTTCACTTCCTCCACCGGATTGTTTATTGACGTGCTCGAACGAGTTGTTTTTGACCTCGTATTGCTTTGCGATCAACTCCCGGTCATCCGACGGGCGCACATACCAGATGCCGCCATCAATGATGAGCGCCAGTCCATTGGCCTTGCAGAGCGTCTCGAGTGCCTGAAACGGACTCGCCACCAGTGAGAAGGTAATCAAGCGCTCACCTTCGGGACTGCCATCAGGTAGTGAGAAATACGAGATGCCGCTGTCAGTCGCGAGAAAGCGGATCACATCACCGAGCAGCGCCTTCGAGAACTCATACTGCCGAGTCGGTTTTGCGCGAAGCCTTGCGGCCTCGGTTTCAAATTGTGGAGAGGCAGCTCTGCTCAATTCAGCCAACTGCGCGGAAGCGCTAAGGCTGAGAATCAGTGCTCCAAACACAATGAATCCCTTGGCTGATCTGACTGCGTGCATAATTAAAAGTGGTGATATTTATCGTAATTATACATAGCTGCTATTAAATGTAAATATATTTTGTATAAATTTTAGTCACCAGAAAATCCTGTTGTTTGCGCGGCATCGTCATCTTCAGCGATGGCCAGGTGCGTGGGATTTTATTGCGCCTGCTGGTATGAAAATATCGAGTGCAATGTGGGAATGATTCTGGAGGGAAAATGCCTAGATGCTTCATCAATCCATACGCTTCACATTTGCTAGGTAATAAAAACAATAATTATTATTGAATTCTGTGCACAGGGATTATATAATGTATGATAATTCAGAAAACACTCTTATGAAAGTCTCCCCATCTCCTCTCGTTCGCCGTCCATCTTCCGGCTTCACTGTCGTCGAAATCATGATCTCTGTAGCAGTCATGGGCATCTTGGCAGCCGTTGCCATGAACGTCATGGGTTCTACCCAGAGCAATGTTAAAAAAGCAAAGCTGACTTCCGATGTGCAGAAGCTGAACTCCATTGTTGCTGTCTATCTTGGCGAAGGCGGCTCACTTGCTGGCATTACTGATCCTCAAGCCGTGCTTGATCAGCTCAAGACGACCCGCTCCGCCACGGACACCAAACAGAATGTCGGCGTCATGACCGGACAGGGAGTGGATACCAGACTCAGCGTTGTCTTACAGAACAGTGCCGAGGCAGCGAGTTCCTCCGCCCGCGCACTATGGGACAGCACTAACCAAAAATTCTACATTAGCACCGCCAGTGGCACCACCGGAGTGGCGAACTTCGATCTGGATGACTCGCTCATGCTTAATCAATACGGCACCGACGCTAACCGAGTTCAATCCAAAGTTAAATACAATGCCAACGATGGCTGGGTTTGGAGCTACGGCAACAACGGCACATTGGCTGTGGTCAATCCCTTTGATGGTGATACCTCCACATTCCCCTTTCAATATGACCCCACTGCGAGTGTCAATGGCAGCGGCGGCAACGGAGTCTCGGTCACAACACTTGCCACTCCCAGCATCATTCCAGCAGGAGGAAGCTTTTATTTCTCTGCCTTCCCGAGCACCGCCACTATTTTGGCCGGTCCCGTGCCAGATGACGTCAGTGTCCTGAACTACAACATCATTCGAGCCAATGGAACTTCCACAGGCTGGCTGACCTATACAGTTCCCGTTAGCCTGACTTATGGGGATACTGTTCAAGCAAAAAATGTTACGACGAATTCCACATTCTATGGGAACTCCGCAACCGCTTCCAGCACTTACATTCTGATACCCTCTCCGCTGCCTTCACCAGCGATCAGCCCGCCGGGTGGCTCGTATCTGGCATCAGTCTGGCCGGATGCTACTATTAGTTCCAACTCCGCGCCATCCGCTTCCAGCAAGATATCTTACAATATCGCACACACAGACGGCAGCAGCACTGGCTGGGTTGATTACTCGTCAGCGCTCGAACTTGCTTACGGAGATACGGTCAGCGCGAGAAACGTCGCCACGAACACTACCCTGTATGCCAATTCTCCGGTCGTCACTGCCAATTACAATTTCACAGGCTCCACCAAGCTGCTTCCGCCGCTTTATACGGACACCTATGACAGCGCTGGCAAGCACATTGTCCAGATCAACCCAGATAACTCAAAATTTCCAGCTCCGGTTGGTTACCGTATTTATTACAACACCAATGGTGTTGATCCTGGCGTCAATTCCAGCGAAGACAAAGTCACAGGGACACTTTATAACCCCGCCACAGGGATCGCCGTCCCAGCCTCGACGACCACCGGTTCCTTCGAAGTCACGGCCCGCGTTTACCCTCCTTCCGCCGACAAGGCCCACTGGGACACCAGCGACCCCAATGACTTTGACATCAATCTCACCAATGTTCCAGGCCCAGGTCTGGGGGGCGGCGAGATTGACGTGGACACTTCCCACCTGATCTACGCAGCCAACAGGGGAACGACCGATGGCCATGTGCATCAATATGATGACAAATACAATGTGGCATATGTCAATATGATGGGCTTCCTGGACACCAAGCTCAGGAATATCCAAGCCGTCATCCCCAGTGGAACCTACTTCAAGCTCATTATCTCCAACCCCAGCCTCTCTCCTGGCGGCAGAATAGTCATCAACAAAACTTACAATACCGCCGATGCCACGACCTACAGCGCGGTAGGCACCTACGCGAGCACCGCGATCGCGAGCCTGCCAGTCTATACCACTAACGGTGCCACCGGGTCCACCAAGCTCACGTCTCTGTCGGTGAACTTTGCCAACAACACGGTCGGCGGGGTAATCGGAACCGAAACCGGAGCGGTGCGGGCCAACAAACCCGGCCCCAATGGCGAAGCTCGCGACGGTGCGCTTACCATCCAGGCCGTTAAATGCAATGCTAATGGAACGTCCGCGTTCACCACCACCACCGCCACGAGCAACGGCGGTGTCCAAGGTGTTGCGACCAGTGGCCTGCTCTGGGAATGCACCATCTTCTGGCACTGGAAAAACGGTCCATATTGAAGATTGCCTATATCCTCAAGAGGAGATGATGGCCGGGACCAGCTCTGACCATGGGCTGATAACGTTCGGGGATTGCAATGGTTGTTCGCAAGAACGCTTTGCGTCTTCGGAGTGCGCCGGTTCTGCGGCGCTTTGGCAGGCCGAATATTGGTGCAATAGAGAGTCGGGCATGTCTGGCCCGCATTTATCACACTTCCCGCTGTGGGCGGGAAAAGCTGTCGAGCGGCGCGACAGAGAAAGTAGTGCTGGGCTTCAGCCCGCAAGCGCCGCCGTTCGGGCTAAAGCCCCAAACTACTTTGCATGGCGTCTCGCCGTCACTGTTAGGAACGACGGCGAGACGCCATCAATCCTTGGTTCATTTCCGAATCTAGACTAATTCAACCACTCGCTTCTCAATGCCTCATCAGCCGTCATGCGGTGCGTAGGATCAAATTGAAGTAGCCCAAGTAAAAACGCCTCAATCTCTTTGGCGTCTCCTTCAGCGATCCCATATTTAGTTGAGAGAATTTCACTCAGCGGCTGACGTCTGCCTTCGGGATGGAAACGCAGTGCGCCCGCCTCATTATAAAAGATGTGACGGAAGCTCGCGCTCAGAGCCAGCTTCTCGGGATACGGCCCCAGCAATTCCTGCATCAACAGAAAGTGTTCATAACCCTGCACCACTTCATAGATGTCGTAGCCTGTCGCCGCTGGTTTAGACTTGCGATGTTCTGCGGCAATGATCCGCGCGTCTTCGCGGGTAGGCATTGGTTCCTGTAAGGGCTTTTCGTGGAGCGGTTCCGCCTTCCAGACCGTCGCGCATTTGCCGCGCCCGATTTCTTCGATGAGCCGATACTTACCCGCCAGCACCGTGCCGCGCGGCAATTGCTCACGTTCTTCTTCCAGATCGTCTTCATCAGGAGTGGATGATTCCTCGTCATCATCGTCACTGCTGAACTCCTCATATTTCTGATGGCAGACTTCCCAAGGATCAAATAACGCCTCGCCCGTGAGCCATTCAAATACGGTGCAACCCAAAGCCCAGAGATCAGCCGACTTTTCCATCGGATTACCCAGCAGCATTTCTGGCGGACAATATTCGCGCGTGCCGATCGACGAGCCTTTCTTGAGGGCAGCGGCGGCATTTCCGAAGTCAATCAAACGCGCCTCGCGCTTGCGGGAACACCAGAGAACATTTCCGGGCTTGATATCCGTGTGGATCAAATCTGTGGCGTGCATCAGTTTCAATCCGTGCAGGACTTGTCTAGTCATTAAGCGCACGTCCTCAATTGGCAGCGGCCCTGACTTGATCAATTCATGAGTATCGCTGCCATGCAGTTCATAGACCTGGCAGATGTGCTGGTCATGCGTAAACACTTCCGCGCATTCGAGAACAAAGCGGCTCGCCTCGTCGTCAGTTCCAATGCGCGCGCGCAGCTCGAGTTCGTCGATGGCGTTGTTCGCATACTTCCGACGTTGAACCTTGAGGGCCACGGGTTCGGGCGCAGTCTGGCGCGCTGGTGCGCAAGTGGCAGTCTTCGTGTTCATTAATTTCAGCCTGCGGGTTGTGACCATGCTTTGCGAATTTCATCAAAGAGTCGCCCGATCAGGCGTCGGTCGTCGGTGATGATCTTGGCATCGCCAACCATCTCCTGCTTGAAGGCGATCTTCCGGCCATAAGTTGTTACCAGCGGATAGTCGAGATCGACTGACACCAACTGCTGCCCCTGCTGCGCAACCAGTGATACAGATTTCACACGCCCGGTGACCATGCCGAACTCGCGGGCGGGATAGTCATTGAGCTTGATGTTTACCACCTGTCCGGGCTTGACCTTGCCAGCGCCGCCTTGTTGCACGGGGATGCGCCCGAGGAGTTGCGAGATATGGGGCGCGATGATGAAGACAGATTTGCCTTGCGTGACAAACTGTTGATCTGCCCAGAAATCATAGAACGCGACCGTGCCTTCAGTGGGCGCACGCAGAACGAATTCGTTCTCCCAGATTTCGATTCCGGCGAGGAGTTTCTTATAAGCTTCTGCCAGTTCGCTGCGAACAATGCGGAGGTCTTCGCTGCGTTTGTGAGTGAGATCACGAATTTGTTTCTCGCACTCGGTCACGGCGACTTGTTCTTCGAGCATGGCTTTCTGCACCGTGGATTCCTGACGACGCTGTTCAAGATATTGCCGCTCGTGCTGTTGAAATTCGGCGGTGCTGATGCTGTCGCGTCCATGAAGCTGGCGCATCCGTTCAAAGCCTTCTTGCGCGAGCGTTCCTTCGCGTTGCACTGAAGTGGATTGCTGCTGCATCTGAATGAGCTGCGCCTTCTTGGCCTCGAGTTGCTGAGAGAGAAGCGAGAGCGTCTTGTAGGAATAATCGTCGTGCATCAAGCTTTGATAATGCTGGTAGTGCGAATGGAAATCGCTGTAGGCACCCTGAACCGAGCCCATCTCGGTTTCACCCGTGAGATCGAGCGGCACGAATGCGGATGCGTCTGTAAGGAATGCGCGAAGCTTTTGCAGTTCGTCTTTGAGATGGAGCACGGCACTTGTGTTCGCAGGATTTTTTATGACGCCGAGCAGTCGGCCTTTATCGACGGCCTCGCCTTCCTTCACGCAGAGCCGCTCAAGCTGGCCGCTCTGACGCGCGACGACTTCCAACGCAGGCGTGGCGCCAGTGACGGTGGCCTTGCCGGAGATGGTATCGGGATAATGAATCATCCAGCTCAGCAACAGAAGAATCGCGACCGCGCCGGCGACGATGTTGGTGCCGGAGGTCAGAATCCACGCGGGCGTGCGTCCGAGAATCTCGCGCACACCGCGGCTGGAGTCATCGCGTTCATAAGCTTGCCAGCCGACGGCTTGCGTGGTGGCCACAGCGGGCAGCATGGGGTTGTGATTATTAAGCGGCATAACGACTGACCTCCTCAAGTTGAAGCTGGTTGCGCACGAGATTGTAATAGACGCCTGACTTGCGCACGAGATCCCAATGCGTGCCCGCTTCCACAATGCGCCCCTGATCCATGACGACGATCTGATCGGCGTTCTGCACGGTGCTCAGGCGATGGGCGATGACGACCACGGTGCGGCCCTGCACGAAATTGCGGAGGTTATCCATGACGGTGTGCTCGTTCTGCGCATCGAGAGCGCTTGTGGCCTCGTCGAGGAAAAGATATTCCGGATTTTTATACAATGCGCGGGCGATGAGGAGTCGCTGTTTCTGACCGCCGCTGACGCCCTGACCTTCTCCGCCGATCTTGGTCTCGACGCCCTGTGGCAGGCCTTGCACGAACTCCTGCAAATTGGCATAATAGATCGCGCCTTCCAGCCGCATAGGATCAATGCGCTCCGAGGTGCAAGCAATGTTCCGCGCAATGGTGTCAGGGAAAATGTAACCGTCCTGCATGACCACGCCGCAACGCGCACGCCAGGCGCTGCCATCGAAATTGGACAGAGGTCCGCCGCCGACATAAATCGTTCCCTGCGTGGGTTTATGCAGGCCGAGCAGAAGCTTGAGCAAAGTCGTTTTCCCACTGCCGCTGGCGCCGACGATGGCGGTGACTTTGCCTTCGGGAATAGGTAAGCTCAATTGACGGAGCACATCGTTTTGACCGGCCCCGGCATAACGGAAAGTCACCTGATGCACATAGAGATTGCGTTGCGCAGGGAAGGTAGTTAGCAGCGGCTGCGTCCATGAATCTTCCTCGCGCTGCGTATAAATTTCCTGCACGCGCTCCAGGCTAAGGCGTGCGTCTTGCGCCTGTTGGGCGAAGTCGATGAGGCGTTGCAAGGGCGAGACGAGCTGGCCGATGATGTATTGCGTAGAGAGCATCATGCCCAGGCTCATCTGCCCATTCACCACGGCGCGAGCGGCGAGATAGGTAATGAGGATATTGCGAATCTGTCCGATGAACGTGGTGCCCACACGCTGGCCGTGCTTGAGCAGCAGGCTCTGGGAATTGATCTTGAAATGACGCACACTGAGTTCCTCCCACTCCCAGCGCTTCTGGCGCTCCATGCCTTGAATTTTGATCTCTTGAACACCGCCGACAAGTTCGATGAACTTGTCGCGCTCTTGGGCTTCCAGTGTGAAACGCTTCTGATCAATGTAACGGCGACGCTTGAGGAAGAAGCAGAGCCAGCCGATGCTCAGGGCCGTCATCACGAAGAACAGCGTCAGAATGGTGAGGCTGTAAAATGCCAGAATGATGGCGAAGACGCCGAAGCTGAAGATGGAGAAGACGACGTTCAACGAGGCCGAGGTCAGGAAGCTGTTGATACGGTGATGATCCTCAATGCGCTGCATGATGTCGCCCGTCGTGCGCGAGTCGAAGAAGGAGAGCGGCAGCTTGAGGAGCTTGTGCAGGAAATCAGAAATGAGCGATGTGCCCACGCGGGAGCCGATGTGCAACATAATCCAGCCCTGAATTACATCCACGGCAAGCTGGCTAAAGGAGAGCATCAATTGCCCAATGAGCAGTAGGTGAATGAGCGTGAGGTCCAGATTGCCAATGCCAGAATCCACCACGGTCTGCGTGAGAAACGGGAAGATGAGATCCAACACCAGTGCCACGCCGACACCGAGGAATAGCTGCATGATCAGCTTCTTATGCGGACGCAGATAAGGAGTGAGGAATGACCAGGCGACTTTTTCCTGCGATTTGTCAGAGACTTGTTCAAAGAATGCAGGTGAAGTCTCCAGTAGGAGCAAGATGCCCTTGGTGTTGTCATCAAACTGCCGCGCCTGCGGGATCCATCCCTGAAGAAATTCCGCATGGGAATATTTCATTTTACCGCGCGCGGGATCGGCCACCCAAACTTGGTCACGGGTGATTTTATATACTACGACGAAGTGGCTTTGTTCCCAATGCGCCACACAAGGCAGCGGAACTTCATCACGCAATGCCTTGAACGGAAGATCAACCGCGAGCGATTTCATTCCGATGCGCTCCGCTGCTTCAGACATGCCGAGCAGTGATACACCGGCGCGACCAATCGAGCACAGTTCGCGGATATTCTCGCGCGTAAATGCTCGGCCATGGAAGGCCGCGATCATTCGCAGGCAGGTCGGCCCGCAGTCCATGCCATCAAGCTGTCGGAAGATGGGAAAATTCATGGATCAGATAACAAAGTGATTGCGCTCCGGCAGCGTGCCTTCTTGACGGGAAAGAAGAATGCCCGCGAGAATTAAACGGAGACGCGCCTCCAGCTCGTTGGCTTCCGACTGGCGGAATGCGCCCTCGGCTTCCATGAGATCGCGCACGGAAACGACTCCTTCTTGATAGCGACGGAACTGTTCTTCCCACTTTGCGCGATTGACCCGCGCTCCGTAGGATGCGGCATCAAGCTGCTGGCGCTCTGATTCAATGGTGCGGCAGGTTTCAAAAATCTGACGCTTGAGCTCGCGGAAAGCCTGAGTGCGGGCCAGTTCGCTTCGCTCCAGTTCCAAGCGTGCGGCCTGTAACTCTGAGCGTTCGGCGCGGCTGATCCAAGGAACAGTGAAACGCAGCAGCACGTTATAATTTCCAGTGGTGGTGCTGGTGGTTCCCGCTGGAGTAGATGTTACATGCTGAAAGGAGAACAAATCACCAGTGCCAACATTAAATTCAAGATCGAGGCGCGGGAGCAGATTGTTTTTGGCCTTGTCCACTTGGAGGCTTTTCATCTGCACCTGATTGGCAATGAGCACCGCTGTTGGCGAACGATGCGAGGCTTTGCGATAGCTTTCTTCGGGATTCGGTTTTCCGCTAAAGGTCCGTGCCTCTGTCAGTCCGGCAAAGACATAGCCGGATTCTGGAGCGCGAACTTCAAAGCCAGCGATCTGCCAGAGCAGGGCCACGCTGTCGAGATAATGTTTATTAGCCCGGCCCACGGCATCGCGAGCACTGGCCACGGCGGCTTCTGCTTCTAACACGTCGATCTTAGTCGCGGCTCCGGCTTCCTTCCGTGTATTTACCAACTGCAACACACGATCGGCACGCGCGAGTCCTTCTTTCTGACTTTGCAGCAGATGACTGGCATATGATGCGGTCCAGTAGATACTCTCACCTGCTCGAAGCATTTCAATGATCTGCGCCTCAGACGTGGCATCGGCGTTTTTTGCAACGATTCGCGCCATGCGGATTCCGGTAGAATTGGCATTGATACCAGCGCCCCTCAAAAGTGGCTGGCGCACTCGGAACGCGTAATCGGCTTGGTTCGACACCTGGCCAGATGTGCGATCTGTGCTGTCAAAGGCCACGGTTCCGGCTTCGACGCGGATATCGGTTCCGGTGATAAATTTTTTGTGCAACACCGCATTGGCCGAGGTATTGCCGGCAGAATCTGGAAAGGTGGCGATGGTGCCACCGATTTCAGGATCGAATTCTGCTTCCGCGCTCGTGATCCGGCTTCTCGCTGCGGCGCTTTCAAGTTTAGCAATGGAGACATCGAGATTGTAACGCAGTGCCTGTTGCAAGCAGCGGCCCAAATGAACTCTGCCATTTTGCAGAACGGTTTCTGACTTGGCAGTGCGGAGCATTTCTGCTTCGCCAGTTTCATTTCCGACGATGCCACCCTTGGGCGAATTGTGGGCGTCATAGATGACTGCACCTGATGTCGTTTGTCCCGTGGACCCGGAAGGAGGCAGAGCACAGGCATTCAGTAATTGCATCAAGCCCACTGATCCCACGGCCAGTAAAAGTTTTTTCATGCGGGCATTGAGTGCCTCTGAATTTTTCGCAAGTGGAGTGCTGATATCAATTTTCATACTTTGATTTTTTTGGGTAAATTTCCCATCTCACTTGCAGTCTTATTTTTGAATCGAAGCCACACGATTCAGGCTTCTTTAGGAGCTGTGAAGGAGGCGACTTGATGCCGCCTCCCTCACAACGTATTTGCTGAAGAATTTTCCCCTGATTCACATCAAGGGAGAGATTCTTAGCAACCGCATGGGTTGTAGCAGCATCCGCCACCACCACTTTTGCGGCTCTTGCCACTCTTCTTCTTGCTCTTGTGGCTCTTGCGGCTTTTTTTGGATTTGCCTTTGCAGCCCTTGCCGCCGGTGACGACCTGAAGGCCGGTGATACCAGCTTCAGCGAATTTAGCGATGCTTTGTTTCATGTTTGTATTTCGTTTGTTGTTTTTGTTTTATTTACCATCAAACACTACATATATGTAATATGCGTTTTGATGTGGGAATTATAGCATTTGCTCAATCATTGGCAAGATTATTTTTAATAATGAATCGCAATAATGATGATTAATCACAATTAATTCAAATATTGAGACGTTAAATATCAAGAATATTTACTAGGCGAAGGTGTCTCCCTGAACAGCCAGCAAGGGTTCAGATCAACCCAGAAAAAATCTGAAAAATTTATTTCTGATCGACGCCAGTGTTCAGTTTTTTATACGGGTATCTATATTATTTATATATATTTTATATAATAACCATAACTTAACTTGCATATTTCTTCTAATTGTTATAAAATATAACAATTGTAATAATATGTTGGTTCTGCTTCGCCTCGATACTCCTTGCCTTGAGCCTCTCGCTTCCCGCCCGCTCCTAGTTGTGTCAGTCGTTGCCGAGTCACCCTTCAATCACCACCACCACGATGCAACACAGCCCCACATCACCGAACGTTGACGAGTTCAATGATCGTTCCCCGTTAGGAAATCGGATCCTTCAATTGTCCAAGGACTCGGGCCTGAGTGATTTTTTCATCACTCCCTGGGAGCCGGTGGTTTTCCGGCGCAACGGCAAAATGTTTTACGACTCGTTCATCTATCAGCCTTCGGTGCAGATGGAGATCAAATCCGGAACGGCCGACTATGCCGTGAGCATGGGCGGAAGGCGGTATCGTGTGAATCGCATGACCACGCGCGGTCGCCTCCGCTGGGTTTTGCGTCTGCTGCCGGAAGACATTCCACCATTGGACAAACTCGCGCTGCCTCCAGCCGCGATCAAGGCGTTCCTCGAAGCTAAAAATGGCCTCTATCTAGTATGCGGCGCCACGGGAAGCGGTAAATCCACGACCATTGCCTCGCTCGTCATGGAGCGTGCGAAGCGCCGGCAGGAACACATCATTACCTTTGAGGATCCTATTGAATATTTCTACCCGCACGGACTGGCCTCGCTGGTATCGCAACGTGAAATCGGCAGTGATGAAATGGATTTTGGTAATTCATTGAGAGCTGCGTTGCGTCAGGCACCAGACGTGATTGTGGTCGGAGAAATTCGCGATGGTGAAACGGCGGAGATCGCCCTTCAAGCGGCTGAGACGGGCCACGTCGTTGTCGCCACGCTGCACACATCCAGTGCTGCGCAGACGGTGCAACGTTATCTCAAGCTCTTCCCGAGCGAACGCCTTGAGAACGCGATGCTCTCCTTTGCCGACAGCTTCCGTGGCATTCTTTGTCAGCGTCTTTTGATGGATGAAAAGCAGGGGCGTCGCTTTGCCATTCACGAACTACTTCTGCCTTACGACTCCGTCTGCGGCGGCATTCGCCGTGGAGAATTCAAGAAGCTTGAGCAGGAACTGGAGACCGGCATGACGCGCGGGATGCTCAGTTTTGAACGCAGTCTGCAACAGAGAGAAACCGAAGGCTGGACCCCATCCTTCAACCGCAAGACAGGCTTCACGCAAAATGAAGTCATGGCTTTCATGCAACAAGAAAAAATCACCCAACCCGAATATGCCACTAATTGATGAAGTAAAAAACGTGTTGTCCTTCGCCGCGTTCCGCCCTGATCCCGATGATGCAGCCACGCCGTGGGGCAAGCGCTTCGCCGGACGCAAGACTCTGCTCTTGAACGTCAGTCGAACTCACACCTCATGGTGCGCCCTCAACAAGCGCGGCAAGTTCCACGACACGGGTGCCCAAGAAGGCGAATTCCCCGATGTGGCCACAGCCCATGCCGATGAATGGCGCAACTTAACCGACAACGGCTGGTGCTCTGTGTCACTGAACAACCGTTTCATCATCAGTCTCGAAAGCGCCATCGCACGCCGGGAAAAAGGTGACGAACTCATGCGGGTCAATCCCAAGGCGATCCTTGGGGCAAAGTTCGACCGCGGTAAGCGCTATGCCATTTATCATCATCCCGAGAGCACCACGTCCATCCTCATGGCTTGCGATGATTCGTTCGTGAAGTTCGCCGAGGATGGCTTGCGCACGAATGGTCTGAAAGCGGGTCGCATCTCCTGCGGGCTATTCGCCTTGATGCAGAGCAAGCTCGAAGAAATCTACACCAGCAGTCGCCCCGAAGCCAAAGGCAGCTTCTTGCTCATCGTGTGCTGCGAAGGTTCCATCGCCGCCCTTGTGCAGCGGGACGGCCAGTGGACTGATCTCCGCTGCCGCAGTGGCGTGGGCACGGACAGCGTGGACCCCATGCTGCAAATCATTGCTCCGCTTTCACAAAAACTGGAACCCGGCACCCCTGTCTTCTTTTTACATGACGGAAACAACCCGAAATTTTCCGACGAACTGCTCGCCCAGCTCCAGCCAATCGGCGCTCAGGATGTCACCACCGATGACATGCTTTGGAGAATGATCGGCATGAACTGAACCGCATGGCCTCTTGAACCAAACAACCCCACCCTGACATGCAAGCCCCCATCTGCCACGATTTCAAAACACCGCGCACGGACACTCCGAAGCGGCTGCCCTCCAGCTTCTTCCTGGTGCCCGTGATCTTTTACATCAGTGTGCTAGGCGGCATTTTTCTCAATATCACCGCCTACGTCCGCTATCGCGATGCGACCATGAAGCGTGACTCGTTCAAGCAACAACAGGCGGAGCATGAGTCCTCCAAGGCCCAGCTCGAGACGCAGGAAAAAGCAGTGGAGAAGGAAAAAATGAAGGCCGAGAAGCTAGCGCAGTGGATCGAAGGAACCCGCACCCTCCAGCCCATTTCCATCGCCATCATCCGCAGTGTCCCACCAGAAATCACTCTCTCGGACATGAACTTCGAGCGCAGTCTGGACATCCCCGCGCAGATCAACTTGAACGTGCGCATCAACAACGGCGGCATGGAAGAAGTCCAGAACATTCAGAACAGTCTGCAAAGCCTGAACTACCGGCCCTATAACAGTCAGCAGATCAAGAACGGCGAAATCTTGGAATTCAAAACCATGCTCGTCTTCCAGCAACATTGATCTCACTCCAGTCAACCCAATCACCACAGCCCCTTACTCACCATGAACGGAAACAAAGCAGCCTGCATGATACTCATCATGATCGTCGCCGGTATTGTGTATTGCAGCCAGATCTTGGCGCAAAAGACCAGCGCCCGATGCCTCGAAGCCACTAATACGGAGAGCGATTGCGTGATGGCAGAAGCTGCCAGCAAATCCGCTGGCATTAAATTGGAGAATACGAAATTCAATACCGAAGATTTGCGCCAGTTCCTCATCAAATGGCGTCCGGCGATTGAGCATATCCGCACCGGGCAAGAGGCGGAAAACCAGCTCATGAGTATCTTGCGCAACAGCGGCATCCTCACCATCTCGCAGAAATTCGAGATCAAAGACAACAAGGCCAACCCATTTATTCCCAAATCCCTTCAAGGCACCCTCGTCCTCCAGGATGAATACGCTAAGACCCTGAACTGGCTCGGTGAGTTGGAACGCAAAATCCCCATGATCCGCGTCAACACCTGCCGCCTGAAGCAGGGAGAAAATGGCCGCCAGATCAATCTCGAAATCCGCTTCGACATTCCAATCTTCAATCTCGACGCCGAAGTTGAAGAACCTAAAAAGAGCTAATCCTTCAGGAGAGTCACCATGAAAAAATTCCTCCACATACTCATCATCACCCTGCCGCTGCTTTCAGCCGCAACGTTGCGCGGACAAGCCGTGGGACCGAGCGACTTCCTGCCGGATGCGCCACCTCAGGGTGATAAAAATGTCGGTATCAAATACGCCCTCATCCTGCCTGATGACAAGACGGCACAGATGGTCAAGGCCGAAGAGCGCAACCCATTTGGTAAAAACGAAAATGAACTGAACCAGTCGGCCAACAAGGGCACGTCGCAGGAAAACCTGATCCGCGAGCACCTCAGCAGGCTCCACGTCTCCGGCTTCTCTCCCGGACCGAATGGCATCCGCGTCATGCTCGGTGACATGGCTTTGGAAGAAGGACTAATCGTGCCCTACATCATCCCTGATCAGACGCTCAACCTGAAGGTCAGCAAGATAACCCGTCAGTCCATCACCTTAGTCTGGGTTGAGAAAAAAAGCTCCACTCTGCCACCGCGCTTCCTCACGCTGCCAGTCGAGCTAGAACCCACCGTGCGCTATGTGCTCCACGGTCAGGTTCCGTCGGAAAAAGCCCACAATAAAGGAGGCAAAACGAAAGCCGCGGGGCCAAGCATCGCCATGGGCCTGCAAACTCTTCCTGCGATTGCCAACTATGCTGCCGAGTCTGAATCGCGTAAAAACTCGGCGGAGGAAAAAGAGAACGCCGTGACCACCTCCGGCGGAACCACACCCCCGCCACCATCCAGCTCCACCGCCCCAGAAACCAAGCCACCGCAACCTGCGGAGTGGGAACGCGCATTGGGGATGTTCAAAAATCTTGCCAAACTTGAGGAGGCACAAAATCCGTGAAAAAGACACGGTTCAACGCCGGCTTCACCGCCGCTGAAATGCTCATGGCAACTGCGATTTCCGCAGTGGTCGTGGGCATTGCCGCGCTGACCGCCTACGCAGTCTCCACTGCTCCACGTCAATACGCCCAGGTTGTCGCCGTTACCCTGCCCAATGGTGCCATCTCAAATTTCTATCCCGGCCAAACCGGCACCAGCATCGGCACCGTCGTCATGCCCAACTTCGACGCCATCGCCCGCGCGGAAGCACTGCGGGAAAAATTTAACACCGATGTCGCCCAGTCAGTCGCCATCTACTGCCTTGCGCGCAATACCGGAAACTACAACACCATCCGCCCCGGCAGCATAGCCGCGCCGCCTGCGGGAACCGTCCTCGATACCCCAGATGCCTTCCGCATCTATCTGGGAACACTTTACACGGCAGCGTCCACCACCTTTGTCAGCTTTAGAAACTACCCAACTTCTGCGCCGTGCTTCAGCGTATTCATGCTCGGCTATTCCAATAACTGGTCGGCCATGCCCTTGATCGCGCTCTATGACTTCGACATGGTCACGGCTAAGGATCCTAACAATGCCCTAACCACTCTGGGCAACTACGCCTGCGTTCGCCGTTATGTGAACGGAGCACTTACTTCTTATTACGACGGCCTCTATCGCCTCTCTGGTGATGGCTCAGACTCTTGGTTTCCTGCCGTTGTTTCCTTTGAACGCCAGAGCCGCAAAGCCTTGGTGGAAGGTGCCACCTCGGTTGACCGCTTTAAGCTCGCACAGGAGAAACCCTTTTATCTGGTCTTCTGGCCTGACCCCGCGCGTGACTCACTGCGGCTTCCCACGGGCAGCACCACGAGCGCCCTCAATCCTAATTTTGCCACCAGCGATCCGCGCAAGGCCTATAACCACATGGCTGGACGAACGAGCTTCATGTTCGCCGTGCCCATGTTCCCCTCATCATGATGAAACTTCATTCACACCATCATAAGACCGGAGCATCAGGAGCTGCCATGCTGATGGTGCTCATGCTCACCATCGTCGGAGGTATAGGAGTCACAGCCTGGATGTATCTCATCGCTGCGCGCCTCATTCAGGTGGAGCGCATGAATGACTCCGTGAGTCGGCGCATCGTGCAGTCGAATAGCGGAGCCATCAATCAGCAATACATGATGACCTTTGCCTATCGTGACAGCGTGACGCAGCCGCAGATTTCATCATTGCTCAGTAACAGTTGGGGCGGCGTGATCGAGAACGGCTTCATTAGTCTTCAGTCATTCCGTTCTGCCTACACTTACTCGAATCCACCAGCCTATTCCTACGCCTATAACAACCTGCGTTATCAACCTACTGGTGATGGCTCGGTTTATTTTACCCGCGTCACTGCCACAACCGACAGCGCACAGGCTGAAACCCTCTCCTATTATAACTTTCTCAAGTCTTATCCCCGCAGCCTACTGGGTGACCTGTTTTATGTTCACACCAAGCCGGCAGCAGCCAGCGGCTCGATCCAAATTACCGACAACCTCTACGTCAACGGCAGAGTCCTCGTCTATGATAGCACGGCCAATATCTCTGTCATGGAAGCTGATGAGTGCCTGAATCTAACTAAGACTGGCACCAATACGACATTGAACGCCGCGGGCACAGCCGCGCTCCTGCCGCAGAATTATCCCTCGATTCCGATGTTTTCTCAGGGTTCCGTCAGCACGTCGAGCGGGGCAGTGCTCGATGGTTCGCTTAACCTTTGCAACAACGCCAACTTCACGCCGAGCTCGATCTATCACATCATGAGAACCCTGACCCCGGGGTATTACATTATGACCACCGCCGCCACGTCTTCCACGATGGTGAGTGGAGCGAACATCGAAAACGATCACGATGGCGGCGTCAGCGGCACCACCAAGAACGGCGGATCAGCCAGCTCGGATATTTGGGTGAAAAAGGATGACCACAATCCGCCCATTCCAAATACCTCCACTTTCAACGAACCTACCGTCAGTCCTTACGCCTACACTTGGTCGAAAGGAAAATCCGCCGTGGCTATTCTGCTCAAGAGCTCCTCGCTCTACCATGTGCATCTTCAGACTGGCCCATTGATGCTTGTCTTGCAGGGCCAAACAACTGCGGCGGACTACACCGCTGCATCCACGCTACCGCCAGTAGTCATTCTTGTGGAACCGGGCATCAAAGACATCCGCTTTGTTGGCGAGAATAGCCGCCCTCTCATCCTTGCGCTAGGCAACGGCAGCGGTGGCACCACTTTCATGAGCTGGTCTGGCACCAGCTCTGCCACTGGCGGCGGGCCGTTGCGTTGGAAACTTAATCTGATCAATCAATACAACGACGTCTGGCTCGATCCTCCATCTGGTAACAATGTCACGTTATTCGGCAGCATCCGCACCAACTGGAATATCAACTGCACCGATAGCACGGCTGCTAATCGCTTCACTCTATCTAGGGACACCACTCCCGGAGCTCTAGTCTCCGCATTGCCTCGCGACGCCTGGTTTGAACCCGTAGTTATCCGATGAAAACACACTTCCGCTCCACTAAAGGCTACACTTTTGTCGAGGTTATTTTCGCCTCGGCGCTTCTCGGCGTCATCCTCGGTGGCTCCGTGAAATTTGTCGGCACTCTTAACACCTCTGACGCTATGGCTCGCAGTGGTGCAGTGGGAATCACCTATCTGGAAACTGCCGCGAAGCTCTGGCAGATCGGATTGACCCCGGCGGATGTGGCAACTGTGATGCCAAAATATACGGACAATGAATTTATCGCCGCCGCCATCGTCGAGGACGCAAGCGGTAACGCCATTACCTTCGGCACTGCGACCACTACCACGCTGGCTAATATTTCCAGCACGCTGGATACGATCACGCTTTCCACAGTCGTCGAAGACCCGCAGGGCGTGAACAATCGCACCATCACGGTCACTGCCCACCGACCTCAGGCTCGCTGACAATCCATTCACCAACCACCACTGTCATGCTCAAGAAAGTCACTGTCACAAATATTTATACCGGCCAGACCCACGAAACCATCGTGGATACGGACACTCACGACAAAGCACTCATCGGCTCCGGGGTCGGAAGCAATGAGACTGCCAAGATCGAGGACATCGTCGGCATTGACGAGAAGATCCATCGAATGACATCTGCGAGTGATAGCGTGGAAGACCGTGTGAAATTCTTCAACGGACTGGCTAATTGCCTTGATCGTAACATCGGCCTCATCAAGAGCCTCCAGCTTCAGGCTAACCGTGTATCAACACCAAAGTATCGCGGCATCATTGCCGAGCTAGTTTTCGATCTCTCGATAGGAGACAAGTTCAGTGATGCAGTCGCTAAGCACCCCTCGGTTTTCCCCGCCGAACTGCTCAGCCTTATTGTTGCGGGTGAGGAGGCGGGCCAGCTCGCTCTGGTTTGTAAACGAATCGGCGGCGCTCAGAAAAAGACTGCAAAAATTATTAAGAAGCTGAAAACCGGGATGATCTATCCCGCCATCGTCGTGATCCTTGCCGTGGCTGTCGTCATCATCATGAGTTACACGCTGGTTCCGGCGATGAAGAAGCTGTATGAATCCATGCACTTGGAATTGCCCTTCGGAACCAGGGCCTTGCTATTAATTTCTGATGTTCTGCTCAATCAGCCACTCACTGTGATGGTTCCGATCTTTGCCGTCTTTCAGCTCTTTAAAAACTGGGGAAAAATTGCTGGCAATCGTTTCATGCAAACGGTCTTCCTAAAAATGCCGATCGTTGGCAATCTAGTGAGAAAGTCCGCATCTGCTGTCGGATTCCGCTGCCTCGCCATGCTTCTGGAGTCCAATGTGCGCCTCTCCAGCGCTCTTAAGATCACTTCTGATGCCTCATGGCACTGGCAATATAAGGAGTTTTTCGCCCGCCTGGGCGATCACATCGCGATTGGCCGCACCTTGCATGAAGCCTTCGTCATGGAATGTCATTGGCTGGGCTTCGATGGCCGCAATCTTTCCGGCATGATCGAACTCGCATCCGAAACTGGCACAGGCACCGAGATGCTCAATGAAATCGCCGCAGACTATGAGGACGAACTCGACGGCATCGCCAGCCAGATCGACAAAATTCTCGAACCCATCACGATCATCTTCCTCGGCATCATCGTTGGGTTCCTGATTTACGCGATTTACGGTCCGATCTTCGGTATCAGTGATGCGATTCTTCCGCCGCCAAAGGGCGTAAAAAAATAAAGTTGTATCTACTTAGGTCAAACCGAAGCGATTCATTATTTCGCCCTTCCAGGGCTTGATAAATCTAGATTCGGTAATGATCTCAGCCCATTGTCAGAGGCGAGTAATCGCGCGTCACATCCATCATGCTTATGATACCAGCCGCGCCCAAGTTGTCGCATGTCGCGATAGCGTCTTGGAGTGCGGGTGCTACTGCACCGCTTTGGAGTGGCCTTTGATTTCCTCCGGTGCACTGGAGATGTCCGACACCCCATCGCAACCGTATCTGGCCTGCCAAAGCGCCGCAGGACCGGCGCACTCCGAAGACGCAAAGCGTTCTTGCGAACAACCATTGTGATTCGCGAACGTTACCAGCCCATTGTCAGAGACGAGTAATCGCGCATCACGTCCATCACGCTTAAGATACCAGCCGCACCCAAGTTGTCGCATGTCGCGATAGCGTCTTGGAGTGCGGGTGCTACTGCACCGCTTTGGAGTGTCGTCGTCCCGCAGTCCAGAGTTAGCGTGGGAAATATGCAGGTTAGGCAGCGCTGAATGGGCGAAATGATCGTGTCTTTCCCAAATATCCTGAATAATTACAATAATTTTTTAGGCAGGGCGCGTGACCGCCATTGCCTAGGTAAAACGCGGGTAATTTGACCGTAAATAGTTTATGGTATTTCTGGTTATGGTAAGAAATATTAAAATAATTGTTGCACAAGCTCAGGCTGATGTTATGATTGTTATGTAATTCGCAGTGAGTATTGAGATTCGACGCTCGCAACCAACACTTCAAAAATAACAAAAACCTAAACCCAATGAAAACCACCAGTCACAAAACACACCGTCAGCAAGGCTTCAGCCTTATCGAACTTCTGACCGTCATCTCAGTTATCGGCATCATCGCCGGAATTGCCATTCCAAGCATGGGCAACGTCAACACGGCAGCCAGCAAAGCGGCCAATCAACGGAACGCTCAAAACGTTGTTTCTACCTTCCAGTCTGGCGCATCTGCTGGCGTGGCTTGGGTTGTAACTTCCCGCAACGCCGCAGTTGCCGACGTGGTAGCCGGACGTGCTCCAGCATCAGGCGCCTTTACCACCACGACCTTCAAGGTGCCCAACCTCACCGGAACCGACCTGACGGGAACCTACATTTACGTTGGTCTCGATGCCAGCAACAATCTCTTCTACGACAAAGCAGGCGGACAGTCCGCGACCTAACCTGCCCTGAGAAAATTTTGCCGGGCAAACGCACGGCAAAGACAAAACAAAACCGGGCATACGCCCGACAAAAACAAAACAAAAACAACAACAAATACACCTGAAAAAACATATGAAAACCAACCTGAAACTCGCTCTCAAGAAAGCCTTCTCCCTCATCGAACTCCTCGTCGTTATCGCAGTTATCGGCATCTTGGCCGCTGTTGCGATCCCAGTAATGACTGGTGTGAAAGACGCCGCCACGTCCGCCAAGGCTGACTACAATGCAGGAGTCACCAACACGAACACCGAACTCGCCGCTTACGGCAGCGCTATCACTAGCACGACTGTTAGCTTCACAACCAAGTAAGTTTAGCTTTTCACGGCCATGGGGATAACCCGGACGCCGTGGAAACCAGACTGACCGCCACAACATAATGTGGCTCCAAGGCGGACCTGGCGAATTTAAACCGTCAGGTCCGCTTTTCTCTAACAACCCGCACCACCGGACTCATGAAAACTCATTACCAATCTCTTCGGCGCTCAGGCTTTACTTTAATAGAGTCGCTCATGGTGATCGCCATCATGGGCCTCATGGCGACGATCCTCGTCACCTCCTTTTCCAATGTCAATGCGGACAGCTCCCGCATCATCGCCCGGCAGCAGCAGGCCGCCATTCAGAATGCCGTGAACGCTTGGGTTAATAGCGATACTAACCGCGTCAATGTCATCAACGCCACCACTGGCACGGGTAAGCTGCGCACAATCGCTGAAATTCAAGCCACTTACAACGCCCTCACGACCGCCCTGGCCCGGTTCAACCTAGTCGCTCCCTATCTCGACAACGCCACTTCCAGTCATTTCACCACCAGCACCACCAATTCCGCCAAGATCAACAGTGATGCCTTGGCCGCATCCAAACAATACATCGCTATGCCTGACTGGACCACTGGGAGTTATCCCCAGGTGAGCCTAACTGCGCTTTAACAAACAGGATTATGAACCACCACCTATCTACTCCTCGAACGCTCTTAGCCCGTGCGGGATTCTCCTTAGTCGAGATGCTCGCCGCCGTGGCTATCATCGGCGTGATTTCCTTTTTGGCCCTGCCCAACCTCGCGAAGATGCGCGGCGATGCCGAACGCAACCTGTGCATTGCCCGCGCTGAATCCATCAATATGTCCATGGCGACTTACATCCAAGTGCGCGGGCGCACTCAAGCCGTGAGTGATTTCAATGGTGCTACCACCGTGCAGGCCAAGTATGCCCTTATCTCCCCCTATCTGGCATTCTCTGAAACCAATCTTACTGATTACATTCCGAATGGTTACTCCATCACATTCAATGGAATTGATCCACTGAAGAAAGTCACACTTCTGACCGGCTCCACCGTCATAGCCTATTAATTACCCATTTCTGGCGATGAAAAACACCACCATCCCAGCCCGCAAGCATGGCTTCAGCTTAGTCGAGATGATCGTCGTCGTCTCAGTCATGGGTATTCTCTCGGCAGTAACTCTATCTCATTTCTCCGGCTTCAATGAAGCCAGCCGGGCGGCCGTTGCGACAGAGTTGCAAGAGCGTGTTAACGGTGCGCTCCGTCGCTTCAATGACGGCAACTATCAGATGAAAGTGCACGTCGTCACGGATGGATCAGATGCCAGTTGGGTCATCCAGACGCTGCAATATCGCAAGTCCGTTAATCCAGCCGTCGGCTCCCCCTATCTTGCTAACAACTGGACGCCAGTAATCTCCAGCAGCACCAGCGACTACCGCCTCGTTTGGAAAGGCACCCTCTTCGTGTTGGTCAATCCTGGGGACACTGGCGTCGGTGTCAAAGTGGACTTTGACGGCGCTTCACTCTCTACGCCCTTCAACTTTCCGTCCGGCTTCACAATGGCCGGAAGTTGACGGCCAAAAAAATATCCTCAGCATCTCATGTCAACCACCACCACGACAGAAACCACCGGCAAACAGGAACCTAAAGTTCAAGTCGGTTTTGCCGATATCAATCAGACGATCGACCAGTCGGTTCTTTCTCTGGAGGGCATCGCCCTTCAGCACGGTCTGATTCCAGTGACTTTGCTGCGCGAGAGCTGCTCGCCTGAAGCGGAAAAATTGGTGCGTAAGTTAGGTCGTCTCCCGCAGTCTGCGGAACCTTGGCTTCCCGTCACCGCAGTCGGTCCCGTTCTGGTCATGGCCCACCACAATCCAAAGGCCGTCGATCTCTGGGGTGTGCCCCTCCCTTTCACCATCCGGGTAGTCATCACTGCGCAGCAATACTTACGCACACGACAAGACCTTGTGCAGCGGTTCACCGCCGAACCCATTCCAGGAAAAAATAATCTGGAACATTTGCAGTGCCCTTCGTTTAAAGAAATGGGCATTCAGGAGACCTTTGAATGGCTGCTAAAATATTTTCCCTATGACGCCGCTGACTTCACGAGGCTGTCCGGATTTTACGAATCGGTAAAAGAGAAAAAAGAAAAGCTCTGTGTCACGGACTTCAATGCCGTCCAGCGCAATCTCGGTGTCGGTCTGTCCGCCATCTGCGGAGGCAGCAAGACCTTCGCCTACAATGCCGGAGAAGCCCCACGTCAACAGGCCTTCCCCACCCACTTACTGGAGCGGCACAATGTGTATCCCCTCTTCGTGGGCAAGAACACAGTCTATCTCCTAAGCGAAACGCCGGACAATTACGCATTCGAAGATGAATGGCTCTCGCTCGGCAACCGCCAGGTGAAAATGCTCGCCGTTCTCGCGGATGCCTCCGCGGTGCGCGAGTCCATTGCCCGCGCCGCCGCGAGTCTTGATCCTGAAACAGTCGGAACCATCGAGACCAATCTCAGCAATTCGGATGACGACAACCTCGTGGACATCAGCCCCGAGGACATGGGGCGCATCAATCCTCAAAATATTCACCACACGCCTGAGGAAGTGATTCACTGGGCGCTGTTCACCGCCATTCGCTGCCGCGCGAGTGACTTGCACATCGAAAAATATTACAACCTCACTCGCTTCCGGGCACGCATTGACGGCACCATGCAAGTTATCCTGACCGCCTCGGAGGATTTACTCACCCGCTTCGTCGCCCTCATTAAAAACTGGTCTAACATGGGCCAGAGCCGTCAAGAATGCCAGGACGGACGCTTTGCCATCCGCATCGGAGCGCGTCGGCTCGATGTTCGTGTCGCCGCTGTGCCCACTCGTCGCGAGTTCCAGAAGATCATCATGCGCTTCCTCGATAAGCAAGACGGCGTGCGGCGCTTGAGCGACTTCAATCTCAGCACCCGGCAGATCGACATCATCGGCCGCACCATGCAGCGCGACCAAGGGTTGGTCCTTGTCACTGGCCCCACCGGTTCTGGAAAAACCACCACGCTCTATGCGCTACTCAATAGTGTGAACGACGTGTCCGTGAACATCCAGACTATCGAAGACCCCATCGAATACGAGGTCGAGGGCATCAACCAGACGCAGACCAATCCCGTTTACAATCTCGACTTCGCCAACGGTCTCCGCTCCCTTTTGCGCGCTGACCCGGATATCATCCTCATCGGTGAGTCCCGTGATGCCGAGACCGCGAACGCTGCCGTCAATGCCTCGCTCACGGGTCACCTTGTGCTCACTACCCTCCATGCGAACGACTCCATCCGTGCCGTGTCGCGACTTCTGAGTATGGGCGTGGAAAAATATCTCGTGGCCGACTCACTCGCCCTCAGTCAGGCCCAACGTCTGGTGCGCCGCCTTTGCAACTACTGCAAGCGTCCGTCTCCCATTCCTCTCGATGTTCAAGCGGTCATGACCCGCAATGGCTGCTCCAAGGAACTGCTTAGTCAGAACATTTATGAAAAAATCGGCTGCGACGAATGCCATGACTCCGGCTATTCCGGTCGTGTCGCCTTGATGGAACTCTGCGAGATCAACGATGAAATGCGCGACCATATCGAGCAAGGCTCACCGCAGAGCCTGATGCGTGCCGCCGCCATGAAGACCGGATTCCGCACACTGTATCAAGAAGGTCTCGGTCAGGTTCTCTCCGGCACGACCACTATGGATGAAATCCAATGCCTGGCCTACACCTCCATCTAATTACCCCAACCACAACACCATCATCTTATGAGCAAACCCCAAAAATCCTCCTATCTGAATTCACCCGGCATCATGGCCACTAATGGCACTGTCCTCGTCGTGGATGACGAACCAGTCGTGCGCGCCATGACCAGCGCTGTCCTGACCGCGATGGGATGGAATATCCTCAACGCCAGCTCTGGTGAGGAAGCCATCGCCAAAGTGCAACACGGCAAAGAACTCGGCAGCATGCCGGATCTGATCATCCTTGATCTCATCCTTCCCTGCGGCATGAGCGGACTCGAAGTCCTCCGCGCACTCCGGGAGATTCAGCCTGATCTACGCATCCTCGCGTGCAGCGGTTTCTTCGGAGATCAAGGCGTCGAGACCTGCATCGCGATGGGCTTCAATGCCACCCTTGCCAAGCCCTTCACTGCTGAAGACCTCTCACAGGCAGTCTATCGCTGCACGCACGAGAGTGAAATCCCTCTGACAACATCCGCAGCGTGATTGAGATCGGTCTTCAGTAAAAGCCCACCGTTATGAAATCACTTCTCACGAGTCGGCTGATGTTCTATGCCGCCATCGCCACGGTGCTCGCAGTTATGGGAGTCGGCGCTGCCTTTATCTGGCATGAAACAGATTCATGTCGTGCGGCGCAGCGCTCATTCCTTCTGAGCAATGCGTTAGCTGGGGCTGTGGAACTGCGCCAGAGTTTGGATGAACAACATCTGGAAGAATTGCCAGCCCAGATTTCTACAGAAACCCAGACAAGACTACGGCAACAATTTGCCGATCTCGGCGGCACCGATGCCCTCGTCACTCTGGGCTTGGTCGCGGAAGTCATGCGCATTGTGCCTGACGAAAAATACCCCAGCGGCAGAATGCTGCGGGCTGGTTATTTCACCACCAGCAATTCACTGCCTTCTAACTACATGCCGACAGCAGGTGCGGGCCAGTCCTCCTCGCTCTCGCTAGTCTTAGCGGGTGCACCGATCGCCGTGTCAGCGCAATATGTGGAACGCGACAAGGCCACGACCAGCCACTTAGAGTGGGTGGCAGCTGCCGTGCCAGTCTCATTGGGCAATGGAAAAATAGTGGGCGTGATGCATGTGCAGCAGCCCCTCTTCCAATACCAGAATCTTCTGACGGGCCAAAAGCTCACGTCGCTGCTCACAGCCGCAGGCCTCTTCGGACTGATGCCAGGACTGCTCATTTTTCTCTTCATCGGCAATAGTATCGCGCGGCGGGTGCGTCACCTTAACGACGGCCTGATTGCACTGAAGCAAGGGCGCTGGAAGCATCGCATCCCGGCCTCGGGCCTCGATGAAATTGGCCGCTCGATGAAAACCTTTAACCAGACCATGGAGCATCTGGAAAAGGACGAGGCCAAGAAAAAAGATGTCATCGAAGAGAACCTCAATGCGCGTCGTCTGGCCGAGTCTGGCATGGAAACGAAAGCGAATTTCCTCGCGAACATGAGCCATGAAATTCGCACGCCCATGAACGGCATCATCGGCACCACTTCGCTGCTGTTGGACACGCACTTGAGCTCCGAGCAGATGGAATTCGTGCGTATGATCCGCTCCAGCGGTGACTCACTGCTGCACCTCATCAACGACATCCTTGATTTCTCGAAGCTTGAATCTGCCAAGATGGAACTGGAAGAGATGCCTGTGAATCTGGAGGAAGTCTTCCAAGAAACGATGGGCATCTTCGCATTCAAAGCTGCGGAAAAAGGAATCGAGCTCAACCAGCATGTGAGCGAGACCATGCCGCGCCATATCATTGGAGACTTCCACCGCCTCAAGCAGGTCTTGGTGAACCTCATGAGTAACGCCATTAAATTTACTGAGAAGGGCGAAATCTTCATGATGGCCCAGCCCGTTCTCCGAAAACATCCGGTCAATGGAGACGTGCCCTGCTTACATATTTCTGTGCGCGACACCGGCATCGGCATTCCCGCCTCGAAAATACAAAATCTGTTCCATGCCTTCACCCAGGCCGACACCAGCACCACGCGCAAATACGGCGGCACCGGCCTCGGTCTCGCCATCAGCCGCAAGCTCTGCCAACTCATGGGCGGAGAAATCAGCGTCGCCAGCGAGTCGGGCGCGGGTGCTAATTTTTTCTTTGAAATCCCACTTCATGCCGCACCGGAAATTGACGGATTTCTGGCTGAGGAACAGACGCTGCTCACCGCGCTGCGGAATCGTCATGTTCGCATTATCTCCGCACATAGCACGACAGCGGGCGTCGTCAGACATTACTGTGAACTCTGGGGCATGACTGCAGATACCTCGACCATCGGGCCCGACACTGATCCAGAAACACTTCTCGATGGAGACTTCCAACTCGTCGTGCTGGACACATCGCCACAGGAACTTCCCACCGCCCTCGTCATTGCCAATGCTGCGCGGGCCAAGGAGAAGGCCATGGTCTGCCTCGCGCCTCTTGGACACGAACAGATCAAGCAGGCCATCATGACCAGTGCCGGGCGACGTGCTTCCTTTGTGCCCAAGCCCGCCAACCGTCGCGAACTTATGAAAGCTTTTGTTTCCGCCATGGAAGCCTCTCGCACCCAGCCCGCTCACTCAGCCCCTCGTGAAAAATTAACCAGCACCGCGCCGCGTCGCACCCTGGCTGATGATTACCCGGTGCGCATCCTTATGGTGGAAGACCAGCCCATGAACCAGAAGCTTGGACGCATGATGCTCGCCAAACTCGGTTATGGCGATGTCGATCTCGCTGAGAACGGGAAGGAAGCCGTGGATATGGTTTTGGCTGGAAACTACGATCTTGTCTTTATGGATCTGCACATGCCCGTCATGGGCGGCGAGGAAGCCACCATAGAAATTCGCGGCAATTTCAATCTGCAACATCAGCCAATCATCATAGCACTTACAGGGCATAGTCTCAGCGGCGTCAAAGAAGGTTGCCGTGAAGCCGGCATGAACGACTTCCTCACCAAGCCCGTGAGCGTCGATGACATCAAGGGCGCCATCATCCGTAGTCTAGGTGCCGCTGCGTCATCTCAAGTTCTATTGGCAGAACGAGTTTAAAAAAAATCCATTACTGGAATCCAGTCGCGCGCTTCGATCTGGTTGCAAACTGCGCTCGCCCTGATAATCGGTCTTTGCCATGATCCCCTGCGAAGCCCTCAACACATCACAGCCCTTATCAGGTGTCCGGCCGTGGGTTTGGGGGCTGCTTCTTTTCATCCTCGCCCTCGTGGCCTATCTGCCCGCAACGCGCTGCGGATTCATCTGGGATGACGCCGACCATGTGACGTCTAATCCTGTCATCGTCGGGCCATTGGGATTGAAAGAAATTTGGACCACTTCGCACGCGCGGATTTGCCCCTTGGTGCTGACGACATTCTGGGTGGAACATAAGCTCTGGGGCGTCAACCCTATGCCCTATCATGTCGTAAACATCCTGATGCACGCCGCCGCTGCACTGGCGCTCTGGCGCGTGCTTCTGCAATTGAAGGTGCCGGGCGCATGGCTGGGCGCAGCCATTTGGATGTTGCATCCCGTGCAAGTGGAGTCCGCAGCGTGGATTACTGAGATGAAGAACACGGAGTCGGCATTTTTCTTTCTCTTGTCTGTCCTGTTCTTCTGCAAATCGAGGACTTCGGCGGCTGGCAGCCGCCAACACCATCCATCCAATCTTGCATCGTTCCATTATTCCCTGTCTTTGCTATTCGGCGCCATGGCCATGGCCTGTAAGTCATCGGCGGTTGTGTTGCCATTAGTTCTATGGCTATGCGCCTGGTGGATGGAAGGACGCTGGAACTTGCGGCGCAACCTCCGCCTAATAGCCCCGCTGCTTCTGCTATCAGCCCTTTCAGCAGCGCTTTCAGTCTGGACCCAAAAAGTCGAAGGTGCGGGCGAAGCCGAGAAATGGGCCTTGCCCATACTGCTGCGCGTGGCCGTGGCGGGCCGGGCACCATGGTTTTATCTCGGCAAACTTATCTGGCCGCATCCGCTGATCACAATCTATCCGCGTTGGGAGATCACCTTCGGGAGTCTTGCTGTCTGGATGCCTCTGATCGCGTCGGTCATCCTATCTGTCTTCCTGTGGCGCAACCGAAACAACAAGACCGGACTCGGGCGTGCTTTATTCATGACGTGGTTCTATTTTGTAACTGCGCTGCTTCCAGTGATGGGCCTGCTGAATCATGGATTCCTCGAATACACGTTTGTGGCCGATCACTTTCAATATCTGGCAAGCATGGGGCCACTAGCTCTGCTTGGAGCGGGAATAAGTTTGGCGATGGATGCCATTAATCAACGTAATCGCTGGCTCAAGCCAATGCTATGCTCTTCGCTGCTTGTAACTCTGGGTGTTCTTACCTGGTTGCAGTGCCCTATGTATAAGGATTCGATAACTATCTGGGCTGCCACGGTCAGGAATAACCCTGGCTCTTGGGCGGCTCATTATAATATCGGAAACTTGGCACTACCCCTTGAAGCCACACCCGGCACTCAAAACCAGATCGACGAGGCAATCGTGCATTACAAAAAAACCATCGAGCTCAAGCCCGAATTCGAACGCGCCCATCTCAATCTCGGGATTCTGCTCCAGAAATGCGGGCGCATGGATGAGGCGTTTGCGCACTTCAAAAAAGCTCTCGAGATCAAACCCGGCTTCGCAGAAGCCCACCTCAATTTGGGAACATGGTTTGAAAAAAACGGGCGCATGGATGAGGCCATCGCTCAACTCCAAAAATCTCTCGATATCAATCCGCGCTTCACCGAGGCCCATCTGAACTTAGGAATATGGTTTGAAAAAACTGGGCGCAATGATGAGGCCATTGCTCATTTCCAAAAAGCCGTCGAGATCAAACCCGAAAGCGCGTTTGCGCGAGACAAGCTCTCCGCCGCGTTGAAAGCACGCTGAGGCGGTTGCAAACGGCGTCCTGTCTGATAAAACCCTGTCCTTTATGATCCAGAGTGAGGACATCAACGAAGCGCAGCCACAGACTCTTTGTCGGCCTTGGATTTGCGGTCTGCTGCTGTTCGTTCTCGCACTCGCGGCCTATCTGCCCGCAACGCGCTGCGGATTCATCTGGGACGACGACGATCACTTGACCGCCAATCCAGTCATTGTCGGCCCACTGGGTTTGAAAGAAATCTGGACGACCACTCACGCGCGCATTTGCCCTTTGGTGCAGACGACTTGGTGGCTGGAATATCAACTCTGGGGTCTCAATCCCATGCCTTATCATCTGGTGAACATTCTGATGCACGCCGCCGCTGCGCTGGCGCTCTGGCGCGTGCTTCTGCAAATGAGGGTGCCGGGTGCGTGGCTGGGCGCAGCCATCTGGATGCTGCACCCCGTGCAGGTGGAGTCCGCAGCGTGGATCACAGAGATGAAGAACACGCAATGCGCTTTGTTCTTTCTGCTCTCCATTCTGTTCTATTGCAAATCAAGGAGTGTGCAATCGACTCGCTATTACATACTGATGCTGCTCTTCGGCGCGATGGCCATCGCCAGCAAGTCCTCGGCCATGGTCTTGCCTCTGGTATTAGTGCTTTGCGGTTGGTGGATGGACAGGCGATGGCACTGGCGGCGCACTCTTATCCAAGTGGGACCGTTGCTCCTGCTGTCGGCTTTGTCTGGATTGATGTCCGTCTGGTCGCGCAATGTCGAGGGGTCAGGTGAAGAACAAAAATGGGCCTTGGACTGGCTGCTCCGGGTGCCAGTCGCGGGCAAGGCGCTATGGTTCTATCTCGGCAAGCTCTTATGGCCGCATCCGTTGATCATGATTTATCCGCGTTGGGATACAACCGCCGGGAGCGTGTTCGTCTGGATGCCCGCAATCGCAGCCGCGTCGCTTTCTGTGCTGCTGTGGCAAAACCGGAACGGCAAACTTGGGCGCACGTTGTTTATGACCTGGACTTATTTTGTGATCGCGTTGCTCCCGGTGCTGGGACTGCTGACGCACGGGTTCCTCAAGTTTTCATTCGTTGCCGATCACTTTCAATACCTCGCTTCCATGGGGCCGCTGGCGCTGGCTGGCGCTGGCATCAGCATCGGCATGGATGCCTTGATAAAACAAAGTCGCTGGCTCAAGCCGGTGCTTTGCTCCGCTTTATTACTGGTTCTTGGAATGCTGACATGGGCACAATGCCACATCTATGAAAATGAAGGAACGCTTTGGACTGCCGTCCTGAAAGACAACCCCGAGTGCTGGGTCGGGCACAACAATCTGGGCGTATATAAAATGATAGTTGATAAGCACTTCGATGAAGCAAGGTCACACTATCTCAAGGCTATTGAGATCAAGCCCGATTGTGATCGCGCTTATGTCAATCTCGGTGTCTTGCTGCACGGAATGGGACAGTCGAACGAAGCCATCGCACAACTCCAAAAAGCTCTCGACATCAATCCGCGTTTAGCCGAGGCCCACCTGAATCTGGGATTATGGTTTGAGGAAGCAGGGCGCAATGATGAGGCAATCCTTCAGTTCCAGAAATCAATCGAAGTCAGACCCGGATATGCCTTGGCCATACGTAAACTTGCGGCTCTGAAGACTCGCTGAAGAATTCTCATGGGGGACATCTCAAATTAAGAACGACAACCGGCGAGATTTAGCTTGCCAGATATCATGCAACAAGACAAATTGTCTTTGTGCGCATCATCAAGCCGCCAACCGTCAAACAATGGATGCGCCTGCATCCCGATGCCAAAGCCTCGCTTGATGCATGGCTAAAGAATGTGAGTCGCGCGATATGGAAATCATTTCAAGAACTAAGGGCCAGCTACCCGTCCGCAGACAGGGTTCTAGTGAACTCGGACAAACACGTCATCATTTTCAACATCGCGCACAACCGCTACCGGCTCATAACGGGAGTTCATTTCAACCACAGCAAGGTGTTTGTGCTACGGTTTTTGACGCACAAAGAGTATGACCGGAACCAGTGGAAAGTAGAACTATGAAAACCAAGACGAACCATCCAACGCGCATCACTTTTCATGACCTGCCGAAGGACTATGAATCGCTTTGCCGCAATGTGTTCCTGCCTCGGCAGATTCGCGACAAGTCTGCTTGCGAAGAAGCCTATGCAGCCATCGAGCCTCTCATCGGACGGGAGGGCAAAATGACCCGAGATCAGGATGACTGGCTGGATTTGGTATCCGACCTTATCTGCGACTATCAGAATGAACACGAGGTGCCGTCCAAAAAATCGAACTCTCACGACATGCTGCGCCATCTCACGGAAGATGCTCGTGGCTGGAGCGGTGCGGACCTCGCGCGATTCCTCGGCCTGCATCCGACGATGGGCACGAAACTGCTGCGCGGCGAGCGCCAACTGACCGTGGATCACATCCGCAAACTGGCCAAAGAGTTCAAGGTGAGCGCAGACTTGCTCGTAGGATGATCTTCGGACACATTCGCCCCATGCCGTCTTGGGCTGAAATCTGCGCCGATTCTGTTCTGAATGATCTTCCCTACAAGATCGAAACCAATCGCTTTGGTAATATCTTGATGAGTCCTGCATCGTTCAGGCGCGGCGGTTACGTGGCCGAAATCGGGCATCTTCTCAAGAAACTGATGACCGGCGGTCGTGCTGTGGCTGAGTGCGCGATCGAAACGGACGACGGCATCCGCGTGGCCGATGTCGCGTGGATTTCACGCGGGCGCTACGAGCCGTATCGCAAGGCCGTGAACCTGCCCATCGCGCCGGAAATCTGCGTGGAAATCATTACGGATTCAAACACTCGCGAAGAGATGCTAGGCAAAATGCGGCTCTACTTTGCCGCAGGCGCACAAGAAGTCTGGTTGTGCAATGAAGAAGGGGACATGGAATTCTTTGCTGTGGAATCTGCGGAGCCGATCAAGCTGTCAAAGCTTTGTCCGGCGTTTCCGGTGAAGGTGGAGATGGATTGAGTAACATTCACCTCAGTCCCAGCTTCCGCATCTCCAGAAACCATTCCACGAACTTCGGGATACCGGTGTCGATGTGGGTGGTGGGCTGGAAGTTCAGAAGCTTCGTCGCCTTGCTCACATCGGCGCTGGTCAGCGGCACGTCGCCGGGTTGCTCGGGCATCTCGTTGATCTGCGCTTTTTTGCCGAGCGCTTCTTCGATGGATGCAATCATCTCATTGAGCGTGACGGTTTGCGATCCGCCGAGATTAATGATGTCGCACTTCGGCGCGTCTTCCCGCGCGGTGTAATCGAGTGCGCCAATGATGCCGTCCACGATGTCGCTGACGAATGTGTAATCGCGCGCGGTGTTACCCTTGCCGTAGCGGTCAATGGGCTTGCCATCGAGGATGAGCTTGATGAATTTGGAAATGGCCAAATCGGGCCTCTGCCGCGGGCCATAGACGGTGAAGAATCGCAGGCAGACGGTGCGGATGTCGCAGAGCGCGGAGTAGTTCGAGCACATTTGCTCGCCGGCCATCTTCGTCATGGCATAGGGGCTGATGGTCTGGAGGATGGGGTCGGTCTCGGCGAAGGGAATTTTTTTGTTCACGCCGTAAACTGATGAACTGCTGGCGAAGACGAATCGTTTTACGCCGTGACGCTTGCAGGCTTCAAGAAGATGGAAGGTGCCCTTGATGTTGGTGTCGATGTATAGCTCCGGCTGTTCGATGCTCGGACGCACGCCAGCGCGCGCGGCCAGATGGATGACGGCATCGAACCCGCCTTCCGCGAAGGCTTTTGCGGTGGTTGCGGCCTCGCACAAGTCCCCTTCCACCACGCGAATGCGGTCGCGAACGGCGCGGATGTTCTCGCGTTTGATGGCGGGATCATAGAAGTCATTGAAGCTGTCCAAGATCGTGATTTGCGCATCGCGCATCCCGAGCAAACGCTCGACAGTGTGCGATCCGATGAAGCCAGCTCCGCCTGTAACCAAGATTTTCATATCGAAAAAGGGCCGGAAGGATGCGGGAGTCGGGCCGAGGCGCAAGCAAAAGTTTCCCGCACACGCTTGAGAAAGCAATTGACTTGCAGGGCGTTAATCTCTTAAATCTTTTTAAAATTCACGTAATCCTGCGACGAATCAATCTGAGACCATGAGCGAAGAGAATCCGAATCAACCCAACCCGCCGCCAACTCCACAGGCGAAAACTTCTGCCGTGCCGCTGAAGAAGGAGACGGTTCGCATTACACTCCGCGCCCGGCCTGGTGCTGGCGTAACCCAAGCAAAGGAACACACGACTCCGATTGCCTCCCATGGAACAACTCCAGTGCCTCGGCCAATCACCACCTCGGTGACCCCCGCTGGCGCAGCAAGTTCCAGAGTCCCAACCTCGCCTGTGGGCACCGTTGGCGCCCCGGCCAGCAAGTCCACCGCTCCCATTCAACTTCCCAGCGCGCCACTGCCACCGCCTGCCGCTCGCATTTCCACGACTCAGGTAGCTTTGCCCACCGCACCTGCGCCTACGCCGCAACCTGTGGCCAGACCAGCGTTGGCACCAGCGCCTTCTGCCCCGCCGCGCCCCGGTGGAGCACCTTCGGCTCCTGGCGCACCGGGCGCACCAGTAATGGCCCCGACTGTCCGTCTGGCAAAAGCACCCGGACCTCCACGTCCGCCGATGCCTGCAGCACCCGGCACTGGAGCAAAGGTTGAAGCTGGAGCCACCACTTCTCCATTGGCCAAAGCCCCCGGTGGGCCAAGACCACCCGGAACAATCAGCACCCCCATGGGGAAACCAGTGGGGCCGACGCAGCAATTGCCCAAGGCAACAGTCCAGCTCTCCAAGAACACCACTCCGCTGTCCAAACAGCAGCCGATGGTCACACCGCCCAGTGCTCCCGTAAAGCGGGCCTCCGAGCAGGATACGCATTTTGAAGAAAAAGATCCCGAGGCAGGTCTCGCCCCGCTCGCCGTGCTCTGCATGGTTCTCGCACTCGCCCTCATGGCGGTGAATTTGCTGGGATCAGACAAGGCCTTCTTCGCCGAAAAAGGTCAGGAAAGTTCCTTCATGGTTCCTGCGCCTGAAGACCCAACTTGGGAAAAACTCAATCAGCAAGACGGCACCCACACATCGTCGTTCACGTCGGAGCTTGCTAAATATAAGAGCAAATACGAATAACCCTCACTCTGACCCATCATGCCGCTCGCCTGGATCATCTTCCTACTTTCCATAGCCATTCTTGCTCTGAACATTCTGACCAAGAGTCAGTATCCACTTCCATTCTGAATCTTCTCAACCGGATTTTCTGGTGTCAGAACGTGAAGTCGGTATGAAACCTGTGAGACCGATGGATGCGGTGGTCGCCCTATATTCGGCGGGCCAGAACGAATTGACTGAGGCTATCATAGAAAGCCTAAGCAGTGCCGTCTTCAAAGTCGAACAAGGTCGCGCCGCCGGACTGGCCAGAAGGCTGATGGCCCGGGCAAGTTATCTCCTTTTGAAATGCACTACATCCCGTCGGCCTGCCCACGATCAAGAAGATGGAGCGCATACTTACCATAGCCCCATTCTAAAACGTTCCGGGCATCCTTATGCCGATTCTCTGCTAGGTTCTTCCAGTAAAAGTTTAGAGGCATTGGTGGAGGGCGGCGATCCCATGAACGGTCCTTACATGATGCTCGTGCCCGAGATTCGACAGGCCAGCACCGTATGGGACCGGTTATTTTTTAATTCCGTGCAAAGCAGTGATGTGCAACTCCGCTTTGTCTGGGAAACGCAGGCGACTTATGAAGCGGCAATACACCATCTGGAGAAAACCGGCGCCGTCCGCATGAAGGCGCTCGCTGCGGGCACTGGCCTCAGCATGATTCTGGTCTATGACAGACTGATGCGAGAAGGTCATGATCCAAAAAAGATCACCGTCATCATTACCGATCGCGACCAATCCAATACCGAAAAAACCACCCGTCTCCTTTCTAAACTTTCCACGACTCGCGACCGAGTGATGGGCGCAGAAAATCCATGCGGCATCTCCGCGCGAACCGAAGACATCTTTGCAGGCGAAACAGCAGCGGGCACCAGCGGCAGCCAAAAATACGATGTGGTCACGGCAGTGGGCATTTTGGAATATCTTCAGGGCTTCACCTGCGATACTACAGAGCAACGTCACAAGCTGCATGAACCAGATGAGGAAGCGACGGCGCATCATCTGGTCGAGCGTTTCGATGAAATGACGACGAATGATTCCACCCTGATCATCAACACTTATCGCCCTCACTCCAGCACGCGGATTCTGGAACTGTTCGGCAAGAAGTTTGACTATCGCCACATAGAAGACTTGGCCGCGCTCCTTGCCACCGTAAATTTCCGTGTTGCGCGTCTGGTGGGTTCAGGAAATATTTATGACGTGAAGGTGTATGAGAAAAATACGTCAAGCGGCACTCGGGCGACGGTTTAGTGTTGTCTGACGAGCCTGTCCGGCAAATCAGATGAGTGACCATAAAGCTACTCTGCATTCATTCTGTGAACCGGAGGTTCAAAAGAAATTAGCCGGTGGTGAAACGCAGTGGAACCACCGGATATTCGCCAGTCCCATCCAGCGCCCCGGAGGGTGCGTGAGAAGTTCTGGCATCTCTCGCGCACCCTCCGGGGCACATGGTTTCTCCTCCGTAACCGGTGGTTCCGCTCGTGCCTCGCTCCACCACCGGCTATTTTCTCCCAAGCCTTCCGGCTTGATTGCCAGTCAGCCAACCATTCAATTCTGAGCATTCAGCTCATTTACTGGACAGGCTCTAAGACGATAGAATTCTCTCGCGCCATCCAAGCGTGAATGCGATAGCTTCGACTACCGCTAACCGTTATCGAATTCATCAGTCATGGAGAAAGTATCCGTTCCGTCCGATCCCGCCACCGCGCCGCTACCACCGGGAACATGTCCGGTGAAAATGCGGCCTTATCGGGTCATATCGTTTCCAGGCGCGGGCTTTGATACGGTCATGCAAATGGGCGTGGTCCATGCACTGCTAGTCACGCGACGTAAGGAACCGGACATGGTGGCAGGAATTTCCGTGGGCGCGATCACTGCCACGGCTCTCGGTGAAGTGCTGCACGCGAGCGCGGGGAGCAGAGGATCAATCCATGAAGATGAGGAAGTGCGCGTGGCGCGATTCAGTGAATTACTGGAGGCTTTCCGCAACGCACCAACAACCGTGCTGAAGGGATTTTTTCCTGATCCCTTGGAAACGAATGCCGCTCATGCGCTCAAGCCCGTCGAGCTGCCGCGTCACTTTAAGGAGGAGCGCGACACCCGTGAAGAGGCCGTGGCCAGTCGCACGGGATTGATCCGCCTGTTCAATCACCTGATCCAGTTGCGGGTGACCATGAAGGTTTTTAGCCAGTTGGTCAGAATTCTATTAGGCTGGAATACATACCGCGCGTCTAGCCTGATAACACGCCTATGGAATCGCGGAGGGTTGATCGCCCGATTGTGGTGGATCGTGCAGCGCAATATTTTCACACTGAGCATGCCGGTCAGTCTCATCGCCAGAGTGGAGCTATGCGAATTTCTCGGAGTCAATGGCAAATCCGATTCAAAGGGTGTCGAGGCCGGGCACATCATTTTAAATCGCGGGGCCTTTCCCCGGTGGATTTGGGAGCAAAGCTTGTGGCTGGTGCTAGGGGTTTTCCCGCTTGCTCTCATTTTGCTGGCGGTCCCCCTTCTGCTTTTTTGGGGTCTCAGTGCCTGCTCTCTTATAAGTCTGCCACCACAGTTGTTAGTATCAGGATGGACGGTGCTGTTCCTGACTGTTATCTCCACTATAGGATTGCTCGCATGGGGGTCTCTCTTCTGCAAAAAAACTCTCTTCAGCGATCTCCTCAAGCATTACCATATCTTCAAGGACTTAGGTGACTCCTATGCTTTGAAGGAAGCCTTAGTGCTGAACTTCGATCCATCTTACTACGGCGAGTTCAAATTTGATGACAATGTCCGAAGGGCGCTGCAGCATGTGAATCCACTGCCCGGCGGCTGCTCGAACAAGAAGCTGCTCAAGTCCTACACGGAAGAAGGACAGCGTCGCAACGGTATGCTCGTGGTTCCGCTCGCGGCTAACTTAGGCACTGGCAAACTTGAAGCCATTCCCGCAGAGACTTCGGTCGTGGATGCATTGATGTGCGCCTGCGCGGTGGTTCCATTCTTTAGAGCGCAATCCATCCAGAAAGACGGCGCAACAGCCACGTTCATTGATGGAACTAATGTATCCAACGATCCGATCATAGCCTTATATGAAGAGGCCTGTAAAATTCTCTCCAAGCAGCAAGAACCTCATTGGGATTATCTGCGCATCGTCTCAGTGCCATTACAACCCTTACGACAAGAAACGCTTCCGGGACAGAGCGAGCCATATACAGGGCTGGTGGATGTGACACTGCGCGCCATGCAGCTCCAGCGCTTTCAGGACATGCTGCTCGACAAGGGTCTGATTGATCGTGTCAACCGGGCGCTCTCTTTCCGGCCTGCCATCATTACCGATGCCTCAGGGCATAAGGAAACTTTTCTACCAGCGAAGATACGGCTGGTCGCGCCAGAAAAATCTCATCAACTCAGCCTGCGCATGGCCCATTCGGATTCGGCTCTGGATAGGCGAAAACTCATTGATGGCGCAGTGGCCGATGGGTGCCGGGCCATGATCGAGCGGCTCGTCACCGATGCCCTGCCCGATGTTCGGACCATGGAGGAACGCCGCCTTCTTCTGGAGCCTGATGAGGAAATGCCCGACGAATGGCCGCACCGCGATGAAGGCCACCCGGCCACACTTCGCGCAGCAGTCGAGTCCTTGCGTGAGTCCAAGAGCACGGTCTTCCGAAAGGATGGAACGGAATATGTTTCATGCAGAAAATTGCTCGCCACATGGGGAGGATTAGAAGCGCTGCCCGGGGGCGACCCAGTGGAAACAACCAATCCAGATCCAGGCCCTGGAATTTCAGAAGTATGCCGTTGCTGCATCGCTTGTCACAAGAAACCCGAGGCCAATGGAGAACCTGGCGAGGCTGAGTTGAGCCAGCATGTGAAGCTGCCGCGCGCCATTGCTGTTATTTCGCCACCCGCGCCCGTTTTGGAGGAGAAGAAAGGACCGGCCGTCGTCTTCCTTTTCAGTGGCGGCGTCTTTCGTGGTGTTTTCCAAGTAGGCTTCACGAATGCCGTGAGCGAGCTGGGCATCAAGCCAGATGTGATCGCCGGTTCTTCCGTGGGCACGATCATTGGCGCATTCACGGGCAGAGTTTTTGCGAAACCAGCAGGTGATAGCTTGCTGGAAAGACAGCGCCAGACACGCCGCCTAGCCGCAACTTTCTTGACGATTGACCGCTTCGTCCTCACGGATCGCTTTGCGGATTTCATCCGGCATTTCTCCATTCACGCAGCCGCCGCCGATGTCTCGCCGCACGACCTCGACCTGATCTTCCGACGCTATGAGAAAGACTCCGGCTTCACGTTCGGTCAGCGTGCCCGCCGCGTTTTCTCTGGAATGGAGAGGCTCTTTTACATCAGCCCCTTTGATATGGTGGAACTCGCACAGGCGTTCCGCGCAGGCAACTGGCAGTCCGCAGCGAAACACCTCAAGAAACAAGCCCAACACATGGTGGATCGCTATGGCGTCGGTTTGCAATTGCTCGGGCCCGAGCCGCTCCAGCAGCTCATCGACGGATTTGTCTTTGATGGAAAACCAAGCGCTTACGCACGGCTCGGGCACTTTGGTTTTCCAGTCATGGGCACCACGACCAATCTCACCGTTGGCAAGCTCGACATCGTCAGAAGCACCCATCCATGGGATCCGCGCTTCACGCAGAGCCTGCTCGCCAGCAGCGCCTTCCCCGCCGTGTTCCGTCCCCGCTGGTCATGGGAAATCTATCGGCACCCCAAACAAGTCGCGCAATACGCCGACGGCGGCATCATGGACAACCTGCCCCTCGGTGCCGTGGTGGATTATCTCTGGGGAAAAAGCGGCGCTGAAAAATATGAGCGTCGCCCCGAGGTTCCCCATCTCATTCTCACTGCCACACTCGAAACCGAAAAAGCGGACTGGACCAAGAGAGACGATCTGGACAAACTCGGCTGGAGCGAGATTCGCGACCGCGCCACCCAGTTGCGTTACAACGGCAAGATCGACAAATTCCAACAAGGCCAGCGCGATATCCGCCGCATCCTCAGACAGCGCGCCAGCGAAAACGATCCCGATATCCACTCGCACGATCTCCCGATGAATCTCGATGTGCTCGCCGTGAAACCCCAGTGGCTCTGCGGCACCTTCGCCTTCCATCCCATGCTCGGCTTCAGCCGCCAGAAACAAGGCGAGAGCATCGCCCACGGCTGCGCCTCCACCATCTGCGCCGTCGCGGATCACTTCGATCCAGAGAACAAAGTTCACGCCGTGGATGTTCCCTCACTCAGAAAATGGGCACAAGGCCGGGGCATCGCTCTGGAGCAATTGCCGCAACGCACCGACCCGAATGCAAACGGAGTGCGCTCTTATGGCCCCGTCGAACTATCCACAGACGAACAAGCACAAGGCTGCTGCTGGTTCCGCCGCCCCGATGCCAAAACCGGCCAACGCCCCATCTGTCCCTATCATCCCAAAAGTCCCGCCGCCACCCAAGGCGACGAAATCAGCCCCGAGCTGCACAAAATCTATCTAGCCTGCGGCCAACGAAGCACGCATGAAGCGCGGCAGGGTTAAGTTGACACCTTCTCTCATGTAAAGAAAAGCTTATTTTCTTTACATGAATGGGCTAACGTGATAAGAAAACCACACTTTTCTTTACATGTCTGCTCTACCGCCACTGCCTTTGACTAATCTTGCGGAGCTAGAGACGCGGGCTGTCTGGGCGGCGTTGACAGAGGCCCATCGGCATCTGGCTGAGTTGAAGGGCTTGTGCGAATCCCTGCCTAACCAAGGCAGTCTGTTGGACACTCTGGGAATTCAGGAAGCGAAGGACAGCTCAGAGATCGAGAACATCATCACCACGCATGACGAAGTGTATGCCTATCAGGACGACTCCGGCACCACGGCTGCCGCCAAGGAAGTGCGCCGCTATGTTTCCGCCCTGCGCAAAGGATATGAGGTGGTGAGGGACACTGGCTTGATCCGGCTGGAAACACTGCTGACCGTGCAGGCCGAACTGGAGCAGAACCAGGCGGGATTGCGCAAGCTGCCCGGCACAGTTTTGAAAAATACATCCACCGGACGAACGATCTACCAACCGCCGCAGGACGCGGCAGTGGTGGAGTCACTCATGGATAATCTGATCGGCTTTATTCATGCGGATGATGGTCTGGACCCCTTGCTGCGCATGGCGATTGCGCATCACCAGTTCGAGAGCATCCATCCGTTCTATGATGGCAACGGGCGCACAGGGCGCACCCTCAACCTGCTGATGCTGCAACGCGATGGCCTGCTGGATTTGCCAGTGCTCTACCTGAGCCGCTACATCACCATCACCAAGCCGGACTACTACCGATTGCTGCAAACCGTGCGTGTTGAAAATCGCTGGGGGGAGTGGTGTCTTTATCTGCTGCGCGGTGTGACCGTAACCTCGCGCAGCGCGATCACGCTGGTAAAGGCACTTCGCGATCTCATGCAGAATACCAAGCACGATATTCGTAACCGCCTGCCGAAACTCTACAGTCAGGATTTGCTCAATAACCTCTTCCGCCACCCCTATACGAAAATCGAATTCATCGAGCATGAACTAGGCGTGTCCCGTCCCACTGCGAGCAAATATCTTGAGCAACTCACCGGTGCCGGCGTGCTCCGTAAAAAGCGGATGGGCAAAACAAATTTCTACATCAACGAACTGCTCTTTACCCTGCTGAGCGGAGTGACCATGGAGCCGCCATGAACGAAACCGAACCCGCGCCGAAGCATCTGATCTCACAACTCCATTTGATTTCGACAGCGATATTCCGTAATCACGCCTTGCAATAGACATTGTAAAAACCTAACCAAAAATTTGTGCCATGCCGAAGCTAAGTAAGACCAACGAGCCAAATCCACCGCTTGATGCCGCCGCGCTGCGCGCCCTGATGGAGCGCGCACTCGGCAGTCTTGGCCCGCAGCAACAAAATGATGAACAACGCGCGCAGGATTTCGTTTATGATGCCATGGATGCATCCACACCTGCGCGTCGCCTCCAGCTCTTGCAGCAGGCCCTGGAGCTAGACCCAGAGAACCCGGATGCCCTGCTAATGATGGCGGATGCAGCGGGCCTCAATGGAGAAGAGCGAATTGAGGTGCTGCGTGGCATCGTGGCTATGGCTGCAAAACGACTGGGTAAAAAGGCATTCAAGGAACTGGCGCCTCATTTTTGGGGATTCGTTGAGACGCGTCCTTACATGCGGGCGCGGGAGCGGCTTGCGTTGGCGCTGCGTTCAGCGGGGCGACTTGAAGAAGCCACATCAGAATACGAGGAGATGCTAACATTGAATGAAGGCGACAATCAGGGCATACGCTACTTGCTTCTACCCTTGTTACTGACGCAAGGCCGTCTTGATGACGCGCGTTCTCTGCTGAAACGCTATAAGAATGAATGTGACTGGAGCGTAGTTTTTTCCTGGGGCCGGGTGCTGGAGCGATTGCTTGCCAAGAAAGTAACGGACGCAGTGAAGGCGCTAGCTGTGGCACGAAAACAGAACGGACACATGGAAGCGTATCTGAAAGGACATCGAAAGGCACCAAAGAATCTGCCCGGCAGCTATGAAATGGGCAGCAAGGAAGAAGCTCTCTGCTTTGTTGACGTGCTTCTACCTGCATGGACGGCGCATCCGGAGGCAGTCGAATGGCTGACCTGCCAGCCAAAACCGTAAAACAATTGCATGGGTTAGAGCATGGTTTCTTATTTTACCTTCGTATAACCCAAGGTGCCATCCATCACCTTGACGAATGCCCATTCCATGACAGCATTTACTTATGAAATTTCAGGTCTGTCTTCGCATTGCTCTGCTCGGTATCACACTTGCAATCACGAGTTGTGCGCAGTCCTATTCTTCCTTCAGCGAGAAGAAGCCGAGTTATAAATCTGCCACGCCTGCCGGTCAGATGATCGTTCAGGCGATGAGGCATTCGTCGAAGCAGCATGAGGTGCAGATGGGCAAGTTCATTGATGCGGCTTCGGTGGCCGGGGCGATTTTGGAAAAACAACCGGGCGATGTGCTGGCTCGCCAAGACTACAATTTTGCCATTGGCCGACTGTTCGAGGTCATTGAGGAATCAGGGTTCCAACCTTGGAAGACTCCTGTGAGCTGCCCCGGCGTGAATGGTAACTGGAGCTTTTCCATGACTTATGATGGGAAGCCCGAGCACAATCCCGCCCATCTGCGCATCATGCCTGCCGACCGTTTTCAGTTCAAAGGCAAGCTGATCACGCAACGCGCCATGAAAGACGGACTGGGCGCTCCGATGATCATCGCCACCAAGGGGTTGGATCCGAATTTCGATCCCACGAAGTTCGATCCCTTCATTCAGGGCAAGAGCGTTTACTATGGCGTCACGGAGGTGTTGCAGTTCAAGGGCCGTTCCTGCATTGCGACCTATATCGATCCGCTGGCGACGGAAACGGTAAAATTCGGAGGCCACACGTATCCCGTGGCAGCGGATTTCACGGCACCCATTGCACTGGCGCTGGCGGAGTTGAATCCGCGCAAAACCGAAATCCAGCGTTTCCTGAAGCCTGAGGATTTTATGACCAATACCCGACTGGCGCGGCTGCAACCCTACGATCCGAAGAAAATCCCCGTCCTGTGCATTCACGGGCTGGGAGATTCGCAGGCCACTTGGGCTCCTTTGATTGAGGCCTTGCGCGGTGATGCGACTTTCCGCCAGAACTATCAAATCTGGTTCTATAATTATCCCACGGCTTATCCGTATCCATTGATGGCAGCGCTCCTTCGCGACAAGATGAATGCCATCAATGCCCGTTACCCAGGCCACAAAAAAGTGGTGGTCATCGGACACAGCATGGGCGGGAACATCACGCGGGAACTGATGACGGACAGCGGAATGGCCATCTGGAACACTTTTTTTGACACGCCGCCGGACAAGACTCCGCTCTCCGAGCAATCGAAAGCGTTGTTGAAGAAGGTGCTGATATTCCAGCATCGCCCGGAAATCTCTCGCGTGATTTTTGCTTCCGCCTCTCTGCGTGGGAGCGAAACGGCAACCGGATTCGTCGGAAATTTGGGCAAGAAACTCATCGGCAGTCCACCGGGGCTTACCGGTGTTGGCAAGGAAATGGCCATGCTTTCCAAACCTCGCGCTGACGGGGAACAGATCAAGCGCACGCCCAACAGTATTGATGCTCTCGACCCCAACAGTCGCTTCATCACCACCATTAACAAGATTCCCCTCGCCAAAGGCATCCCCTATCATTCGATCATTGCCGACCGGGGCAAGGGCGGAAATCTAGATCATACACCGCCCGTCAGCACCGATGGTATCGTGCCCTACTGGAGCAGTCACCTCGACGGGGCGCAGAGCGAGGTCATCGTCCCGAGCGATCACTGGTCGAATCGCAGCCCGGAAGGCATTGCGGAAATACGCCGGATATTACTGCAACATCTGCATTGAGCGCGTTGGATAAATTCGTTTTTAGCCCCCCTTCGCCCCTGCTATTACTTGATTGGAAAAAAGTTTATTCAACAATCAGGGCGTTTCATTGTCTCATGGTTGTCCTTAAATGAAACACGCATGAAATACTTCCCGACACCCAAGGCAATCTGTTTGGCATTCTGTCTCCTCGCCTTGGTTGGCGCTAGAGGCGCCGAATCTGTCAGTGAACTAATGAAGCAGGGTGAAGTTTTTGACCTTAAATTTCAGCCCAAGGAAGCGCTCACTTTTTTCCTGCCTGCGGAAAAACTGGAGCCTAATAATGTCGAGCTACTTCTCTGCATCGCACGTCAATACCGTCATCTGATGGCTGACGAGACTGACCCCGAGGAAAAAATTAAGCTTGGCGTCGCTGGAAAATCTTATGCCCGACGTGCCGTCAATCTGGCGCCGAAAGATGCCGAGGCTCATCTGTCCGTGGCGATCAGCTATGCCAAAATGATACCCCTCCTCGACAGGAAGGCACAAATGGAAGCCTCGCGTGAAGTTAAGGATGAGGTGGACAAATCCATCGCGTTGGATAGTCACAAAGACTTGGCTTGGCACATCCTTGGTTGCTGGAACCAGCGGCTCGCCGATATCGGAATGGTGAAGCGGACTCTGGCTCGCGTCTTTTATGGCAAAGTGCCCGATGCGACGAATGAAGATGCCGTAAAATGTTTTCAGGAAGCCATCAAACTCAATCCCAACCGCCCTCTGCATTACATCGAACTGGGTCGGACCTACGCCCAAATGGGTCAGAATGAAGAGGCCAAGAAATACATCAAAAAAGGTTTGGCTATGCCTGATATCGGAAAAGACGACCCCGAAGGCAAGAAGCGTGGTCGCGAGACACTGTCCGCGCTTTAATAAGGACTCGACGCCAGCATCTGCGGTTCTGTGCGCTGTTCACGCATGATCAGCCGAAACTTGCCTGTAGATGGATCAATCGAAAGTGACTCCACGGGTTCGATTTCATACTGCACGTTCAGCATATCCTTCTCTGCGAGTATGGCATTGAGTGTTCGCCGAATGCGCTCGGTTGTCTCCTGGCATTCTTCATGAGTCAGACCAGCATCGAACCGGGCGCGGAACCTAAACGATGTCTTATTCTCAAGGACGACCTGCCAGGCATTCAGACCTTTCACGACCAGCTCAACAATCACGATCGGGTGAATGAAATCGTCCGTGCCGTGCTGGTTTGTGAATAACAACGGGGTCTCCTGTCGTCCGACAACTTCCTTCACCCGGGTGAATGGATAATGACTGTGACCGCTTGAGTCGCGGATCAAGACATCGTCCATTTGATAGCGAATCAAGGGCATCGTGTCATTGAACAAATTGGTGACACAGGTGTTATCCGCGCCCAGCTCAAAGATTAGGTCGTCCTCAAGTAAATGCATTCCATCCACGCCGGGTAGCGTCAGGCCCATATAAAGATGCTCGCTGGAGGCGTAGGCGTTCATCACTGGTGCCTGGAAGACTTGCTCGAGATACGCCTTCACATTTGGCATCAGAGGCTCGCCGCCATTGCCTAGCTGAGTTGGTTTGATGCGAAGCTCGCCGCGTTCTTGTGCTTCGCCCAGCATCTTGAGAACCGTGGCATAGCCGGTAAGCATCTTTGGCTGGAATTTGTTGAGTCCCTCGATGATCTTTGGCAAGGGCTGGCCGACGTCGAACATTCGCACGTCGTAAAACAAATTGTTGGTGCCGTGATTGCCGGTGAGCATCAAGCTGCTCCCGGCAAAATGGCCGCGGGTCGCGGCTACGAAAGCAGTCCGTCGCCTCCAACTCAGAGGAGAGATGCGCACCACATGACTGGAGCCTTTGATCCAAGCTTCGTGTGAGAATACATAGTAGCCCACCGTGCCCGATGTGCCCGATGTGTGTAGCACATGGTAACGTCCCTCGAACAGTTCCTCGGGGTCCTTTGAGCGGGAAAGGAAATCGGCGATGTCGCGGCGCTTGATGCGAGGATCGGTGACTATTTCGTCAAAGTGCTCGATCACGTCCTCCTTGGTCAGGACGGGAAAATCGGTGGGAACGCATGTCTGCGGGTTGATGTCCCGCTCCCGGATGATCTTGCGATAATACGGCGAGCGACTTTGGATGAACGAAACAAGCCGACGAAACTTTTTGAGCTGCGCTGCCTCTAATCGGCTGCGCGACATGCGTGAATTCTGCCGGTGATCCCAAAGGGCCTTGATCCAAAGATAAGATTCTCTCGGTGTGATCAACTTCATGGTGTCTGTGAGGGCAGAAAGGATGTTGACTCCAGCCATTGCACGAGTCCTTCGATTTTTGTCTGGTTGCGCAGACGAACGGCAAATTTCTGGGCTTGAAGACGCAAGCTTTCATCTTCCAGACAGCGCTTGAGCAGAGGCAACGCCTTGTCAAAAGTGAAGCGACTGGCCTTCATTCCCAAGCCCACCCCGAGTTTTGTAATGCGCTCGGCATTGTCGGGCTGGTCGAGCGACATGGCGACGATAAGCTGCGGCACACCAGCTTTGAGACACTGCGATAGGGTTCCGATGCCCCCGTGGTGAACCATCACGCGCGACCTCGGCAGGAGTTGGCTGAACGGCGCATAGGCACAGACAAAGATGGAGTCCGGCAGTCCTGACGGAACTTGATCCATGGCCTTTGTCAGGAATACCGCGCGGCACCCGATATGCTTGACCAACTTGGTCGCAGTTTCAAAAAAGGCTCCGGCATGAAAATGTCCCGAGCCAGCAGTGAAGAGCACAGGCGGCTCTCCCGCATCTAGGAACTGCGCCAGTTTTGGTTCCAGAGGAATTTCCTGCGCCAAATCCTCTAGCGGAAAATCCCATTGAAAGGTGTTGTGAGGCCAGTCGCGCTGCGGACTTCCATACCAGTCCGGGTAAAGCGCCAGCACGCCGTCTGGCGAATGATGCCACGCTTTCCACAGGCGGCGCGGCGGAGGCACTCCATTATCAATGCAAGCCTTGCGAACCGCTGGCAACGCGAAACGATCAAAGGGACTTGGCAAAGCGAAGCAAGCGCTGCGCAGCCAAAACGGGAGCATCCGCAACAGCCGTATGCTCGGATAAACCAAGGGCACCTCGGCGGCGCTCATCATAGATGCAGGATACAAATGCACGGTGATCAGAGGGATATTATGCTTTTCCCTAGCGAGCCTGGCGCCAAATGTGATCATCGGGGCGATCAATAAATCTGGCCTGCCGCTTTCTGCGATCACCTTTTCGACTGCGGCATTATAAGATGCGGTCGCCCTGCCAGAATGAATAAATCCCATGCGTGCTCCGCCCCGGGGCTTCCACATGGCCGGATCAGCCAGCATGACATCGAGTTCGTCCCCCTCTGGGGCCAGAAACTCAAGGCCCACCTGCAGCGCGCTTGCTCTATAAATAGGAGAAGTGATCAGCGTGACCCGGTGGCCACGCTCAACCAGTCTGCGCCCCAGCCAGATAAAGGGGAAAACACTACCCGATGTGCCAAAGGGAAGTAGTAATATGTGCTTCATTCTGGTGTTTTTAGAAAAGTCTGGGTCTTAGTCTGCGGCAAGAGAACGATTCGATCAACACACCACTCGGATCAAATCTTTTTCTAGCAACAGGCCCAAAAGCTTACTTTTTGCAACTTGGAACTTACGCTTGCCTCATCCAAAGAACTGGCACAATAGTCGGGTTCACTTTATCTGCCCAAAACACATGGAAAAAGAAGCTATCGCAATCATCGGAATCGGCTGCCGCTTTCCCGGCGCTATTAATGACAAAGAATCCTTTTGGAAAATGCTGGTCGAGGCTCGCGACGTTGTCTCGGAAGTGCCGTCTGATCGTTGGAACGTGGAACGCTTTTATGATGCCGAGCCGGGCATCGCAGGAAAAACTATCGCCAAACGCGGCGGGTTTCTGGATCAGATCGATCAGTTCGACCCGCAGTTCTTTGGCATCTCGCCCCGTGAAGCGCCTTATATTGATCCGCAGCAGCGTTTGCTTCTGGAAACCGCCTGGGAGGCGATGGAAGACGCGGGTGCAATTTTGGATTTGGAAAAGGGAACCGACATCGGAGTCTTTGTCGGCGTCTCGCACAATGATTATCAAAACATCCAGGGCGGCTCCACCGACCGCACTGGCATCAGCGCCCACTCGCCCACCGGCAACGCCCACAGCATCGCGGCCAACCGCATTTCTTATTGCTTCAATCTCAAAGGCCCCAGCATGTCGATGGACACGGCCTGCTCGTCAGCTTTGACAGCGGTGCATATCGCAGTCGAGCAAATCCGCTCCGGTAAATGCAAAATGGCGATGGCCGGCGGCGTGACCGTGATGATCACCCCCGATGGCTTCATTGGATTCTCTCAGGCCGGGATGCTTTCTCCCGATGGAAGATGCGCGGCCTTCGACGCGACGGCCAATGGATTCGTCCGTGGCGAAGGTGCCGGCATGGTTCTTCTGAAGCCGCTTTCACAGGCGATTGCTGATGGCGATGTGGTTCAAGGTGTCATCATCGGTTCTTCACTGAACCAAGACGGACACACGAACGGAATTTCCCTGCCCAGCCCCGAAGCTCAGGAGCAACTGGTGCGTGATGCCTGCGCCGATGCCGGGATCAACCCCGCGCACGTCGGCTATGTCGAAGCCCACGGAACTGGAACCGCAGTGGGTGACCCCATCGAAGCCACAGCTTTGGCGAACGCGCTTTGCGAAAACCGCAGTTCTGATTCTCCCCTGCCCATCGGCTCGGTGAAATCCAACCTCGGCCATTTGGAAACTGCCGCCGGTATTGTCGGCTTGATCAAAGGGATGCTCGTTCTGAAGCACGGCCAGATTCCTGCCAGCCTCCATTTCACAACACCGAATGAACACATTGATTTGGATGTCTTGAAGCTCCGCATCCCAACTCAGTTGGAGCCATTCCCGAAGTCAGAAGGTCCTCGCATTGTCGGCGTCAATTCCTTCGGCTTCGGCGGCGCCAATGCGCACGTCATCCTCACTGAACCGCCCGCTCCTGCAAAGAAGAAGAACCTGGCCGTAGTCTCAGAGAGATCATGGCCTATCGTTTTGTCTGCCCGCTCGGAAAAAGCGCTGCAAGGCGCGGCGTGGCGGTTGAGTGAATGGATTGATGAGCATGAAAAAAACAATGGCTCCGCACCCCTGCTCCCAGCGCTTTCTTACACTCTGGGCGCACGACGCAATCATCACGCTCACCGCATCACCATTGCCGCACGTTCAAGCGACGATCTGATCCATGAGCTTCAGGCGTTCTCAACCGAGCCTTCCAAAAGCCTGTTCCAGAACTCATTCACTCCGCGCCCAGAACACGCGCCGCGCATCGGTTTCGTCATGAGCGGCCAAGGTCCGCAGTGGTGGGGCATGGGCCGTGAACTGATGAAGAACGAGCCGGTGTTCCGCAAAACCATGGAAGCATGTGCCGCCGCGATGAAGCCTCACGCGAAGTTCTCTCTCCTCGAGGAACTCGCTCGCGATGAAGCAAGTTCAAAACTCCAGCAGACCGAGATCGCGCAGCCCGCGATTTTTGCCATGCAGGTCTCGCTCGCCGAACTCTGGAAATCCATAGGCGTGATTCCATCCGCCATCGTCGGCCACAGTGTTGGCGAAATCGCCGCCGCTTGCGCCGCTGGCATCCTCAGCCTTGAGGAAGGAGCCAGAATCATCGTCCTGCGCGCGCGCCTCATGCATGAATGCGCCCGCGGTGAGGGCACCATGCTCGCCGTTGGCCTTTCTGAAGTCGAGGCCAATGCTTTGATCGCAAAACACAGTGGCGCTGTCAGCATCGCGGCCTTCAACGGTCCGAAATCTCTGACGCTCTCCGGCCCCCGAGCTGCGCTGGAGCCTTTTCTGACCGAGTTGGAAGCCAAAGGTGTCTTCGCTAAATTTGTGCGCGTGGATCATCCATTCCACCACGCACTGATGCAGCCCGCAGCGGATGCTTTGACGAAGACGCTCGCTGACCTCAAGCCTCAAGATGAAACAGTTCCCTTCTTCAGCACCGTGAGCGGTCAGCGTTGCGCCGGCAAAGACTGCGTCGCAGCTCATTGGGGCCGGGGCATCAGACAGTCCGTTCAATTTGTCTCCGCAGTCAACGCCATTGCAGAATTCGGCGTGGATGTGTGGCTGGAAATCAGTTCCCACCCCGCCCTCTCCGTCTCGATTCAGGAATGCCTCACCGCACGCGGCCAAAAAGCTCCAGTGGCTTCTTCCGCCCGTCGTGAACGCGAGCATGATTCCTTCCTGGATGCCGCGCTCTCCCTGCATCGCGCTGGTGTCGCTCTCGACTTTGCAGCGATGACTCCATCGCGCGAATTCCTCTCGCTCCCCGCCTACTCCTGGGACAAGAGCCGCTGGTGGCATGAGTCCGCCGAACTTCGTGACGGACGCATGGCACCCGGAGGCAAGGGCTTGCTCGATATGCGCCTGCCCCGCGCGATACCGACCTGGACCGCACGCCTCGACAATCGCCACATGGCCTACCTCAAAGATCACAAGGTGGACACTCACGTCATCTATCCCGCCGCCGCTTTTGTTGAAATGGTCTTGGAAGCTGGCGTGCAATTGTTTGAAGGCCGCCCCTTCGCCATTGAGGATTTTGAAATCCGCAAGCCGCTCATCTTGCCTGATCCACCGTCAGGCATGGTGATGGAACTTGCCTATGATCCCACCGAACGCACGTTCTCCATTCAGAGCAAGTTCGAGAACACGACGACATGGTCGGTTCACGTTGTTGGCTCCATGCGCAGTGAGCGCACCGAGTCGTCATTCGCGCATTCTGTCTGGCAAAGCCCCGGACCCGATATGGAATCGGAAGGCGTCGGTGCGTTCTACGGTCACATGAGTGATCTCGGACTGCGCTACGGCGATGAGTTCAAACCACTAACTGAAATCGCAGCAGGCGGCGGCAAGTCCGCTGGTCGTGTTGCTTTGTCTGAAGCCATCGGCAAACGTGCCGCCGAATACGCCTTGCACCCAGTTCTGCTGGACGGCGCACTGCATGTTTTCTCCGCAAGCGCGAAGTCGGTCGAAGATCGTCGTGCGAAGATGAAACTCCCTGTGCGCTTCGCTAAGATTCTATTCCTGCGTTCACCCGGCGCATCCAGCCGCGTCAATGCCCGCGTGCTCCACTTCAATGAAGAACTCATCGAAGGTAGAATCGCTCTCTATGATGAGGCCGGTCAGCCTTGCGTGCTCGTGGATGGATTCCGCGCCATCAGCATGGCCGCCGCCCGCCGCCCCGGTTCATCCGGCGGAGGTCGTGATTTGCTTTATCATGTGGACTGGGAACGCTCGGCGTCCGACAAGGCTCCAGAAAAAGTGCAACCCCTGTCGCTGGAGAAACTCCGCGATGCGGCCGTCGCCACGTTCGACGAAATCATTGCCCTTCGCGGTCGCGCCGAACTCGAAAGCGTGATGGCTGCCGAGGACGACTTGGCTGCAGCCCAGCTCGCACATGGCCTGCGTGAAATGGGTGTAGATGCAAAATCCAAAACTGGTTTCACCGCGCAATCGCTCCGCATTGCCGAGCCAATGCAAAAAGTATTTGCCCGGCTTATGACAAAGCTTGCCGGTCGTGGTCTTCTGACAGCGAAAGGTGACACTTACAAACCGACGGCGAAATTCAATGCCGCCGCTGATTCCTCAGAAAAAGCGCTGGGCGATTTCGTCTCCAAACACTCCGGCCATCTCCCGGAAGGACTTCTTTGCGCATCAACCTGCGCCGAGCTTGGCCCGATTCTGCGTGGAGAAAAAGATGCCGTGCAAATTCTGTTCGGTGGTTCCAACTCCGAGTTGCTCGATCATTTCTATGGCGACGGACTTCTCTCCAGTCACTGGATGGCCAGCATCACCTCCGCCGTTCGTGCAGCCGCCAACAATCTGCCGGAAGGACGCGGACTTCGCATCCTCGAAGTCGGTGCCGGCACCGCCGGACTTGCCGCGCAATTGCTGCCGCTACTGGAACGCGGATTGCACAGCTACACCTTCACCGATGTATCTGCGGGCTTCTTCCCTAGTGCCAATCAAAAGCTGGCTGCCTTCCCGGAAGTCGAATACAAGGTCTTCAATCTGGAAAAATCCGGCATCGAACAGGGCTTTGAAGCAGACACTTATGACTTCATCGTCGGCACCAACGTGCTTCATGCCGTGGCCGATGTGAAAGCCACGCTCAAAGTTCTTCTCGAAGTGCTGAAGCCAGACGGAACCCTAATGTTCATGGATTTGGCCACGCCGCAATTGTGGACGGAAGCCGTCTTCGGACTGACCAGCGGCTGGTGGCATCTGACTGACCGCGACTTGCGCCCCGAGCAGCCGCTCATGCAGCGCGCCCAATGGGAAAAAGCTTTGATCGATGTTGGTTTTGCCAAGACCCTCTCCATTCCCGGCCTGCACGGCCCTGATGGTGGTGAAGGACAAATCGCGGTGCTTGCTCGCAAGGCCGATGTTAAAACAATTACTGACCCCGCCGCGCCAGATACGCAGGCTGAATCTTCGTGGCTCATCTTTGCTGACGAGTCGGGATTGGGTAAAGAAATTGCCGCCAAGGTCACAGCCGCAGGTTCACGCTGCCGCATAGTGCAACGCGGTAAGAAGTTCGCGAAGTCGGGCAACGATGCCTTCACGATTCGCGCCGAGGAACCAGAAGATTGGAAGAAGCTCATTGCCGAATCGATCAAAGACGCCGCGCCGGAACACATCGTCTATTTGTGGACGCTTGATGAAGTCACCGGCATGAGCAGTGAAGACGCTTTGATGGGCACGGATTCGTTGCTGCATCTCACGCACGCACTTGAAGAAAGCATGCCCGTAGCCAAGTTGCGCTTCGACATGATCACGCGCGGTGCCCAACCTGCGGGTCGTGACATGGGCGCGACCTCCGTGGCTCAGGCCCCGGCCATCGGCATCTTCCGCGTCATTCTCAGCGAGCATCCGAGCTACTCCTGCCGCAGCATTGACTTGCCCCCGACCACAGCAAAGTCCGATCAGGATTTGCTCTGGCACGAACTGCTCCACGGAAACACCGAACGCGAAATCGCTCTCCGTGGCGAGGCCCGCTATGCGCAACGTCTCACACGCGGCATTTCCACGCGCGAACAGAAACTTGATGCGTCTGTGCCGTTGCGACTTGAATCGCGCGAACGCGGCCTGCTCGACAGTCTGCGCTTCACGCCCTTCACGATGCCGGTCTGCGGACCTGATGAAGTGCTGATCAAAGTCAAAGCCTCCGGGATGAACTTCCGCGATGTGCTCAAGGCTCTCGCTCTCTACCCTGCCGAAACTGCAGACGCCCGCATCTTCGGTGACGAAGTGGCCGGAGTGGTCGTGGCGGTCGGTTCCAAGGTGAAGCATTTGAAAAAAGGAGATCGCGCCTTCGGTCTCGCCGTCTTCGGTCTGGCCACGCACACGCTGGCGAGAGCGACCGACATGCGCCCTATGCCTACCGACCTGACTTATGAAGAAGCCGCAACGCTTCCGGTCGTGTTCATGACCGCGTGGTATGCCTTGAAAACCGTGGCCCGCATGAAAAAAGGCGAGATGATTCTCGTTCACGCCGGTGCCGGTGGCGTCGGGATGGCGGCCATTCAAATCGCCCATCATCTGGGCGCCGAGGTCATCGCTTCCGCTGGAAGCCCGACCAAGCGCAATCTCCTCAAAACTCTCGGCGTCAAACACGTCATTGATTCGCGCAAAGGCGACTTCGCGGAGTCCGTCATGGAACTGACCAACGGGCGCGGCGTGGATGTCGTGCTCAACGCTCTCGCCTCCGAGGCGATTCCGATGGGACTTTCCTGTCTCGCGGAGTCCGGGCGTTTTGTCGAAATCGGCAAACGCGACATCTATCAAAACTCGCGTCTGCCGCTCTGGGGTCTGCGTCGCAACGCATCTTTCCACGTCGTGGCCATGGATGCAGTCTTCGCGGGCGATCCCGAGCAAACGCGCGAACTGCTGGCGACCATCGCCGATCTCGTCGAGTCCGGCGCACTCACCGCGCTGCCTTACCGCGCGTTCCCCGCGAGCCGCATTGATGCGGCCTTCCGCCTCATGGCGGGCGGCAAACACACGGGCAAGGTCATCGTGGCCTTTGCGGAATCATTTGTGCAGCACAAAGGCGAGCCGCCATTGCCGCCGTTCCAAATTGTCTCCGATGGCGCGTATCTTATCACCGGTGGTTTCGGCGGCTTTGGCCGAGTCCTGTCCGAATGGCTGGTGGAATGCGGCGCACGTCACCTGGTTCTTTCCAGTCGCAGCGGTGCCTCGACACCCGAGGCTGTGGCCTTCGTGGAAAAACTAACGGCAGCCGGAATCAAAATCACCGTCGTCAAAGCGGACATCGGTTCGCCGAAAGATGTGAAGAGCCTGATCACAACGCTGCGTAAGTCGCGCACTCCGTTGAAAGGCGTGTTCCATCTGGCGATGGTCATTGATGATGCTCCTCTTTCCGCGCTCAACAGCGAACGTGTGCGCGTGGTCATGGCACCGAAAGCTCACGGCGCATGGCTGTTGCACGAGAACACGAAGGATCTCGATCTCGACTGCTTCGTAATGTTCTCCTCGGTCTCCAGCATCTTTGGAAATCCCGCGCAAGGCAACTACGCAGCGGCCAATGCCTTCCTTGATTCACTCGCCCATCATCGCCGTGCCATGGGGCTACCCGCGCTGGCGATCAACTGGGGCGTGCTCGGTGGCGAAGGCTACGTGGCGCGCAATGAACGCGTCGCAGAATTCCTCGCCCGTCAGGGCACGTCCGCACTCGCACCACGCGAAGTCACTACCTTGATGGAATCGTTCCTCACTTCTCATTCCACTCAAGTCGCCGCGATCCGCGTGGATTGGGCGAAGTGGGGCCAATCGTTCCGCGGCATGTTGGACAATCCGCTCGTCGAAAGAATCTTCGCCTCCGGTGTGGAGATGCAAGAAACCAGCGGTGGAACCAGTGACTGGAGAGGCAAGATTCAAGCGGCGACCGCAGAAGAACGCGATGACGTAATCGGCCAAGCCGTGCGCGATGTCGTAGGTTCTGTGCTTCGTGTGAAGCCTGATAGCTTGCGCAATGATCAGCCATTGACCGACCTCGGTCTGGATTCGTTGATGGGCGTAGAAATTGAGAACCTGCTCGAAAGTTCGATCGGTGTGGCTCTGCCGCCCACGAGCCTCATGCGCGCCAGAACTATTGGACAAATCGCTGCCCTCATCGCCGAACATCTCGGTGGTGCAACAGCATCTGCTGAGAAACCAGCCGCAGCGGTTGAAGCCGCTCCTGCTGCCGAAGTGGATGTCGATGCGCTCTCCGATGAGGACATTGACTTGCTGCTGGGAGCGACTCGTGAACCGGAACCCGTTGCCGTGACCACGAAGAGCCGCGCATGAATCCCGTCACGGAGCAGGACAGCCGATCACGTCTCAAGCAATGGCTAGAAAGCGGGGAAGCCCGCCTTCATCCGCTCGCGTTCCCGCAGAGGGAATTGTGGGAAACGTCGCCGGTGCCAGTGGACAGCACTGCCAACCAGATTTGCGCATTCATCGAGATCAAGGGAGCAATCACCTTTGAGGAGATGAGCGCGGCTTTGCAGCTCGTGATTAATCGTCACGAGTCCATGCGCGTTTCCTTTCTTCCCGGAAAAGATCGCCCATTGCAAATGACCCGTGCCACGGGTTCATCGCTGCTGAGTTACCGCGAGCTTTCTTCCGCCGAATCTCAGCCGGAGGCGCTTGAAGAAATGATGCAGGAAACTTTCCGCAACCCAATAGACTTCCTTCAGGGACCGCTTCATCGGATTGAAGTTCTCAAGCGCAGTGCCAAAGATCATGTCTTGGTCTTCTCCATCCATCACGCGATTGCTGACGGCTGGTCGCTGGGAGTTTTCTTAGAGGATCTTTCCACCGCTTATGTCATGGGACTGAAGGGCATCCGCAAAGCCGTAGCCACGGGACTGGCCGGACTGAAGAGCAGCCTCCCTCCAGTGCCGCAAACTTACAATGAATGGGCCGCCGCCGAACGCGCCTTCTGGCAGCCCGCTGAACTGGAGAGTCGCGCCTCATTCTGGAAGTCACAGCTTGATGGCTCGCGAATGATTTGGAGCCAACGCGAAGACGTTGTGAGAAGCTCCGGCTCCTTGAACCGATGGGCGTCTGCGCTTCCGGCGAAACTGACTCGCGCCGTGCGCGAGCTGGCCGTCAAGAGCGGCGCGACACTTTACAGCACTCTGCTCTCAGCGTTTCAGGCCACGATATGGAAGTGGACCGGTCAAGATGACATTGTGGTAGGAACTCCAGTGGCCAATCGCAACAAGGAAGCGGTTCGCCAGACCATGGGATATTTTTCCGGCGTGGTTCCACTGCGGGGCCAGATCGATCCGACGCGCGCTTTCTCCGATCATCTGAAAGCCATGCACGGCACTGCTGTCGATTGCTTTGCCAATGCCGTGCCCTTCGCCGAGCTGGCCCGCATGGTGGAAGCTCCGCGCAAGCCGGGGGCGCATACGATTTTTGATGTGCGTTTCGCGCTGCAAAATCATCCGGTGCCCGACATGGTGCTGCCGCGCATTTCTTCAAAATTGCGCATGCGCTCGACTGGCACCGTGCGCTTTGATCTTGCCTGCGAGATTACCGAGGTCGCGAACGAATTAGAAGTTGTGTGGCTATATCGGCAGGATATGTTTTCCAAGGCCGACATCATCGCGTTGGATGCCCTGTTCCAATCAGTGGTGTCTAATGTATGTCGGTGTCCAGATGGCCGGATAGTTGCTGCAACTGATATATCTTCATAATGTCTTCGCCCACCACTGATACTCTGGCCGAACCCAGCATGGCTTCGATGGATCCCGTTCTCGAGATTCCACACGATGATGAACATGGCAATACTCACTGGGTGAGCCGGACGGCTTTCCCGCTGGTCGCCGCCACGCTGACGGTATGTCAGGTGGGCATGGGCGTGATCATCTATCATCAATGGTTCTGGCTGGCCGTGCCACTGATGCTTCTGATCAGCCATTTCATGCACGGGATGCTGATCGGATTTCACGAGGCGTCCCATGGCAATCTGCGCAAGAGTCGCCTGCTAAATGATCTGGATGGACTGCTGCTCGGGACCTTGGGCTTTATGAGCTTCACACTCTACCGCGCCGCCCATCAGAAGCATCACCTGCATCTGGCCACGGAACGCGATGAAGAATTGTGGCCTTTTGTGAATGTGGACAGCCCGCGTTGGGGCCGTCGGCTGGCAGCCTTTTTGGAGCTGAACTTTGGTCTGTTTTTTACGCCCTTTCTTTTTGCACGCATGTTCTTCCGCAAAGGTTCTTTTGTGCGCAACCGCAAGGTTCGCAGGAAAATATGGGGCGAGTTTCTGTTAATTCTGCTAGTCTGGCCCTTGATCATCGCCCTCATATCTTGGTTTCATGTGTGGACCTATTTTTTATGGATTTATTTCGTGCCAGGATTTTTGGCTGGAAACCTCCAAAGCTGGAGAAAATACATCGAGCATGTCGGCCTCAGCGGTCACACGGCAAAAAGCGCGACCCGCAGCATCATTGCAAACACATGGTCTGGGCGTTTTTTCTCAGTGACACTGCTCCACGAACCTTATCACGCAGTGCATCACCTTCGCGCCGGGTTACCCCATTACGAACTGCCCTTAAATGCGGAATTGCTAACGCCAAATGTCGAAGGAGAAATCACACCGTTCCCCAGTTACCGCAGCGCCATTATGCATCTGCTGCGCCATCTCTCCGACCCCCGCGCTGGTAGCCATTGGCCTGATTCCAATGACAGCCGAACCCTGACAGCCTGACGATCATGACAGAAAATAAATCCAACAACACAACCGTTTATGAAGCGGTCGGACTGCAGAAGCAGTTCGACGGCGGACAGGTTGTCGCCCTGCGCGGCGTTGATTTCAAAATCCAAGAGGGCGAGTTCATCGCCATCACCGGCCCCAGCGGTTGTGGTAAAAGCACCCTGCTCGCGATGCTCGGCTCGCTTGATCGTCCCGATAAAGGAACTCTCACTTATCGCGGACAGTCGCTGCCCGATATCAAAGACCCCGCAGCATATCGCGCTCATGAAATCGGATTCATCTTCCAGGCTTTTCACTTGCTGCCAACCTTCACTGTAGCGGAGAACGTTCAGGTTCCCATGTTTGAAGGAACGCTTTCCAGAAAACAGCGGGCCGATCGCGCAGCGGAATTGTTGAAATCAGTCGGACTCAGTCATCGACTCAATCACTTTCCTTCCGAACTCTCCGGCGGAGAAAGACAGCGCGTCGCCATCGCCCGCAGCTTGGCCAATGGCCCCTCCGTCCTGCTTGCCGATGAGCCTACGGGCAATCTCGACAGTGAAAACGCCGTTCAGGTCATGGAACTTCTGCTCAAGCTTCATCGCGAACTCGGAATGACTCTCGTGCTCGTCACCCATGACCTCACCATTGCGCAGCGCGCTACGCGAACGATTGCCATGAAAGACGGTCTCGTTGTCCAACCGCCATCCATCAAAAACTAAGCCATGACATTTTTTACCATCGTCTTTCGCGGCCTCATCCGTCGGCCCGTCCGCACCGGACTCACCCTGGTCGGAATCTCCATCGGCATCGCCGCAGTCGTGGCGCTGGTCGGAATTGCTGACGGCTATAAAAAGAGCATGGAGAATCAAATGGCCGCCATCGGCATTGATGTCGTAGTCAGCAACATGTCGGGCGCGTTCCTTCCGAAGGTCTTTGATCCCGCGCTCGAAGCCAAAATCGCGAAGCTTCCGCACGTTTCAGAAACAACCAGCGTGTTGTTTCAGATGGAAAGCGTCGAAGATGCACCGATGACCATGATCTCGGGCCGGGCGTGGGGTGGATTCACCTGGGGCCAACTGAAAGTCGTCCAAGGCCGGATGCCTAAAGATGGTGATGAAAAAGCAGTGATTCTCGGTCTTACCGCCGCCGAAGTATTGAAGAAAAAAGTTGGTGACACCGTGCAACTCGATGCCCAAGAACTGCCCGTGGTTGGCATCGTGGATGGCCGCTCAGTCGTGGAAAATGGAGCCGTCATTCTCTCCCTCCCAGTGCTCCAGCAAGCCACTAGCAACCAAGGCAAGGTCAACATCATCGATGTCCGCGTGAAGCATGGCACCTCCAGCGAGCAGGTGGCTGAACTCTGTCAGGAAATTAATAAAATCTTCCCGGAAGGCCGCGCCAAAGTAGCCAGTGAAGTCGTCAGCTCGAGCCAAGGATTTCGCATCGCCAGTGCCATGAGCAAGAGCACTTCGTTCCTCGCCATCATCGTCGGCGTTCTCGGCGTCATGAACACCATGCTCATGACCGTCTTTGAGCGCACGCATGAAATCGGCATCCTGCTCGCCGTAGGATGGAAACGCATGCGCATCGTCAACATGGTGCTCTGCGAGTCCGCCATGCTCGGTTTCCTCGGAGGCGTCGTCGGCGTCGCTCTGGGAGTTCTTGGCGTTTTCATTCTCGAGCATGTGACCGACATCCGCGGCCTTCTCGAACCAGATCTCAGCCCCAAACTCCTGCTCTCTTCCGTGGCCATCGCCGTAGTCGTCGGCGTCATCAGCGGCCTCTATCCCGCATGGCGCAGCTCAAAACTGTCGCCCGCCCTCGCCCTCAACAGTTGAGCCAAAACACGGAAAAATGGAAGATTGGAAGGATGGAAGATTGAACAAAATCCCCGCCTTACCACTCTTTCATTATTCCAATCTTCCAATCTTCCAATCTTCCAATCTTCCAATCTTCCAATCTTCCATGAATCCCATCCCAACAGCCCTCCTCGCCGCCGCCCTCCTCATCTCGCGTGGCATCGCGCAAGAAGCCGCACCCAACGCCCAGGACATTGCCTCACGCCTCAACACCGCTATCCAAGATGGCTCGTCCTCCGCGCGCGTGAAGATGGATATAAAACCAACTGCCGAGGGCCCCAAGACCGCATTGCAGTTGCAGATTAAAACCCGCCGCACCAGCGCCACCACCGACATCATCTATCAGGTGCTCTGGCCCAAAGAACGCAAAGGTGAATCCCTCTTGCTGCACAAAACACCCGGTCAGGCCGCCAGCGGCTCCATCTTCGTCCCACCGGACTCGATGAAAACCATCACCGCAGCCCAAATGAAAGAAGGCATATTCGGCAGCGCCCTATCTTACGAAGATCTTGTAGAAAACTTTTACGCGTGGGAGAACCAAGCTCTCGTAGGCACCGAAGTCGTGGATCACGTCACCTGCCAGATACTGGAATCCAAACCCGGCAAGAACGATCACTCCACCTACGCCCGCGTGCGCAGTTGGGTCGATGTCAAAAAACTCGTGCCTATGCGGATTGAAAAATACCTCGCCTCCGGCCAGATGGAGCGCCGCATAACGACCACCCGCGTGGCCAAAAACGACGCCGACCGCCCAGTTCCCGCAACCCTCCTCGTGCAACGCGCCGGATCAGACTCAGTCACCGAACTCGAAGGCTCCAAGAGTCGATACGACGTGACCTACAAAGACGCCGACTTCACTCAAGATGCCATCCGCGCCCTCTCTACGCCCGGAGCACAACCTTAATCCTAAGCAGCCCCGTGCGACTATAAAATGTCGCCGACAGAAGGAGCTTCGCCAGTCTGCGCAGGGATGGAAACTGCGCCATCACTGGGTGCGGTGACTGGCGGGAGCGGCTTTGCCGGCTTGCGTTTCTTGCGTGATCTGGATTTCTTGGCCGCAGGTTTGCCGACCGGAGACGCTTTTTTGGTCGCGGGCTTGGCTTTTTTAGCGACAACTTTTGCGGGTTCTTTTGCTTTCTTGGCAGCCGGACTGGAAAGCTTCTTCTTCAAGGCATCAAGCGCGCGGACGGCTTTCTTGTGAGCTTGCCGGGCTTGATTGGCTGCTTTCTCGGCATTCCTCGCCAATTTCTTGGTGTGCTTGGCTTGCTTGCGGGCTTCCAGCTTTGCCTCTTTGGCCGTGGCAGCAACCTGGGCGGCGTTGTGCGCTTTCGCTTTGCTCACGTTGGCAGCATTACTGGTGGCTCGCACATTTTTTTCCGCTTCACGCAATTTGTCGGATAATCTCATGGCTGTGGGTGGTTGATTAATTCGACTCATCCTTTCAGTAAAGTCGGAATCCGGCAATGATAAAAACTGGTCTCGCCCAAAAATTCACATTGGCTGGCCGCTTGCTGGTGCTGGTTATCAGCATCGGGCATCGCCGGGAAGTCTATCTGCGAAGCCTGTCAGGACATTGCTAAAAGCACAAAGCTCAATTTTTGAATCAAAGAGAGCCGCTTGTCGGACTCGAACCGACGACCTGCTGATTACAAATCAGCTGCTCTACCAATTGAGCTAAAGCGGCAT
>JBBRNC010000002.1:0-155909 GCA_038230495.1 Verrucomicrobiales bacterium
ATGGCAAAACACTTCCATGGAAAATGGTGGATGGCGTGAAGGTGTTTCATTTGATCGCCGAGCCGGTCACGCATGAGTTCATCCCGGCGATGGGCGACCACACGAGCCTGGTCGCCGAGTGCTGGGGTTACAATGGTCGCGTGCATGGACCGACGATTGAGGCTGTCGAGGGCGACAAGGTGCGCATCTATGTAACCAACCGCCTCGAAGCACCGACCACGGTTCATTGGCATGGCGTTCTTCTCCCCAGCGGAATGGACGGCGTGGGCGGCGTGAGCCAGAAGGCCATCGCGCAGGGCGAAACCTATATGTATGAGTTCACCCTGCGGCAGCACGGGACCTTGATGTATCACAGCCATCACGACGAGATGACCCAGATGCAACTCGGCATGATGGGCCTGTTCATCATCCATCCCAAGGAGCCGGAAAAAAATCCGCCGGATCGCGACTACGCGATCATGCTTTCGGAGTGGAAGATTGAAGTCGGTGCGCGACGTCCCGACCCCAATGAGATGGTAGATTTCAATGTCTTCACCATGAACGGTCGCAGCTTTCCCGGCACCCAGCCCTTGCTTGCAAAAACAGGCGAGAGGGTGCGCGTGCGCATTGGCAATCTCAGCACCATGAGCCATCACGCCATTCACCTTCATGGCGTTCACATCAAGGTGGTCGCCACTGATGGCGGGCAGATCCCCGAAGCGGGACAGTGGCCGGAAACAACCGTCCACATGCCCACGGGCAGCACGCGCACCTTTGAAGTGGTCCCCGAGGCGGGAGACTGGGTCATGCATTGTCACATGCTGCATCATGTGATGACCCAGATGGGGCACAAGTTTGGCAATGTCATCGGCATGGACACCGAAGGCTTGAATAAGAAAATTCGCAAACTCGTCCCAGGTTACATGACAATGGGATCGGCCGGGATGGGCGACATGGGAGACATGGGCATGTCCGTGCCGCCCAATTCATTGCCCATGGTCGGCGGTCCGGGCAAATACGACTACATCACCATGGGCGGCATGTTCACGATTCTGAAAGTGCGCGATACGTTGCCTGCCGACGGCAGCGACCCCGGCTGGTATGAACCCCCACCCGGAACGCGCTCCACCAACGCCAGCGATGCCGACCTCAAACGCGATGGCATTGATCCCAAGGCCGACACCGGCACCGGCGGCAAAGTCGCAGGGGCCGGCCGCGTGAAGACCGGCGAGTGCCCGATGTAGTCGCGCATAATTTTTTTCGGAGCCAGTTCATCCGAAACTCAGAAACCGTAAAGAAACCCCAAACGAACAAAGATAAATATGAAAACGAAATTCACCACCCTCCTCGCCGCCGCTGTCTTCAGCGCTGGCATCGCCTTTGCCGCCGACACCGTGCCGGCGACCTATCCGCTGAAGAAGTGCGTCGTCTCCGACGAAACGCTCGGCGAGCACGGCAAGGCCGTCAAAGTCACCAGCGAGGGAACCGACGTGTATCTCTGCTGCAAAGACTGCATGAAGGACTTCAAGAAAGACCCCGCCAAATACGTCAAGATGGTCAAAGACGCCGAGCCGAAGAAAAAGTAACCGCAAGTCTCCACGTCATGTGCAGTCCGGGGCCATGCACACCGGGCTGTGCGTGCGCCTTGCCACCGCCGCTACCTTCGCTCTTGCGCTGGTTTGCTTTGCCCTCAGCGGTTGGATCGCCGATGCAGGCGGGCAAATCCGACATCCGGAATTTCGTGATGAAACCACAAAGCCATCGGCGCAACCCGACCATCATCATGAATGACGCAATGCTCCAACTGTCCTCCATGAGGGTTTGGACGACTCGTGCGCTACTTTGAGAAGGAATGGGCGGACCCCATTTATCACGCACCAGTATCCAACTCTTAGGCGACTCCCCCGGTCACTCGCGCAGCGTGTGCTTGACGGTGTCGATGAGCGTTTTGAGGGTGAAACGGCCTCGGGGTCTCTTGTCGGTGGCGGTGTAGATCCAGTCGTCCACATCTTCCAAGGCGATGTGTAGATCCTGGCCGCGCTTGAAGCCCTTGAGATCAACCGGGTCGTTGGCTAGGGTGCCGTGCACCTCCTTGTCATCAATGTCCGTGACCGTCAGCCACATGTATTCGTCGGCATCGCCTTCGGTGATCGGGCCTTTGACGGCAAAATTCTTGCCGTCTTTTGCCCGGAACGCCTTGACGAATTCCGGCCACTGTTTTTTGGCTTCGGCCCGCGCCACGACCAATGCCGGATCATCATCCCTGATGGAGGCCACGTCAGAAGCACCCGACGCGGAGGCAAAGTTTTTGAGAGGATCCTCGCCTTGAAGGCTTTGGGCCAGCGCTTCATCATTGAACTGGAACTGGTCGGTGTCAGGATTGTAAATGGCCAGCGTGTCCGGGCCTGCGAGCGCTGCGGCGATCTTGCCGATCTGCTGATAGACGCGTTTCACATCCTTCGGTTCCTGTTTTTCCGCCCAATCAATGGAGAGCCACGCGGCGTGTTCATGCACCGCCTTGCTCAACCGGGGGTCTTTGATTTCAGCCGCTAGTTTGTCGGTGTCCTTGAAGTATGGGCCTTCGATGGTGTTGACCACGAACCGGCCTGTATCTAACTTGATCATGTAGTAAGGTGCCTTGGCGACGACAAACGTGTCTGCGCCCTCGTCGTGACTGTGCTTGATGCCCAGCGCTTTGCTTACTGCTGTGGCTAGGGTGTGTTCGCTGAGTTTGCGCGGTTCGCGCAGCAGTAGCACCAGTGAAATGATGCGCTCCTGCTTGTTCGCTTCCGGTTGTCCGCCACTTTTCCCTGTCGGCTCCATTTTCCGGATCGGCTCATCGGCCTTGAGTAAAGTAGTGGTCTGAATGAAGGCCGCCAGACAAAGTGCCGGTGCGAAGAGCGCCCAGAAACCCGGGCGCGTGAATTGAGGTGTGACGTTTGTTTTCATGGGTGTGATCTCCTTGGTTGAAAAATTAGAGTCCGAACAGGTTCAGATAAAGACCCCGGTGATGATGATGGGGCGCTTCGTAACGGCCGTAGTCGGAATGCTGGTAGTAGCGTTGCCCATAATAGCCGGGTGAGTAATACGGCTGGATGTAACCGTTATCGTAGTAACCCGTGCCGCCATCGTAGTATGAGTCGTAATGATGGCTATAGCCATGCGGCACGTAGTGATGATGAGAGCTTCCGTGATGAGGGGAGCTGTGGTGATGGGAACTGCCGTGATGCTTGTCCTTGGCCGCCACGGGACTAATGGCCACAATCAGGGTGGCGAGGGTAATCAAAAATGTTTTCGTTTTCATGAAACGAAACTAAGGGAAGGCAACACCTATTGCGATGGGGTGAATACCTACTCTTTATCGAGCGGCACTTTGCGCGTCTGTCAGTGCCAGCCCTGTTGTCCGTCAGCCTTGCCCTCAGCGGATGGATCGCCGATGCCGGTGGCAAGGTGAGCCACAGGGAGATTCGCGCGATTGATGGTGATTCCTCGCAAAAGACCGCGCCAGATCCTCCACAATGAAGGGGCTGCCTGTAGAAAATCATCAATACGATTGAATAGCCCTAAACCTCACGCGTCTTAGACCTTGTATGAAAACACATCTTATATCCACCAAAGTTCCCGCCTCCCTAATTGCGCTCGCCGCACTCACCTTCGTCGCCCTGCCTCTGCGCGCCGACCATCGCCATCACGAAGACGATCATGAGCGGGCGGATGCTGAGAGCCACCATGCTTCGCACGACAGAGACCATGCCCGCCAAGCCGCATATGATGCAGCCTACTCCGGCAACTATGATGACATTATGCACGCCATCCAAGACGCGCAGCATGCCCATGACGCGTCGGACAGGGCTCATGCAGCACAGGATCATGCCAGCCGCGGGGATTCCGACAGACACCATTCCTCACATCATCATCATGGCCACCACGACTAACCAAGACAAGCACCGTGGTAGGTAGCCGCCGCATGGTTGATTCCGGTCAAGAGTGCGGCTCGCCACTACAATAGTCAGCTAACTGATCGTCCCACCAACAAATCCAAAGAGAAGCATATTACTATGAAACTTTACTCCATCGTTTGCGGTATAGCGCTGTTGTGTGCCGCACTTTTAACCCTGAGTAGTTGTGTGGTTCCATACGACGGCGGCTACTCAAGTTATGGCCACCACGACTACGACCACCACGGTTACTCGCATTACGATGGAGGTCATCATGATGGGGGCCACTACGATGATTGCTATCACTAATGAACTCAGATGATGCTCAGTGCGATCACTCTTGCAGATAACATTTTTACAATGGCCTAGCAGAACATCATGCTGTCGCCATCATTCACCCAAAAATATAGACATGTAAAGTCGCGGGGGCCGGCCGCGTTAAAACCGGGGCATGCCCGATGAACTAACATGCACATCGGCCACCGCCATGAAACACCGCCTCATCCTCTCCACTCTCGCGCTCTCATTGGCCAGCGTCTCCGCCAGCGAAGTTGTCACTGTGCGACTGCCTGACGGCGCATTGCAACCGCGCACCGTCAGTGTCGGCGATGGCTCAACGGTGGTCGTTTTTCTTCAAGGCAATCCGCAGGCCAGCGAGGTGAAACTTGCCACCCTCAACAACGCTGGTGCACTCGACACGCCAGTCACGATCAACACGCCCGCCACTGAAGCAATCGCGATGGGCACCGTGCGCGGCCCATCCATCGCCGTCGGTTCGCAGGGCATCCGGCAAGTTCTCTGGCACGGCAAGGGCGGCACCGCTGCCGACGGCAAAGGTTCTGCGCTCTACTATGCGCGTGTCAATGTCAGTGGCAAAACTACACCGCCGCAGGATGTGATGGGCACCACCACCGCCCTCGATGGCGGAGCCGCAATCGCGGCAGATGCAGCAGGTCATGTCTGGCTCGTTTGGCACGCGCTTCCAGCAGGCAAGGCCGGCGAGAGCGAGCGCCGCCTCTTCATCCGGCAGTCCTCAAACAATGGCGCTACCTTCAGTGAGCCTTGGCCCGTTAAAGGCGAGGACATGGGCATCTGCGGCTGCTGCGGACTCGCCGCCATCACGGATGCCACAGGCTCCCTGCAAGTGCTTTACCGCACTGCCGAAAAATCCAGCCAGCGTGGCGTGCGCCTCATTCGACTGCCCGTGAATGCCACCGCTGCCACCGTGCCCGTGCTGCTGAAAAATGATCACTGGAACATGTCCGCCTGCCCCATGACCACCGCGACGCTGCTGCCCGGCACCAAAGAAACCATCACCGCTTGGATCACCGGATTTGAGATGCAGTTCTTTGGATGGAACCCAACTGACATCGGCGGCAAAAAGGCGGTGCAAAACCATCCACGCCTCGCCCGCAACGCCGCAGGTGAAACCCTGCTCATTTGGACCGAGGCAGCCGCATGGGGCAAAGGCGGAGAACTCGCCTCCCAAATCTTCTCAGCCACCAGCGCTCCGCTTGGCATCCCTCAACGCCAGCCTCTGCCCACCTGGAGCTACGGAGCCTGTGCCACGCTTGCCGATGGCCGCTTTGCAGTTCTATATTGAGTCACCGCGCTAATCTGCAGTTCTCACACTCTCACTCCGGATTGCGGGACAGGCTGCAAAGTAGTTAGGGGCTTTAGCCCGAACGGTGGCGCTTGCGGGCTGAAGCCCAGCACTACTTTCTCTGCCGCGCCGCCCGACACCTTGTCCCGCCCACAGATGGGAGTGTGAGAAATGCGCGCTGACAGTCTCGCATGAGGGTTTGGACCACCCGTGCTGTGGTGGCAACGACACTGATTCGTTGACCCTCTCCTCCTTTGGGGTGAATACCCCATTGCCCGGTGATGGGCTTATGGCGTCAGTTGAAATCATGAAAACACACATTGGTTTGTGGATCGACCATCACCGCGCAGTGCTCATTCTGCCATCGGATGAAGCGCATGAAACGAAGGAGATTCTTTCTCATGCCGACAGGCAACCTGGGCGCATCGATGGGAAGAGGTCCACGGAAGCCTTTGAGACGCTCCTCGTTCAGGCCGATGACGTGACGGATCGGAAGTTCGAGCAGCATCTCAACAAATATTATGATGAAGTCATCGCCTTGGTGCATGAGGCTTCAGCGCTCTTCATCCTCGGCCCCGGCGAAGCGAAGGGCGAACTGGTCAAGCGCCTCGCGGTGAAGCAGCCATCTGATCGCAGCGTGGAAGTCGAGACCACGGACAAGCTAACGGATCGGCAAATCGCCACCAAGGTTCGTGAGCATTTCAGGATAGACGGTGCCGTTATCCACTTGTGATCATGGCCACCGTCCTTGGAACGCGGAGCTTACGCCCGCATCAGAAAACATCCCTGCGAGCACGTCTGATGTGGAAGGATGCTCTGCGCTCTAACAACACAGTCTTCATCAAGGAACTCGCGCTGGCGGCCTATCTCGCCATGCATCGCGGTCTTGATTTGCAGCATTGGTTTGAAGACCGAATCAGGCACGGCGGCTTCGTGCAGCTTTGAGTCATGGCATCGCATTCAAAGACTACAACTAACGGACAGATGCAGAAACGCTCTATTGATAACCTTATGAAAAACAAACTCACACACACTCGTAACAGCCTACCTGAAAAGACACGCATAAAAATCGCGGCCCTGCTGCAACTGAGACTGGCGGACTCCATTGACCTCATGATGCAGGCCAAGCAGGCGCACTGGAACGTGAAGGGACCGAACTTCATCGCGCTGCATGAACTCTTCGACAAGATCTACACAGAAGCCGGAGTGTATGTGGATGTCATCGCTGAGCGCATCGTCCAACTCGGCGGCATCGCAAAAGGGACCATCCGTGAGGCTGCGAAGACATCGAGCCTTCCCGAATACCCGCTGGACATCTCCAGTGGGAAGAAACATGTGGCTGAGCTAGCCCGCGCCATCGCCTTTTATGGCGAGTTGATCCGCAATGCCATCGCGGTGGCCACGGAGTTAAGCGATGCCGACACCGCAGACATACTTACCCAAGTCTCCCGGGGCGCAGATATGAACCTCTGGTTCGTCGAAGCCCACGAGCAATCACAGTATTGAGCCAGAATGATTAACAAAAAACCGCCCCTCACCACCTTCTATGAAAGCACTTGTTTATCACGGCCCCGGAATGAAATCATGGGAGGACGCGCCCCAGCCCTCACTCCAGGAAGCCACGGATGCCATTGTGCGAATCACGAAAACCACCCTCTGCGGCACTGATCTGCACATCTTGAAAGGCGATGTGCCCACGGTCACGGAAGGACGCATCCTCGGGCATGAAGGCATCGGCGTCATCGAGGAAGCAGGCACCGGAGTCACCAGTTTTCACAAGGGCGATCGCGTCTTGATCTCCTGCATCACCTCCTGCGGGAAGTGTGACTATTGCCGAAGGGGCATGTTTTCCCATTGCGAACAAGGCGGCTGGATTCTGGGGAACACCATCCACGGAACCCAGGCCGAATTTGTGCGCATTCCCATGGCGGACACCAGCATGCACCTCTTGCCGAAAGGTGCTGATGAAGAGTCCATGGTCACGCTCAGTGACATCCTGCCCACCGGCTTTGAGTGCGGCGTGCTCAATGGCTGTGTGAAGCCCGGCGATACCGTGGCCATCATCGGCGCTGGTCCCATTGGCCTCGCCGCGCTCTTGACCGCACAATTCTACACCCCTGCGGACATCATCATGATTGATCATGATGAGCACCGTCTGGATGTCGCGAAGCAACTCGGCGCGACCAAACTCATCAATAGCAGTGAGGACACCGTCTTTGAAAAGATCACCGCCATGACCCATGGCAGAGGCGTGGATGTCGCCATCGAGGCCGTCGGCCTGCCAGAAACCTTCGACATCTGTCAGGACATCATCGGAGCCGGAGGCCACATCGCTAACATCGGCGTGCATGGGAAGAGCGTGTCACTGCATCTAGAGAAACTCTGGTCGTCTAACATCACCATCACCACCCGACTCGTGGATGGCATCACCACGCCGCTCCTGCTCAAGACAGTCATGTCGGGTCGGCTCCAACCCCAGCAACTCATCAGCCACCGCTTCGCGCTGAATGACATCATCAACGCCTATGACACCTTCAGCAACGCCGCCAGCAAGCGCGCGCTGAAAGTCATCCTCACGAACGAGTGATGACGTTGTGGAGGTTGCTTGCTCGGTAGGTATATACCCCATAGAGAAAAGCCCGAACGATGACTACCGTCGGATATTGATCAGCGAGGCCGATACAAGGATTGGCGCGATAAAAACCTCCAACAAGATTAAAAGATGAAAACAAAAACCATCGCCAAATTCGCCGTCCTAGCGCTCGTGAGCCTTTCCTTTACGGCTTGCGAAACCAGCCAGACCACCAGCCAATCGCCACTACGTGTCGTCAATCCCGGTAGCAGGAGCATCCTCGTCTATCGGTAGAAAATATTCTCCGCGCCTCACAACTATCCGTCAGTAAAAACAAACAAATAGAAACAATAAAACCATGAAAAACATCATCCGATCCTTCGCCGTCCTCGCTTTTGCGATGGTGGCCTTCAATGTCTCCGCCGCCGATACCGCCGGAACCGGTGCCGTCACTTGCGACAAATGCAAAACCGTCTGGGTCAGCACCGCCGTCACCAGTCCTGGCGGCAAGGGTTTCACCACCTACCGCGACGTAAAGAAAATGGAATGTGCCGATTGCGAAAGCGCCGTCGCGACATTCTTCAAGACAGGCAAAATGCAGCACGAGTGCAAAAAATGCGGCGGCGCATTGACGCACTGCGAAGAGCACAAGTCCTAGTTCTCTCCCGGAGATTAAGTCCAGTTACACGAAGCCGTCCGACGAATGATGTCGGACGGCATTTTTGTGTTGATCGGCCTATCAGCACGATGTTAGTGCTTCATTTCTTCCCGGCCTTTGCTTTCAGTTCCGCCAGCTTGTGTTTGAACTTCTCAATCTTGGGCTTGGCCACGGAGCAGACATAACCTTGGTTCGGATTGCCGTTCACGAAGTTCTGGTGGTAGTCCTCGGCGGGATAGAATTTTTTCAGCGGTGTGATCTCGGTAACGATGGAGTTGTTGAATTCCTTTTGATGTTCTGCCACTGATGCTTCGGCATCTTTTTTTTGCGCATCGTCCGTGGTGAAAATCGCCGAGCGATATTGCGTGCCGCTGTCAGCGCCTTGGCGGTTCAGCGTGGTCGGATCGTGCATATACCAGAAAAGATCCACCAGTTCGCGATAAGAAACTTTCGCGGGATCGAACGTCACTTGCACCACCTCAGCATGTCCTGTGCTGCCCGTGCAAACCGCTTCATAAGTGGGCTTGTCCACTTTCCCGCCAGCATAGCCGCTTTGCACCTTGCTCACGCCGGGGATGATTTGGAAAGTTCCCTCGACACACCAGAAGCAACCACCTCCGAATACTGCGGTCTCAGTTTTTTGATCGGCGGCGGAAAGTGTGATGGCTGACATAAGGGCGGCTAGCAGGATGGTTTTCATGAACGTGGAAGATAAGACAAAGCAGATACGCCGTTGTTCAGCAAGAAGTCGTATGATAAGTAATTTGCTCGCTCATTTGTCCAGAATGCGCTTCATTGATACTCTGCCCTATGGAACTGACCCAAGCGTTCATCATCCTGGTCGATATCAGCGGATACACCAAGTTCATCACAAAACATCGGGTGAGCCTGATGCACGCTGAGAGCATCATTACCGAGCTGCTGGAGAGCGTGATTGACGCCTCTGAGCACCCGTTGATCTTAAACAAACTCCAAGGAGACGCCGCGCTTTTTTACGCGCGCTCCGACGGACGGCCCGAGACGGCGCGTGAAGTGCTCGGGCAGTTGCAGCGTTTCTTTGGCGCATTCGCCGAGCGTGAGAGCAAGCTGGTCAGCGAGTGCAGCCTCTGCGTGTGCGATGCGTGTCTGGGCGCGGGGCAGTTGAAGCTCAAGGTGATCGCGCATCATGGCGAATTGGCCGTGAAACAGGTCAAGCACTTCGAGGAGATCGCCGGTGAAGAAGTGATCTTGGCGCATCGGCTTCTGAAAAACACCGTCAAAGGCGGGGAGTATCTCATGCTCAGCAAGACATTGCATGATATGTGCGGAAGCATCGACGGACGGGAGCCGGAACTTCGGAAAGAGCATTGCGAAGGAGTCGGCGAAGTGGAGGTCATGGTCTATTACCCCGAAGGCACAATCAGGGAAACGCCCGTCGCCAAAGTATCCCTCTGGGGCAAGCTGCGGATGATCGCAAAAATGGAGACGTATTATGTGAAGCGCCTGTTCGCCCAGCCAACAAAGCAGTATGCGAACCTCACAGAGTCGCAGAAGAGTTGAGGGCCTATCCGACAAGTCAGATGAATGACCATCAGGCTGCTCTGCATTCATTCTGCGAACCGGAGGTTCAAAAGAAATTAGCCGGTGGTGGAGCGCAGTGGAACCACCGGATATTTGCAAGCCCCATCCAGCGCCCCGGAGGGTGCGTGAGAAATTTTGGCATCTCTCGCGCACCCTTCGGGGCGCAGAATTTCACCTCGGTAACCGGTGGTTCCGCTCGAGACTCGCTGCACCACCGGCTAATTTCTCTCAAGCCTTCCGGCTTGAATACGCGGACACACCATTCGACTCTGACCATTCAACCCATTTGCCGGACAGCTCTGAGGGAAAAAATTGCCATGTTATATGTCTGGCAGAACTTACCGAAGAACCCTGTGCAACCGCTCTAGCTATTATAATAGCACTGCGCCTGAGTATTTTTTTAAAAAATAAACTTGCCACACATGCCTTGTCCTCTGTAAAAAGGCCCTTCATTATTCAAACCAACCCTATAATATGAAAAAGATATTTAACATCCTCAGTATCGCCGCCGCCCTCACACTGACCGTTCCAGCTTTCGCCAAGGACGCTGTCAAAAAAGAAGCCGCTCCAGCCGCCAAGCCGGAAGAAAAGAAAGCAGATGCCAAAAAAGACCACTATCCTCTCTACGGTGAACTGGTGGCCATCACCGACACGCTCCTGACCATCAAGGGAGGCAAAGACAAGCCTGATCGCATGTTTGATATCACTAAAGACACCAAGATCACCAAGGACGACAAACCCGCCACAGTGAAAGACGCCAAGATCGGTCAGTGGGTCGGAGGCTATATCCATAATGCACCCGAGGGCGACAAGACCAATGACGACCTCGTTCACCTAAACCTCAGCGCCAAGCAAAAGGCTGAAAAGAAAGAAGAAGTCAAAAAGGAAGAACCAGCGCCTAAGAAGAAGGTAAAATAATCTTCCTAGCCTGATCTGAATCATCTTGAGCGGCACCGTGGGCAACCCGGTGCCGCTTTTTTGCGCAAGCCAGTGTCAGCATTTATAACTTGATGCACCCGAAGGGGTATTTCGATGCGTAAAATTGGATACACAAAAAACCATCCCATGCCATGTTGACCCCCACCATGAACCCCGTCTCTGCCGCTTCCGCGCGCACATTTCCACCATTCGATCTCGCTCGTCTTCTGGACACTGTTTTCCAGCCGACCTTTGGTCGTAGCATCTGTGTCCTGATTGACCTACCAAATCTGGCCGAGGCCAAGGCCAAAGCTTTCTTGAAAAACCCTGAACGCAAAATCCAGCAACGTGCCCATGAGCATTTTTATCTAGCTCTACAAAACGGCGTATTGGATGAACTCGCACTCAAGGGCGGCGAGATGTTTGCCTACACGCAGACTGGCGGCAGCAATCTGGACATGCCCGATGAATGCGCAGACATGACCGGAAAGATGCTCAGTCTGGAGAAGGACGTTTATCCGAATTACGACATCATCTTGTGCATCTCGACCTTCAGTGCCACTGCGCCGCTGACTGTTTTTGCCAAGCAATATGGCTTCCGTGGTGCGACCCTGCACGGAGTGAATGAGATCATCCTCAGCACTGGCTTAGCGGTAGATTATAATGAAGTGAGCCGCGATGCGGAAAAGCTTCGCCTCGCGATGACCAAGGCCGACTGGGTGGAAATTGATTTCACTGTGGACGGTCATGAGTCGATGACCGTGCGACTGGAACTTAATGGCCAAGAAGCGCAGAAGAGTCACGGACTCTGTCGCGGTGATAAGCCGGACATCGCGAACCTCCCGGCGGGCGAAGTGTATTTCGTTCCCACCGGAGCCGAGGGCGCGTTCCCGCTGAAATATGAAGACGGCACGCTTGGCAAACTCACCGTCACCGGTGGGCGCATCATCAAGTCGGAACTCATCGAAGGAAAACAATCCACGATTGATGAACATAATCGCAAGCTCGTTGATGACCCAATGACCGGCGTGCTCGGTGAACTCGGATTCGGCACGCAGAATCTGCCGGTTTCCGGCGCGGACATTCAGGACGAGAAAGTTCTCGGCACCTGCCATCTCGCCACCGGTCGTGACGATCATTTGGGCGGACACATCACGCCGGATTTGTTCAAGCGCCGCGCGAACGCCACGCACGACGACATTCTGTTCGCGCCGCATAAGACGCCGAACTTCGACATCAAACAGGCGCGGATGCATCGCGATGGAAAGACTATCGTGCTCATCGAGCATTTTCATCCGTCGCAGCATTTGCTGAAGGCATTGGCAAATGATTAGGCCGCATTGCTCACAGCGCATCGCCAGTAGAATGACTTTAAAAGTCGTTACACGTATGACGATTTTCAAAATCGTTCTACTCGCTGGAGCAACTTCAGAAAAGCCGCCAGTGCAAACGGCCAGATAACGTGATGAACATTTACGAGACCCCGAAGCTTCTGGCGGAATATCTGTTGTTTCATTACGGCACGGAACACGAGGTGCTCCCATGGGACTTCGGGCCGAAAGACGCGCTGGGATTCGCCAAGCGCAGCGTCACAGAACTCTTGAATGCGGAATGTGGAATGCGGAATGCGGAATCTGTTCGTGCGCTTGATCTTGGATGTGCTGTTGGGCGTTCCTGCTACGAGCTTGCGCTCAATTGCGATGAAGTCATCGGCATCGATTACTCGCAGAGTTTCGTCGATGCTGCCGAAACGATTCGCCGTGATGGCTCTCTGGAATATCCGCGTCTCGATGAGGCTGCGGCGCAAACAAAGCTCGTCGCGTATAGGCCTGAACAAGGAGGTGCCGAACGAATTCGTTTTGAGCAAGGCGACGCCATGAATCTGCGCGGGGACATTGGCAGTTTTGATGTCGTTCACGCCGCGAATCTGTTGTGTCGTCTGACTGAGCCGCAGAAACTTATCGCGCGATTGGCATCGCTTGTTAAACCCGGCGGCCAACTTCTGCTGACCACGCCCTGCACTTGGCTGGAAGAATACACTCCGCCCGCGAACTGGCCCACCGGCTCCACGTTCGACTGGCTCCAGCGCGAACTCAGCACGCACTTCACGCTCGAACTCAGGCAGGACATTCCATTCCTGATCCGTGAGCACGCGCGCAAGTTTCAGTGGAGCGTCGCGCTGGGAACGCGGTGGAGAAGATCCGTTATTTGAATTCCGCCTGAGGGCGAGACTGCAAACGGGTTGCCCATTCAAGGAACGACGGCGAGACGCCATCGTTCCTTGGTGCATATCCGAATCTCGGACTACATTTTGTAGAACTCAGGGCGATAGCTCGAGCGCTTGATGAATTTGTTCGGCGCGTCAGTGTTGGTGACTTTCATCTTCTCCTTGTCCCAGACGATGGTTTCCTTGGCGCGGAGCGCGAGGTTGCCGAGGGAAACGAACTCCGTGAGCGGCCCTGCGTAGTCGAAGTTCGAGCTGGTGGTGCCGCCGTTCTTGATGACGTGCGCCCATTCTTTCTGAGGTTCGCCGGGTTTGGGGCTGCGCGCTTCGGTCTTCTTAATCGTTCCGTCCTTCATGGATTTCTTGACCTCGGTGAAGTGTTCGAGCGGGTAGATTACCGGGCTGCCGCAATAGGCATCGCCTTCAAAGATGACACCCTCGGTGCCGATGAACATCATGCCGCTGATGGCCTTGTCGAAGGTCGCTTGCGGGACGCGCTCATCGCGCTCTGGCTTGTTGGGTTTGCCGTCCTTGATGCCGTCGTTCCAGCTCACCACCAGCGCGGGATGCTGGTCGGTCGCGGCAAAGTGATACTTCAAATTAGACCAAACTGGCGCGCAAGTGTCGCTGATCTCGGAGGATTCAGCTTCAATCTTCACCGGGATCGCCTGATGCAGGATGCTGAAAGTGGCGTCCATGATGTGGCAGCCCATATCGCCAAGCGCGCCGGAGCCGAACTGCCACCAGCCGCGCCAGTTGAACGGATGCACGCCCTTACCTTTCTTCCCCTTCTTCACGTCCTCGGGCGCGAGATCGAATTCAAAGTATGGCTCGCTCGGTTCCACACCCAGCCAGGTGTTCCAGTCGAGATTGGCTGGGGCTGGCACTTCTATTTTCTTGAGCGGACCTTGCGGCCAGATCGGACGATTGGTCCAGAGACGAATTTCTTTCAAGGTGCCGATGGCGCCCTGATCCACCCATTCTTTCGCGAGACGCTGGCCTTCCATCGTGCGTCCTTGATTGCCCATCTGCGTGACTACGCCAGCAGCTTTCGCGGCCTTGTGCAGTTCGCGCACTTCCCAGATGGTGTTGCACATCGGCTTCTGCACCATGACGTGTTTCTTGTGGGCCACGGCCAGCATCGCGGCAGGGAAATGCGTGTGGTCAGGAGTGGAGACAGTGACGGCGTCGATCTTGTCGCCCATCGCCTCGAACATCTTGCGATAGTCAGTGAACACTTGCGCGCCAGTGTATTTCTGCTTGGCCCGGTCGAGCTGATTCTGATCCACATCGACAATGGCCACGATGTCATTGCCGTCGGAAGCCGCATGGGAATCGGATTCGCCCTTCCCGCCGATGCCGATGCAAGCGATGCGCAATTTGTTGTTGGCGGATTCCGCGCCCTGAGAACGTAGGATGTTCGGGACAAAGAAAGCACCACCCGCGACTCCGGCGGATGTGGAAATGAAGCGACGACGGTTCAATGATTTGCTGCTGGGCATATTAGTTCGGGTTTGGATGGTTTGAATTTTCGGGACAATGAAAAAGGCTAGGTGAATCAAACGCCGCTGGCGAGAGTTTATTGCGGGGACGATGGGAAAAAGTAGCAGCCGACGTCAGGAGGCTAAAATTTCTGCGCTTGCGACATCGTCATCTCCCAAATTTCCAAGTCAGAGCCTCCTAACGTCGGCTGCTACTTGTTGCGTGCGTGGCTTGGCACGGGCATCTTCGCGCATGACTGACGATGCCCCACGCGATCCCATTGCCGAACTCCGCGCCGTGATGCACCGGCTGCGCGCACAGGGCGGTTGCCCGTGGGATGCGGAGCAGACGCATGAGTCGCTCATTCCGCATTTGATCGAGGAAGCCTACGAGGTCGCGGAAGCGGCGCGCTCGGGCGACATGAAACATCTCTGTGAAGAACTCGGCGATCTGCTCCTCCAGCCAGTGTTCCATGCCGAGATCGCTTCGGAGACCGGAACCTTCACGCTGGATGACATCGCGCGCGGCATCACGGAGAAACTCATCCGCCGTCATCCTCATGTGTTTGGCGATGCGAGCGCGGACACGAGCGAGGCGGTGCTGACGCAGTGGGAAGCGATCAAGCGCACGGAGAAAGGCGGCGGAAAGCAGGCGCATCTGCATGGCATCTCGAAAGGACTGCCAGCGCTGATCCGCGCACAGAAGTTGCAGAAGAAAGCCGCGAAGGTCGGTTTCGACTGGCCGGACACCGGGCCAGTGCTGGAGAAAATTCGCGAGGAAGCAGACGAGATTGTGGAGGCGATCGCGCAGAAAGATCAAGCCGCCATCGCAGATGAAGTCGGCGATCTTCTGTTCAGCGTCGTTAATCTCGCGCGCAAACTCGGTGTCGAGGCTGAGGTCGCGCTGGCGCACGCGAATGAAAAATTTACGTCACGGTTCAATCAGCTTGAAGAGCGTGTGGAAGCTCAGGGGAAGAAGCTCGAAGAGATGTCGCTCGCGGAGATGGATGCGGTTTGGGATGAAGTGAAGCAGTCACGCGCCTGATGGTGACGATGATACTCGACATGCTGATCCGACATAAAAGTCGCGAAGCGTCTTCGGAGTGCGCCGGTTCTGCGGCGCTTTTGAGGGCTGAATGCGTGAACTCGAGGGAAGATCGGGGCGGTAGGGGCGAAGATGGTCTGGGGTCGTTCCAAAGCGGTGCAGCAGCACCGCAGTCCAAGACGCTTTCGCGAATTTTGATGTCGCAGGTAGAGGTGGGCTAACTTTGGAGCCTCATATACCGCTCCCTCCCCGCCCGTCCTTTATACGCAACCTCCGGCACCCAGTGCTCATCTATCTCAAATCCGCCTTTCTGCCAGAACGCGATTAGCTCATCCAGCGTGATACCAAACGGCGGGCCAGTCTCGCCGGGATCGAGATCGGGGTTCATGTAGAAGACGCCAGCGACTTTACCGGAGGGCTTCAGCGCACCGCGCACGGCGGCGATGTATTGCTCCCGCAGCGACGGCTCCAGCGCGCAGAGACACGTGTGCTCCCAGACGAGATCGAACGAGCCGCGTAAATCTTCCGGCAACGCAAAAAGGTTCGCCAGCCGGAAGTCCACGCGATTCTCCGGGTCGAGTTGTTTCGCGCGTTCGATGGCCAGCGGCGCGATGTCGAGCGCGACGACTTGGCAGCCGTGCTCCGCAAGCCAGCGCGCATCGTGTCCGAGTCCGCAACCGGGCACGAGCACGCGACCGCTGAAAAGTTGCGGATGCTTTTGCAACAGCACATCGAGCACCGGAGTGTGAGTGCCCTTGTCCCACGGCGTATCGCCTTTTTCATAAAGTTCGTTCCAGTCCTGCATGAGAGTTGAGCGTTGTTGAACCATGGTTTAACAGTAGTTGAACCCTTGTTGCAATCCAAGATTCAACCATCGTTCAACAACTGTTCAGCAACCATTCAACCCGTCCTCTATGCATCCACGCGCCGCGATCAGCAATTTCGTCATGACGGGTGTGATCTTGTTTTTCATGATCATCATCGGCTTGCTACTGAAGGGGCGCATGAGACTGCCGTCGGAACTCAAGGCTGATGAGACCGCGAAAGTCGCCGTGCCCGCGAGTGTGCCGCGCGCCATTCCCGTGGGGCAGAAAATAGCCGAGCCGCGCGCCTATAAGACGGGCGAGTTCTGGGTGCTGCCACATGCGCAGATTGTGGTCAGCCGCTCGAATGACGCGGACACGTTGCGCATTCGCAGCGGGCCGAAGGAAGATGTGTTCGTGCTTTATGGAGTGGATGCCTTGCAGGCGCTGTGGACGCATCCGTTGCGCATCGAGGCCCAGACTAAATACTTCGGGGGCGTGGCGCAGACGCGAGTGCTGGACACAGGTGGTCAGGCGCTCGCCTGGATCACGGAACTCCTGTCGAATCATCCCTTCATCGTCTATACAAAATATGCCCATGTGCCGGAGACGGAACGATATTACGCCTTCGTGCGAGTGGAGTTGGAACCGGGCAAACAGCAGGATTTGGGTGCGCTTCTGGTGCGCAAAGGATTTGCCTCGCCGAATGGACCCGCGCCAGATTCCGTGCCGGAAGCGGGACGCACGCCCGCGGATTATCATCATCAACTTCAAAAGGCACTCTCACAGGCAAAGGCAGAGCAAGTGGGCGCATGGGCGCAGTGAGTTCATAGACAGAAGATTTGAAGACAGAAGACAGAGGTCAGAGGTCAGAGGTCAGAGGAACTGAGTGCTATCGTGTTCGAAGATTGAATTGATTTTTGGCGACCTGTTTTTCATGTCTTGAATCTTCTGTCTTCCAGTCTTCTGTCTTTCTCCCATGTCCCAAAATATCACTCGGCTCCGCGATCTCTCAAAACATCAGGTTCGCTCTGGTCTCGCTGCCTGGCTCGGCTGGCTCTTCGACGGACTGGACATGCATCTTTATACATTGGTGGCCACGCCGTTCGTCGCGTCGCTGATGATGCTGCCACAAACCAATCCGGAAGTCAGCAAACATGCGTCGATCATCAATGCGGCCTTTCTCGTTGGCTGGGCGCTCGGCGGCGCGTTCTTTGGACGCATCGGCGATCTATTGGGTCGCAGCCGCACGCTGATGCTCACGATCCTGACTTATGCCTGCTTCACGGGACTTGGATTTTTTGCACAGACTTGGTGGCATTTAATGATATTCCGGTTTCTTGCCGCGCTGGGCATCGGCGGTGAGTGGGCGGTGGGAGCATCATTGCTATCCGAAACTTGGCCCAAGTCATGGCGACCATGGATCGCGGCGACATTGCAATGCGCGGTGAATCTCGGTGTGCTGCTGGCCTGTCTCTGTGGCGAGCTGTTGCGTGGCGTCGAACCGCGCTGGATTTTTCTCATCGGAATTCTTCCCGCATTTCTCACCCTATGGATTCGCAAGGCTGTGCCCGAGACTGAGGAATGGGAGGCTGCTCGGAAGGACATTAAGCCACCGGGCATTGGCGAACTCTTCGGCCCGCGAGTGCGCAGTGTCACACTGCGCGTGCTGCTGATCTGCGCGGTATCACTAACAGCGCACTGGGCGTTTATGTTTTGGCAGCAGGCGCATATTCGCTCGCTACCGGAGGTGAAGGGCTTGGATGATTCTGCTCGCAATCACGCCGCAGTGGTCGCGTTGTTCTGGGTGATGTTCGGCTCGCTCTTCGGCAACTTCGCTGCCGGCGCAATGGCGAAACTTATGGGCTATCGCAAGGCTATTGTGTTGCTACTTAGCGCATATTTCGTGAGCATGTTGCTGTGTTTCTCCTTTCAGTGGAGCCTTCAGGCCACGCTCGCGTGGTTCATGCTGATCGGTGCCTGTCAGGGAGTGTTCGCGCTTTTCACCATGTGTTTGCCACCGCTGTTCCCGACGCTTCTCCGCACAACTGGCGCGGGATTTTGCTACAACTTCGGACGCATCGTGGCCGCTGGTGGCACGGTGTTTTTTGGTCTGACTCAGGCAGGCAAGTTGGGCGACTATCGCACTGCCTTGCTCTATGCGGGATTCCTCTTCGCGCCTGCGGCATTGTGCGCGATGTTGCTACCAGAGGAAAAAGAGAACGATGACTTGGTCGGCGAACCAGTGGATTGAGCGCTGGAAAGAAAATTGTTAAGCTCTGGTAAAGCGCGACAACTTTGTGCCGAAACCGTGTTTAGATGATGCATGAAAACGATACTCCTCTCCGCAATTCTCGTCGGTTCAGTTGTGCTCCTCCTTCACGCGCAACCACAGTCAACGGCTCGCGTTGCTGACAAATCAGGAGTTCAGCCTCCTGGAAAAAATGAAGTCGCTTTCCGCATTCAGGGCGAGAAGCGAGTCGTCGATTCTAATGGAATTCCCGATCATCTCGTCGGTCATTTTCCGGGGCGCGGGAATCCCAATACCATCTCCGCGCAGAAGTATCATCGCGAAATGCCGCTGCACCCGAAGGTCGCTGACAAGCCGGTGTTCGGCATGGGAACCGATTACGGGGTCGCGTTGAACGGCGTGATGTTTGACCCCGGCACAGCGGAGTTTTGGAAGAACGATCGCAACAGCGGCTGGCGCTATGAAGCAGGCACCGGAAAGCTCGATCTCGGTCTCGACCTCAGCAACGGCCACGTGCAACCCACCGGCGCTTATCATTATCATGCGATCCCGCTGGGCTTGTTGAAGAATCTCAATCCCGAAAACAAAGCCCGGCTCACACACATCGGTTATGCCGCAGACGGCTTCCCAATCTATGCGCGTTGGGATTATGCGGATCCGAAAAATGCAAAGAGCGAGGTGCATGTGATGCGCTCCAGTTACAAGCTCAAGCAAGGCCAGCGCCCCGGCGGTCCGGGCGGTGCCTACGATGGCACGTTCACCGAGGATTTCGAATACATCGTCGGCTCCGGCGACTTGGATGAATGCGGCGGACGCTTCGGTATCACGCCCGAGAATCCCGATGGCATTTATCATTACCTGCTCACCGATGATTATCCGTTCATCCCGCGTCTCTACAAAGGCACACCCGACCCGAGCTTCCGCAAAGGCCCGCCTGGCGGTGGTGGTCGTGGCCCCGGTGGTCGCCCTCAAGGCGGACCGCCCGGTGGTGGATTTCCCCCGCCGCCGCGCGGGCCTCTGTGAGATGACAGTTTGCGAATAGAAGGTGCAGGACGTGTTATTATACAATCGCGTCAGATTGTGTCATCATCAGTCCATGAAATTCACGGCTGTGAGTTGCTCCGAGAGGGGGCAACCATCAAACAAGATTCGGAATTGAACCAAGGAAGGATGGCGTCTCGCCGTCCCTACACCACTGACGGCGAGACGCCATCCTTCCTTGTAACGTGCAACGGAAACTTGAACGCAACGCGCTTAGCTTTTTTAGGTTCTCCGTGCTTTTTTGCGGCTATTCCATTTCCGCTTTTTAGACATGCCGATTGTAAAAGAGACGGTGAGAAACAGCTTTTGCACGGCTAAGCACAAACTTTGCGTTGCAATTGCGACACAATCTCAATAAGATACCTTCCACATTGCACGTATCTGGTTTGGAACCCGCATGACTGCCGACAAACTCCTCTCTGACCTCGCCGCCGGTGCTGGCGGGGTGATCCGCGACATGCTTGCTGGGCATGATGAGAATATCACGCGCCTCCGCGAACTGGGGCTGGTGCCGGGGACGAAAATCCGGGTGGTGCGACGTGCGCCGATGGGCGACCCCATTGAAGTTTCTGTGCGCGGCTCTCGACTGGCAATGCGCCGCAGCGAGGCGCGGCAGATTCACATTTCGGCAGAATAAACCATGTCCTCTGCCACTGAACTGCGTGACGACAAACCCGAGCGCGACCCGGTCTTCGCCATTGCGGGAAATCCGAACTGCGGCAAGTCCACGATTTTCAACACGCTTACTGGCCTGAAGCAAAAGGTCGCAAACTATCCCGGTGTCACCGTCGAGAAACGCGAGGGCACCTGCTTCAACCAGCACGGCAAACGCATCCGCCTGATCGATCTCCCTGGCACTTACAGTCTCAATGCGCGATCGCCTGATGAGGCCGTGGTGCGCGATGTGTTACTGGGCCGTCGCAAGGACACACCGAAGCCCGATGCAGTGATATATATTGCCGACGCATCGAACCTAGAACGCAATCTCTATCTCGCCACTCAGGTGTTCGAGCTTGGTCTGCCATCGCTCCTAGTATTGAATATGACGGACGTGGCCGAGGCCAAGCAGTGGCGCATTGATGTCGAAAAACTTTCGCAGCGGCTCGGCATCCCCGTGGTGCCGATGCAGGCGACCGCGGGTAAGGGAATCATCGAACTGAAAGCGGCGATGAGTCGCGCACTCGACAAGCCCAAAAGCACCGTGCTGCCGATTCCGCCCGACATCTTCGAGGCGCTGCAACAAACGCGCGCCGATCTCGTGCGGAGCAACACCGTGGCGGAGAACGCCTCTCTGCTGGAGCCGCTCTATTTGATCTCCGATCATGACCCGGAGCACTATGGCATCGCCGACTCGCAAGTCGGACGGCTCATAGCCGCGCATGATGATTTGGAAAAGAAGCTGCCCGCATGGGAAGACCGTCTGGCTGCGGCCCGCTACGAGGCCGTAGAAAATCTCCTGCGCGACGTGCTTCGCCGACCCGAGCGCGACGAAACCACAATGACGGACAAGCTCGATTCCGTATTACTCCATCCCGTCTGGGGCGGCGTGTGCCTGTTTGTGATCATGGGCCTTCTGTTTTATCTGATCTTCAGCGTGGCCCAGGGACCAATGGACTGGATCAAGGATTTTTTTAAATACTGTGCCGACTCCGTGAAAACTATGATGGGACCCGGCGACCTCCGCGACTTGATTACCGATGGCGTCATCCCCGGCGTCGGCGGGGTGGTCGTGTTCCTGCCGCAGATTTTGATGCTGTTCTTTTTCATCGGCTTGATGGAGGACACCGGCTACATGGCGCGCGTGGCCTTCATCATGGACAAGATCATGGGCAAGGTCGGACTGAACGGCCGCTCATTCGTGCCGTTTTTCAGCAGCTACGCCTGCGCCGTGCCGGGCATCATGGCCACGCGCACCATCGCCAGCCCCAAGGACCGTCTCATCACCATCCTCGTCACTCCGCTCGCGAGCTGCTCCGCGCGACTGCCAGTCTATTCACTGATGATCGCGGCGATGCTCCCCGGAGGCGGCGCCTCCGCCTTCGCAAAAGCCGGCATCATGCTCGCGATGTATTTCATCGGGACGGCGGGCGCGTTCATCTTCGCCTGGATTTTCAACCGCACGCTCGCGAAGGGCAAGGGCAGTCTCATGGTGCTGGAGATGCCCACTTACAAACGGCCCGCTCTGCGGCATGTCGCGCTCTACATGTTTGAGCGGGCGAAGATTTTCCTGCGCCGCGCAGGCACTGTCATTCTTGGACTCGCCATCCTCCTCTGGGCCGCGATGAGCTTTCCGCGACACGAAGGCGATGATGACGCCGCGCGCCTCTCCCACAGCATCGCGGGCCGCGCGGGACATTTCATTGAGCCAGTCATCAAGCCTCTCGGCTTCGACTGGAAGGTTGGCATCGGTCTCATCGGCAGCTTTGCCGCGCGCGAAGTCTTTGTCGGCACCATGGGCATCGTCTATGCCGTCGAAGGAGGTGACGAGAACACCGCGCCATTGCTCGAGCGCATGAAAGACGAAAAATGGCCCGACGGCCGTCGTGTGTTCACACCCTTGATGTGCCTCTCGATGATGATCTTTTTCGTGTTCGCAATGCAATGCCTCAGCACCGTCGCTGTCGTGAAGCGCGAGACCAACGGCTGGAAGTGGCCCCTTTTTCAAATAGCCTACATGACCGGTGCCGCATGGATCGCGAGCTTCGTAGTCTATCAAGGAGGGAAGCTCATCGGCTTCTAAATCGTTATGAATCCTGACTGGCAAACATGGGCCGCCGCCGCAGTCGTGATCGTCACGGCAGTATTGTTCGTAGTGCGTGCCAAGCGCAAGAAGAAGGGCGGTTCCTGCTCCTCATGTGGCAGTGGGTCAGCCAAGCTGCCGAAGCACTGAGGGTAATCCGTCGCGGAAGTGCCGCACCACCAAGCTGGTATCGAGCATGAGGTTACTGGCCATGGTAGTCCACGCGGTCAGCCTCGGCCCTCACAGCCCGCTCGAAGTCTTCGCCATCTTCCCCGGTCAGGCAGCCAGCAGTGGCCTCGAGTGCCGCACGGCGGCGTTCCTCACTCACCGGGTTGAGGCGATGAACAAAGCTAGCCACTTCCACCAGCCGGGGTGTGGGTAGCTCACGAAGATCGCGCACAATGGATTCAATGACTGTCATGATGATAAGGAGTGTAGCAGACCAGCGCGGAAAGAAAAGTCTCGAAAACTATACGAACTCAACTCCCCGGAAACGCCCGCGCATCGCCGCGCTTCATGCCTTCTTCGATGCGGGCATGTTTTGCGGCTTCTTCATCCTCCATGAACAGCGCCACGCCGATGACACCGACATTGCGCGCTGCTTTATCGCCGCCTGTCTTGGCAGCGTTTGAATCACGCACGGAGCCGAACACGAAGCTGCGCAGTTTGCCGCCGTTTCTCAGGCCGCGAATGTGAATGGTGCTGCGTGGAGGTATGATATAGCCGCGCTTGGAGAATGAAGCTGATGCGCCATCAAGCACATCAAGTCCATCCACGGAGACGACCACTTCGGCGCGTTGTTTGGAAGTGTTCTCCAGTTCAATACTGTAGCTCTGCCCGCCCTCTCCAATGACAAACACTTTTCCACCGGCCTCATACCACGGCCGTCTGTCACTGCTCCAGGATGCGCAAAGACTGGCGCGCAGCGTGCCATCGGCTAGATCGAATTGGCCGCTGTGTTTGGAAGGCTTGCCTGATAGCCCGGCCATCGCTTTCGCGCCCTCATCGTCGTTGTAGTGGAAGGACGCGAGCTTGTCAGGGGAATTGAAATTGCGACGATAGAACTGGCATTCCTTTGAACTGTCCCAGACTTCACTGCCGAGAGAAGTGCCGAGGCCCGGACGCTTCGCAATAAGGCCATCAATCGAGTTCTGCGACATGGCGGCTTCGCCCGATCTGCTTCCGCTGGTAAGTCCGCTGGTAGGTCCGTTCCAAGGCATCTGGCTGGAATCATAGGATGACCTACTTGATCCAGAAGATGCTCTATTTGGGGACTCCGATGTTGCGCACGAACCGAGGAACAGCGCGCCAAGCAGCGCGACGACAGGAAGATAGGGAAATGTTTTCATGTGCAGATTTTTCTACATCAAACCACATCCGTCAATCTTTAAGTGCAGAAATTTCTGCATTAAGCGCAGATTTCTTCTTTTGTCATTTGCATTCCGACTGGAAGTGCGGAATTTTCAGCACATGCCGGAACCAGTTGAAGAACCCCTTCCTCGTCGCGAGCGCGAGGCGATGGACATCCTCCACCGCCTTGGCGAGGCCAGTGCTGCGCAGGTGCAGAAGGAAATGTCTGGCGCACCCAGCTATTCTGCCGTGCGCGCGTTGCTTGGATTGCTGGCGGAAAAGAAGCTGCTGAAAGTTCGCAAGGAACCGCAAGCCCGCCATCATCTCTACCAGCCGCGCATCACCGCTGGGCGTGCCAGGCGCGGCGCACTGGGGAGATTGCTCGACACCTTTTTCGGAGGCTCGCCCAGCGAGCTGGTGGCCAGCCTGCTGGATGCGAATGAACGCAAGCTGCCGCAAGATGAGCTAAGCCGCATCCGCGAACTCGTGCTTGATTACGAAAAGCGGAAGAAAATTGGCCAGAACAAATCCTCCAACTGAACACTGGGCATGATGACTTCACTCTTGATCTCCGGGACTCTCATCATGCTGACGGCATGGCTGCTCACGGCTTTGCTGCCTGAGTCCGCCCATGAGAATCGCAGACGGTTGCTGCTCTTTGCATTGCTCTTGCTTTCACTATCACCGCTCGCCCAATGGCTGCTGAAAAATTCCGGCGTCTCTCTGGCAGTGCATACATCTGGCCCAGTGCTGGATCATTGGATGGCACCGCTCACTTTCCCTGCCGTCAAAGCTCTCGCGTTCATCTGGCTCATGGGCATGATGGTATCTTTGACCCGGACGGCGCGGTCTTGGCTGCGTGCGCTATCGTTGAACAGAAAGTCACTGCGCAAATCAGCCGGGACATCGCTTGACCCTGCGGTGCCGATTGGGTTCTCCAACGAAGTTTCCACCGCATGTGTCACACCGGGTTGGCCGTCCCGTGTTCTTCTGCCGGAGGCGGCGTCTGAATGGGATCAAGCGACGCTGGCCTGCGTGCTTCGTCATGAACAGGAGCATCTCCGGCGTGGCGATGTCTGGTGGATGCTTCTGGTTCAAGTGGTGCGCGCCGTGTGGTGGTTCCATCCACTCGTGCATCAACTGGCCTCCCGTTTCCTGCAAGAGTGCGAACATGTTTGTGACGAAGCTGTAGTGCGTTCTGGTGTCGCGCCTGAAGTGTATGCCCGCACCATGTTGGAACTCGCAGTCGCGCCCGGTCATTCAGTCACGCCCACTGCCTTTCTTGGAGTTTCTCCTTCGCGACTCAGGCTTCGAGTGGCGGCCATTCTGCGCGAATCGGAATCGGGTCGTGCTCAATTCAAGATTCTAGGATGGCTGGCCCTAGCGATGTTCGCAGTGCTCGCAGGCGTGTTCACCATGCTTCACTTCGATGGAGAACCACCATCATCGGCAAAAGCAAACGTTGAGACCGAAGCCAAATTGCGCTTGAGCGCGAATCCATTTCCTGGGAACGAGTGATCATTTTACGATCCACTGAGAAACGTGGCTCATGTCTTGATCTGGCAACTTGAGACTGGAAGTCGCATCTCGTATTGGTAACTATTCGGTTACAAAGGCTGACGGGCGGCATCCAGTGCGCTCTATCAGACGTTGGAGTTTTGAAACCGCCTCAAAGGGGGCGTCCGAGTCACAGACAAAAATAAACCGTTCTTTGGGATGCGGTGCAAGTTCGGCAAGTAGCGTGTTTAAGTCATTCAGCTTGCTCATGCTGGAGATGCCTTCACGACGAATACCAATCCATCGAAACTTTACAGTCGTGCCATCTTTTCGAGCAGTCGAAAAGTCAGACTCACGGCAGGGCGTAAGTTCAGGCACTAGGGAAAAGTCATCCATATCCCCGCCACCGAATGCAAATAAGCTGGTCTCTTTCATTCCCTGATCTTCAAATATCATTTTGAACTCGGCGATGCCCGCAGTTGCAATCCAGCTGAACCACCTCAGTGCTTCCTCACAAGTGAGCGAGGCAGTTATTCGCGTCTTCAAAACAAACCGCTTTCGATGAAACTAATCAACGGAGTCCCATGTTAGTTTTTCTCTTTGACTCAACCAAAGACTGGCGTCTTCCTGCTTCATGAGCTTGCCATTTAGCTCTACCATTTGCCCGGGACGTGGTTCCGCCAAGATTTGTTCGGGCTGAATGTGATGGAAAATCAGGCAGGTTACTACTAGAAGCAATAGCACAATACAGGCTAATGGAAGGGGTAGTGACATGACTCATGAAGGGGCGTAGAGAAACGCTGCGAGCGGACTCGTCGGCGAAGCGAGATCACTGACATCGGCAATGCCGAGTTCATAAGCCGTGCGCCCAGCTTCGACGGCGGCTTTGAAGGCTTGGGCCATGCGCACGGGATCGCTGGAGATAGCGATAGCGGTGTTCACCAGCACGGTGTCCGCGCCCATTTCCAAGGCTTCTGCCGCATGGCTCGGTGCGCCGATGCCAGCGTCCACTACGACGGGCACGGTGGCCTGCTCGATGATGATTTCGATTTGCTTACGCGTGGTGATTCCTTGATGCGAACCAATTGGTGAGCCGAGCGGCATGACCGTCGCGGTGCCGACGTCCTGCAATCTTTTTGCCAACACAGGATCGGCGTTGATGTAGGGCAGCACGATAAAACCTTCCTTCACGAGAATCTCTGCGGCCTTCAGTGTTTCAATCGGATCAGGCAGCAAGTAACGTGGATCAGGATGAATCTCCAGCTTCACCCAGTTAGGCAAGCCAGCCGCGACCGCGAGGCGCGCAAGGCGCACGGCTTCTTCGGCATTCATCGCACCGCTGGTGTTCGGCAGCAGCAGATAGCGATCGCTGGATATGAATTCGAGGATGTTGGCGAACGGGTCTTTCTTGCCGGACAAATCCGCGCGTCTCAGCGCGACGGTGACGATTTCACAACCGCTCGCATCCAGCGCATCGCGCATGGATTCGCCAGAAGAAAATTTTCCCGTGCCGAGCATGAGGCGGGAACGGAACGTGCGTCCGGCGATGGTGAGGGCTTGTGTCGAAAGTGGCATGATGTGCCACCATGCAACCGACCCGGTAATTCTTCAATCAGACATGCGGGCCAATGTTGTGCTTTTGCAAAAACAATTTCAATAGGGTGACCGAAATCGAGCTTCAAAAAAAGAAGGAGCGCGAGTGTGTCGCAAGACCACTCGCCTAAAATTGGGCCTACAACGTGGACACATTCCAGACGCACAAGTGGCGAGTAGGCTTCGCCATACACGCGCTCCTTCTCAGTGAGGTCGTCACTCCACAATGGCTCCGCGATAAAGTCCGCAATCCGTGTCCTTAATTGGCGATCGCATCACCCGCCAGTGCTGCATTGCCGATGATGCCAGCCTCGTTGTGGAATTTTGCGGGGAGAATTTTCAGACTATCGGAGGCCACTGTGGAGAGCATGGACTTCACTTTGTTTTCCAGTGGCTCGAACAACAAGGCACCTGCTTGCGCCACTCCGCCGCCGATGACGAACGCATCGGGGTTCAACAGCCAGGCGATGCTGGCCAGCGCGGTGCCGAGCCAGTCGGCGATCTCGCTCCAGATTTGTTTCGCGATGATGTCGCCCGCGTGGGCAGCATCAGCGATGGCCTTGGGCGAGCAGTCCGCAGCCTCGCGGTGCAGTCCGGCTTGCGCATAACGTTTTACCGCATGATCCGCGATCTGCTGGTTGCCGACATATTTTTCCAGCGCGCCAAGATTGCCGTAATGACCGCTCACTCCATCAAAGTGGATGCTCATCTGCCCGATCTCTCCGGCACTGAACTGGCTGCCGCGATACATTTTGTTGTCGAGCACCAGACCGCCGCCCACGCCGGTTCCCAGCGTGAGTCCGATCACGTTCTTCAAGCCGCGCGCTGCGCCGTAGCGCCATTCGGCGTAAGTCATAGCATTGGCGTCATTCTCCACTGAGACAGGGAGACCAGTCTGCCCGGACAGAATTTTCTTGAGCGGGATGTGATTCCATCCAGGCACGTTGGTCAGCACATGAACGAAGCCCTCGTCGAAATCCACCAAGCCCGGCACACCCACGCCGATGGCGGCAATGTCTGGATGCTTCTCTCGCAAACTAGCGATGCGCGCGGCCATCGCTGCGATGAGCGCGTCAGGCCCCTGATGATCGGCGGTCGGGAGCGGCGTGTCGGTCTCCAGAAGTTCGCCATCACGGCAGACGCCAATTTTAACAAACGTGCCACCGAAGTCCACGCCGACGGCGGTGACGGGTTTTGTTGTGGAAGATGAAAGGCTCATACGCGGGCGTGGAGATTGCCCACGAGCCGCAGTCCATGCAAGGTCAAATCTGCATTCACTGACTCAATTTCTGGCAACCCCTTGGCGATCCATGCCGAATCACCGCCAGTCGCAATCACGCGAAGCCGCTCTGGATTTCCCAGTTCCTTTTTCAATGCCTCGAGCAATCCGCGAACCATGCCGCGATAGCCAATGGCCGCGCCTGCGAGAATGGCCTGTTCCGTAGATTTGCCGATGACTGACGCAGGCTCGCGGAGTTCGACCCTCGGCAGTAGCGCCGTGCGCTCGTGAAGATAATCTGTCATCAAATGCAAGCCCGGCGCAATCACGCCGCCGATGTAACACGAATCTGCATCCACGATATCGAAGGTCACTGCGGTTCCGAAATCAATCACGATGCCCGGTGCGCCGTAAAGTTGCGCCAGCGCCACTGCGTTCGCCAGTCTGTCCGCGCCGATACTTTCAGGCTTGGGATAATTGATGCCAATGCCCAGTTCAATGTCATGCCGGAGCACGAGTAGTGAATCGCCAAAGAACGCACGTAATTTTTCCGTGGCCAACGGGACGACTGATGCACAGATGACGCGCGAGTATTTCCAGTCCTTCAGAACATGGCGCAACCCATCCGTGCTGAGCGATGACGTTGGCGTGTCGCGCTGTTCGAGGATCGCATCCCGAGTGGCGAGACCGAACTTCGTGCGGCCATTGCCGACGTCGATGAGGAGATGGTCGGTAGTCATTACCACTGCCCCTCGTTAAAGATTTTCTTCTCCTCATTTTTCATATTCATCAAATCAAACGCAGTCGCGCCTTTCACCTCCACTATATTTCCATTTACTTCGAGCTTGAGCGCTCCATTTAAGTCGGCGGCTTCGAGCCAGTAACGAAGCTGCACGTCTTGGGTTGATTGAGCTGGGACTTCGGGCAGTTGTTCTAACGGAAGAAAGAAGCTCGGAATTTCACGACCAGCGGAGTTTATGAGCCTGACCTTGGGTGCCTGAAGAGTCAATTTTTCAGAAGTTCCATTTTGCACTCGCAATTCAATGTCGAGCCGCGCATTGCCGTAATCACGCTCCAGAATGCAGCGATGGATTTTGAGTGGGGCAAGGACTTCAAGCGGAGGCGCTGGAGCGCTGATTCTGACTGGCTCTACGGCAATCGGATGAGGCCGATTTAATACGAAGACGAGGCCCGCCACGATGACGGCGAGAAGCACCCAGATTTCGATGCGCTTGAAAAGAGGCATGGATCATCGTGCTCCAAAACTTCAATCTTCAAACTGCAAACTTCATGGAATATCCAGATTTCGCTTCGCCTTGAATGAATGAGAACAGGCAGGCTTCGCCATGCCTGTTCGACACACAGGCTGCAAGCCTGTGCCACAAATAAATTGGGTCGGTCGGTGTAAGCCGGATTCTGTTCCTGCGCCATTGCTGACACAGGCGGCGGTCATTTCTCTCACGCGCACCTTGCGGCGCACGCGTGCTGCTTGCGCAGCCATGCGACTAATACCCGAGGGTTCCCCGCGCCTTTCGGCTCGGTTGCGGCCAGGCGGGCCTTTCCTCTGTTCTGTCTTGCACCGCGTGGGGTTTATCCTGCGCCCTCGATTACTCTCGGGCCGGTGAGCTTTTACCTCGCCATTTCACCCTTACCAGTCCTTGCGGACTGGCGGTATATTTTCTGCGACACTTTCCGTGACCGGTCGCTTGCGCTTCCAGCCCCCGCCCTTGCAAGCGGCACGCTGCCCTATGGTGTCCGGACTTTCCTCTCCCAATCGCCTTGCGACATCTGGCAGCGACAGCCCCCGGCCGACCCGTCGGCAGAATACAGACAAAAGACTAAAAGACAAAAGATAAGGCAGTTGCCGCACTCCGGTATTGACGCCCCGCGTCTCCTTTCGCACAATCACGATTCACAAATCCACCAACCCGCACGTTTCCATGAGCACCGACTTCAAATCCCTCCAGACTGAAAACCGCGTCTTCCCGCCGTCCTCCGAATTCAAAGCGAAGGCCCGCATCAGTAGCATGGACGAATACAAAAAACTCCATGCAGAATCGATCAACTCGCCGGACACCTTCTGGGCGCGCGAGGCTTCGGAGCTGAAGTGGCAGAAGACATGGGACAAGGTGCTCGACTGGCAGCCTCCCTTCGCAAAATGGTTCACCGGCGCGAAAGTAAATGTCTCTGAGAACTGTGTGGATCGTCATTTGCAGACGCATCGGAAGGACAAGGTCGCCATTCTCTGGGAAGGCGAGCCGGGCGAGACCCGCACGCTGACTTACGCGCAGCTTCATGTGGAGGTTTGCAAATTCGCAAACGTGCTCAAGGCACAAGGCATCAAGGCTAACGACCGCGTGCTCATCTACATGCCGATGGTTCCAGAAGCAGCGATTGCGATGTTGGCCTGCGCGCGCATCGGCGCGGTGCACAGCGTGGTCTTCGGCGGCTTCAGTGCGGAGAGTATCAAAGATCGCCTGCACGATAGCGGCGCGATCGCCATCATCACTGCGGACGGCGGCTGGCGTCGCGGGAAAATCGTGGCGCTGAAACCACATGTGGACACTGCGCTCAGCAGTGGCGATTCCAAAGTGAAGAAAGTCATCGTGCTCAAGCGCACCGGTCAAGAGATCGCGATGCAAGCTGGTCGCGACACCTGGTGGCACGATGAAGTGGCGAAGGTGGATGCGAACTGCCCAGCGGAAGGCTTTGATGCCGAGCATCCACTTTATATACTTTACACGAGCGGCTCCACTGGAAAACCCAAGGGAATCTTACATACCAGTGGCGGCTATCTCGTCGGCACTTATTGCACGGCGAAGTATGTCTTCGATCTGCGTGATGACGATGTTTATTGGTGCACTGCGGATGTAGGCTGGGTCACGGGACACAGTTACATCGTGTATGGACCGCTCGCGAACGGCGCGACCGTCTTGATGTATGAAGGCGCTCCCGACACGCCGCATCTCGGTCGTTTTTGGGAGATCATTCAGAAGCACAAGGTCACGATTCTTTATACCGCGCCCACCGCGATCCGCGCCTTCATCAAGTGGGGTGACGAACATCCGCAGAAATTCGATCTCTCCTCGCTGCGTCTGCTCGGCAGCGTCGGTGAACCGATCAATCCTGAAGCGTGGATGTGGTATCACACCGTGATCGGCGGCGGACGCTGCCCCATCGTGGACACTTGGTGGCAGACCGAGACTGGCGCGATCATGATCACGCCGCTGCCAGGAGTCACACCAACTAAACCTGGCACCGCGACGCTGCCGTTCTTCGGGGTGGACGCGGCGATCCTCGATGAACAAGGTAACGAAGTCGGCCCCAATGAAGGCGGCAAGCTTGTCATCCGCAAGCCTTGGCCGGCCATGCTGCGCACAATTTACGGTGACGCCGAGCGTTATAAAGAAACCTACTGGGGCACTTACAAAGACATTTATCTCGCCGGCGATAGTTCCCGTCGCGATGACGACGGCTACTTCTGGATCATGGGCCGCATTGACGACGTGCTGAACGTCTCCGGCCATCGTCTCGGAACTGCTGAAGTGGAGAGCGCACTCGTCAGTCATGCCGCCGTCGCCGAAGCTGCTGTCGTCGGTCGTCCCGATGAAATCAAAGGCCAGGCCGTCGTTGCCTTCGTCACCGTGAAGACTGGAATTGAAGCCACGCCCGCGCTCGCCGCTGAATTGAAAAAGCACGTCGGCAACGTCATCGGAGCCATCGCGCGTCCCGACGACATCCGCTTCGCTGCTGCGCTGCCCAAGACCCGCTCCGGGAAAATCATGCGTCGTTTATTGAAGGAGATCGTGTCCGGCGGAGCCGTCAAAGGCGACACTACGACACTGGAGGACCTCAATGTGGTCGCTGCGCTGCAAGCAGGCGGGAAGGATGATGAGTGAGTCTTGAGTCTCGCACTGCAATCTCACCCATCATTTCCAATTGCCTCAGTGGGACAGCCTAATATGGCTGCTTCAGCGAGTTCGATTTCTTCCACTGTAACTGGCTGTCGAATGACGACAGAGAAGCCGATGTCATCGTCTCTGTTGAAAAACAAAGGTGCGTCCTGGCGGCAGATGTCACAGTCGATGCAGTTGTCGTCCACATAATAGCGACCAGTGGTGTTGGTTGGGAGTCGATTTTCTTTGTCAGCCATAGGGTTGATTTGGGTTCGAGCTGATCATTATGCAGCATCGTGGTTGCGTGAAATTCATTAAACTGATAGATTCATGCGTATGAGGAATGAATTTCTCGCGACCCGGCCAGTTGATCTCTATGGGATGCATCTCTTTGAACTTGTTGCGCGACTTGGCGGATTTACGCGAGCCGCCGAGGCGGCGGGTCTTTCGCAGAGTGCCGTGACGCGACAAATTCAAGGCATGGAAGAAAAACTTGGCGTATCTTTGTTTGAAAGAACAACACGGAAAGTGGTTCTTACAGATGCGGGTCGTTCACTGCTTGCAGAAGCCAGTAAGCTCAACGGTTCATTGGAGGACTCTTTACGTCGATTTCGCGAAGATCATGTGGATGCGGTAAAGACAGTGCGTGTTGGTTTTTCTCGCAGTATAGGTCTTGCGTCTTTACCGGGCATTCTCACGCCCTTTCACCGACGCGCCCCGGATGTGCAGTTGCAGGTTTCGCATGAGAGTAGCGAGAGCTTGATCGTAGCACTACTGGATCACAGGTTGGACATCGCGGTGCTGGCCGCACCCAAACGTTTGAACGCGGCGCTGGCGGTTAGGCATCGTTACACCGACGAATTTGAACTTGTCATCAATGCCGAGCATGAGCCTCCACCCGGCGAGGCTCCATACTCAGTTGCGAGAATTCGCGCTTGGGCCGAGAAGCAGCAATGGATACTCCTCAACCAGCAGGGTAATACCGGCCGGAAGCTCGCGGACTGGCTTAAGCAGCATCACTGGTCAGTGACGCCGTCGATGGAACTGGATAACTTTGAGGTCATCATCCATCTAGTCGCGCTCGGACTTGGGGCGAGCCTTGTTCCCCGCCGTGCACTTACAGCATATCCACGCAAGAAAGCTCTGCTACGCCTTCCGCTTAAGAACCGTTTTGAGCGCGAGATAGTCTTGCTCACTCGTCGCGATAGAGCGCTGCCTGAGCATGTGCAGAAATTGATCGACGGCGTGCTGTTCAGTTAGAGACACGCGTTGCAATTCACGGCAAATGCATCATTTTATTACCATGGTCACCCAGTCTTCGGGCACTAGGCCAGAAGCCGAGCGCGTCTGGTTTGATCTCAGGGTGGCACAGTGCCTCCGGCCTGTGTGTCGAACAGGCATGGCGTAGCCTGCCTGTTCTCATTCATCCGGGGCGAAGCGAAATCAGGTGCAGTTCTGCACTGGCAGAATGCCCGTGCAACACACAGGCCAGAGGCGCTGTGCCACTTTTTATCCTCGATGCGGATTCGCGAGGAAATCCGCATAGGCATTTTTCAATCCCTCACTTAGGCCGATGAGCGGCCTCCAGCCTAAGGCGGTGATGCGCGAGGAGTCCATGAGTTTGCGCGGCGTGCCATCGGGTTTTGAGGGATCGAATGCGAGTGCGCCATTGAAGCCGACGGTCTCTTTCACGAGTTCTGCGAGTTCACGAATGGTGACGTCTTCTCCGCAACCGATGTTGATCCAGTCGGGCGGGTTCTCGGTGCCGAGAAGATGGATCACGCCGCTGGCGAGATCGTCCACGTGCATGAATTCGCGGTGTGGATTGCCGCTGCCCCAGACGGTGACTTGCGCGGCGCGGGCGAGTTTGGCTTCGTGGAAGCGGCGTAACAATCCGGGGATGACGTGCGAATTCTCGGGATGGTAGTTGTCCCCGGGGCCGTAGAGATTGGTTGGCATCGCAGAATGAAAAAGAGCGCCGTATTGACCGCGATAATGCTGGCAAAGTTTTAAGCCGGCGATCTTGGCGATGGCATAGGCTTCGTTAGTCACCTCAAGCGGGCCACTGAGGAGCGCGTCCTCGTGCATGGGCTGTGGTGCCTCGCGCGGATAGATGCAGGAACTGCCGAGAAAGAGGAGTCGATTCACGCCATTTCGATATGCGGCGTGAATGGTGTTAGCGGCGATCATCAGGTTTTCGTAGATGAACTCGGCGCGCTGCGTGTGGTTCGCATGAATGCCGCCGACTTTCGCGGCTGCCACCACCATGATCTCCGGCTTCTGCGCGGTGATGAATTTTTCTACGGCATCCTGCCGAGTGAGATCCACTTCCTGATGGGTGGCCGTGATGATGCGGAGGCCGTCGTGCTTTTGCAGGCCGCGCATGAGGGCGCCTCCGACCATTCCGCGATGGCCGGCAATGTAAATAGAACTGGCTTGCTCAAGCAGCATGATTGTGGTGGATAGATTTGCCTCGCACTGTCAGCGTCACAACTGCTATTTGCTCTCCGTCGCACTGGCGATGGGCTGGGCGTCCACTGGCGGAGTATGGGGGCCGATGGGAATTTTATTGCCGAGAAACTTAGGCTTGGTGCCGAGAATTTCGACATCGAGCACTGCCTTGATTCGTGCTGGAATCTCGCGCAGATACATTTTGAAAATCCAGTCGCTGGTCACGTCAGTCGCGTTGAAGGCCACAGCATCGGGAATGCCCGAGCGTCGCGCAATGTAGAGCGCGCGCTCGTTGTGAAAGCGCTGAGAAACGATGACGAAATCGTTCTGACCAAAGACGCGATGGGTGCGGATGACGGAATCAAGCGTGCGCAGTCCGGCGTAGTCGCAATAGATGTGATCGGCTGGCACGCCCTTATTGATGAGAGCAATCTTGAGGTCGGTGGGTTCGTCATAGCCGTTGCGATGGTTGTCGCCGCTAACGAGCAGGAACTTGACCTTGCCCGCGTGATAGAGCTTGGCGGCGGCATTGACGCGGGAGTTGAAAAAGGAGTTATCATAACGTCCGATTTTCTTCGCGCAACCAAGCACGACGCCGAGAGTCCTCTGCGGCACGTCATTGATGTTGGAGTAACAACGATCATGTGCGGTCCAACTGACGAGAAAGAATAACGCGGCCACTAAGAGTGCGAAGCCTGCAGCTATTTTGGCGAGACGCTTCCACTGATGGCGGAGAAATTTGGTGACTGCGGTTAGTGCTTTGATGCGGCCCTGATTTTGCGGTTGGTCTTGACTCACGGGTTAGGATGTTGCCGCATGAGAGCTGTTGTTCAACGAGTTTCCGAGGCTGCCGTCTCTATTGAGGGCAGTGAGGTGGGGCGCGTCGGTCGTGGATTACTGGTTCTTGTGGGCATAGAAGAGGCGGATCAAGCCGAGGACGTGGAATGGCTGGCGGGCAAGATCGCGCGGCTGCGAATCTTCAGCGATGCCGAGGGCAAGATGAATGCGAGCCTTGAAGAAATCGGAGGAAGACTGCTGGTGGTCAGCCAGTTCACGCTTCACGCGAGCACTAAGAAGGGGAACCGCCCGTCATTCATCCGTGCTGCGAGGCCAGAAGTGGCTATTCCGCTATATGAATTATTCCTCGCGAAGCTTGAGGAGGAAGTAGGTGTTCCGGTGGCATGCGGTGTGTTCGGAGCAGACATGCAGATTTCCCTCATCAATGACGGTCCGGTGACCGTTTGGTTCGACACCAAGGCGCGTGAGTGACACGGTTTGCAAAGCCGGGCTGCCAGTGTAGCTTGACGGTTCATGATGAGCCGCCCCCATTTGCCTAGCCTTCGCATTTTCTGCGCTTGGCTGTGCTTGCTCGTGTGCAGTGCGGGCGCGGCGACCGTGGAGAACAAAAATACGGACGAGACCACCACCACCAAGAAAAAGCCGAAAACGGCCGCCAAGTCAGAAGATAAAGACACCAAAAAGCCCCCGGCGAAAAAGAAGGAAGAAGCGCCCGTCAAGAAACCAGCCGCGAGTGACGAGAAGAAAAAGCCAGACAAGCCCAAAGATGAACCCACCGATGTGACCGATCAGAAAGCGGGACGTGATCAGAAAGGGAAAGGTGTTGAGGGCGGCGGGGACGGAGAATTCGACAAGCCACCCGGAGGAGACAAAGCCGCTGACGAGGCGAGAAAAAACGCTGAAGCTAAATTAGCTGGCGCTGGTAAGAAGGACGAAGGTAAAGCGAGCGGTGGAGGCATGGCGGGCTGGGATCTCATTCATTATCAGGATCGCGATTATGTGACCGCCGAGAGCATTCACCGCTTCTATCGTTTCGCGGATCACAAGATTGACGGCAGCACGGTCTGGTTCACCTCTCCGGTGCTCATCATGAAAGGCCAACTCGGCAGCCAGGACCTCTTCATCAACAACATCAAATTCATCCTCAGTCATCCGATCGAGGAATCGAATGGCAAGGTTCTCATTTCCCGGCTCGATCTCTGCAAACTCATCGATCCCGTGTTGCGCCCCAGCTATATCAATACCGCGAACGTATTCGAAACCGTGGTCATTGACGCTGGGCATGGCGGGCATGACTCCGGGGCGCGAGGCATTTACGGATATGAAAAAGATTTTGCCCTGCAACTGGCTACGCTGCTCAAGACCGATCTGGAAAAGCGCGGCCTCAAAGTAGTATTGACGCGCAAAGACGACACTTTCATCTCTCTCGGAGGCAGGGTGGAAATTGCCAATCAAATTCCCAAGAGCATTTACATCAGCCTTCATTTCAATTCCGGCGGAAGTGCCGCTACGGGAATCGAAACCTATGCGCTAAGTCCTCAGGGCGCTGCATCCGACTATGGCGCGAGGGGAGTGGACAGTCTGGCCTTCAACGGCAATCAGCGTGACTCGGAAAACATTGCTCTGGCCACCGCCATTCATGCCTCCGTGGTGCATCACTTCAAGCTGGTGGATCGTGGAGTGAAGCGCGCGCGCTGGTATGTGCTCACTGGATTGCAGCGACCCGGAGTGCTCTTTGAAGGTGGCTTCGTCACCAACGCTGGCGACGGCAGGCTCATCGCTGCGGCCAATTTCAGGACAGAACTCGCGCACACCATTGGCGACGCCATCATGAACTACCGCCGTGCTCTTCAACCACCGCAGCGCTAACACTTGCATCCAAGACACACCCCCAAACGAATAATAATACTTATGACTTCCATCTGGCAACAATTCCGCATCATGGTCCACCAATGGTGGGATACCGATTACCATCCTGAAGGCGTGGAAGCCGTGCGCCAGCGCGAGGACCGAGTGGACTGGAAGCGCTGCATTCCCTTCATCATCCTGCATTGCGGTTGTTTGCTGGTGCTGGTCGTCGGCTGGAGCTGGGCGGCAGTGGGCGCGGCAGCCCTGCTCTATTTCATCAGGATGTTTGCCATCACGGCATTATATCATCGCTACTTCTCTCATCGCGCGTTCCGCACCTCGCGCGTCATGCAGTTTTTGTTTGCCGTGCTGGGCAACACCGCCATGCAACGCGGCGCCCTCTGGTGGGCTTCGGTCCATCGTCATCACCATGTTCATTCCGATCAGGAGCCAGATGTTCATTCACCTGTGCAACACAGCTTCATTTGGTCACACATCGGCTGGATCACCAGCGCACGAAATCACCCCACGGATTACAGCCGTGTGAAAGACCTCGCGAAATTTCCCGAGCTAGTCTTCCTCAATCGCCACGATCAAATCGTGCCCTGGGCATTTGCGATCCTGACTTGGCTCACCGGTTGTGCTCTTGAGAAATACGCGCCGTCCCTGCACATGAGCGCGGGACAATTTTTTGTCTGGTGTTTTTTCATCAGCACCGTCGTCCTGTTGCATGGCACCCTATTCATCAACTCGCTCGCGCACGTCTTTGGTCGTCGCCGCTTCAAGACGGATGACGACAGCCGTAACAGTTTCCTGCTTGCATTGATGACGCTGGGAGAAGGTTGGCACAACAATCATCACCGCTACGCCCACGCCGCGCGCCAAGGCTTTTACTGGTGGGAAGTGGACGTGAGCTACTATGTGCTCAAGACACTTTCATGGTTCGGACTAGTCTGGGAATTGAAAAAAGTGCCAGAGCAGGTTTATGAAGAAGCACGGCAGCCAAAGGTTGTCGATGCCATGCGCACTGATTCATGATCTTGGCAAAATAGATGAGTAAGATAAGGCCGTGCCTTAACTTTGCATTGCAAAGCTTAGATCGGTGTGCCAGATTGCCATTATGAGCACACAACTCTCTGTCAGCGCAGTTTCATGCGGCGCTAATTGTCCCTCTTCATGCGCAGCGGCGCAGAGGGCGCTGTCACTCCCGCTTTCGGAGCGGCGCAAGAAGGCGGGGATGATGAGTTTGCTGGCGTTGTTGGTGCCATCACTTTGCTTCCCCTTTGGTCTGTTTTGGTTGGCAAGTAAACCTGAATTCATCTGGCTTTGCAGGTTGAGCGAATGGCCTTGGGAATTGTGGGCGATATCTTTGGCGGGATCGGCGGCATTGATGGGCGGACTGGGTGATTGGATTTTTCATCGCTGGGTGGCTCAGTGTGTGGTGGGCAAGGCGGAACGTCGTTGCGAGTTACTGGCATTGGCGGGAGGTGGCGTGCCGCTTTTTGCGATGATGAGCCGGGCCTCTGTGAGTGCGAATCCGCAAGTGTGGCTGCTGCCAGTGCTGGTCGTCTTGATTTATACCACGGCGCTAATTTGCTATGATGAATTTGTCTATCATCGCCGTCGTTGCCGCAGGTTGGAGGCTGTGTTGCATCGCATGCTCGTATTTGGGAACGGCGTGGCATTTCTTGCTTGGGCGCATTGGTGTTTTGTCAGGGGAGGAATCATAACGCATGCTTAAAGCCTCCACATTCCTGCGGGAAGCGGAGAAGATTTTCGACAGTTCAAACTCACTAAGGGCTGAAGCGGAATCGAAAGCATGGCGCAGCTTTTTTCAATCAGGCGCAGTCTGGATGCACCAAGCAATGTCAGAATTACGCGGAGCGCGGCAGGAGCAAGTCCATGTATCTTTTGCATGGCTAGGATTTGCTAAATACTTATTGGCTTCACTATCAGCAATCTTGATTCTGGCACTAGCTTGGTGGTGGCATCCGATTCTAATAATACTCGTGGTGCCAGCGTTCTATTCGGTGGAAGTGCAATGGGTTTTCCTATTTCCGGCGGCGCTTGATGGTTCACATCGACCTTGGGCAGACTCGCGTGAATTGATGCAACGTCATGCGGGCACACTGTCCGCACTAAGCTTTGTTCTGCCTTTTGCCTGGCGAATGCTGACTGGCGGATTTTGTGGGCGCGGGTTTGTGCGTTCATGGTGCACGGGCTGCCTCGCGGTGGTGCTTTGGTATGAGCAATGCCGTCAGGCATCCGCAACTACAGATGACGCAAGTAAAGTTACCGCACTGGACATAGGCCAACGAGCATCGCTTTTCATTCGCATGGAAAAAGTTTCTATGCCAGTGAGAGCTAAGGCGCGAGTGCTGTTCATCTCCGATTTGCATTTGCGCACCGCAACGGTGGCGAGGCTATTAAATGCCGTGCAGTGCGCCATATCGCAGACTGTGCCTGATGTCGTTGTGCTGGGTGGTGATTTTGCTGACACTCACGCAGGCTTGATAAAGATGGAGAAATGCGTGAACGAATGGAGTAAGAAGTTTCCCGTGATAGCTATTCCTGGGAACCATGACCGACTGCCTTTTTGCAGTAACGTCCGCGAAGTAATGCTTAACGGCGGAGTTCACTGGTTGCCGGATTCAGATTACATTTTTCAAAGCGATGGACAGGGGGCACTTAGATTCAGTGCGTGTAAGCACGATCACGTAGTAACATCCGATCTCCCGCTCATCGCCGTGTTGCACGATCCAGCATCGTTTCCTCAGGCTCATGCAAAGAAGGCTACACTCGCGCTTGCGGGCCACCTGCATGGCTGCCAGATCGTTCTCAGTCAAAGGAAGGGCCGACTGCTTCCGGGCGCGTGGTTTTACAAATGGAATGTGCTACGTATGATGAGCGATGGCTGCACGCTCATAGTTTCGCGAGGTTGCGCAGATACGTTGCCGCTGCGCTGGAATTGTCCGCGCGAAGTTGTTTGCTGCGACTTAGTGCCTGAATACCCATGACATGATGCTCAAGACTAAGTTCTGGCGAGTTTGTCTGTGGACGTTATTCATCGTCGTCGTCGCTAGCTTTGCATATTTGCGCAAGGGTAAAGATTTTGCTTCTGAAATTCGCGCTGGAAAACTCGGCTACACGAATCGCCTAGGCTGGGTTAACTGGGGGCACTCGCGGCCAGAGCGCGTGCAAGAGTTTTTGCAGGAGCTTCATTCGAGATGGAAAGCATCGGGCGGTAAACCTTTCCTGATCGATTACAAACAGCAGATGACTGCCAACTGGAAAATCATCGGCCTAGAGTCGATACTCTCCAGAACATATCGCGTGGATGAATGCCGAGATGAGAGTGAGTTTGAGCGCGTGGCGCTTGGGATATTTCGCGAAGTGAGCGAAGCATTTGAAAAAATGCAGGGCAGTTTTCCGAATGCCATTGATGCCCGTTCGCAAGATTCATCGTTTCGAGCTGGCGATCTTCATGGAAACATTATCGCATTTTATCGTTCCCTACGTGGGTATAGCGATCAACAGGTGCGGGATTGGGTGCAGCCAGCAAGTATCGAAGATTCACTACGTAAACTTAACGAGGGCGGGTTCCGACCTGAATATGTCTGGCAGGTGCCTGCTGCTCTTACGGGAGGTCCCTTGGATGAATTATCGCATGATCCAACTTGGTTCATGAAACGTGCTTCGTTGATTCATGAGCATCAAACTTGGTTCAGGTTTTTTATTCCGTGATTACCTCGCCCCGCTGACAGGTTCGTTCACGGTTCCTGCGATAAATGTAAGCACCAGGTTGCGTGTCGATATAGGCACTTATCATGTTTGACTCATGACGGTGTTGGCGAAAGCCTCTTCTTTTTGACCTTCCTTTTTTCTTCTGCTGGCGCTGCTGCCTTGGGTTTATCTATGAGCTTGGTGAAGCTCATAGTGGGCAGCATCAATTCCCCGTGGCTTGAGCGTCCGGTCACGATCAAGACCATTTCACGAACTGCAGAATACAGGACAGACGCCCCGTTAACGCCGACAAGCTCCTGTCTCTTTTCTGCGGGCCATGTTTTGGCCACCTTGAAGAATCCGATGATCGAAACCTTGCCACGGTAGGGGCTGAGTTTCCTTGCTTCATCTGGACCAAACATGACCTTCAGTTCCACCTTCCATGAGAGTTCATCCCCGATGATGTGCCCCCATGTTGATGACGTCGTGACCAACGCCTCGTGATTGGGCAAACCAGTGGGTATCGATTCCACGGAGAAGTCCGTAAAACGGTGTTGCTTAAGCTGTAGCGGTGAGAGCATAAGGTGAAAATGAAATGGTCTGTGGGATGTAATCTATGACTGATCCACGAGCTTTGTGTGCTGGCTGTTCCCATCGTTTGCCCATCCAATCCTTAAAGCCGTTTTTGCAATGCAAAACCAGCGCGTCAATCGTCGGCGATTGCAAGCAATGTTCGCTCGCGATGAAGCACAGCGCATGATCCGTTAACTCACGCATCAAGCGGTCGCTTCCAGCCTCCTGCACCAATGCGCCTTCCCACCGCTTCACGCTGGCCGCGCCAGTTTGCAAGTATGTGGCAAACACGATCTGACTCATGTTCATGGCCTTTCGGCGGCTCACAATTTCTCTACTCGTCAGCAGGCCATGCTTGCGGCGATACGCATCTGCCGTGAGGCGGGCCAGTTTGTCCGCTTGCGCATCCATCAGTAGGTGAAAGCCGCAGTGCACACACTCCGATACTTCCGTCTCAACGGTGAAATGATCCTTGCGAAATATCTGCTCCACGGCGCGGTTCACGACGCGCCAGACCTTGCCCTTCACATTGCAAGCCGGGCAAAAGGCAGGCAGGGTTTTATTTTTTTTGTTCTCGGTGCTCATGACAATCAATGAAAAAGAAGTGGTCGTTTTTGATGATGAATTTTAGATAAGTCTCTTTTCCTGTTACGTTGCTCGCCCATCGAAAGGGCCATAGCTCGTCATGCTTGAATTTTGCTTCGTAGCTTTTGTCTGGAGGGTGCCTGCCAGCGTAATGCTGCAAGGCATCCAAGTTATTCAGTTCTTCGAGAAGCTCTTCAATAACAGGCCACATTTCAGCGACGTTGCCAGCGTCGAGGAATTCCAGTGACATCGAAAAATGCTTGTCTAATGCAATGTGGCACTTCCCAGCGCGGACGGCGTCCAGTGCGGCTCGCACTTTCTTCTTCGCTTCCTTTGCTGTGGGTCTTGGAGGCCCCGGTTGTGGGGTGCGCGCCATGCGTTCATGTTGGTATCATATGATACCGCAATCATAGTTTCAACTTTTTTAAACTTCTGACATCTTAATCAAAGCTCATCGAGCCGCAGGCATTGGCTTGCTTACGGTCTGTGTCGGCCCATCGAATTCATGGGCGCGGCTGGCAAAGCGTGAGAGCACCTGATGAGACAGGGCATTGAGAGTGGTCAGCACGTTGTGACCGCGTGAGGCGACGGCTTCGAAGCTGAAGAATCTTTGCGGGCCGTTGTTGAGCAGATACTCCATGTATTCCAGCGGCGCGGCATTGGCGGCATCGCGCTTGTTGTATTGGAGCACGGTGGGAATGTGTTGGATGGACTGGCCGTTGATGCGCAGATTGGCCTCGAAGTTCTGCCAGGCTTGAATGTTCTCTCGTTGGCGGTCCATCTGCGAGTCGGCAACGAAGACAACTCCATCGGCTTGACGCAGCACGAGTTGATATGTTGCGTTATAAACGATTTGGCCGGGGACGGTGTAGAGATGAAAGCGGGTGCGGTAGCCATTGAGCACGGCGGCATCCACGGCGAGGAAGTCAAAAAAGAGCGTGCGATCTGCGGCGGTGGCGAGGGAGACGAGATCGCCACGCGTTTCGGGATCGAGACATTTGTGCACGTGCTGCAAGTTCGTCGTCTTGCCGCCCAGCGGCGTGCCGCAATAGACGATCTTAAAACTGACGGTGCGCTCGGCGTGATGAATGGACGCCATGACGCGTAACTCAGGCAGGCGTATTCTCGCGCAGCATGGCGGCGAGTTCGCGGCCCAACAGGGTGATTTTTTCCTTGAGCACTGGTTCCCGGCGATGCGGATCGTGCAGGACGGCGAAGATGATCGAGCCTTGCATACAGAAGGTTGCTTCTCCTTGGCCGCTCTGAATATGCAGAGTCTCGGTGTCTTCAATGCCGGTCAGCGCGGTGAGCGAAGGCAGCATCCGCATTTTCATGGGGGCCTCGCGCAGGAAGCGTTCGGCTTCGCAGCTTTCGTCTCCTTCGGTTGCGATGACGCGATCATCTTGCACACACAAGACGGCGGATACTCCAGGGAGTTTCCGGGTCAGGCTGGCGAAGGTGCCGACATCAGCGACATCAGGTGTGCCCAACAAAACCGCGAGCATGAGACGACGGGTTTCATTGCTGCTGCCAAGAGGTTCACTGCGAACCGTGGCGCTGCGCGGCGGAAGTGGTGCGACCGTTTTGAATTCGGGAATTCCTGTTGCTTGATTTGCGGGGATGAAAACATCTGGCCTAGCTTCAATCGTAATTTCCTGAGGCACGATTTCGGGAATGACTGGCGCATTTTTCTCAATCGAAAACGCATCCGGTTTGGCAAGCGTGAACAGCGTGGAAGGCACGGCAGCGGTGGGCAGATCAGCCCAGAAGCGTGATTCAGCTTCCTTGTTTACTGGCGCTTCTTTCCATTCGGTCTTAGGCAGTGAGGCAAAAGGATCTATTGCTGGAGTAGCGACGTCTGCAAAATGCGATGTCGGCATTACAGCGACAGGCTCTGCGCTCGGCGGCGTGTTGCTGGTCAGCGCGTGGAAGACTTCATTGGCCGCTAGCTCGACCATCAATCCGGGGCGGGCTTTGGCAAAGATACCGCGAACCTCCGGCTCAATGCCTTCGAGAATGGTCGAAAATGGAACGGTCACGCGGCCCGTGGCAAGCTGGCCCCGAATCGGATCCACTGGCAGCGAAAACTGCACCCACGAAGGAATGTGCTCAGGGCTGGTGCCCAAGTCGGCGGCAGCGCAATTTTTCAATGATGCGGCCAGTCCAAGCTTGATGACTTCCGGTTCAGTGACTGCGGGCGCGACTATTGCTTTCGCAGCTTCAGCAACTGGTGCTTGTGCGCCGATATTTGGCAGTCCAAGGCTTTCAAAAATTGAGGCGTTGGGCTTGCTAAGTAATGGCTCGGGTTCAGCAGGTGAGCTGGGCGGCTCTGGACTTAAGAATCCTGCACCGAACGCTGGCGACTCTTTAATAGCGGGAGCGGTGAAAGTAGCGGGCGGAGCGGACGCCGCTTCTTTGGCTTTCGCCAGTGCTTGAATACGAGCAAATGGATTCGTCGGTGTTGTGGCTGCGGGCGAAGCAATGCTGGTCGCTTCGATTACAGGTTTTTCAATCTGCACTGGCTTGCCGAGTTCAGGCTGCATGGCCGGAACGGGTGGAAGTGGATTGGATGAATCCTTTTCAGTGAAGGGTGCGCTGAGAAAGGGATTGTTTTCACCAGCGATGTTGGGTGCAAAGGCGGATACAGGTGGCTGTGGCGTTGCGGGCGATTCCACAAGGAAGGCGCTGGAGGCATTGATTGCCGGATTATTTTTTGATTCCACGGGCATGCCGAACATGGTGGACTCTGGCTTTGCGGATTCGACTGCGGCAGGCTTTAGCCCAAAGAAGCCATCGGGTTTTGATTCAGTGAAACTCGATGACTGCGGGGCTTCAGCAGATGCGAATGGATTCGGAGCACTCCCTATTCCAAAGCCGGGTTGAGGTTGTGGCTCGGTTCTTTGCGCTGGCGGGCCGAACGAAGATACGTCGGGAGCCTGTGATTCAACTGGTGCGACTTGAGCGAAAGAGAATGGGCTGGCGGCAGGAGTCGCAGGTGCGGTGAAAAAAGGATTTTGTGAAACCGGATTGCTTGGCGCGTTCGGTGGAGTTGGGAATGAAAATGGGGAGGCGGCCTGCGAGGAGCTGACAATAGCCGCATCCGGTTGCGACGTGGCAATGCTGAAAGGGGATGGCTGGTAGATAGGCTCTACTGGTATCGTAGCGGTTGGTGTTTTCTGAGTCATACCGAAAGGCGTTTCAGGTGCATGTTGCGCGGCTGCGAGATGCGCGCCGAAACCGAATGGACTGCCGTTTGCAGGCGCAGCTCCTTGGGCCGGCTGATGCGATTTAGCTGACAGAAGCTGGGAAATTCTTCCAGATGGCAAGGGCACTTCCCGTGGATCATGCGGACTCACCGGCATCTGGAACAAGGTCGGACACGCGCGGTAAAGTTCATAAATCGGAACTGTTCCCCGGCCACTGCGCAGCACATTTTCCAGCACCGCTTCTGGAAGTGAGATCGCCTGCATGGGAGACAGATCGGGATTTTTTGATATATCCGAAGGCAGTCCAGAGAGGATGTCACCGACCGTGAGTCCGGCTGAAGCTCCCGCGCTCGCTGGTGTGAAGGGATTGAATGGCGCGGTTTGAACAGGCTGACCCAGCGACCCTTGGGAGCCGTTTGTTTTAAACAGCAATGAATTGGCAAAAGGACTGTCTCCGCTTGCGACTTGAAATGGACTGCCGGGCACGTTCATATTCGCAGGCGGCGGCATCGTGTTGACCGGTGCCTCCGCCTCTGCAGTTCCTTGACCGGAACCACCTTTACCGAAAAAGCTGCGAAAAGAAAAACCCATGAGAAGGAAGCATCAATCAAAGCGTAATTTGAATATATTTACCATAATATAGCGACAAATTAACGATGTGATTATTAACACACCATAAATATCAATGTAAACGAAGGCAAGAAAAAAATTTCTGCAAAGGCATTTCTCGTTTTCGCGCTTCAACTGATCGTCACAGAATCAGAAACGCGAGCCGCGAATCAAGCGGCTTTTTGCAAATGTAGCCTGACCTCTCCAGAGTCGGTCCCTTTCGTATCCACGAGCTTCAGTCCACTGGCCGTTTATACTCCACCTCCGTCTCGACGGTCGGGAACGATAAGCATGCAATTTACCTGTTCCATTTACTAAATACGATTCAAGGGCAACGATGGCACAAGCCTGTGGACTAATTCCATGGGGAATGCACATGAACATGTTTGCCAATCAATCAATCCGCAGTTTAGTGTGGCTAAACAACGTTAGGCAGCATTACATGTTTATGAACTACATCATTATTATTCCATTCGTTGTTGGCATGACGCTCGCATTGACTTTGTTCGGCATCCGGCGTTTTCGCATGGAGCGACAAGCGCGCGCACTTCTCATTCAGCATCCGGGAGCGGAGCAGACTTCGGTTTATTTGCAGTTGGATTCGCCATTTCCTTGGGATAAGCAGCGGGAAATGGCTGCCAAAATTGCGGAGATGCAGACACAGGGCTGGACTTTTTTGCGAGCTAGTTCAGCGAGTTTCTTTCGGGCGATGCGCTCGTGGGGCGGAGCTCTTACGCTGCATTTTATTAGGACGAAGGTTTGAGTTGTGACCATGTTGCCTAACACTAAAGGGTGTATTGCTGCGAGCACGGCGCGTCGCTAACCGATTGGTTCCCTTCGAGCCAGCAACTACACCCATGGTTGAACAAGCCCGGCTTCGCGACTGGTGCTCTATGGCGCTTGTGTTATTGGTCGGTGCGGCGATGGATTTCTGGAGTGGATTTCACTCTGTGTTTCCAGCTCTGTGTGGCTTTTTCGGGCGTCGGGTGCTCGCGGCCATCTCTGCGGTGTTGCCTGCGGTCTGGTTTCGTCGCGCGCTTAGATGCGATTGGACTCTCTTGGGCGGCTCGCACGCGTGGACTCTGGGCGACGCTGTTCGCGTCGCTTTGCCTGACTTGCTGATGCGTTGTCGGAGTGCTCATGCTTTGTCTGGTGGCGGCGGACCGCGGGGTTGCATGACTCCGGGGAACATCGGCTTGAACGTGCCGCGCAGTTCCATGGGCTGCTCGCAGCAGGGACACTTTATGATGGGCGGGGACATTTTCGTCAGCACGGGTTCGGCTCCCAACTCGATGCGCCTGCCGCTCAGCGCGGTGACTTTGAGCCGTGTCTTTCTTCGCGGCGGGATGGCACCAGCCGTAGTAACGCACACTGCGCAGTTTGCGCGGCAGCACATGGCGCAGGTAGCGCTTCACGAACTCTTTTCCTTCGAGCTGGAGCGTGCGCACGGCTCCGCCCTCTTCACGGTCTTGGTAGCGGATGGTCACATGGTTGTCGCTGATGCTCACGATGCGGGAGTCGGCGATGACGCTGCGCGCAACATAGGTGCCGAGATACTTCACGATGTTCCCGCCGCTGCCGCAGGCCTGCACATGCACGCCCCACTCCATGCGCCAGACGGCGGGATCGCACTGCCAGCCGCGCTGCTCCATTTGCGCCCGGAACCCGGCGCGGAACGCCTTGCTCAACACGGGCACGGGCACGAGGAACTGCGCACTCTTTACGCTGCGATATTGCCCCTTGGCATCAAGCCCGGCTCCGGGCACGATGCAGTGGAGATGCGGATGGAACAGCATCTTCTGGTTCCAGGTGTGGAGCACCATCGTGAACCCGTTCTCCGTTGCGCCGAGCCACTTGGATGCGGCGAGCTTCTCGCTCAATGCACGCGACGCGGCGGTGAAGAACACGTCATACGCAGACTTGGCCTCGCTGCCGAAAAACAGTCCGCGCAGCTCGCTGGGCAAGGTGAACGTGACCATAAAATAGGGCGCGGCGATGAGCTTGCGCTGCTCGCGCGCGACCCAGCGCCGCGTGGCCTCGCGCCCGCACTGCGGGCAGGCTTTGTGATTGCACGAATGATACGCGAAGTGATGTTGCGAGCACTTGGCGCAGCCATAGGCGCGCCCGCCCAGCGCGGGCGTGCGACAGGCCTGCATGGCCCAGATGGCGCGGCGTTGCGGGGCACTGAGCAGGGGTTGCGTGCTCAGATGCTCCGGTAAAAAACGTCGCAGCGCCTCGCTGACAGTCGGCGCGGACATCGGCGCACTTCAGCGCGGCAGACCGGCGCAGAGTTCATTCATCAGGCGTAGCGTGTCCTGCCCGCTGCGATGCGTGAGATGGAGATAGATTTGCGTGGTGTTTAGATGCGCGTGTCCCAGCAACGCCTGCACGCTGTGCAGGCTCGCTCCGGCTTCAATGAGGTGCGTGGCAAAGCAATGGCGCAGCGTGTGCGCGGTGGCGTCCGGAAGGTTGAGCGCCTTGCGCGCGAGCACCACGAGCCGTTGCAGCGAGTTCAGCGGCATGGGCCCCGTGGCTCGGTGCATGCGCTGGCGCAACGACTCCACCTCATGATGACCGCGCCCCGCATTGGGAAAGAGCAACAGCGGATGCCGGTGGAACTTCCAATACTCACGCAAGTCCCGCAACATCTGCGCCGCCAGCGGCACCACGCGGTCCTTGCCACCTTTGCCATGTCGCACCCGCAGCTTTTGCTCGGAGCCGATGATGTCATGCACCGTCAAACTCAGGCACTCCGACAACCGCAGCCCGCAGCAGTAGATGAGCTTCAGCGGCGTGCGGTAACGCCGCAGCCGAATGTGACAGAGAAGCGCGCGCACCTGTTCGCGCGTGAGCACCAGGGGCAGTTCGTGGTGGTCCTTGGCCCGCACATTGTAAAACACCCGCCAGTCATCGTGCCCGAGCTGGTCGATGAAAAATATCTTCGCCGAGGCCGCGCTCTGGCGGATGGTCTTGGGCTTCCAGCCCTTGACCATCTTCACATGCACGAGGTAGTCGATGAGCTGGGCCTCGGTGAGCAGCGCCGGATCGCAGCGGAAGTGCTCATGGATCAGACGCAGATCGCGATAGTAGGCATGCCGCGTGCGCAGTGCATCATAACGCAGCGCCAGCAGCCGTGCGAACTCGCCCATCGAGGCGTGCGCATGCGCATAAGAAGTGGGATCGGCATAGGGCCGCCCCGCGCGCGTAGTGACGCCAGGATGGAAACGCGCCACGCCGCCGGGTAATGGTGTCGAAGGGGCGGGTGCAGCCAATGAGGATGCGTGAGAAACGGTGGGTTTGCGGATGATTTTTGAGTTGTGCATAGACCCGCAACCTCGTATCAATCACGCCATGAACCGCACCGCACTTCTTGAAGCTCCGCCTGCTCAAGACACGCTCGATTCACCACGCCGCAAAGCGGCTTCGTTCAGCAAGACGCTCCATCCAACGGCGGGTAACGCTCTTGTTTGAATTCGGGCTTCCTTCACCGCCGTGGATGAGCTAGACGTTCGCTAGAAAATGAAATGCCTGAACTGGAACCTCGAATGGAAGACTCCATCCACCAAGGCGGGCAGGCTTATCCAAGAGCAAGTAGCGGGATTAGACACAGACACTGTTTGCTACATCGAAGTGATCCGGTCGATGCTTCCCAAGGGCTATTCCATCGAATCTGATGCCGACAATGGATACCCGAACAACGGCGAACGTCGGAAGGTGATTCTGTGGAGCAAGCAGCCTTGGACGAACATCGACACGATAGGCGATAATGAGATGCCGTCGGGTAGATTTGTCTCGGGTGTCACTTCTGGGGTTCGATTCGTCGGGGTTTGTATTCCATGGCGAGACGCTCACGTGAAGACCGGGCGGAGAGACAGAATCTGTTGGGAGGATCATCTAGCGTATTGCCGCGGCCTTGAGCGCGTCTTGGCGCGATACTCGACTGATCGAACCCCTGTTTGTGTCGTCGGCGACTTCAATCAGAGAATTCCCCGTGTTGGGCAGCCGATCAACGTTGCCCAAGCTCTTGCGGACGCGATTCCCGCAGACTTCATGATCGCCACAGAAGGACTGAAGGATGCCGAGGGAGCTGATTTAATCGACCATTTTGTCGTCTCGCCCGATCTGTCCACCTCGATCACACAGATCGTTCCGCGCTTTTCGCTGGATGGAACGAGGCTCTCTGATCACGTTGGAGTTGCAGCGTCACTCGAAAAACGAAGCAGCGAACAAGACGCTCCATCCAACGGCGGGCAGCGCTCCAGTTTGAATTCGGGCTTCCTTCCCCGCCGTGGATGAGCTAGACGTTGTGTGAATAAAATGATCAAAAAAGTAACTGCCATATTGCTATTCGGGACCTTGATCATCGGTTGCTCTGATCATGAATCTGAGTCACGGCCCGAATCCGAGTCAGCGAAGGTTTCAGTTCCAGAACAAAGGACGGTCAGAGGTGTGCTGCGTCACTTCCCTAGCGACGTTAAGAGTGCGGAGGCGTGGCATGGTCACAACTTCATCGTCGGAGACACCCCCGTGATTGCAACGGAGAATGTTTCTCAAGAGACGATGAAGAGGTTTGTCGGATTGGAGGTGATTGTATCCGGCGTTTGGCACCCCGGCGAACAATGGAAGCCCACTGAAGAAGAGTCAGGGCTACAGGCACCGGTATATCCTGACGGAGAAGTTGTTGTTCGCGGCGACGGAATTCAAGCGGCATCAATCAAGCCAGCAGAATAAAAAAGAAACACAACAAGACGAGACACAGCAACCCCTATCAGCCGCCCTGTTTACATGATTTCCCGTAATTCCAACCTCAACCCCGCGTTCGAAGCTCGCCCTCGCTGATAGGGTTGCGTGCTCTTTGACGTTTGGCAGAATATCCCTATGAAATCCACTTTAATCCATTCGCTACTTGTCTTAATGATTTCTTGCGTTGCCACTGCGATGATGCCGGAATCTATGAAAATTGGTCTCCAGGAATGGACGGCATGGGACCAAAAGAAAAAAATCGAATTCTTGGCTTCCTGTCGCACTGAAGATGGAAGCCTTGTCCACCTTCCCCCACTTGCTACTTAAAAGAAGCTCGCCTTAAACAAAGACGAATTTGAAACATTACTTAAGAACATTGATGCCCTCTACAAGGACAAAGAAAATGTCCATTTGACCATTTACGGAGCGGTTGCGGTGGAGGTTATGAAGCTGCGTCAATGCACACCGGAAGAAATCGCCAAAAAACTTAAAATGGAACAAACTCGAATCGCATGGGGATTCTAACCCAAGAGCCGAACAAGTCGAGACACGCAACCCCTATCAGCCGCCCAGTTCTCATGATCTCCCGTAGTTTTAACCTCAATCCCGTGATCGACACTCGCCCTCGCTGATAGGGTTGCGTGCTCTTTGACGTTCGGCTACAAAAAAGACCCAGATGAAAAGCCACCCTGCAATAATAGCGCTGAGCATCATCTGCTTTTCTTTCAGCTCATGCGTTCAAACGACGCAATCCGCGAAGAGTGAACGATTACAGCCGAATGGCCAGCCACGATACAGGGAGCTACCTCACAAAATGACAGAACCTTATGAAGCGGCTTGTAGAGCGGCCTTTGAGAGTTTGAGTGTTCGGCGTGACGTGCAGATCAAAGGGCCTGTTGTTTATCGCGACATGACAGATGATCAGATCGTTGCAAAGTATCACCTAGGATTTATCTCTCGTTTCGTGACAAGGTTTGATTCGGGTAGGTCGCCAAGCATATCTGAAGCCTACTTCGAGGACTACGATACAGATAGGCGAACCAAGGATGTCCCACGATCCCTCAGACCAGCCGAACAAGTCAGTGGTGGCAACGGCGGACAACGTCGCTAGTTCGCTTCGCTCTGGACGATCAACCTCCGCCGTGCCACACTTCAAACGTTCGCCCAACCCCAACACTTAGCGTGCCATCAGCATCAGTAACAGAGCAGATGCCTTGTCGATCCGCGATCGTGTTTGATCTATTGCACGACTATTCGCGTCGGCTTGAATGGGATACACTTCTTCGGGAAGCTCGTTTTACCCGTGGCCACACCGTTGCCGAAGTTGGAGCTACGACTTTGTGCGTAGGACGACCTCTATTTGGACTCATTGGGATTGAGACCGCCTACGTCACCTTCACTCCCGACGTGCTTGCTGCGGTGAACATGATCAATAGACCACCATTTTTCGAATCCTTTGCAGCCAGCATTCGCCATCAGGACACCCCGATTGGATCGTCTGTGACTTACAAGTTCAGTTTCAGATCTAGTCCTCGATTCCTTCGCTGGCTCTTTGAGCCTGTTATGCTAATCATTCTGCGTCATGAAACCACGCGGCGTTTGAGTGCTTTGTCTCGTTATCTGGCACAGACTGCAGCGTGAACAGTCACCACAAGCGCACAAGGGGGTAAAATATGGGGACAGGCACTCCGTGAACAGAGCTTGAGGTCGTTCTGGCAAGCACAGAGACGCTGCCTGTAAATTCTGCCCAGCCATTGCATCGCAAACGGAACTGAGTAGAATTTCACCAGATGCAGACGGTTTACATTGAGACGACGATTCCGAGCTACTTGGCTGCCCACCCGAGCAGGCAAGAGCCGATGGCTACTCACCAGAGAAATACTCACGCGTGGTGGAACAATGAGCGGCATAATTTTTTGCTCTACAGTTCACTTTTAGTCAGGCAGGAGGCGTCACAAGGAGACTCAAATGCAGCCCGGCGGCGTTTGGTGTATTTGAACGGGATCAGCGAACTTGATGTGCTTCCTAGGACAGAACTTCTCGAAGCGGACTTGATCCGCTTGTTCCAGCTACCACCACGCGCAGCCGCAGATGCAGGTCACTTGGCCATGGCCATTCTGCACAGGATTGACTACTTGCTCACCTGGAACTGCACCCACCTTGCGAACGCTACTTTGCAGAAGGATATGATGGAGTATTGTCTGTATCACAAGCTGCACGTCCCCATCGTCTGCACACCGGAAACACTCGGCATTCTATCACCATGATTGACAGCATCGTTCAAGAAGTTCGTGAGGCCCGCGCACAAGTCGCCGCAGAGTTTGGTTATGACCGTGCTCGCTTTTGGGCATGGGCACGAGGTCAGCAAGAGGCTGAGCGCAAAGCCAAGTGCCAACTACCCACAAACCCGAACAAATCACTGAAGACAACAGGCGGGGCGGCGAAGTCTGCCGTGACTCGGAAGCGCCGTGTGCGCCCCGCCCGAGCCTCAATTTAGACGTTGTGCTAAGAAAATGAGAATCCTACTCCTCGCTCTTTTGGCTACTTCTGCATTGGCCTTCGCGGATGTAGCTCCGGTGCCGAAATCCGTTTCGCCTGATGGCAAGATTCAGGCAGTGATCGACCTTGATCGAGATCCGAAGATTTCCCCCGAGTGGAAGGGCGATAGTATCCCGCAGATCGAGATCACGGAGAAGGACACAGGGCGAGTGCTGATATCAGTTAAGTATTTCGGTTCGGCTGGCGATGATGCACGGCCAATTCGAGATCATGTGCGGGTGGCATGGCGAGCTGACTCCAAGGCGTTCGCAGTCACCATTGAGGATAGATTCTATTCTTCGAGTAAAGTCTTCGCCAAGAATAAAGAATCCAAGTTCGTAGAGGTAGATTTTCCAAGCTACGAGGCCATGACTGGATTTCCTCTTCCAGACAGCAACCAGTTGAAGCCGAGGGGTAGATCGAGTGTCGAAGCTTGGGATTCCGCAGGGAGATTGATCTACGCTATTTTCATGAGCCCGCTGCCGTCCTATTCTGGAGACGACCCGCTTGAGCACACGGTTTTGTTGGACGTTACCGCAGAGAAGATGACTCTAGTTAAGAAAACCAAGGGAGAACAAGACGGCGGTGGACAACCGGCTGCCCGCTCGGAGTCGAAATGATTTCCGTAATTTGAATCTCAACAGTGCGTTCAAAGTTGGCCCCCGCTAGTGGGGTTGCCATCGCTATGACGTTCGCAGAAAACTCCAGACAACCACGACCCAATCGTTTAAGATGCCATTGATGAAAACGAAATTCACCTACTGGCTGGAAGATGACGGGAAATTTCTGGGCTATTTGAACGACTATCCGGACCACTGGACACAGGGAGAAACCCTGCAAGACCTCAAGGAGCATATTCGTGACCTCCATGATACTTTCGTCGGCGAGGTAATTCCTGGAATCAAGAAAGTGGAGGAGTTGGAACTGGTGTGAAGAGACGAGATCTGATCGCAAAAGTCGAGTCCGAAGGTGCTGTTTTGATGCGCCACGGCGGCAAGCACGACATCTATCACAATCCGAAAAATGGGGCCACCCAGCCAATCCCAAGGCATCAGGAGATCAACGAACTTCTTGCCCGGAAGATATTGCGTGACCTCACCAAAGAAAAATAATGCGAACCCATCACTGGCGCCAGCGCCGGTTGGCGTCGCGAGTCCGGCGTGGCTCAGTTCTTGGTCGTTGCACAAGAAATCCGTGATCAATAATGCCGAAGCAAAGGGAAGCGCTGATTTAATCACCAACCCAGAGATACAACCGCTGATCACGCGGAAAAGAACGGATTTAGAAAATGATTCACCCAGCATCACCCGTGTCGTAAAATCATCCGCAGCATCCGCGAAATCTGCGGTTAAAGAATTTTGATTTAATCAGCCCCACCCTATCGCTTGCGACGCACAGCCGTTTTCTTCTTGGCGGTAGAAGCGCGTATCTTCACGGCACTTGTCGGCTTCCCGGATTTGGGTGCCGCTTTCTTGCGGGTATCAGCCAGCTTTTTTTTGAGGCGCTTCATCTCGATTTCCATCTGTGCAAGCCGACGCGTCGTAGATTCCAAGCGGCTTGCTGTGAGGCGCGCGATGAATTCGTATAGCGCGGCATAGAAAGATGGATATTCCTCGCGTGGTTTGATGTCTTGCAGGAATTTTTGATCTACGGCGAGGCACAGTGCCTCCGTTCTTGCGACTACGGTGGCAGAGCGGCGATCCTGATTGACTACAGCTAACTCACCAAAGACCTCGCCTGTGCGATTGATGGTAGCGAGAGTTTTCCCTTCCTTGCAGACATCCACCTCTCCGCGGAGCAGGATGTAGATCCGCGAATCGATCGCGCCCTCAAGGATAATGGCATCACCCGGCTCGCATTGAATGTAGCTGCTGGAGTCCAGCACATCGTCCAGTTGTTCATCGTCGAACGAACCGAGAAACGGCAACGCTCTCAGCGCATCCGGCACTCTTCCGTGATCGTGAATGAAGGCATACTCTTTCATGATGGGAATGATATTGGCAAAAACTTGGCTAGTTGAAAAGCTTCTTATGACGGCGGAAGCGTTTTTTCCGCAGATTGCCTGTTACCATGCCCGCGCCAGCTTTCAAAACAAAAGCATCGACTTTGCATGGAAAAACAAAAATTCACTAGGGCGGCATTGCGTTTACTCCTGCTCCCGCTAGCATACCACCCCATGAAAATCTTGCGTCCAAACCTGCTCTCTCTCATCGCCTCACTTACACTGGCCTTCGGTTTAAGTTGCTGTGAGAAAAAAAATACGCCACCGCCACCAGCAACACCTCCGGCAAAGTCTGCTGATGCAGCACCTGCAGCTTCAACCGCAACTACGGCAGCAGCCCCCACCTCTGTCCCCAAGGCACCTTCTCTAGCCGATCATGCCGCTAAGCTCGGTTTCGCGAGCAAGCTTCCAGCGGACACAGAACTCTACATGGGCAGCGCTAATCTCAAGAGCCAAATTGATGCCCTGAAAAAATCCGCTTTCTGGAAAGAAGTCTCCTCATTCATGGATGACAAAACCCCAGCACCCACCGCAGGCGATAAGAGCATGGCCGCGCTGCAAAAACTCTGGGGCGACGACATCTTCATTGCGGGAGCCAAGGGCATGACTCAGAGCGCGGCGTGGCTGATCGAGTTCAATCACGTTTATAACGAGATCAATTTCCACACCCTAATGACCGGCGGTGTGGCTACTATGGAAGGCGGGAAAAGCGCTACTCCCAACCCAATGATTTATCTTCAGACGATGCTCCAGAATCCGAAGCAGCTTGATCAGCTTGGCAAACTTATTTCTCAATTTGAACTACCTCCGCTGATCATCGGCTTCAAGGTGGAGAACCCAGCCGCATTCGCCAAGCAGCTCATTCCTGATGAGGCATTCAAAGACATGCCGAAGGATAAGTTCACGCTGTCCACAATCAAGACGCCCGATGGCAGCAGTTTCCAAGTCATCTCCACCGAAGGATCAAAGATGATCACCGACACCCAAAAGCAGGAAATGCTTAAAAACCTCCCGCCCATGTTTGATGATCAAGCACGCAAGGCTGCTGAGAAAGCTATGACCGATATGCAGTCAAAAAAGATGGCCGTAGGCTGGGGCGCAGTCGGTGACTATCTGGTCTTCGCATGTGGAAAAAATCTGGATCACCTCAACTTCGCAACCAGCCCCGAAGCATCTCTTTTATCCAAGCCCGAGTTGGCCCGCCTCGCGCCTCACGTGCAGAAGAATCTCCTCGGAATAATTTATGGCGATGCCGGAATGCTCTCGGCAATGACCGACACCCAGCCCTTCACGCCGATGCTTCGCGGCGTGCTCGGCGCGATGAAGGAAAACAAAACCTTCGGTGAGATAGGCGCGAAATTGGGTGCGGAACTTGAGGAATTCTCCTCCATCGAGGCTGCTCTCTTCAAACGCGAAAACACCACCATGACCGCCGCCCTCTGGTGGGATCGCGGTCTGCATCTGGAAAGCTACGGCGGCCCACAAGCCCGCGTCTTTCAGAATAGTGTGCCGCTCAAGTTTGCTCAGTTTATCGATCAGCCCGGCGTCATCTTCGGGGCGAACTACAAGCGCAACAAAGCTTACGAACAAGCCTCGCGCGCCTGGATGGAAAAGCTTGTCAGCATGATTTACACCGGTGCGCAGGAGCTTATGAAAACGGGCATTGCCGGACCAGAAGGTGGACAGAAGATGGCCATGTTCGAGATGATGGCCATGCCCAGCCTGATGAAAATTTATCAAGCTGATAAGGACCTCGCTGACAAAGCGCTGGGCGATGAAACCGCTTTCATTATTGATATCAACGGCAAGATGCCCGCATTGCCTGGAGTGCCACCGGAAACCAAAGGCATGAAATTCCCCCGCATCACCACCATTTCCGATGTCAACAATCGCGCGGAAGTCGGAGCCAGTTGGGTGAAGTTGAATGAAGTCATCACTCAGATTTCCGCCATGGCCGGCGCTATGAGTGCTGCGAGTGCTCCCCCCGAAGACGGAAAGCCAAAAGCACCACCATTCGTTCTCCCGGACACGATCAGTTCCGATAAGAATGGCATCACCAGTTATTTCTACGGCATGCCCTTCTTCGCTGGCGACCTCCTTCCTTGCGCCTCGCTCAACGATAAGGTTTTCATGCTCAGCACCTCCAAGGACTGTGCGGAATCTTTTGCCGCAGAATTGGCTAAGCCCTCCACCTCAAAAGTGGACGGCATGATCTGGCGCTTTGATCCCGCTGCGTTGATCGATTATGTCGTCTCTCTGTCCAAGTTCGCCCCTGAGCAAAATCCCGATAAGCAAAAAGAAATGAAGCAGGTTCAGAAATGGGCCAAGCCTTTCCGCGCCATGCAGGCTCACGTCTTTGAAGAAAATAAAACACCGCGGGCCAGCTTCTCCTGGGAGATCACCGACCTCGTTTCATTCGATTAAACAATCCTACTTTTACTCGTTCTCGTCATCGTCCTCGAATCCCTGTCGCCAGAGACCATTAAGAAAATCGAGTAGGAGAACGAGTAGGAGAACGAGTAAGACGGCGGGGTAGCGTCAGCGCCATGGGAACCAACACGTTTTACAACGACTTCGACACCGCCCGGCTCCACCCGGAGTCGCGCGGTTCCAGTGAGGATTACCGCAGCGCGTTTCAGATTGATCGCGACCGCATCCTGCACAGCGCTGCGCTCCGTCGCTTGCAGGGAAAGACGCAAGTCTTCCAGTCATCGCTGGTCATAGAAAACGATTCCTATCGCACGCGCCTCACGCACAGCCTGGAAGTCGCGCAAGTGGGCCGTTCCATCTGCGGTTGGTTGACCTCAAACAGTTCGTTGCTCGCAGATGCAGGGCAGATTGATACCGATCTCGTCGAAGCCGCTTGCCTCGCGCACGATCTTGGTCATCCGCCCTTCGGTCACACTGGCGAGCAAGCCCTGCATCGCCTCATGCAGCCCTACGGTGGATTCGAGGGCAATGCCCAAACACTGCGCCAGCTCACGCACACTCTTTTTGACGAAGGACTCAAAGGCATGAACCCCACGCGGGCGCTGATCGATGCTGTATTAAAATACAAAACGCTGCGCTGTGAAATCCCCGGCGCAGAAAATCATTACATCTACGACGACCAGCGTGAGTATCTCGACTTCGTCCTGAATGAAAAATCGTTTCCAGAAGAGTTTCCTCCCGGCAAAAAGCGCGACGCTCTGCAAAGCCTCGAGTGTCAGATCATGGACTGGGCAGACGACACCGCCTATTCCACCAACGATCTCGCCGACGCCGTGCAGATCGGTTTCATCACGGTGACCAAGTTGGAAAACTGGGCGGAAAAACAAACGCTCGGTGAGGATGAAGTGAATCACCTGAAGTTTCTCATCGACGCCATTCGCGAAAACAAAGTCGAGCGCCGTCTTGCCCGCGGCATTGGCGGCAATATCCAAGCCTGTTCCTTGCGCGAACGCACCAGCTTCCTCAGTAACGACACCCGTCGTTATGCGCTGGAACTCGTGATTGATGAAGCTGCGCGGCTCAAGGCCCGCTTTCACAAACGCATCGCCCGCGAGCTAGTCTTTGCCAGCAACGTGCTCCAACAAAGCGACTTCAAAGCCGAGCACATCCTCGACGGACTGTTTGAAGCCCTTCATGAACGATACATCGAACCCAGCGGACGCACCCGGCGTCATCTTCTGCCCAAGGCCATAGAGCAACCTATCGAACAGGAAACATGCCCCGCCCTCCGCGCCCGGCTCGTCTGTGACTGGCTGGCCAATCTTACCGACCGCGCCGCCATCCGAGTGTATCAACGTCTATTTGATGTAGGCCACAGCTCCATCGCTGATCTTGTTTGAGCGGAATACTTTCGAATATCCTAGATTCAGAAATGAACCAAGGAATGATGGCGTCTCGCCGTCATTGATGGGAGTGACGGCGAGACGCCCAATACTGTCAGTTTAGATTGACTACACATCAATTTTGTAACTATTTCAGGTCATATTGAAAAGACACTTTGTTTCGCCCCCTTAGGGCTAACTCGCGCTGGATTCTAACCCCAGGGCGGCACTCGTTTCTCGCTTGCCCTGGGCTGGCTTGTATAGCGCCTTTGGCGCAGGGAAACAGGTGGCTCCATGCAGAGACTTTAGCGCAGTGGGATTTCAGGCCAACGGCCTGCTACAAGCCAGCCCAAGGCAACGCCTTGGGACACTTTCATGCGTTGATCTAGTCCTGAAAGGGCGTAACAATTGCTCGCTTTGGTATGACCTGCATAGTTACGCCAGAACAAGGCAAACAACAGTTTTAAATGTCTAAACAGACAGTATTGGGCGAGACGCCATCGTTCCTTGGAAGGCTAACTCTCAAGGTGAACTCGCTGAATCGGCACGAAGTGCCTGACCCTATAGCATATCCTTAACTTAAGGAGGCATCGGAAGTGGCGCAGTGAATATGGGAGCGTGTGTATGGCGCTAGACTACTCGCTTTCTTGAATCAAAAACGGCGAGTAGGCTTTGCCATACACACGCTCCATGTAATCAGAGCTAATACACGCCACTCCAAGCGCGAGGGGTTACAACTCACGGGTCCAACTTCAGCGGCGGCGGTGGCACGAGCTTGATGGGACTGATTGAGGATGGAGTTTCTTCATCAACGGGTCGGGCGCGTTTCACGCTGGAGCCGTCGGGATTGACCGCGGTGGCGTGAAGGACGGGCTGGATGGAGTTGTAGGGATCAGCCCCAATCACGGACGGGCCTTGCATTCGGATCGGTTCGGCGCTGGCTAGGTGCGTGTTATCGGGGCCAGGGGTGAAGGGCTGGCCGTTGCCGACGGGATCAGAAGATGCCAGAAGAGGAGGGCGCTCGGAGCCGGAGTGAATATCGCAGTAGTCGTCGAACACACTACCGGGGCGGAGGGCTTCCTGATAGGTGTCGCGCACGGAGCGACTGCCACCGTGAATGGGGTCGGGAACTTTTTCGTAGCAGGCATCGGTCGCACGTAAGCCACTGCGACGGCAGACTTCAACAAACTGAACTTCGGCCGGCACCGGGATTTCCTCGGGCTTGTATTCCTTACGCGCAGCGTTCATGGCGTCCACCCAGATGGGCAAGGCAATGCGATTAGAGAATGCGCCGGTGTAGAGGGTCTTTTGTTGGTCGAAGCCGCACCAGACGCCGCAAGTAATCGCGCTAGTGTAACCGACGAACCAGAGGTCTTTGAATTCATAGTGGGTGCCTGTTTTCCCAGCGGCGGGGAATCGCTCCAATCCGAATTCATCATACGCGGGCTTGCCAGTGCCGCGCTTGAGCGAATCGACGAGGCAGGTGTGCGTCTGATATGCGGTGGTCTCATCCATCGCGGTCACTAATTTTTCGTCTTCCTCCTTCACCTGATAAATAACTCTTCCCTCTGTGTCGGTGATGCGGTTGACGAGATTAATTTCCTTGGGGCGCTTGCCGCCATTGGCAAAGGTCGAGTAGGCGAGGCACATTTCGTCGAGCTTCACTTCATTGGCACCGAGGAAGGTGTTCGGGTATTCTCCCTGCGGCGGCTTGAATTTGAATCCGGCCAGTTGCGCGAGGTTTCTCACGTTCTCGAGTCCTACTTTCTCGCCCAGCCTCACGGTGGCCGCGTTTCGGCTCTGCAACAATGCTTCACGCGCGGTGATGCGGTCGGCGTATTTTGTTTCCTCTTGCTCGGTGCCCCATTCGCCAAGAATCCCCGTGAGTCCTCCGATCATTACGCGGCGATTATCTATCGGCCCGTCCTCAATGCGCAGCGGTGGAAAATATTCTGGGCTGCGAAAGGCTGTGGCATACACAAAGGGAATGAACGCGGTGCCAGCGGGGCGGCGCGACTGAATGGCGCGATTAAAAACACTGTCGTTAAAATCTCGTCCGCCGACCATGGCGAGCACGCCGCCATCGCGGTTATCCATCATGAGCACAGCACCCTGAAGATACTGCGGCTGCGGGCGGGGCGTTTCTGGCGCGATGGCCTTGGTGCGGATTTTCGTCCGGTAGTCTTCGATGATGGCGCGATACTGCGCGTAGGTTTGATTGTCGTAGCCGCGATGCTGCTCGGTCTCTGTTAGCCGTTTGCGCACGGCTTCCTCGGCGATCTTCTGCAGGCGGCTGTCGATGGTCGTGTAAACTTTAAAACCACCCGCGAGGGCAGCATCGTCACCGACGATTTTTACCACCTGCTGGCGCACTTCTTCGTAAACGTGGCTCAGTCGCGCATCGGCCTCGCGCGGGGAGGTCACAACCGCGATCGCGCACATGCTGTCATGTTCCTCACGAGTGATGAAGCCCTCATCTCTCATGCGGTCGAGGACGTGATTGCGCGCTTTCTTGGCGCGATCAGGAAAGCGCAGTGGCTGGAGGTTGTTCGGGCTTTTGATGATGCCGCAGATGGTTGCGGACTCGAGTAAATCAAGTGCGGCTACGTCCTTGCCAAAGTAGCCCTGTGAGGCGGCTTGCACGCCGTAGAATCCGCCGCCGAAATAGATGCGGTTGAGATAAAGCTCGAGGATTTCCGACTTGGTGAATTTTTTCTCAATGCGCTCGGACAGGAAGGCTTCGACCAGCTTGCGTTTGTAGCGCGAGGATTTGTGTCCGGCCTCCTCGAAGACATCTTTGAGCTTGAAGGCCTCACGCGCGAGTTGCTGCGTGATGGTGCTCGCGCCCTGATTCTCTGAGCCAGCTTTGTAGTTCAGCCATATCGCGCGCATGATACCGATGTAATCCACGCCAGTGTGGTGAAAGAAACGGGAGTCCTCCTCGGCAGTGAGCGCCTGAATAAAATGCTGCGGCACTTGCTGAATCTTTACAGGCGTGCGGTTGAGCACATAGATGCGGCCCAGCTCATCGCCCTTACGGTCAAAGATGACACTGGCGCGTTCGATTTTGTAGATGTCATCCAGATTGAATCCTTCTGCTTGCTCGCGCAACGGCTTCACGACCGCCAGCATCACGGCCATGACCGTCACCCCTCCGATCAGAAGAATGATGAGCAATGCAGCAAACCAGGTGCGCCGATAAAATGGCACCCGTCGGCGTTCGTTCGCTGAAGGCGGACGGATGAAGTTGATATTCTCGGGTTTGCTCAAGGAATCTGGATTCGTTAGACTGGCTTTTGCGCGAGTTCGCAGTATAGCCCGCATTCTGAAGATGGCGAATGTAAACCTGACCATGCCCAATTTCATCCGCGCCCGCATCCATGAAGCAGGTGGGCTGCTCCCTTGGGCGGAGGTGATGCGGCTGGCACTTTATGAGCCGGGCCTTGGTTATTATCGACGCGGAGTGCGACGCATTGGGCGGGGTGGCGATTTTTTTACTAGCGTTAGTGTGGGGCCAGTCTTCGGAGAATTGTTGGCCGTCTTCATCACACAAGTTTGGCGGGCGCTGGGCGAGCCGACGGACTTTGCTATTATTGAGCAAGGCGCGCACGACGGCACACTCGCGGCTGATATTTTGCAGGCGATTCAGCGGAAGAGTCCTGATGTGTTACGTTCTCTGCGATACATCATTATCGAACCGGATGCGTTATTGCGTGAGGCGCAAAGTAGAACGTTGAGGGGCATTTCACCACTGCAAGGGCAAGATGCCCTTGCTACGGTTTTGATTCACGCCGCAAGCTGGGAGTCGTTGGCCGAACTGCCTGCTAAAAGTGTTTTCATCTGCAATGAACTACCCGATGCCATGCCGGTGCATCTGGTGAAGCGCGAAGCGGGTGGCTGGAGTGAGATGCATGTGCAAGCCGATCCAACTGGCGGGTTTGCTTTCGTGCCCGCGCCGCTTTCTTCGGAAAAGCTCGCAGAGGAATGCGCCCGGCTCGGTGAAGACATCAAGCAAGGCCAGACCGTCGAGATCAATTTGGACATGCTCGAATGGGTCCGCCAAATCTCATGCAATGTGGCCTTGATCCTCGATTATGGATTGCCTGCGACAGAATTGATCGCGCCCGAACGGGTCAATGGCACGCTGCGGCGGTATCACGGACATCAGTGCGATGACCGCGTGCTGGAGGAACTCGGCGAATGCGACTTGACCTCGCATGTGAATTTCACACGACTCGCGCAAGAGGCCGATGACTCAGGGTTTGCCGTCGAAGAATTTATCGAGCAAGGCCGTTTTCTCACCCGACTAGGCACGACATTGCTTTCAGATAATTCTTTCAAGCCAGATGCCGCGTGGTTGCGACAGTTTCAAACTCTCACGCATCCCGGCATGATGGGGCGCGCCTTTCATGCGCTGGTGCTGGCGAAGGGCGCGAAAGGCTTTCTCACTACCCCGGAGCAACGATCCGCTGCTCGGAGGCGGCTTGAACCAAGCAGCAAGTGAGCATCAAAATTTACTGCCGTCACGCCAAGTCCGCCATTTTTACCTAAAAACTGGTTCTGGATTTTGCCTTGAATTGAAACGGTGAAGCCTTGACCTAGTAATCTCCCTGATGGATGGAAGTGGCTTCATATCTCAATGACATCGTCCGTCAGCATTTCGCAGAGCCGTCCGAAGCTTACCGCTGTTATCCCCTTCTATAATGAGGGCGAGAACATCGCGGGTGTGCTGGCCGAGCTGCGCGCGGTGCTGGATGGTCTGGCACTGAGTTATGAAGTGCTGGCAGTGAACGACGGTAGCGCGGACGATACGGGACCAAAGCTGCAGGTGGTCGCACAATCTTGGCCCCAGCTCTGTGTGCTCACTCACGCAAAAAATAGCGGGCAGGCCGCAGCGCTCTGGACGGCTTTTCAAAAGGCGAGCGGAGAACTGGTGGCGACGCTTGATGGCGATGGACAGAATGATCCGTCAGCACTGCAAGGGATGATTGCACACTTGAACGCAACGAATGCGGATATGGTGGCCGGTGTCCGTGCGGAGCGGCAGGATTCTTGGCTGCGGAAAAAAATGTCGCGCCTGGCGAATCATGTGCGGCAGTTTTTTCTAAAGGACGGGGTGCGCGACTCCGGATGCGCGCTGAAAGTCATGCGGAGAGAGGGATGCAGTGCGTTTATTCCGCTGCGCACGCTTTATTCCTTCATGCCGGCACTGGCCGTATCTGCGGGCTTCAAGGTGGTGGAAATGCCGGTGCCGCATCGCGCGCGCACGGCGGGTGTTTCCAAATACGGGCTGTTGGCCATGCTGTGGCGTCCGGCGCTCGACATGATCGGCGTATGGTGGTTTGGCCATCGGCGGATTCCACCCGCTTGATTTCATGAGTAACGCAACTTCATCAAGCGGCCGTTCGTGGCGTGGCCTGTGGCTGCTCTTCGCAGCCCTGTTTATTTTTCTAGGTTCGCGTGGTTTGAATGAGCCGGATGAGGGGCGCTATGCCGAGTTGGGGCGTGAAATGGCAGACGGAGGAAGCTGGCTGGTGCCGCATCTGAACGGATTTGAGCACTTCCAAAAACCGCCGCTGATATATTGGTTCACCGCGATTTGTCTGAAGGTCTTCGGGCACAATGAATGGGCGGCGCGAATGCCCTCTGCGCTTTCGGCCTGTGGCATCCTGTTGCTGACGATGGCTATTGCACGCAAGTTTTGGGGTGAGGAGCGCGCGCGCATCGCCGGTATCGTGCTGGTAGCCACCGTGGAATTTTTCGTGCTGGCCCGGCTACTCACGCCGGACATGCTGATGTGTTTTTTCATCACGGCGGCCATCACCGCACTGGTCTATGAACGTCGCTGGCTATTCTTCATTATGATGGGGCTGGGCTTTCTCACAAAGGGACCCATGGCGCTGGTGGTGCCACTGAGCGCGGCCTTGGGTGCGCATCTGATTAGGAACAAGAGCTTGCCGAGAGTTCGTTTCCCTTGGGCGCGGGGCATGGTGATCACGCTGCTCATCGGCTTGTCATGGTTCATCATGCTGGCCGTGATGGATCCGCAGTTGTTCGAATATTTCTGGCGCTATGAGCTGGTCGAGCGTTTTGCTTCCAGCAAACACGGGCGCTCGCGACCGTTCTGGTTCTTTGCTCCGGTGCTTATCGTGGGGCTGCTTCCATGGACGTATCACATTCCCGGACTGGTTCGGGACGCTTGGCGAAAATTCCGCGCAAAGCAGCTCTCACCGACTCAAGGACTGTTGCTTGGCTGGACGGTGGTGCCCATGATTGTGCTCAGCTTCAGCGGTTCAAAATTGCCCACCTATGTGTTGCCTCTCATGCCCGCGTTTGCCCTGGCGATCAGCTCCCGGCTCTTGAACACGCGGCAAGCGGCGAAGGTGGCGGTTCCGTTCATTTGCATCATGGTCATAGGCGCGGGTTTCATGCCGTGGGCTGATCCCTGGCTGGAGCGGCAGGCCACCGTAAGGTCACTGGTCAAGATCATCCAAAAACAACCCAACGCCGACAGCGCCACCATCTTTGCCTGCGGTGTGCGGGCGCATGGACTGGAGTTTTATCTGCGCAAGGTCGTTCACATCACAGAGTATGACGCCGACATCGTGCTTCCTATGAACGGAGAGCAGCAGGCCCGCTTGGTGAAAGATGGGAAAAATTGCGCGATAATTTTTCGCGATAGCCCAGCCTTTGGCATCGTGAACGAAGAATACTTTACCAGGCATTTCGCGCCGTTGGGATGGACTGTGCTGGGACGATCGGGCGGATTCATTTTAACGGGAAATGCAGCAATAATATCGGGCCAGCAAACCAGCGGCAGCGCTCATTAATAAATCATCGGATTATGTCCGCGCCCGTCGTCTTCTTCAACCGCCGCACCCAGGCTCTCGAAACCGAGGTCATCTACGGCGAGAACTCGCTGCGTTGGGTTTATGAGAATCCGCTGGGTCGGGCTGCGCTGTGGTTGCTTGTGAAGCGCGCAATTTTTTCGCGCTGGTATGGTTGGCGCATGAACCGCCCCGCCAGCCGCGCCATGATCGCGCCGTTCATCTCGCGTTACGGCATCGATACCAATGAGATGGCGGACTCGCCAGAGAGCTTCGCGCACTTCAATGCCTTCTTCTCTCGCAAGCTCAAACCCGCCGCGCGCCCCATTGCTCCAGAATCGGACACGATTATTTTCCCGGCAGACGGACGGCATTTTGCGATCCCGGACATTGCCGCTAATGACGGCATCTTCGTCAAAGGTGTCCGCTTTGATCTGGCGGCGCTGTTGAACGACGCGGCGCTGGCACAGAGATTCGCGGGTGGTTCACTCCTTATCTCACGGCTCTGCCCCGTGGATTATCATCGTTTTCATTTTCCGTGCGCTGGAACGCCAGGTGAGCCGCGCTTGATCAATGGGCCGCTCTACTCCGTGAACCCGATTGCGCTGCGGCAGCGTCCAGGGATTTTCTGGGAGAACAAGCGCTTCGTGACCGAGCTGGAATCCCCCGATTGTGGCAAGGTGCTGTTCATGGAAGTCGGCGCGACCTGCGTGGGCAAGGTTGTGCATACCAGCCGCGCACTTCAATCCGTAGCCAAGGGCGATGAGAAAGGCTTCTTCCTGTTCGGCGGATCAAGTGTCATCACAATTTTTGAGCCGGGCCGAGTGAAGTTTGCCGAAGACTTAATTGAGCACGGCGCACAAGGTCGTGAAGTTTATGCGGGGATGGGTGAGGCGGCGGCGAGAGTCTTGTGACAGATTTTTTAGAGTCAAGGATTTGATCGGGCAGAATGTCCGATCGACACACAGGCTTCAAGCCTGTGCCACAAAAAAACCGCATCCACGGTGAAGTGGATGCGGCTTGATTGATGGGAACGGCTGAACCGTTCAGAAGGAATGCTTACTTCGCTTTGTGAGGAGCCTTGAACTCTTCAAGGGTAACTTTACCGTCACCGTTGGCGTCGAGCTTCTTGAAGCTCGCTTCAGCCTTGGTGGCGTCTGGCTTGCCAGCCTTGTATTCTTCTAGGCTGATGTCGCCGCTACTGTCTTTGTCGAACTTCTTGAAGGCTTCATCTGCAGAAGCCTTAGGCTTGTCGCCAGCGGGTTTCTTTTTGTCAGCAGCGTGGAGGGAAACTGCGCTGCTAAGAGCAAGAACGCAGAGGGTCGTGATGATTTTCATTTCTTGGATTTTTCTGTTTTGATGTTTGTTTTTGAAACCAATCGCACCGGGTTTCGGGGCGGCTGGCGGTCTCGTAAAACGTGAGGCCACATCCTTAGTTGCATCAAACTGCAAAAATCTTCAATGGAATTACGAAATATTTTTCGGGCTTGGTCGTCCTGACGGAAAATTTTCTCGGCTTAAAGCAATCTGGCCCCCGCCTCGGCTAGCGGACTGCGCTCGCCTTTGACTAGCGGAATGTGGGCGGCGAAGGGCTGCCCACGCAGGCGTTGCCGGGTATAAACGAGACCGTTGCTGCGGCTGTCCACATAGGGATTGTCGATCTGCCCCGGATCGCCCACGAGCACGAGCTTGCTGCCGCGCGACATGCGCGTGACAACGGTCTTGGCCTCAAGCGGCGTGAGCTGCTGGGCTTCGTCGAGAATGAAGAACCGCTCTGGGATGCTCCGTCCGCGGATGTAGCAGAGCGCTTCCACTTCGATGATGCCGTTTTGAATCAATGGGTCGTAGGGCGCACTCGAGCCATCAGGCGAAAGCGGCATGGGCGGGTCGAAGCGGGAAGACTGGCGCGTTTTCTTTTTCGCAAATGCCGGGTTCGGCACGGGCCGCATCAACAGATCAAGCGCATCGTAAATTGGCTGCAACCAAGGGCGCATTTTTTCTTGCAACGAACCCGGCAGAAAACCTATGCCCTGTCCCATAGCCACGATGGGACGGCTCACAGTCAGCCCACTGTAACCGTGAGCGAATACCTGTGCGAGACCTGCCGCCACTGCGAGCAATGTCTTGCCCGTGCCGGCCTGACCGTAGGCCGTGACCAGCGAAATCTCCGGGTCCATCAAGGCGTCAATGTAACATTGTTGGCCGAGATTCATCGGCTTGATGGGGCGGCCTTGCATCACGCGCAAACTCTCGGGCACACGCAGCCGGATGAATTCACCGCTCACAGTGTATCGCGCGGGGATGGTGGATTTTTCCGCCGTGGCCAGCAGGACGTATTCATTCACGGCGATCGACGGCGTGCGGTCGGAATCAATGGCGATTCGTCCGGAGCTGCTGAAGCGTTGCATCTCGTGCTGGGTGATCGTGATTCGCGCGATGTCCAGATTAGACACCTCGCGCGGCTCCACTTTGTCATGCAGATAATCCTCGCACTCCACACCGACAGCGCGCGCCTTAAGCTGCATGTTGATGTCTTTGCTGACGAGAATGACCTTCTCTCCTATCTCTGCAGACAACCACAGGGCGCAGGCGATAATGCGGTGATCTGTTTGTTCTTGTGCAGGAAAGATGCGCTGAAAATTCTGCAACGCCTTATGCTTGCGCGCACCCTCGGGGTCGAACACCACCAGCCGCAAGCTGCCGCCGCCCTGCGTCGGCACGCCACCAGTGACATCAGCGTCCGGGGCGGCAAAGGCCTGCGTCAATGCGCGATGCACTTCTCGGGCGTTGGCACCACGCTCGGTCAGTTCGTTTTTGAAGCGATCCAGCTCGCTCAGGACATCCACGGGTATGCACACCGCGTTGTCTTCAAACTTCTGGAGGCAGGCCGGGTCGTGGAGCAGCACATTGGTGTCGAGGACAAATGTCTTCACCTGTGTCGCTTTCGGAGTCAGCTGACTTTTATTGCGCCCAGACTTGCGTGATTTTCGGGCGCGTTGTCCGCTGTTGCCGGAGTCATTCATCAGCGAAGCCACTGTTTTGTTTTCGCCGAGCAGGGCGGAAGGAGCGGAGAGGACGGGTTCAGAGAGCATGGGTTAGGGTTGGGTTGTGGGATAATCGGACTGCAAAATGCAACGCCGCCAGCAGAACAGTGTTCCGGTAGCGGCGCAGAGGCGGATGAAAGAGGCATCCGAAAATTAATTAAGGTTTATGAAGTATTTCTTGTTTCATCGGCAATGAGCAAGCGAAAAATATTTTTTGAGTGCGATTTATTCTGCAAAATATTTTCAATCGTGCTGGACATTACATTCCTCGCGATTGCAAGAAGCCGCTTTGGGGCCACATTGACAGCCAACATGCTCTTTCGTCATTCCAAGGCCGATCTCTTCATTCCCGACCAGTGTGATCCCGCTCAGGCCTTTGCCCGAGTCACGCATCTCGGCATTGTCTCGCATCAGGATGATTTGGAAATCGCCGCGTATCACGGCATCGCGGAATGCTTTCGCAACGAGAGCTACTGGTTTGGCGGAGTCGTCGTCACCAACGGTTCCGGCAGCCCGCGCGTCGGCCCTTACGGGCACTACACGGACGATGAAATGCAGGATGTTCGCAAGCAGGAGCAGCGCAAAGCGGCGTTCGTGGGCGAATACAGCATGATGGCCCAGCTCGGCTATCCTAGCGAAGATGTGAAACTGAAGCGCAAAGGCGATGTCGCCGCCGATCTCCTGAGCATTCTCAAGATGACGCGCCCGCGCTTTGTTTATCTGCACAATCCCGCCGATCGGCACGACACGCACGTCGCCACATTCCTGCGCTGTTTGGAAGCCTTGCGCTCATTGCCGCAGGATCAGCGCCCGGAAAAAATCTACGGCTGCGAAGTCTGGCGCAAGCTCGACTGGCTGCTCGCCGAGGACAAAGAAATGCTCAAGGTGGACAACTATCCGCATCTCATCAGCGCATTGCTCGCCGTCTTCGATTCCCAGATCAGCGGCGGCAAGCGCTACGACCTCGCCGAGGAAGGACTGCGCCGCGCGAACGCCACCTACTTTGATTCCCACACCGCGGACGCCACCAGCCTGCTGACCTTTGCCATGGATCTCACCCCGCTCATCCAAGACGACTCGCTGAGCGTCGAAGACTTCACGCTCAATTTTATTGACCGTCTGAAGAATGACGTGCGCGACCGGCTGCTGAAGTTTCAGTGATATGCCGCAGATTTCGCGGAGCATGCGGATGTCAGAAACGTGCGAACTCAGCGCATTGATCTTGTTCTCAGAAGTCAGTTAGTAAGCCAGTTCGACCATAACCCCCTTGTGGTCAGATGGCCACGGCAGGTCGGAACACAGAAAGGGATCTGCGCCTGGATCGCCGACTTTTTGCTTGCCAACAAAACAAGTGCGCGGGCCGACGATCCACGCGGCGGACGGACGTAGATCAGGCGATGCGTAAATGAAGTCCATGCGATCACGCTCGTCGGAAAGCAGAGTCCAAGTAGTGGTTTTCTTCTCAAAGGCCGTGGCTGGCCACGTGAATCCCGGATGCGTCACTTCATCAGGAAAGAGCACCCGCCAAGTGTCGCGAAAACCCGCCTTGGCGAGTGCGAGGCTATTATCCCACGGCAGCACGACACCGTAATGACTGGCAAAGTTCTTAGCCTTTTCCGTCCAATCGAGATGAGAGGCTTCATTGAGATCCCCGGCGAGAACCACCGCTCGCCCGGCGGCGCGCTCGGCCTGTGCAAAGGTGATGAAGGCCTGGATGGCGGCACCGCGCCGCGATTCACGATTGTATTTGAGGATGGCTGCGGCATCCGTCCGACGATCCGGCACACCATCGTGGTCATCATCGATCATTTTCCAATCAGGATCGCCGCCGTGGTAGCCTCGCACCCAATTCAGGGCGTAATGCTTGAAGTCGAGATGTGCGGAGCACACAGTTACCTCGCGCCCGCCCGGACAGGAAAGGCGGTAGGCCATGATCGAGCCTTTGTCCGCCTTGGTTTCATCGAACACCGCCACCGTGGATGCGATTGGAATGCGGCTGATGAGGCCCACGTCGCCTCCGACATACTGGCCTTGAAAAGTGCTCTCCGGCGATTTGGCCTTGATCGCCGCAAGGATCTTCGCATGCCAGTCCTCGCCGTGGTAGTTACGGACTTCCGAAAAGGCCACCACGTCGGCTTTGGATTGGATAATGACCTCGGCGATTTTATCCACGCCGCCCGGCACAGAAGTTCCTTCCTGCCAGATATTGAATTGCAGGACGCGGAGAGTCTGAGCAGAAGAAGGACGAGCCAGAACCAGCGTCACTATACTAAAAACAAGTAGCAGCGTCCTCATTGAATGTAATTCGCGGAAGCGACTAACTCCTTATTATACGACTGGCAAATTTGCGCCAGTCGTTTAGTTGGAACCGCAAAAAGTGCTGTTTTTGCCGGGTAACGCGGTTGAATTGTTCGTATTTTAAACAATGCATCGATTGTATAATGGAGCCAAATTCTGGCAAGGATTTTGTTGATGATCTTAGAGAAGGGATGCTGACCTTTGCCATGAAACTCACCCCGCTCATACAAGCGACACACTAAGCGTGGAGGACTTCACGCTCAACTTCATTGATCGTCTTAAGCATGACGTGCGTGATCGGCCGCGGAAGTTTCAGTGATTAGTGGAGAAGTTCATGCGCGGATCAAACGAATGTCGATTTCTCGGTCAACATATTTCCACTCCTCGGTTGCACGCAACGCCGCCACAAGGTCTTCAAACGCGGCTGAGTCTTCCATGGCGTAGTCGAACAAGGTTAAGAAATCGAATGGCTCGCCTCCCTCCAAGTCACGGTAATGATGCAACCGGCGGGCGATGGCGGGCAGATACTTCAAGCCTATCGCCGTATGGTGAGAGCGTTGCTCGAAAATGGCGCGCCGCTCATCCTGGGTAAGTCCCCACCACTTGGCATTCTTGCGAATGGGAATGAGCGCGGCGTGAGTGGCTTCGGGTCTGCCCAAAGCAGCTTGTTTAGCCTCTAGTTGCGTTTTCTCATCGCGATCAACGTAGCGCACGTTGCACGTGACGCCGCGTAAGAGCCATCGCGCTCCTTCGGGCAAAGCGGGCACAGGCCCGTTAATGATGTCTAGTTTGTGCTCTGGTGTTTCAGCGGATTAGTGTTAGGCGTCATTCGTGGAATTAGAAATAGGTGCCTCCGAATAAGTATTCTTGAAAGGTGATGCATCAATGCCATGAAGGACGTCTTCTGCCAAGCATTCGTAACGGCTCAAACCTGTTGAAGTCATCCTAATGCCGAGACTGCCAGCTAAAGTCGTAAGCGGCGCAAAATATGCAGAATAAAAATCGGAATGGAGCGAAATAGCGAGGAATGCTGGTGTAGCGGAAAGTTCGGCTTCGGCTCGTATTGCAAGCTTGTAGCAATGCTTGCCGAGATTGTAGCGGGCGTTCAATCTGTCTGTGCGCGTCTGATAGCGATTCCGAATCTTGACGCTAATAACATATTTCTGTTCACCACGCTCTGCGTATATGTCGGCAAAAGGGAAGTTCTGTCTAATTTGATTAAGGTTTCGGATGTTAGTGAAGCCTGCGTTCTGTAGGATTCGACCCGCCAGAATCTCGCCAAAGCTGCCTAGCTTTCGCGCACGAAGAGCTGTTGCTTGGCTAAGGATCACGATTCTACGCATGGTGCGAAATGATGCCTAACATTTAATTATGCAACTGGCAGATTTGCATCAGTCGGATAGTCGGATACTGCAAAATGTGCCATTTCGCTGGGTGAAGCGGTTGAATTGATTGTTTTTTAAACACAATCCGGTTGTATAGCTAGGGCCGGATTTTGACAAAGAATTTCGTTCCTGATCTGAGTGAAAGGATTTTAGTCGCATAGTTATGCACGCTGCTATACGACTGGGAGGAATGAAGATCGAAGCAACATTGTTGAAACTCAGCGACGTCTGTCGCCGAAAGCATCTGAGCTATGCAACTGAGAAATCTTATTCAGGTTGGATTCGGTCGTATAGCAAAGAGGTTTTTATGATGCCGGAAAATCTCACTAGCGAGAAAAAGTGGAAAGTGAAAAGGAACGGTGAATAGCGGTTCCGTCAGCTCGCACTGGTGAGATTACGATACCCTCTCAGGTGTGATTGCGATAATAGCCCAGCCCTTCAGGGCTGGGATTGCTCTGAGACACTAGAATCACTTCTTCGCGGCTTGTATCCGGTCTTCTTCCCAGTCCTCCATCAGCATCCGCAGGCGGCGCTTCAGGCCGAGTTTTCGGGCGGCAGAGAAGCGGTCGATGAACAAGACGCCGTTGAGGTGATCGGTCTCGTGCTGGATGGCGCGACTGAGCAGGCCATCGGTCTCCAGCACGATGGTGGTGCCATTGATCAGAGTCAGTGTGGCTTTCAATGAGGCTGAGCGACGGATGTCGTCGCGGAGATCGGGGAAACTCAGGCAGCCTTCTTCGGCGGTGATTTTTTCTTTGCCCAATTCAAGCTGCGGATTGGTGAACACCAGCGGCATGATGTCCTCCAGTTTTGTTTCCACACCATTGACGCGCACATAAGTGACGCACTGCGGATCGTGCGAGACATCGACAACGGCGAGTTGGAGAGCGACTCCGACCTGCTGCGCGGCTAGGCCGACGCCGTGGGCATCGCGCATGGTTTCCAACATGTTCTCCGCGAGTCGGCGGATGTCATCTGTGACGACGGCCACGGGCTTGCCTTTCGCGCGCAGCACCGGATCGTCGTAGAGGACAATGGGTAGGATCATAGGGAAAAAGAAAAGCTGAAAGGCTGAAAACTGAAACGCTGAAATTTTTATTTCCCATCAGCGGCGCGCTGGATGCGGGCGGGAACTTCATTGATGGAGAAGCCTGCGGCTTTCAGGGAGTCCCATATTTTTACGAGAAGACCAATCGGCGTGTCCTGATCGGCTTCCAGTTCCAGCTTGAGTCCCGGTGTGTTGGCCTTGAGTTCCTTCAATGCTTCCGTGAGTCCAACCTCGGTCGTTAGCTTGTCATTCAGAGTAATTTTTTGGTCTTTGTCGATTGATATTTTCTTACGCGTCTCCTTCTCCGTGACAGGGGTGCCGAGGGTGCTCGATTGCGGGAGGTTGATCTGAAGATGATGGGCTATTTCCGCTTTCTTTTTGAAAGTGGTGGTGGCGATGAAGAACATCAGGAGCACCACGAGGATGTCCACGAGCGGCACGATGGGGATGATGGGCGAGGCCCGTTTGCGACGACGAAGGTCCATATCGCGCTATCGAATACGGCCAGGTGTGCTGCTCTCCATAGGTGAGCGACGAACTTCAAAGTGTCGGTGGAAATCGTGAATGGCGCGACGGAGAATGATTTCCATGCGCACGGAAATTGCGTCCAGTCTCCGGCTGAAATAGCCGTGGGCGATAACGGTCGGAATGGCGACGAGCAAGCCGCCGATGGTCACGTTCAACGCGAGCGCGATACCTTTGGCAACAATGTTCGGATCCACTTCCTGAGTTCCTGCGCCCAGTCCAGAAAAGACCGTGACTAGCCCCATGATGGTGCCGAGCAATCCGATGAGCGGGGCAATCGTGACGATGACCTCCAGCAGCGGCACGCCTGTCTCCAGTCGATGCATGATTTCACGCGCGGCAGTTTCACAGGCTTCGTTGTTTTCATCGCGCGTTTCATGCTTGCCGGAAATGGCGATGATGCCCAGTTGTGCGGCCACGCTGCCGTCTTCCTCCAGCACGCGCTGCAAGGGCGTGATGTCTCCCTTGGTGGCGTAGCGCTCGATGTCGCGAATTGCTTCTTCGATCTTGGCCGGGAAGAGGATGGGATTGCGCAGTTGCAGTCCTTTAAGGATGACAATCGTGACCGAGGTGATGGAGCAGCAGATGATGAGCATCATCGGCAGTCCGCCGTCGTGGATGAATTGCATAAGGGTGGCGAAACCCTTGGTGTCAGTGGCGAGATGGAACATCAGGAAGATTAGTGTGCTTAGTTAGCGCCGAAGGAAAAGTAACGGATTTGAATGGCCTGCTTGTTTTTCGCGCCTTCATCGGTCAGTTTTTTCAGCGCATTCTTATCGGCGTCTTCCTGAGTTTTTCCGTAGCCGACCTTGGCGGACACGTGACCCTGATCGTCGGCGCCAATGGCAAAGGCGAAGTATCCGGTGAGGTCTGAGCTATGGAGCAAGCCTTCGCGGAACGCGAGACGGGATTTGGCGGCGACCAGTGTTTTATCCGCCGCCACTTGCGCTGTCATGTAATCCTTACCGTCGGCTTTGGTGGATGAATATTCCGTGGCTGCTGAGGTTATGTTTCCGTTTCCATCATAAGTGACGGCGATGGCGTCTCCGCCACGCGAGCAGGGAAGAATGGATATGAGCATCACGGTGATAAGCGCTACTACGGAATAGGATTTTTGTTTCATAAATAGTCGGGTTGGATGGGGGAGTATAAAATGGAAAGGTGTGAGACTACAAATCTGTCGGCCATTGTCCAGCATGAGCGTTCATGGTTTCGGAAGAATCACCACGTCGTATTCAGTCTCAAAGCGTTCATTGTCCAGCGTGGTGAGCAAATCTTGGGGAATGGGAGGAATCGCCGCCTCACGAATGGATGCGATGGCCAATTTCGTGAGTGCGTCGTTCGCTTCATTGAAGACAATGCTCACATCTTCAGCGCTGACTTTGCCGTTCTTATCCACAATAATTTTAACGCGCAGTTTGCCCGGCTCCATCTGGTCAGCCTTCTTATCAAGCAGCTCATGCCATTTAACCCCAATCGCGTCTTCCACTTGCCGGTAGTAACGGCCTGAAGCTGTCGCTGTCGAATTGACGGAGTCTTGGGCTCCTCGATTGCTAATGGTTCCTTTCGTGTCGCTCGTGCGGGACTGGGGCGCGAAGGAATTATTCTCGCTCTGCATCGCGCTAGGCAGTGGTGGTTCATCCGGTGTCCTCATCATGGGCGCGGGTTCTAACGGCAATGCCTCTGGTTTGGGCGCAGTTGATGAAGCCAACGCGCTGTCTTTATTGATCTGTCCATCTTTGAATTCCCGATTGGCTAGCTCTGACGTGGAGATATTCACGCCGTTGAGTGTGGGCATCGCGGCGACACCTGTCGAATCGGGCGCGAGCTTGGCGGATGCGACAGTATTGCGATCAGAAATGAAATCCGCATTCGTCGGCGCATTGCTCTCACCTTCATTTTGCGTGGTGCGGATGTAATGCTCCTGTTTGGACTTTGCCTTGGGCTTGGGAATTTCCTGCGGCGGCATCTCTTGAATATCCTGCGGGAAAACCATCGTCACCACCGGCTCCGGCTCTGGAATGGGGCGGGGGATATCGTTCATCCGCCCCATGCCCATGGACAACGCCAGCGCACAAAACAGCAGCACATGCATCGCCAACGAGCCGGCGACGCCATATCCAAGAGTTTTGTTTTCCGCGTTTGTCACAGCCGACAACAATGCCCCCGCTCCGCACGGAATCAATCATCTTTCCGCAACCGGGCTAAGACTCCGCCGGTGCGCACATGATGAAAGAGCCATTGCTGGGCATAGCCGCGATACGGCCCGAAGTGCCGGACGCCGAACTCCCGCAAGGCGTTCGCGCTGGGTTCTGATTTAGCGTCGCGGAAATAAAGTTCCCGCAGCGCTCGCTCGATCCACACATCAATCGGAAAGACACCGAGGCGTTCGTAACCGAAGAGCAAGGTGCATTGCGCGATCTTCGGCCCGACGCCTGGAAGCTCGCAAAGTTTCGCACAAGCCGCGTCATCATCGAGTGCCGCGACCGCATCGAGATCGAAAGCACCTTCCGCGATGAGCACCGCTGTTTGATGCAGAAACTTGGCGCGATAACCCAAGCCGCATTCGCGCAATTTTTTCTCGCCCGCCTGTGCTAGGGAAGCCGGCGAAGGATACGCGCAAAGTTCAATCCCTTGCGCTTCTGTGATTCGCTCGCCGAATCGTTCGCGCAGCTTCAGCGAAATCTGCCGGATATGAGCCACTTGCTTGAGCGACGACGTGATGAAGCTCGCGAGACATTCCCATCTCGGCTGTCGCAGAATTCGCAAACCGGGCGCGAACTTCAGTGCAGCCCGCAGGTGCTTGTCGCCCTTGGGCAGCGCACGGCGAATTTTTGTAAAATCATGATCCAACGCGAAGTAGCGGCTCACCCGCTCCGTATCGCCAGCGCTCAAGAGCAAGCGTTCCGGCTCCGGCTGAGAAACGACGACCAACTCATTGCCGATCAAGCCGACGAAGATTTCGCCCGCCCGATGCCAGTGAAAAACCTGACCGCTGCCCAGCGTGGCGGCGAGATCGAACTCAGACACGTTGATGCTATTCGATACTTGGGCCATTCGCGACTGTGCAACACAGCTAGCGGAATCAAACGAAATTATTCTCCAAGAATTTTGGCATTTCATTGCGGGCACCGCAGATTGATTCATATTCCGAAAAATGAATCATGCTCCTGAAGCACCCGCACTTGAGCAGGAGACACCTTCGCGATTCAGCAGCATTTTATTCAGGTTCAAGGCGACCTGCTTTCAGTTGCGGCGCTTGTTCAGAGACCAGACTCATCCCGTCAAAAAATATCTGAGCGGGACAGATATCGACAGCGCTCTGCCAGTCACAAAATGGGAAAGCGATCTCTGGCGTGAGGGAACTGCTCCGCGTGAAATCGAGCTTCAACGCGGCAAGGTTCAGAATCTGCGAGTAGCGGCGCAAAGCCTCCAGACCATCAGCATTCCCGCCAATGAAGTCTGGAGTTTCTGGCGGCAACTCGGGCGCACGACGGTCGGCAAAGGCTATGCTGTGGGACGTGAATTGCGCGAGGGCTGTCTGGTGCCGATGATTGGCGGTGGCCTCTGCCAGTTGTCCGGTGCCATTTACAATGCGGCGCTCGAAGCGGGATTGGAAATCGTCGAACGCCATGCGCATTCAAATCCCGGCGTTGGCACGCTGGCGCGCATCGGTCGGGATGCCACGGTGTTTTGGAATTATGTCGATCTTCGCCTGCGCGCCCCGGTGCCTTGGCGGATGGACGTGAAGCTAGATTGCGACCATCTGATTGTGCGCATCCAAACCGAAACGCCATTGCCTGCGCGACAGGCGGAAATTGCCAAGGCGGATTCGTCTCAGCCTGCGCCAAACTCATGCGCCACTTGCGATCTCGCAGGTTGTCATCGGCATATCCCGTTGGCATTTACATCTAGCGGAGCTGAAGGCGGTCACATGGCTGTCCTCACGGATGAATGGTGGCCGGAATGGCAGGATTATCTTGATCAAAAGGTGCCATTAGGCGCGACAATTTTTACTCCGCTCGATGGCAAACGCTGGCGCAAGGCGAACTACGCATGGAGCACTTCATCATTTGCCGCAACCCGTCACGCAACAATGCTCACGCTTCGCCGCGCGTTCGCCAGTCGTAGACTGGCCGCGCAAGGTGCCGCCCGTCAGCGAACTTTGCTCGAATGGGATGAACGTCTGGCTGATCACTATGCCCGACGACTCACATCGGCGCACACGCATCTGATCGTCTCACAGAATTTGCTCCCCTTCCTCTGGCGGCGCGGCTGGTTGGGCGGGCGGACGTTCGACGTGCTGATGAATCGAATGCCGCTGGGGACATTGCACACGCAGCTCGACCTCGCCGCGAAACTGCATCCCGAGTCGCGCACCTGCGCGGATTTTCGTGCGCCCCGCGAATTGGTTGCAGCCGAAGCGGCCGCGCTGGAAGCTGCGTCTTATTGGATCACGCCGCATCGGGACATTGCAAAACTGGCCGGAGATCGCGCAATATTGTTGCCGTGGAAATTGCCGATGCACCCATCTCAAGATCACAGACTCAAACACAGCGAATCATTTTTCCAGCAACAACACTTTGTCGAAAAGGCGCCTACGAACTGCGAGAAGCCATGCAGAATCGCAGCGCAGAGCTTGTGCTTGTCGGTGGCGTTTTGGAAGGTGCAGATTTTTGGGATGGCATTGCGCAATCACTTCCCGGCGCGAACTGGCTCGACAACGCGGCGGCAGTCGTTCTACCTGCGTTCGTGGAGAATCGCCCTCGACGTTTGCTTCAGGCCATCGCCGCAGGCGTTCCGGTCATAGCCTCCGCAGCCTGTGGAGTGGAGGGGCTATCTGGTGTCACGACCATTCCGGCTGGTGATGTGACGGCACTCTCGACTGCGCTTGATGACGTGATTCTCAAGCAGCACTCAACAGCGGGTAGAACGACTTTAAAAGTCGTTACACGTTAGACGATTTTCAAAATCGTCCTACTGACGGGCGATGCGTTTGCAACCAGTCTAGGCTATGTCTTGTAGGCTGCGTAATAATCCCTACTTCGCGGCCTCGACTATCGCTGGTGTGAAATCCTTTTTGTTGTCGAGCACCTTGTCCACCAAACCATAGGCGGCGGCTTCATCACCGGTCATGTAGTAATCACGATCAGAATCTTTCTCGACCTGCTCAACGGGCTTGCCGGTGTGTTTGGCGAGGATGGCGTTGAGCTTGCGCTTCAGGCGATACATGAACTCGACCGTGCGTTCCACATCGCTGGCTGTGCCTTGGGCACCGCCGCTGACCTGATGAATCATGATGTGCGAGTTAGGCAGAGCATAACGCTTGCCCTTGGTTCCGGCGGTAAGAAGAACCGCGCCCATGCTGGCTGCGATGCCGATGCAGTAGGTGTTCACATCGCAAGTGACGAACTGCATGGTGTCGTAGATCGCGAGTCCCGCAGTCACGGAACCGCCGGGGGAGTTGATGTAAATGTTGATGTCCTTCTTCGGATCCTGCATCTGGAGGAACAAAAGCTGCGCGATGACAACTGCGGCAACCTGATCGTCGATGGGCGTGCCGATGAAGATGATGCGATCTTTCAGCAGGCGCGAGTAGATGTCATAAGCGCGCTCCATGCGGCCTTCGCTCTCGATGACCGTGGGGATAATGAAGTTCGTTGGACTCTGGCTGATGCTGGTGGGGAAATTGTATGGATGAGACATGATGGAATGAAGGGGGCTTCTAGGGGTTTGTCAATTGGTGTGCTTTTAGTCTAAGCAAAACTGCATATGGAATACGCTCCACTCGCTGGATCAAGCGCATACAATCCAGATGGCATCAAGATTACTCATTCTGCGAGCCGGAGGCTCAAAAGAAATTAGCCGGTGGTGGAGCGCAGCGGAACCACCGGATATTCGCAAGCCCCGTCCAGCGCCCCGGAGGGTGCGGGAGAAGTTCTGGCATTTCTCGCGCGCCTTCCGGGGCGCATGATTTCACCTCGGTAACCGGTGGTTACGCTCATGCCTCGCTCACCACCGGCTAATTTCTCTCAAGCCTTCCGGCTTGAATACCGGCTAACACACCATTCGATTCTGAGCATTCAACGCATTTGCCGGAAGGGCACTGAGTCCGAAGCAGAGTTGTGCATCCACCCAGATTGTGATCATGCGGCCAGCACAGGATGATCAATGCGACGACGAACGTAAGTCAGGCACGCCTTCAAGTCCTCAGCCTCAAGGTCTGGCATCTCCGCAAGGATTTGTTCTGCCGATAATCCTGAGGCAAACAAATCGAGAACATCCACCACGCGGATACGCATCCCACGCACGCAGGGGCGTCCTCCGCATTGCTTGGGATTGACTGTGATGCGCTCAAGTAACGAAGCCATGCGGTCAGCTTACTCCTGATCTAATGGCATGGCAAGAACCTGCATCAATGCCCGTGATCGTGCCCGCAGTCTTCATTCTCCGGCGCGGTCTCTTCGACCACAGCCTCTTGCTTGAGGAACTGCAGGGCATTGTCCAAGAGGATGTCATCGCTCAGACGCTCGATGAGATTGTTCTTCTTGGCTTCGGCCATGATCTTCTTGGGCGAGATTTTCTCGCGCATCGCGATCTGTGCCAGACCCCGGCGAACTTGTTCTTCGGTAGCGACAAGTTTCTCTTTCTTCGCGATCTCGCCAAGAATGAAATTCACCTTCACGCTCTGACGCGCCTGCTGAGTGGCGGCACTGACAATCTCCGCCTGCGCCTGCATGACTGCTTCTTGCGCCATGCCCTGGCGCATCGCGTTCATGGCGATGTCGTTGGTGCGGCGTTGAGCTTCGCGATTCACGACTTCCTGCGGGAGTTCGAACTCCAGCTTCTCCGCCAGATGGGTGATGACCTGATTGGATTTAGCAGCATCGTTCGACTGTTCGCGACGCTGAGTGATGCCCTTGCGCACCTCTTCGCGCAACTGCTCCAACGTCCATGCAGCGTTGATCTTCTTCACAAACTCATCGTCGAGATCAGGAATCTTTGCTTCCTTCACGAAATCGCATTTCACCTGCATGGTGATGGTCTTGCCCTTCAATGCCTCATAGGAAAACTCCTCTGGCAATGTCACGCTCACCTCGCGAGTTTCGTCTTTGCTGATGCCCTGAAGCGCGGCGAAGAAACCTGGCAAAAATTTCTCTTCAGCGGAAAGCTCAAACCAGTTGCCATCAATTTTCTTCAAGAAAGCCGGGGCATCTGGATGCTCCTCGGAGATCAGCTTTCCGTCTTCAGAACCTGTTGCGTGCAATACCACGAAATCGCCCGTCTGCGCCCCCCGCTCCACATCATTGAAGGTCTTGTAGCGCTCGCGCAGATGCAGCAGGTCGTGATCAATGTCTGTATCCGTGACCTCGATGCGCGGCAGTTTGACCTTGATGCCTTTGTATTCCGGCAGCTCGAACTTGGGCACGGTGCTGACCTCGAGTTTGAACGAGAAACTGTTATCGGCGTGGGTGGTCTGTTCTTTGACCGAGACCACGCTAAGAATTTCCACGTCATCACGCTTGGCTGCCTCAGCGTAACCACGGCGAACGAGCGCCTCTTCCAGCTCTCCTTTGATTTCATTTTCAAATCGCTTTTCGACCACAGCGCGCGGGGCCTTGCCGGGGCGGAAGCCGGGCAGACGGGCCTGATTGGCATACATGCCGGTTACTCTTACGCGTTCAGTCGTTACCTCGGCAGGTGAGACGTCAACGTGGATAGATGCGCGGCAGTTGGGCTGGGTTTCAACGGTGATGTTCATGGGAAATGGATGGCTCGGTTAGTAAGTGATCCCTTGGGCTAAGGCTCAGGGGGCGGAGAGGGTAGGCGGGAAGCGCCGCTTGGCAATCTGCAAAATCCAATCCCGAGGGAAGCCCTGATTCACGAGGCTACTGAATTCGTTGGAGTTCAAGCTTCAGCTTGTTCGACTGTGCTATGCCCATGATGAAAATTTCACCTTGGAACCAATGGGCGTGAGCAAGGTGAACCTTGAACTCCAACAAATGCATTCATGCGTAAGCTCCGGCGCGTAAGCTACGCCCAACGATGCGGACGGCTGTCGAGCGAGAAGACCTGGCCGGAGGTGTGCGGCATTTCGAGATGAAGAAAGCGGATGAATAGCGCAGCTTCGAGCGGCGTGTTGAAGCGGCCCAGAGTGTGCGCTTGCTTGAAGCGGGCGCGATATTCGTCATGGAGATGAGCGGTCATCTTGGTCTCCATGAAGCCGGGCAGAATGCAGTTCACGCGGATGTTCCGCGCGCCGTATTCGCGGGCGAGTGATTGTGCGAGCGCGATGAGTCCGGCCTTGGCGGCGGCGTAACTGGCTTGGCCGATGGGTCCGCTGAACGCAGAGAAGGAGCCAATAAAAACAATGTGCCCGCTGCGTTGGCGCGACATGAGTTTCAAAGCGGCGCGCGCACTGCGGAAAGCTCCGGAGAGATTGGTATCGAGCACGCGGGCGAAGTCTTCTTCGCTCATGGTGGCCATGGTCTTGTCGATGACGAGTCCGGCATTGCAGACGAGGAGATCAAGCTGCGGAATATTTAGCAACGTGGCGTTGATGGAGTCGGTGCTGGTCACATCCATCTCTTCACGCGAAGGAGCATGAACGACGAGATGGTGCGATTCCAATTCTGCACGGAGCACCTGCGCAAGTCCGCCTTCACCGCCAGTGATGAGTGCGTGTTGCGAAGATGGGAGTTGGGTATGGGGAGTTGGGTCGGCCACGCGTGTGGGGAAGCACTGCCACTGATCGCGGAACTCTCAACTCGCCGGATTGGAAAACATCACCGCCGTTTTGTCATAGCTGATCTTGGCACCGGTGAGCTGAGCGAGATAGCCGAGGGCTTCGCTCAGTGGAATCTTGGAGAGATTGAGGGTGACGGATTTTTTTCCAAGGGCTTGGTCTTTCAAGATGATGTTCGGAATCACCTTCCCGCCGCTGGCCTTGCCGGCGAGGATTCGCAAGGCTTGAAGAGCCTCATTCAGTTCCGCTTCATTGACCTCGAATTTTTCGATGATGATTTTTTCATAACTCTTGCGCAGTAGGGTGTTGTCGGAGCCTAATTTGAGTTCGATCTGGGCCATCATGGCGCGCGTCTCGGGATGCGTCGGATTTTTGGCCAGAACAACGCTGAGTTTTTCCCGAGCGAGATCGAATTGCCCTGCAAAAAAGGCGGCGCGACCATCCTGATAAATCGTGTGCAGATCGTCCTCGGCACGAGTGGTTTGAATCTGGAAGACGAGAACTGCGAGAAGAGTCAGAAGTTTTTTCATGACACAGAGGGGGTTGATAAGATGATCTTACCAAAATTCCCTACCAGTTATCAAGACTAATGACTTAGCGCTCAGGAATATTTTACATCCTTTCGCGGCTCCATCTCGAAGGTCAGGACTTGCTGGCGCTCCACTGAAGGTTGGATGACTTCGCCGAGGTATTTGAAATAATTCGCGTCATCCTGACAGATGGCGAGCTTGTCGAGGCTTTCGATTTCGATGGAGACAAACCAGGCCCAAGGTGCGTCAGCGCTGATGCTCTTGCCGGTGCGCAGGGAGAGGATTTCTGGGATTTTCAGCAAAGATGCGCGGGTCAGCCACATCATTTCCTCAATGCGCTCGGGCGTGACCTCGGGCTTTAATGTAAAGAGCGTGAGTTGCGTGATCATGCGGTAGCGAATCAGGAATCCCAGCGCAGGCCGCCTTTTTTCCACGCATAAATAAACGCGACCAAGAGGATTCCGACAAAACTGAGCATCCACCAGAAGATTTCCGTTCCGTAAGTGAAGACGGCGTCCTTGAAGATGACCGCCCAGGGATAGAGAAACACGACCTCGATATCGAAGAGCACGAAGAGCATCGCCACGATGTAGAACTTCACGCTGAAGCGCGGTTGGGTCTCGCCGATGGGGAGCATCCCGCACTCGTAGGCGGAGTCCTTCATCTTGTTGCGCGGAGAGGATTTGCCGAGCAGCACGCTGATGAGCAGCGTCACGACAGCAAAGCCGGTGGCCATGACCGCCTGCATCAAAATAGGGAGATAGTTTTCCAACATGGTGTGTGGGGGTTGATATAGGCGGGGCGCAACGAGGCGTCAAATGCGATTCCCCGACTGATGCGGACAAAAAAAGCCGCTCAGGCGAACCGGAGCGGCTTGTTTAAAGGATGATATTGTCAGGTAAACTTCGGGCGTCTCAGCGGGCGGCGGCTGCCGCAGCAGCGGCGGCTTCGGCGCGGGCCAGCACATTGGCGCTGGATGCTTGCTCAATGCCTTTGAGTCCTTTGTAAATCTTGGCGTTCTTCTGAGCGAGGCCGCGACCGACCAAGTTCTGAAGCTTTTCATAGGAGCGCAAGCGGAGCATTTCCTCGCCACCACTGACTGCGTTTTTAAGCTTCAAGTTGTCATACACATGCCCAAACAAAGTGTTGAACTCGTATGACTTGCCACTAGAGAGAACATTTACTAACTCATCTGTGACGTGATCAGTAACCCGACGTGAAAAGCGTGTATTTCTTACGGTAGTCATAGGGAAGGAGTGTAGCACACTTATCGCACTTTGCGAAAAGTTTTTGTCACAATTCGGGAAAAATTTCAGCGATGCGACTCAAAAAGAATAGAAATCCTCCATGTGGGGGCTTGTCCTCAATCGGCATTTCAAGGGCCTAATGCCTCTTAAAACTGGCAACGACTTGGAGTGCGCCCCCATCCGCCTTGTGTGCGAAAATCTCATCGCTGGCCGCAAAAGGATGGTCGTCAAACCGCGCTTTCAATTCCTCGGCAAAGGACTCCACCACACCAGATTTTGCGGGAAAAACATAAACTGTGTTCCGGTTTGGAGCGGCCAGCCACACTCCGTCAGGAAAGACTTTTTTGAAAATTTGCGCCAGCGACGGGGCCAGAAGAATGGCGGCCACGCCAGAATCATCGCTGTGATAAACCGCGTAAAGCACCTGCCCGGCGTCGTCCTTTTTCCATTCCGGCTGCATCGAGGCTAGTCGCTTGTCCGCCGCCACTTGCGCCCGCTCCATGAAGGTCTCCCAACTGATGCCCAGCTTGGCAAACTCCGCCGGAGTGTAGGGGCGGATGCCATTTCCGTCGTCGTTTTGTCGAGCGGGAGTGAAAACGGTATTCTTGGATCCGGCGTGATTTTTAGATGTGCTCGACCCCATCGCCCGCGGTTCAGGCAGCATGAGAAACTTCTCCGGCTTACCAATAGGCGCGACGGGTTCACCGGCCAAAACGGCAGCCGTCAAAATGCTGGCCAGCGCCATCAACAAAATTAATTTCCTCATCGCAGGTAGCATGGCGGCGTTGGAAACGGCTTCAACTCAAATCATCCAAGCCTTTCGCACTTCCAATCACATTTACGTTGCAGGCGATTGTTCAAGGAATGATGGCGTCTCGCCGTCAGCGGTAGTAGTGACGGCGAGACGCCATCAATCCTTGGATCATTGAAAAATCTAGGCTAACAAGCCAGATGCTTCCCCTCACCACTGCTCCACAGACCGATCCTCTGCGCATCTACCGCTACCGCGACGGACTCTATGCGGCTGATTTGCTGACTGCGGGCGCGGTGCATTTGGATTTCTTTAACTGGCTAAAAGCGAATCCTTCGACAAAAGCAGAATGCTGCGCCCACTATGGCTTCGGGGAACGACCGATGGATGTCATGCTCACGCTTTTTACGGCGATGGGATTGATCGAAATTCTGGACGGAAAATTCCACGCCACCGCTACCGCAAGAGAACACCTGACTTCAGGTTCACCATGGAATCTCACTCCCTACTACGCATCGCTCAAGGACAGGCCAGTCGTGCAGGATTTCATCAAGGTGCTCCAGACCGACAAACCCGCTGGCTGGGGCGGAGGTGGGCAGCAACTCGACTGGCATCAGGCCATGGAAACAGAAGCCTTCTCCCAGTCTTTCACCGCAGCGATGGACTGCCGGGGCATCTATCTCGGCGGGGCCATGGCCCGGATGCTCGATGTCTCTGCGCGTCGGAAGGTGCTCGACATCGGGGGCGGTTCCGGCATTTATGCCTGCTCGCTCGTGGCGCAGCATCCTCATTTGCGCGCCTGCGTTTTCGATCAACGCCCGGTCGATCGCATCGCGACCCGATGCATCGGGGAGCGCGGGTTCTCCGCTCAAGTGGAAGTGGTGGCCGGTGATATGTTCAAGGACCCGCTGCCTGACGATTGCGATGTTCATCTTTTCTCCAATGTCTTGCACGACTGGGGCGTAAACGAAGTGCGCGAACTTCTCGAAATTTCCCGCAAGGCCATCCTCGATGGTGGCTTGCTCATCATCCATGACGCTTTCATCAATGCGGATAAAACGGGACCGCTCCCCGTGGCGGAATATTCTGCACTGCTCATGCACTCCACTCAGGGCAAATGCTATTCCACTACGGAATACGCCGCGCTACTGAAAGACGCCGGCTTCCAACCGGGCGACTATCGCGACACCGCCGCTGACCGAGGTTTTATGATTGCAACGGCGGTATGATCAGCGAAAATATTACGCAGTGATTTTTTGAAATATCGCCATAAACTTTCTGTTCTTACTGACATGATCCATCAACTAACGATAACTTCCGCAGCATGTCTTGTTGCGGTCTCTGCATTTGCCACGGATTTCAAAACTCAGGTGGCGCCGATCTTTAAACAGTTTTGTTACAAGTGTCATTCTGAGGCTGAGAAAAAGGAGAAGGGCAAGTTGGTGCTCGATAACACGCAGCGTCTGGCACAGAAAATCGGCGCTAAGGGCATCATCAAACCTGGAGACCCCGAGGGCAGCAGTTTCTTCAAGTCACTCATCCTTCCGCCGGATGACGAAGAACATATGCCGCCGCCGAAACAGGCGCAGCCTCCCAAGGCCAGCATTGATATCGTAAAAGCATGGATCGCAGAAGGTGCTTCCTTTGATGGCGGAAAGAGTGCTCCAGTCGCCCCCGTCGTTCCCGCCGCCTCAGCACCTGCGGCAGGAGGCGCGACCTTGCAGACTTGGACGAGCGTGGATGGCAGAAACATCCAAGCCAAGTTTGTCCGCATGGAAGGTGACAGCGTTGTCATCCAGCGCGACGACGGCCAGAAATTTACCTTGCCGCTCAACAAACTGTCACCCGCGAGCCAAGAGTTGGCGAAAAAAGGCGGGCAGTAATTCCGCTCTACAAGTTTACCAGCGCATCAAAATCCCGCTGGATGCCGCATAGAGTAACCTTTCATGCTGCGTGCCTTTGGACGCCAGCGCGGTCCATCGCCTTGGCCGCTGCCCATGTCGCTGGTATCGAAGCGGAGGCCGAGCACACTCATAAAAACGTGACCATTTCTCATGTAGATCGTGATGTAGCGCCCCGGCCCCGGCTCACCATATTTCATGAACTCGCGAGACTGAAGTGGCACTTCGAGCAATCCGGCGTTGTGCAAGACATACGAAACGGAACCTGAGCAGTCATAGCCGCGATCATTGATGTGCCTATGGCCGCCGCCCCAGACATAAGGCTTGCCCTGCAAGCGATTGGCCGCATCCACTAAGCGATGCACTGGCATCGGGACTGAGGCCGGAGCCTGCGCATAGCGACCGTTGTAGTTGAGAAATTCACGGGAACCGCCTGAGGGGTTTTGGGCCTGAGTATTTTTGGCCAGCATCGCTATCAAAAGCAACCAGACCAGTCGGCATGTGGACCAGTTAATGGGTTGAGAAGGAGTTAAGAAATTCATGAAAAATGGCACCAGCGGCGCATTAGTTAATTTATGGTATTTATAATAATTAGCCAGTCTTTTCTCCATCTATTAAGTTAATACCCGCAGAATATTCAGCTTAGTTAACCACCTCCCGCTTGCACCCTTGGCAAAGCGTGGCATCCTCCGCGCTCTTTTCCGCTCGCACTTCACGCATGGCTTTGATTGTTCAGAAATATGGAGGCACCTCGGTGGGCAACCCCGAGCGCATCCGCAATGTCGCCCGCCGGGTCATCGAGACCCAGAACGCGGGGCATCAAGTCGTTGCCGTCGTCTCCGCCATGTCCGGCGTCACCGACGGCCTGCTCAAGCTCGCCCGCGAAGTCTCAGAAAACCCGACCGAGCGCGAACTGGATGTCTTGCTCTCCACCGGCGAACAGCAAACCATCGCCCTCACCGCGATGGCCATCAATGCCCTCGGCGGCAAAGCCGTATCCCTCACCGGTGCCCAGGCCGGCATCCAGACCGACGGCGTCCACACCAAGGCGCGCATCGCGAACATCACGCCGACCGAAGTCCATGAAATGCTCGATGAAGGAAACATCGTCATCCTCGCCGGCTTTCAGGGACAGACGCGCGACGGCCAGATCACCACACTCGGTCGCGGCGGCTCCGACTTGACCGCCATTGCCATGGCTGGTGCTATCAAGGCCGATCTCTGCCAGATATTCACCGACGTGGACGGCGTTTACACTTGCGATCCCCGCGTGGTGCAGACCGCGCAAAAAATAGATGTCATTAGTTATGACGAAATGCTGGAAATGGCCAGCAGCGGCAGCAAGGTAATGCAAAGCCGCAGCGTCGAGTTTGCCAAAAAATTCGGCGTCCGATTTGAAGTCCGCAACAGCATGAACAACAACCCAGGCACGCTTGTGAAAGAAGAAGAACCCGGCATGGAATCTGTCGTCGTCCGCGGCGTCAGCATCGAACGCAACCAGGCCAAAGTCACCATTGATGACGTCCCCGATCAACCCGGCGTGGCCGCAAAAATCTTCGGCGCCATCAATCGCGCTAACATTGTCATCGACATGATTGTGCAGAACGTCAGTTGGGACGGCGAGACCGACATCAGCTTCACCTGCAACACCGCCGACCTGCCAAAGGCCGAGAGCGAGCTGAAGAAAATCATCGCCGATTTCGGTGACAAAGTGAAACTGCGCTCGCAAAGCGGAGTCGCCAAGCTCAGCATCGTTGGCATCGGGATGAGAAGCCACAGCGGTGTCGCCGCCAAAATGTTCAGCGCCCTCTCCCAAGCCGGCATCAACATCCAGATGATCTCCACCAGCGAGATCAAAACCGCCGTCACGGTCAACGAAAGCGAAATCGAAAACGCCGCGAAAGTCGTCCACACCGCCTTCGGGCTGGACGCGTGACGCGCATCTAAAAAAATAGGAGCGCGCGTATGGCGAAGCCTACTCGCTCATTTTTAGGCCCACCACATTTAGCACATGACCACACAAGGAATGATGGCGTCTCGCCGTCAGCGGTAGGAATGACGGCGAGACGCCATCATTCCTTGGTTCATTGCAGTCTTTTGGTTTAGATAAATCATCTCTCTATTCTGCATTCATGGCCTACGACCGGGCGGAGGAACGTCAAGTCAAGTCCTCAACGCGGTGAAGTCTGGCAGGTTGACCTCGGGCTGGCTGCAAAAGTGCGGCCAGCACTTGTAATCAGTGCCAGTTTTCTGGACAACGAACGCGCACTCTACTCGGTCATGCCGCACCCCACGGCTGTTTGGAACACTCGCTTCGAGGCCGACATTCAGGTTCGCTGGCTGCAAACCGGAGCGTTCGACGCCCAAGGCATTCGACCCGTTCCATCGCGGGTGTTTCTCCGAAAGCTCGGCACACTGAACGCAGTGGAAATGAAAGTGGCCGAGTCCGCTGTGGCCCGTTGGTTCGAGATCAAGAATTAACGCGCGGCGGCGGCTCAGGAAAGTCAGGCGAGTAGTTGCAACACATTCACGCCCCTTCTTTTTAAAAACTTCTCAAAACAATTTCAATCAGCCATTTGCTTTGATACCGCGCCTGCATTCGCCATCATAAGTGAGTGCCGGAAAACTCCCCTCAGATTCATGACGCCCGCGAAGCGCTGCAAAAGCACTTCGGTTTCCGTGCGTTTCTCGATGGGCAGGAAGATGTGATAGCGGGCGTGCTCGCTGGTCGCGACGCGCTGGTCGTGATGCCCACAGGCGGCGGAAAGTCGCTCTGCTATCAACTGCCAGCGATGGTGATGGACGGAGTGACCATCGTGGTCAGCCCGCTCATCGCGCTGATGAAAGACCAGGTGGATGCGCTGGTGAATCGCGGCATTTCCGCGACGCTGATCAACAGCACGCTCTCGCTCAGTGAACAAAAGGAGCGTATCGCCGGAATGCGCAACGGCGAGTTCAAGCTCGTCTATGTCGCGCCGGAACGTTTCCAAAGCAGCCTGTTCGTCGATGCGCTGAAGCATATCGAAGTCGCGTTCTTCGCGATTGATGAGGCGCACTGTCTCTCACAATGGGGCCATGATTTCCGCCCCGACTACCTGCGGCTCGGTCATGCGCTGGAGAAAATTGGTAGCCCACAAGTGCTCGCTCTCACCGCCACGGCCACGCCGGAAGTGCGCGAGGACATTTTGCAGCATCTGCGTCTGCGCGATCCGTTTTACAGCGTGCGCGGATTCTCGCGTCCCAATCTCTCGCTCAACATCACGCATTGCGAAAAAGTCCGGAACAAATACGAGCGCGTGAAAGAAATCATCACGCAGTGGAAGACCGGCATCATTTATTGCGCCACGCGCAAGAAAGTCGAGGAGGTCACAGCCCAGCTCGATGACTGGCGCGTGAAAGCCATCACTTATCACGGCGGACTCGATGACAAAGCACGCGAGCTGGCGCAGAATAAGTTCCTGCAAAAGAAAGCGGGCATCGCCGTCGCGACGAACGCGTTCGGCATGGGCATTGATCGCAGCGATGTGCGCTTCGTGATTCACTTCGATGTGCCCGGCAGTGTGGAGGCCTATTATCAGGAAGCCGGACGCGCGGGCCGCGATGGCGAGCCCGCGCATTGCGAACTGCTCTTCAACTTCGCCGACACTAAGACGCAGGAATTTTTCCTCGATGGCGCGAATCCCACCTTCGAGACCATTCGCGACATCTATCAGGCTTTGCTCAACTGGGCAGACAATTCTTATGAAGTTCACGCCACGATTGATGACATCGCGGATCATGCCCATGTGAAAAACAGCATGGCCGTGGGCAGCGCGCTCAGCATGCTCGCGCGGCAAGGCATGATCGAGCGCTTCGACATTCCCGGCAAACGGATGCGCGGCACGCGCCTGCTCCAGCCCGACACGCTGGCGCGCAATCTCAAACTCGACCGCGATGCCATTGCGGAGAAGGACAAGCGCGACCGGTCAAAGCTGCGCTCCATCATTGAGCTTTGCTACGCGGACAAGTGCCGCCAGCAGATGATCCTGGAATACTTCGGCGAGGAAGATGCCGCGCCATGTGGCAACTGCGATGTCTGCAAGCGCGGCGGAACCAAATCCAACGCGCGCGCCGGCACTTCGCAGGAAGTGGATTTGCTTCGCAAGGCCTTGAGCGGGGTCGCGCGCATGTGCCGCAAGGAAGCTGAAGGCACGTGGACACCACGCTTCGGCAAGGGCCGCATCATCGCCATGCTTCTCGGCAGCAAGTCGCGCGAAGTCGTGGACGCGGGGCTCGACCAACTCACGACGTATGGCTTGCTCAAGGGCCTTGGCAGCGCGGGCGTGCACCAGCTCTTCAAGGAAATGGAGAAGCTGCATTTAGTCGAGACCGTCACGCAAGAAGATTATCCTTTGATGCGCATCACCGATGCCGGATCGGACATCATGCGCCGTGGCGGCAATGTAAAAATGCTGTGGCCCGACACCAGCCCCACAGCAAAGATGACCAAACGCGATGCGAAGACAACGGATGCCGCCGAGGTCATCGCGAGCGAGCTAGGCTTTGATGATGTCCTCTTTGAAAAGCTGAAAAAGAAACGCAACGAGATCGCCCAGCGCGACAGCGTGCCCGCCTACGTCATCTTCCACAACAATACGCTGGAGTTCTTCACACGGCTGAAGCCTAAGACTATTGAGGCCGGAAAGAAAATCCGCGGTGTCGGCGAAGCCAAGGCCGAGAAATATCTCGCGGATTTCATCGCAGTCATCGTGCGTCATGGCTAGTGGCACAGCACCTCTGGCCTGTGCCACAGTTTCATTGCGGAACTCCGTTGTATTCGTTGGAGTTCACGCTTCAGCGTGTCACTTTCGCATATCAATGACGAGCGAGTTCACGATGGGACTACTCAGAGTGAGCAAGCTAAAGCTTGAACTCCAACGAATACGGCGGCATTTCAACACCCAGCATCATGACCTCCGGCCCCATCTCCCAGAAACTTTTCGCGCTCGCCAAGCAATACATCCCTGGTGGCGTGAACTCGCCCGTGCGGGCATTTCGTAATGTCGGCGGCGAACCATTCTTCGTGCGCCGCGCGAAAGGCTGCCGCATCTGGGACGTGGATGATCGCGCGATGATTGATTACATCGGCACCTGGGGCCCGGCCATCCTCGGTCATGCGCCGCAGTGCGTCATCGAGGCTGTGCAGAACGCCGTGAAAGATGGCGTCAGTTTTGGCATCCCGAACATCTACGAAGTGGAGATGGCCAAACTCATCTGTGAATGGGTGCCTAGTGTCGAGAAAGTGCGCATGGTCAACAGTGGCACCGAAGCCACCATGTCTTGCGTCCGTCTCGCTCGCGGCTTCACCAAACGCGACCGCATCGTGAAATTCGACGGCTGCTATCACGGTCACGTTGATGCGCTACTCGTCGCCGCTGGCAGTGGCGCGCTTACTCACGGCCAACCAGACAGCGCGGGCATTCCCGCGAGCTACGCGGAACTCACCACAGTGCTGCCCTACAACGATGTCGCCGCACTGGAAGAATGTTTTGCCAATGACGGCGAGCAGATCGCCGCCGTCATTGTCGAGAGCTATCCCGCCAACGCCGGACTCATCCTGCCGCAGCCCGGCTATTTGCAAAAACTGCGCGAGATCACGCAGAAGCACGGCGCCCTGCTCATCTTCGATGAAGTCATGACCGGCTTCCGCGTCGCAAAAGGCGGCGTGCAGGAGATTGAAAAAATCATGCCCGACCTCACCGCATTGGGCAAAGTCATCGGCGGCGGCCTGCCCGTCGGCGCGTTCGGCGGTCGCGCCGACATCATGGATATGCTCGCTCCCGACGGCCCCGTTTATCAAGCCGGCACGCTGAGCGGCAATCCGCTCGCGATGGCCGCCGGCCTCGCGCAGCTCCGCGAGATGGAGAAGCAACACGGCTGGCGCAAGCTCGAACAAATCGGTGCCATCTTGGAAGACGCTGTCATCGAAATTCTCCAGAAGACTGGCCGCAACTATCAATGGTATCGCACCGGCAGCATGTTTTGCCTCTTCTTCACCGAGAAACCCGTCCACAATCTCACAGACGCCAAGACCAGCGACCTCGCCGCGTTCAAGAAATTCTTCCACCACTGCCTCGACCACGGCGTCTATTTCGCCCCGAGCCAGTTCGAGACCGGCTTCATCAGCCTCGCGCATAGCGAGGAAGATCTCGCGAAGACGGCGGAGGTGGTGCAGGCGGGGTTGATGAGCCTTTAACAATCTTCTGATATGTGGCAACGAACGAGAAGATTCATCAAAATCTGCCTGATCACATTACTGGTATGTGTCATCGTCGCTGCACCTTTTGTCTGGTTTCAGCGGGATGAGATTGGAAATGAAATTCATCAGGCAATAAATTCATATCGTGAAGCCAATCTCAAGGAATCCATCAAGTTCTGCATCGCCGAGCTGCCCGCAGTTGACCGAGTTGTGGTCATGAAACTTGCGCATGAACCCGTCAGCGCAGGCCAGTCAAAATTCACTACAACAGTCTTGGGCGATGATCTTTACTTGGCGAAAGAAGTGACAATTGATGGGGAAGGCGCCGAAGTATTAGCCTCTCTCTGGCGGAAGCAAAGAGTCACCAGTGACGGAGCCTCATGCCACAATCCGCATCACGCGATTCGCTTCTATGCAAAGGGAAAATTGCTCTGCGAGACGATCATCTGCTTCCATTGCGACAACGCATCGATTCCCAATAGTTATTGGCGGGACTTAATCATGTTCGATAATCAAAATCCAGCGTATCAGGAACTGAAAGCGAAGATCGAAGAGCTTGTGGGCGGTGGCGATTAATCCCGCTCAAACAACAACCTCAAAATGTTCAGGCACACAACCACCGTGCTACCCTGATGCGTGATGACGCCGATGGTGAGTGTCGCGAGGTCGAAAATCTCAAAACCCCCGTCACAACAGTAACAATGACAGTGCACAACAAAATGCTGCATTGGCGGCATGAACATAAAACGTCATCCGATTGCCATTGCCGGGAATCTCTTTCGTGAACATTTGAGGTCTGTCTATGCCAAGTTGCGCGGGGAGAATGGGCTGTCGCTGAACCGGGCGGCGCTGAGGTCGGGCTTGATACGGGTTCTTGGAGCGCACGCGCCCACGCGTGCCGCCCTTTGCGCCCTCGCGAAGGGTCTGCGAAGTCCCCAGACGATGCACCTCGGCAGACATTCGACCGAAGTCCGCGAGGGCGCGAACTTCAGCACGCGGGGGGGCGACGTGCGCTCCAAAATACTCGACATTCGTTGCATTAAGCTTAAAAGGATAATTGAACCACGAATGAGCACTAATAGGCACTAATGATGAGTGAGTTCTGCAAAAGCTGACACTCACCTCCTGGGTGAAACTGACGGTCTTCATAAGTCATTGATTATTCGTGTTCATTGGTGCCCATTCGTGGTTCTCATTTCCGTATTCAAGTTAAAGGCCCATGATCGGAGGCTCGATAAACTCCAAAGCACTTTGACAGTTAGCTGGTAATATGGGAATATGGGCGCATGAAAACAACGATGGACTTGCCCGACGAGCTGATGAGGGAAGTGAAATTGCGGGCGGTGATGCAAGGACGAACAGTGAAGGATCTCGTGACCGAGTATCTCAGTAAATCCTTGGGTTTGACGCTTCGCGCAGACGCAAAAAAGCCCGTTACCAGTTCAATGGTTGAGATCGGCGCGCACGGTATCCCAATGATCCGCTGTGCGCCCGACGCCCCAGCAACCAGAATGAGTGTGGCCGAACTGCTTAAACTCGAACAGGAAACCCTATTACAGGAGGACATGCAGCGTGCCGGGATCACTCTTTGACACGAACGTCTGGATCGCGGCGGTCTTCACCACCCACGCCTTCCACCGGCAGGCAAAACAAGCCTTGCAGGAAACGACTTCAGCCCGTCCGGCGGTCTTTTGTCGCTCCACCCATCAGAGCTTTCTCCGCCTGGCATCCACCCCGGCACTTGTGAAGACCTACGGCGCAGATTCCATGAACAACGGGGATGCCTTGGTGGCCCTGAATGCATTGCTGGCTTTGCCGCAGGTTTGTGAACGAAAAGAACACGATGGAGTGGTGGCTCTCTGGCATCGTTTGGCCTCTCGAAACACCGCTTCTCCGAAAGTCTGGATGGATGCCTATCTCGCCGCGTTCGCCATCTCCGGCGCACTGCGATTGGTGACCCTTGATCACGATTTCAAAAGCTACGAAGCGCAGGGGCTGGATTTGCTGCTGCTGAATGCGCCGTAACCCTCCTGCCACCCGAAATCCCCATGCTCCTTGAACGTGTCGTGAATCCATTTGGATGAATTGCCTTTGAGAAGCTGGATGGACTTCGCCACCGAAAGTGTCGAGGGAATTGATAGGAGCAAATGCACATGATCCTCCACGCCGCCAATGACCAGTGCCTTCATTTTGTTCTCGCGCACGATGCCGCCGAGGTAGGGCCAAAGGCGTGATTGCAATTCGGGTTTGATGAGTGGGCGGCGTCCTTTGGTGGCCCACACGCAATGCATCAGGCAACTGGTGAATGAGTGCATAATTTTTTGCTTCGTTGCGTTTAGTTAGTCCTATCAAGGGCGACCCACAATAGCCCAGCGTCTCAACGGTGGGTAACAAAATTCCCCGCCACGCCCAAGCGCGTAGGGGCAAAAGGAAGCTCAGTCCCGTTAGGGACGAACGACAATAGCCCAGCGATTTATCGCTGGGTAAAAGTATTAAAATCTCATGAGCCCTGGAGGGGCGAAAGAATCCGGTCGCAATGCCAACGCTTTCTTTCGTCCCTGACGGGACTCATTTTCATTCCACCCGAAGACCCAGCGTTGAAACGCTGGGCTATTATCTTTTGCCCTCCGGGCTGCTGGTTTACGAGCTTCAATAGGGGCGTGCGCCCTTTGCCGGAGGCGAATTCCGCCGCGTTGCGCAACAGCTTCTAGTGCTGTCCTGCAATGAAGTAGCAGCTCTCAACGCTTCCATGAAAAGAATCTCGGCACTGAGAGCAACACTCGTCCAAACCGGTGATTTTTCACATTTTCCTGAGCGCGTCGATCTGTGGCATCTCGTGACCAGATGCAGCCCGCTTCACTGAGCACATGCCTTGCGGCGTCGGATGCTGACTCGGGATTGCGGCTGGCAGTTGTTGTGAATAAGGGAGCTATGCTCGCTTGCGATGCCAGTGCACGTGATTCCTCGGCGTGATTCCAAAATGGGGGCGCAACGATGGTTCTCTTTTGCAAGGTGCGCGCTGTAGCGATCGTCTCATTCCATACCGGTCCTTTGCCAGAAGCAAAGGCACGAGCTGCGCCTTGTGATCCCCGTGCAGGACGATCGTAGATTTCACACTCGTTTCCAGCTGCTCCGATTCTGACGGCGTTGATGACACCGTGTTTCGTGATCGCCTCAATAGGCGGTTTCGCTGCGGAGTCGGTGATGAAGAGGTTGTTGAGAAACTGAAATTGGAACTGCTTGCCGTTTGCGGTGCCGTTGTCCTTCTCCACGCCGCAGCCATAACGCGCGCCACTTTGTTCGTAGTCGAAGATGACATTGTTCACGGCTTCCATTTGCACAGTGTATTGATCCTGCGGGCGCATGTCGTTGGCTTCGAACTGCGGGCCGCGCATGACGAAGTGGGCGATGAGACAGTGGTGCACGCTGAGGGTGCTGGCGCTGGCGTTGATCGGGAACGCATGACGGTCGCCATAGGGATGGAGGCGGGGGCTGGCGAGCGGTTCGCTGAGGAGGCACCACTGGATGGTCACGTCCCGACAGCGGGTGATGCCAAAAATTTCGTCGCAGCTCCATGAGAGCGAGCAGTGATCGAACACAATGCGTTGCGAGTCGTCGAGCGAGACACAATCCAGTCCGGCGGAATGCGGCGGGCGCTTGGTGTGGTATTCGCGTCGCTGTCGCGCGGCGGCTTCCTCTCCGAGCCTAATACGCACCTGGCGCACGATGATGTCGTGAGTGTCGCGAAACATCAGACTGCCATCGCGAATGGTGACACCATCGCGTGGCGCGTCGCTACCATCAAGGGTGAGATATGGCTCACGGATAATGATGCGGTCTTTGAGATTGATGTCGCCACTGACTGCGAACTTCACGATGCGCGGTCCGCTTTGGCGCAAAGCCCAGCGGAGCGAGCCTTCCTGCGGATGCTGCGGATTGTCATCGCGGCGCGTGACGTAGATCGTGCGTCCGCCAGAGCCACCGCGCGATGTTTCGCCGAAGCCGAGGACTTACGCCTGCAACGGCAGCGCGAACAGAGTTAGCATTATGACTGCGAGAAACTGGTTCATGAAAAGTCGGACGGTGCTGACTATAGGATCATGTCATAGATCAACTCCGCAGGCGAGGCTCGACTTACAAAAGTCTTACAACATACCACTCCACCTTTCGCTGTCCGTCATGATAACGTGCCGTCATGAAAATCCTTCCTCTTCTCGCCATCGCGGCGGTCTTGATTAAGGGCACCATCAATGGAGCCGAGAATATGCCTGAACTTGAAGTCCATGAATGGGGGACGTTCACCTTCGTCTTCGGTTCGGACGGAAGCCCTATCCAGTGGTATCAGCCTCAGCAAGCGCTGGCGGAGCTTCCAGATTTCGTTTATCCGCCGCGCACGCCGAAAATGCCCAGCCTCAAGAGCGCGGCCCCCGGGTTTTTCTCACGCGGCTATTACGTCCGCATGGAAACGCCGGTGATATATTTTTATCCCCAAGCTCCGATGAGAGTCTCGGCGGAAGCGCGGATGATGAATGGCCTAATCACGGAATGGTTTCCCAATGTCACCACCGGGAAGATGGACGGAACCATGCGCTGGGAAGGCAATCTTTTGCCGCCGTCAGACACGGCCGCCCTCGATAAAATTCCCAAAGCAGATGGCCCCAAGGGAGCACACTACGCCCATGCGCGGGAAGTGCCGGATGCCTGGATTTTCCAGGGCGAGGAACTCAAACTTGTCCAAGGCGTCGCCAAGACAGCGGAGAAGGCCAAAGATGCGATGATCAAGGAAAAGGGTGCGCCGCAGCCGCCGGAAAAATTCATCTTCTATCGCGGTGCCGGGGACATCGTGCCTCCCTTTAGCATCATGGATTCCGGAAATGAGAACCTGCGCCTGTTGGATCGAGATAAGCGGGGATCTCTTGAAGAGTCATTCTTGATTGATGTCGGAAAGGACGGCATGCGTTGGACCAAGCTGCCCGGCATACCGCCGATTCCAGATGGCCAGACTTCCAGCGAAATTGGCGAGAACCTGAATCGACTGCCACCTGCGCCCGCGGAAGAAGCGGGCAAACAACTGGCGGAAGCCATGCAAGCGGCGCTGCAAAAGTCGGGGCTGACGCCGGACGAAGCCAAGGCCATGGTGGCGACTTGGCGCGACCTCTGGTGCACCGAACGCGGAACCCGCGTGCTGGTCATCCTTTCGCGCGACTGGGTGGACTCCGTGCTTCCCCTGAAGATCACACCTGAACCGAAGAAGCTGACCCGCGTCTTTGTCGCACGCCTGGAGCTTTTTACCGGGAAACGCGAGGAGCGCGTTCTCGCGCTGTTATCCGAAGGCTTCCCGCAAGTGTCAGGCTGGGGTAATAGAAAACAATTCGAGGACACGCTCCAATTGACCTCACCTTATACCGCCAGCGTCATCGCAACAAAACCTACGGAGGAGGAGATTTATGGCCCGTTGCTGCGCGAGCTGGGACTTGGCCGTTTCGCGAATGCCGCGCTCACTCGGGCCCAGGAAATAGGCTCACGGAAGATGAGCGAGAGATTCTATGAGCTTCAAAAAATTTCCGAGCAGATGGAGAAGCATAGCGCGCCGCGCTGAGTTGATAAATGGAGTAGGCGGAGCCGGCAGGACTGCATCATTCCGGCTTGCGCGAATCGCCACACAAAATTATGCTCGGCACATGACGGTAACAATTGATGCAGAAGCCAAGAAACTGCTTCAGAGGCTATTGCAGTCAGGTGTATTCGCCAATGCTTCTAAGGCTGTGCAAGCAGCTGTGCGGCAAATGTTCGTATATAAAGCTACTCCTGAACTTGAATCGCTGCTGGATGATGCTCTTCGTTATCAAGGAACGCGAGTTCCATTGAGCGAATTGCTCTACCGTTAACAACATTCTGCAATGTGGCAACGAACTAAAAGGTTCATCAAAATCTGCCTGACCACCTTACTGTTGTCTGTCATCATCGCTGCGCCTTTTGTATGGTGGGAATGGGATGAGATTGGAAAAGATATTCGTAAGGCAATAAACTCATATCGTGAAGCCAGGCTCGATGAAGCCATCAAGCTCTGTGTTGCCGACCTGCCCACAGTTGACCGGGTTGTGGTCATGAAATTGGCGTATGCACCTGTCAGCGCAGGCCAGTCAAAATTTTCGACCGCATTCTGGGGCGGTGATCTTTACTTGGCAAAGGAAGTATCAATCATTGGAAGGGATGCCGAAGTATTCGCGGCGCTTTGGCGGACGCAGAAAGTCACACCCAACAAAATGATATGTCACAACCCGCATCATGCAGTCCGCTTTTATGCGAATGAGAAACTAATCTGCGAGACAATCATCTGCTTCAGTTGCGTCAACGCATCTCTTCCAGCCAGCATTTTTGGTCGGGACTTGGTCATGTTTGATGATCAAAGCCCGAGCTATCTGGAGCTGAAGGCGAAGATCGAAAAACTTGTTGGCAGCGCCGATTAATCCCGCCCAAACAACAACCTCAAGCTATGTCGACGCTGACGTATGCAGCAGCGAGACTTGGCGCGTCGTTCACGCCATCGCCGACCATCGCGACCTTGTGGCCGCGGTCGGTCATTTCTTTAATGGTGGCGACTTTATCCTCGGGCTTGAGTCCGGCGAATACGGCGGGGAGGCCGAGGTCTTTTCCCACCTGTTCCGCAGCAGCGCGGCGGTCGTCGGTGAGCATGATGGTCTGCAAGTCATCAACCTCGCGACCCGGTGGAAAATTCTCGATGGATTTCCAGCGCATCGCAACAGGCGCGCGTGGTCTTGATGAAGGCGAGAACCTCCTCCAACTCGACCTTGCCCTGCCAACATAGATGGAGCGGACGCCGGGGCACAAATTGACACAAGCAGCGAGTTGCGCTTCGGCCAGCACAGTGCCAATCTGTCGCGCCACGTCGGGGTTCGGAAATGTGCAGAGAACGATGAGAATATCCATGTCAGCAGGAATATGAAATCTGGCTTCTTCGACAAGATCGTGAAGCGAATGGACCGGCTGGAGCCAGCGGATGTCCAGCGTTACTTGCTGCGATTAGTGCAGGAAAAAGGCTTCTTTGAGAAAGTCTTCGAGGCGCTGCAAGAGGGCGTGATTCTACTCGATGACAAGGGCGTGGTCACTTATGTGAACCGCGCGGCTTGCGGCTTCTTCGGATTCGAAAGCGACATCATCGTGGGGCGCAAGCTCGCGGAAGGACTGCGGGGGTTTGACTGGGAGACGCTTGCCAAGACTGGCGGCGCGGTGAGTCGCGATCTGGAAGTTTTTTATCCTGAGAATCGCTATCTGAATTTCTATGTCACCGCGATTGATGAACATGAGGAAATGGGATTCGTCATGCTCATCCGCGACATCACGCAGACGCGGAAGATGACGGAAGAGAAGATCGAGAGCGACCGCATTAGCGCGCTCACCTTGCTCGCTGCGGGCGTAGCGCATGAGCTGGGTAATCCACTGAACTCTCTGACGATACATCTCCAGCTCATTGAGCGACGCTTGAAAAAACTCAGCGACAAAGAAGCGCCGAAACTTCAGGAAATGCTCGGAGTCGCACAAGGCGAGATCAAACGCCTCGACTTCATCATCGGGCAATTCCTTACCGCCGTGCGACCCACGCAGCCGCAGCTTCAACGTGTGCGATTGAACGAACTAATCGAGGAGTCCGCAAAGTTTCTCGCGCCCGAGTTGAAGCAAAGCGGAGTGTCCGTGAAACTGGAACTGAGTGCTTCACTGCCTACGATGCCATTGGATGCCAGCCAGATGAAACAGGCGTTTTATAATCTCATTCGCAACGCCTGTCAGGCTATGCCCGATGGCGGGTTGCTCACCATCGCCAGCGATTGCACTGACCACGAAGTGCGACTCACCTTTACCGACACGGGCAAAGGCATCTCCACCGGGCACATGAGCAATCTCTTCCAGCCCTTCTTCACAACGCGCAAAAGCGGCACCGGCCTCGGCCTGCTCATCGTCCGCCGCATTGTTCGTGAACACGGCGGCGAGATCGAACTTGAAAGCCGCGAGGGTGAAGGCGTCAAAGTTACCCTCTATCTGCCTCGGGTAGAAAAACAAATGCGTTACCTTGCTGCGCCGCCGATGACAGATCATTCATAGCCATGACCGACTCCGCCACCATCCTCATCGTTGACGACGAAAAGCATACCCGCGAGGGACTGCGGCTCTCGCTTGAGGATGACTTCGATGTCTATGTCGCGGGCAACATCGCCGAGGCCATGGAATTCCTCCGCAACGACCAAGTGGACGTGATGCTGACCGACCTCCGCCTCGCTGGCGAGAACGGCATGGACTTGCTGGATCAGGCGCTGAAGCTGCCGCAGCCGCCCATCTGTATCATGATGACCGCCTACGGTTCCGTGGACACGGCGGTGGAGGCGATGAAGCGCGGGGCCTTTGATTTTGTCACGAAGCCGCTGAATCTTGATGAAGTAGAAATCCTCATCAAACGCGCCCTCAAAGGACGCACGTTGGAAAAGGAAAACGTCGAACTTAAAAAACAGGTTGAGCGCAAATACGCCATCGACGGCATCCTCGGACAAAGCGAAGTGATGAAACCAGTTCTGGAAGTCATTGAGCAAGTTGCGCCCACGCGCGCGACCGTGTTGATCGAAGGCGAAAGCGGCACTGGCAAGGAACTCGTCGCCCGCGCCATCCATAATCTAAGCGGGCGGCCCAAGGCGAAACTAGTCACCGTGCATTGCGCCGCACTCGCGCCGAACGTGCTGGAGAGCGAACTCTTTGGCCACGAGAAAGGCTCGTTCACGGGCGCGATGGATAAACGCATCGGGCGCTTCGAGCTGGCGGACGGCGGCACCTTGTTTCTCGATGAGATCGGCGAGATAGACGCGAACGTGCAGGTGAAACTTCTCCGCGCACTTGGCGAACAAACCATCGAACGCGTCGGCGGCAACAAGCCCTTCAAAGTGGACGTGCGCGTCGTCGCCGCCACCAACAAAGATTTGGCGAAGCTCGTGCAAGAAGGAAAATTCCGCGAAGACCTCTTCTGGCGGCTGCGCGTGGTTCAAGTTCTTCTCCCTCCGCTGCGCGAACGCAAAAGCGATATCCCCATTCTCGCCGATTCCTTCCTGCGCGAACTCGCGGAACTAAACAACAAGCCCTTCAAGCCGCTGAGCGAGGAAGCCTTGCAGGCCATGCTCGCCTACGACTGGCCGGGCAATGTCCGCGAACTGCGCACCGCGCTGGAGCACGGCGTCGTCATGTGTAATTCCTCGCGTGTAGGCTTGAAAAATCTGCCGCCTTATCTCGGAGGTAGCGGAACCGTTTTGAATTTCATAAAAACGGACGGCAAAAATTCAAGCTCTTCAGCGACAGAAATTTCATCCGCAGGCGGTGATTTGAACCTCGAAAAAATGGAGCGTCTGATGATTGACTCCGCCTTGCAGAAAACCGGCGACAACCGCACCGAAGCCGCAGAACTCCTCGGCATCAGCCGTCGCACCTTGCAGCGCAAGCTTAGCGAAATGAACCGCGTGCGGCGGCGGAAGATAGATGCTTGAGCGTAAGTCGTGCTTGCATTCGTTCTTCTTCGCCAAGTGACAAACCACAAACGAGCGAAGTTACTTCCGACCTCGGGACCAATCATTCAGAGTGTCTTTAACCGGGATAAAACCATGTGATTTACTGGTAGTAGAATTCGAAAATCGGCTGGGCGGGCGGCAGTGCTTGCACAAAACTCGCGGCCAGCTACGATTGCAACTTCATGCGCCAGTTTGATTGTCCCCAATGCGGCGCTCCCGTGGTGTTTCAGAGCGCCACGGCGGAAGCGTCTGTGTGCGCGCATTGCCAGAGTGTGGTGGTGCGGCATGATGTGAACGTGGAGGCCATCGGCCAGTTGGCGGCGCTACCGCAGGATATGTCGCCGCTTCAAATCGGTGCGCACGGCGAGTTAGATGGACTGGCCTTTACGCTACTCGGTCGCACGCGCGTGAAATGGACGGATGGAAGCTGGAGCGAGTGGTTTGTGGAATATGCCGATCACACCCGTGGATGGGTGGGGGAGGCGCAGGGCTATTTCATGGTGCTGCGAGAGACGGCGCTGAAAACTGAAATCGCGCTCCGGCAGGATCAGTTCAAAGCCGACGGCAAAATTCAGATCAACGGAATGAGCTATCGCGTGACCGACGCCAAACCCGTGTCCTGTCTCGGCGGCGAAGGTGAATTGCCCGAAGCTGTGGTCACTGGCGAGAAATGGGAGTCGATTGATCTGGATCGTTCTGATGGCTGCGTGGCCACATTGGAAAAGACCGAAGACGGATGGCGTTTCTTTGAAGGCAAGAACGCGAGCTTTGTCGAGTTGAACTGGCAAAACCTCAAGCCGATCCCCGGATGGAACGGCGTGCCACTCGTGACGGAGCGCAATCAAACTGGCGCGCTTAATTGCCCTTCATGCGGTGGCGTGGTGAATCTGCGCGCGGCGGGTTTCACCATGACGGCGGTGTGTTCCCATTGCGGCAAACTTCTGGACACCAGCACACCGCAGCTCACGGTCGTGCAAAAGGCGGCGGCGGCGCGGGCCATTAAACCGGAGATTCCACTGGGGCAGCGCGGTGTGATTGATGGCGTCGAATGGGAGCACATCGGCTTTCAGTGTCGTCGTGATTCAGCGACCGGCTGGACGGAGTATTTGCTTTTCAATCCCTGCTTTGGCTTCCGCTGGCTCACCGAGTTTCAGGGACATTGGACCCTCGTGGATCGCTTGCTCAAGGCCCCGCTTGGCTGCGGCATGGACATGAAATACGAAGGGCGCAGTTACCGCCTTTTTGCGGATGAGAACTGCGAGGTCAATTATGTCGAAGGCGAATTCTATTGGCAGGTGCGACGCGGCGAGAAAGCCCGATGCGCGGATTACATTGCGCCGCCTTACATCCTCTCGCGTGAAATTTATCATGAACTCAATGAAGTCTCATGGAGCGCCGGCGAATACATTGAAGCCTCAAAAATTCAGCAGGCATTCAAACTGCCTTCGCTCAAGTCTCCCGCATCAGGCAGCGTCGGAATCGTGCAGCCGAATCCGCGGCTGGAGAAATGGCGTTCGCTCAAGCCCCTCATGCTGATTTTTGTCACGGCGCTGGTAGCCGTAGCAATCTTTTCGTCGAGTTCGCGAAAGGTCGTGCGGAGTTATGAAAATACCTTTGTCTATGACCGCGCAACTGCTGCTGCGACGCCGCTGGTGTCGGAGCCTTTCGTCATCCAATCCGTCGGCGGCGTGGACATCAGCGCGACTGCGGCCGTGAATAATTCATGGCTCGGCTTCGATTTTGAATTGGTGAACCAGCAGAGCGGTGAGCGTTTTCCTGCCTCACTTACAGTGGAGTTTTACTACGGAACAGACAGCGACGGATCATGGACCGAGGGATCACAAACGGGAAGCGCGAGCGTGCCCGGTGTTTCCGCTGGAACTTACACACTTGCTATGAGCGCGGAGGCCGATCCCTCTATCACTCAGTTGCCCTTCAATATCAGCGTGCGCAGCGGGAAGACCTATTCATCCAATTTCATCATCAGCATCCTTCTAGTATTGATCTGGCCGATCATCATGCGGCTTCGTGCCTTTGGGTTCGAGGTCAAACGATGGTCTAACAGCGATTTCTCACCCTATGCCTCTAAATCATCATCATCATCCGACGACGATTAAACTCCTGAGTAACACGGTCGTCACGACGGTTTGTGTTGCGGGCGTCTCGCCTGCAACGCATCTCCTCGGGGGCGAGACGCCCCCGACACCCGCAGGCCAGAGGCACTGCGTTACTCACGCTCTTTCACCAGCGTTCGCACAACGTTCTTTGCTATGAACTTATTACGCCACCCCATCTACGCGGCCCTTTGCCTCGGACTCTGCGCCTGGATTCCTTATGGCAACACTCGCGGGCTTAGCCTCTGGCACTCAGTCGGCCCTGCGCGATGGTTTTCTTCACACGGCTCCAGCGGCATCAGTCATAAATAACCCAACCCAAATAAACCATGAACATCATCAACTGGCACGACTTCACTAACTCCTTGGTCTATTCGATCATGGGCGTCATCATCTTCTGCGCCACGTTCAGAATTGTGGACAAGCTCACGCCCTACGATCTCTGGAAGGAGCTTATCGAAAAGAAAAACCAGCCGCTCGCCATTGTTGTCGGTGCCGTCGGACTCGGCATCTGCATCATCATAGCGGCGGCCATGCACGGTTAGCCATCCGCAGCAGCCGAGGTGAGAAGGCTCTAACCTCTCGCAGGGTTCAGCACCCGCATCTTCCATTTCAGAGCCTCCTCACGTCGGGTGCGGCAAATCAGTTATTCTCATTTCAATTTCATGTCTGCACTAGATGTAAAAGCACCAAGGCGCATAAGTCTGATCGTCTGGATTAGCTTGTGTATCCTTGTTCTCGCAGTAATTGCCTCGCTGTGGCTTCCCATGGGGCGCATAAGTGCGCAGAGTTATGGCAATAAAATGAAGCACGATGTGCGACGATTAATTAGCTTGCTTAAAGATTATGCAGGGCGCCATGAGGGACGCTTCCCCGACAATCTTCAAGCATTGCTCGGGATACATTATCAATCTTTAGATATAATGAAAATTGACCTGATGGACGGCAAACCGCAGCAACATTGGATTTATTACCGTGGGTTGTCTGACAAAGTCTCAGACGCGGAGTGGGTTGTATTTTCCCCTCCTTTGGTAAATGACAAGTTGAGTGCCAAGGAACGGCAGCAGAGAATAAGAAAAGGGCAAGAGCCTCCGCCAGATCGTCCTTGGCGTGTGCTAGCGAAGAAAAATGGAACTGTAGAATATATGCCGGAGACCGATTTTCAAGAAATCGCGAAACGAGAGAACATCTTTCTTTCAGATGCTTCCATTGATGCTAAATCCAAGTAGCAGCCGATGTAAGGAGGCTCAAAATTCTGTGCTTGTAACGTTGTCTTCTCCCCAACCCTCAGAATCAGAGCCTCCTCACGTCGGCTGCTACCAAACTCCAGAATGAACGCCGATTCCGTCACGCCAGCCCATGAGCGCTCCACGCGCTTGCTGCTACTAGCGACTGTCTTCACCATCGCGACTTGCGGGCTGATCTATGAGCTGATCGCGGGCACGCTGGCGAGCTATCTGCTGGGCGATTCTATCACGCAGTTCTCCACCGTTATTGGAGTATATCTTTTTGCGATGGGCGTTGGCTCGTGGCTCTCACGATATGTCAGCCGCTCGTTAGTCGCGGTGTTCGTGGAGATTGAACTACTCATTGGATTGGTCGGCGGTTGGTCGGCGGCGCTGCTGTTCATGATGTTCGAGAGCGCAGATTCATTTCGCGTTTTGCTTTACGCCTTGGTGTTCATCATCGGCACGCTGGTGGGCATGGAGATTCCGCTGTTGCTTCGCTTGCTGAAAGACCGGCTTGAATTCAAGGACCTCGTTTCCCGCGTGCTGTCGCTGGATTATGTCGGGGCCTTGCTGGCCTCGCTCCTGTTTCCGCTGGTGCTGGTGCCGCATCTTGGTCTCATGCGTTCCAGTTTTTTATTTGGATTCCTCAATGCCATTGTCGGCCTAATCGCGCTATTCATGCTGCGGAAAGAAATCCGTTGGTGGCGCGGGTTGCTGGCGCAGGCTCTTGCGGTGCTGGTTGCGCTCATCGCGGGATTTGTCTTCTCGGAAAAACTGATGGAGTTCTCCGAGCACGGTTACTACGCTGGCGAGAATGTGATTCTCAGCAAAAGCACGCCGTATCAGCGTATCGTGCTCACACGGCATCGCGACGACCTGCGGCTCTATCTCAACGGCAATTTGCAGTTCAGTTCGCGCGATGAATATCGCTATCACGAAAGCCTCGTGCATCCGGTGATGAGCCGCGTTAACAAACCCTCGCGCATTCTCATTCTCGGCGGCGGCGATGGCTTGGCGATGCGTGAAGTGCTTCGCTATCCAGAAGTCGTTAACGTCACACTAGTGGACCTCGATCCTGAGATGACGCGAATGTTTTCATCTGTGCCGATGCTCACTGCGTTGAACCAGAATTCCCTGACCTCCAGCCGAGCGCATGTCATCAATGCCGACGCTTTCACATGGCTGGAAACCAATCATGAAAAGTTTGACGCTGTGATCATTGATTTCCCTGATCCAACCAGCTTTTCGCTCGGAAAGCTTTATACGACCACCTTCTACCAACGCTTGCAGCGCGCGCTCACACCCGATGCATTGATGGTGGTGCAGACCACTTCGCCGCTGGTCGCGCGTCATTCATACTGGTGTGTGGACGCGACGCTGCGTTCCTGCGGTTTTCAAACCGTGCCCTATCACTGCTATGTGCCTTCGTTCGGCGAATGGGGCTTCATCATGGCCTCCAAGCAGCCTATGCCGACGGAGACACATTTAGCGCCCGATTTGAAATTCTTTACCAACGAAGTCTTCGTTACCGAGCAGAGCTTTTCGCCTGACATGTCGCGCGTGGATGTCGAGGTGAATAAGCTCAACAACCAAGCACTCGTCCGACTGTTTGAGAAAGAATGGGGCCGCTATCTCCCATGATGCATCGCCGCACATTTATACAAACTGGTGCTGCAGCGTGTCTCGCGTCTTGCGCGAAAACCTCTGCGATAACGGGAAGTATCATCGGCGCGAACCACTCAGCGGGGCATCGGCTGCGGGACATGAAGTCCGTGCCTGTTCCAGTGCGCACAATCAAAACAGACGTGGTTATCGCTGGCGGTGGCATTTCGGGCTTGATCGCCGCATTGCGTTTGCAGCAGGCCGGAGTGGCAGACATCACCATCATTGATCTTGAGAACGAGCCCGGCGGCAATTCGCGTTGCAGCTCCAATGCGATTTCGCCTTATCCGTGGGGCGCGCATTATGTGCCAGTGCCCGGTGATGAAGCCACGGAAGTGCGCCGTCTGTTTGAAGAACTCGGAGTCATCACCGGACACGATGCCGCAGGGCGCCCGATCTATGAGGACACTCATCTCTGCGCGGATCAGCAGGAACGGCTTTTCGTCCGTGGTGTGTGGCAGGACGGGCTGGGGCCAACCGTTGGCGTCTCCAGTAACGAACGCGCAGAGATGAACCGCTTCACTGCGCGCATGAATGAGATGAAGCTGGCTCGAGGGCGCGATGGACGACGTCCGTTTTGCATCCCGGTGGATGCGAGTTCACGCGATGCAGAATGGCTCGCGCTGGATGCGATGACGATGGAAGTCTGGATGGAAAAGGAAAATTTCCGCTGCGAACCTCTGCGCTGGTATGTGAACTACTGCTGCCGCGATGACTACGGCGCGGGCATCGCGCAAGTTTCGGCTTGGGCTGCGTTGCACTATTTTGCGTCACGCGATGAAAGCGATGTTCTCACTTGGCCAGAAGGCAACGGTTGGCTGGTGAAACGCATCATGGAAAAACTCCGTGGCGTGAAGTTTCAACAGGCTGTGGTTTATCGCATGACCGAGGAAGGCGGATCGGTTCTGGTTGATGGACTATCGCCAAGCGGAAATGAAGCCATTCGATTTCAGGCGCGCGCTGCAGTTTGTGCCATGCCGCGCTTCGTGGTGCAGCGAGTCGTTGCTGATCTCCCGTTGTTAGAGAATCTGCATTACTCGCCGTGGATGGTGGCAAACATGACTTGGCGCGGCGAGCCACCTCCAGCATGGGACAATGTGTTTCGCGAAAGCGCATCACTCGGTTATGTGGTGGCCACGCATCAGTCGCTCCATCCTTACCCGCAAAATTCCATGCTTACCTATTACCAGCCACTGGATCATGCACCACCACCGCAGGCTCGCCAGGAGGCGCTCGACAAACCATGGTCGGCATGGCGTGATCAAGTGCTGGCCGATATGCGACCTGCGCATCCTGACGTGATGGAGCGTGTGACGCAACTCGATGTCATGCTCTGGGGCCACGGCATGATCCGACCCGTGCCTGGATTTATATCGGGCGCAGCGCGGAAAAGCATGGCGCAATCGTTGGGGCGCATCGCGTTCGCCCACACAGACATGAGTGGTGTTTCTATTTTTGAAGAGGCTTGCACGCGCGGTGCAGATGCAGCACGAACAGTATTGAGCATGATTGGCAAAGCATGATTCTGGGGCATCACACGTTGATTGAATTGCACGGCTGCGATGCAGAAAAGCTTCGCGACGTTGCCGGAGTGCGCACCCTGATGATCGAGGCCGTGAAAGAATCCGGCGGCACTTATGTGACGGATGTCTTTCATCATTTCAGTCCGCTGGGAGTCAGTGGAGTTATCGTTATCGCAGAGAGCCATGTGACCATTCACACTTGGCCGGAGCATCGTTATGCCGCAGCAGATGTGTTCACCTGCGGCGATAGTTTTCATCACGATGTCTTTGTCCGCCTGATGCGTGAGGGACTGCTGGCGGCGGATGTGAAAACTAAAACGATTGAGCGCGGCGATGTCCGTTGATTCTACTGTCATCACCCGCTTCGCCCCGTCGCCCACGGGTTGGCTGCATCTCGGTCATGCCTATGCGGCGCTGTTCGCACACCATGAGGCGAAGCGTGTCGGCTGGCGTTTTCTCCTGCGACTGGAGGATATTGATCTCGCGCGTTCTCGACCTGAATACGAGCAGGGCATTTACGATGATTTGCGATGGCTCGGTGTGGAATGGGAAACGCCGGTGCGGAAACAAAGCGAGCATTTCGCGGAGTATCGCGATGCGTTAGAAAAGCTGCGCATGATGGGGCTTCTCTATCCCTGCTTCTGCACGCGCAGAGAAATACAGGAAGAAATCGGACACGCCGGGCAAGCTCCGCATGGTCCAGAAGGTCCGTCTTATCCGGGCATCTGTAAAAAGTTATCTGCAGATGAAGTCACCGAACGCATCGCATCAGGGCGAGACTACGCATTGCGGCTGAACTTGGAAAAGGCGATGACGCATACCGGACGCGATCTTATCTGGCGGGATCTCTCTCATGGTGAATTCATCGCTGACCCAATGCCGCTTGGTGACGTTGTGCTCGCACGCAAAGACACACCTACGAGCTATCATCTCGCGGTCGTCGTGGACGATGCTGCGCAAGGTATCACGCTCGTGACGCGCGGTGAGGACTTGCTGCCAGCGACGCATTTGCATCGCGTGCTGCAATCATTGCTCGGACTGCCCGTTCCGGTCTGGAAACATCACCGGCTTATCACTGATGAAGCTGGCAAGCGTTTGGCGAAGCGGGATGATGCGCGTTCACTTCGCACACTGCGTGAATCGGGCTGGAAACCGCAGCGTGTCCGTGAAGAACTGAACTTGCCTTGAGCATTGCCAGATCAATATCCAATGCTAACTTGGCTGGTGTCCACGCAAGCCATGCCGCAGTTCAATGCCCGCATTTATCGCGATGGAGAATGGCATGTCGCGTTCTGTCCGGAGATGCCCGAGGCGAACGGCCAAGGCCACACGGAAGACGAGGCGATAAAAAATCTTCACGATGCTATCGAGCTATTGATTCAGGATCGTCGTGCCGATGCCGAAAAGACGCTTCCTCACGGTGGCGTCACTCGTGAACTTGCCTTCGCGCAAAGATGAAACGGCGGGAGCTGGTCAGCTGGTGATTTGAATTGATTGGCAAGATAAGAAGCGCTGGCTTTCTTCCAATCTTCCAATCTTCCAATCTTCCATCATTCCAATCCCCATGTCTCTTCCCCGTCACCGCATCGCACCCAACGGCCCCGAATTCTCCCAGCTCATCTACGGCACATGGCGCATTCTTGATGATCCTGCGCCGACGCCGCAAGAGTTGAACCGACGGATCAATATCTGTGTTGATCTCGGCATCACCACGATTGATACGGCGGAGGTTTACGGACTCTATGAGGTCGAGGAAGCTCTGGGTAAAGCCATCGCGCTCTCGCCCGGACTGCGCGACAAATTGGAGATAGTTACCAAGGCGGGCATCTATGTGCCGTGCCAATATCATCCGAAGCGCGAGGTCGCACATTACAACGCCAGTGCAGCGCGCCTGATGAAAAGCGTGGAAAAATCGCTGCGACTGCTGGGCACGGATCACGTCGATTTGTTTCTGGTGCATCGGCCCGACTGGTTCGCCGGTGCCGACGACACGGCGCACGGACTGAATCATCTTTTGTGCGAGGGCAAAATCAGAAGCGCAGGAGTATCGAACTACAATGTGCATCAGTTTGATTTACTTAACTCACGCATGGAGCAGCCGCTGGTGACTAATCAGCTTGAGTTTCATCTACTCCACATGGAACCGATACTCGATGGCACGTTCAGTCAGTGTGAGAAGCTCGGACTGCTTCCGATGGCTTGGAGTCCGATGGCCCAGGGAAGGTTGTTTGATTTAAAAAATGACGCTGCGCAACGTCTCGCTAAGTGCGTTCAGAAGCTCGCGCCTCGCTACAACGGCGCAACGTTGGAACAATTCGCATACGCGTGGATCATGGCGCATCCCGCAAGACCACTGCCCGTCCTCGGCACCAACAAAATCGAACGCATTCACAGCGCCGCGCAATCATGCGAGATCAAACTTGAGCGCGAGGATTGGTATGCGCTGTGGGAAGCGGCGCAGGGACGGAAGATTCCTTGAACTGCTAGCTAAAAGCAGAATAAGATAACCAAGATAAAGCAACTCTCATGATAAGATCATGAATTCACAAACCACGCTACTGACTACACAACATGCCCCAGTTGTGCTTTTTGCGGTGGGGTCTCCAATTGTCGTCGATGTGGAGGAAAGTTTGGCCAGTGCTGGTGTGCCGCTCGCTGCAGCTGTGAAAAACCGTGGGGGAGAAGATTTTCTTTTGGATAAGGAGAAATTAATGGGAACCGAGAACATCCCGGAGGCAATCAAAACACTTCCGTTTCTCGTGCCTCTGTTCTCGCCCTCGAACCGCCAGAAGGCGGTCATCGAAGCCCTTGCGCTGGGCTTTACCATTCCGTTCAGCCTTGTCGATTCCAGTGTGCGAGTCCCACGATCCTTCCATGCGGGCGTGGGTTTGTATATCAATGCTGGCTGCACCCTCGGTGCCGCCAGTGAACTGGATGAATTTGTGTTTATCAATCGCGGAGTCTGTCTTGGTCATCATGCCCGTGTTGCGAAATTTGTTTCCATCGGGCCTGGGGCCGTGGTCGGGAGCCTTGTTTATATTGGTATGGGAGCCTTCATTGGAGCGGGAGCGATCGTGCTGCCGGAGTTGCGTATCGGTTGCAATTCGATTGTAGGAGCAGGGGCCGTGGTTACCGCCGATGTGCCGGACAATAGCCTTGTGACTGGGAACCCCGCGCGCATTGTCAAAGAGGGAATTCCGGGATACGGCGGAGCGGATATCGTCTGAAGACCCTCAAGTTCGCGATCTATACCATGACACCCTCAATCACACTTCGATCGACGTGTTACAATCAGGAGCAATTCGTGATCGAATGTCTGGACAGCGTGTCGAGGCAGGATTGTGGGGGGTTTGAGTGGATCATCGTCGATGATGCCTCCACAGATGGTTCACAAAAACTGATCAGAGACTGGCTGGAACGGAACATGGATGAGTTGCGAGGCAAAAACATCGACGTGGAATTCATCGCCCATAAAAAAAACATCGGGTTTGCCGCTACCCTCAACGAAATACTCGAACGGGCAACGGGCGACTGCCTCTGCGGCATCGCATGTGACGACAGGATGTTGCCGCATCGGATCGCGACGGTTGGTCGAATCATGGGCGCGCTGCCAGAAGGCTATGTCGGAATGTATGGCGATGCCTACGTGATCGACTCCGATGGGAATCGTGTGGAACCCAGATTCATCGAGCGACATCGCAAGCTGGATGTCATGCCCGAGAGTGGTCTCTTCGAGGTGTTGCTGGAAGGCAATTTCATACCTGCACCATCGGTCGCGGTCTATCGCCGGGCATTGCTAGAGATCGGCGGTTACGACGAATCACTTTCTTATGAGGACTACGATTTGTGGCTCCGACTGACACGAACTGGTGCCTTAGCCTACTGCGCCGAGCCTATGGTGGAATATCGGATTCACGAGCAAAACCTTCACCGGAAAATCACTAACTGGAGACAGACCAATTACTGGATCTATCGCAAACACATCGATCGGGAATCGGGGTTGAGGCGCTTCATCGGCAACCTTAAGGGCGTGATTAAGCACGATGAGATGACGGACAAGATACGAGAAGACGTGCGCAATCTAGCCCTTAGTGGGCAACCTGGCTGGGACAAGCTGCGCGACTCGATTCGATGAAAGTGGCAGAGAACCAGAGGCTGGCTGGCATTTAATGGATTCAAACTAAGCAGTGAAATGAAGATACATCTTTATACAATTTCTCGGAATGAAGTGGACATGCTGGGCTTCTTTTTTCGTCATTACGATTCGTGGATTGATCGTTATTTTATTTATGACAATGGCTCGACTGATGGCACGTTGGAAATGCTTCAGTCTCACCCCAAGGTGGAACTACGAAAATTCGAATGGACCGATCCCGAGTCGTTTGTGTCCTCGCATCAGAAGATGCAAAACAACTCATGGAAAGAAAGCCGCAAAGAAGCTGCCTGGGTGGTGATGGCCTCGATTGACGAGCACTTGCATGTGCCGGGCGTGGGGATGAGAGACTATCTGGAGCGCTGTCAAAAAATGGGCGTCACACTCTTGCACAGCATGGGCTTCCAGATGGTATCGGAAGAATTTCCGCAGAAGGATGAGATGCTATGTCAGACTAGGACGATGGGCTGTCCCTATGGTCGCATGAGCAAACTCTGTATCTTTAATCCAAAGGCAGTCCGTAAATCAAATTTCGACGGTGGAGGGCATGAGGCCCATCCCATTGGTGAATTGAGGCTACCTCCGCGCGACGAGATGCTTCTATTGCATTACAAGAATATCGGATTTGAACGTTTGTTTCAGCATCACCGAAAATTGAAAGAAGGACTGGGATCGAAAGATAGGGTGCAGCAATGGGCAAAAAAATATGACTGGTCGCAGGAGAAGTTTCGGATCGACTGGGACTTGTTTGCCCAGAATGCTGTCGATATCTCGGGGAAAGGGTTTAGTGCAGTTCGCTGCCATAGGATTCGCAGATGGTGGCGACCTTCCTGGAGGCTGCTTAACCGGCTTGGATTGGTTTCTAAGGACGTATTATTTTTGCCGCGACTGCCCGGCGAGAGTTGGGCAGGTTGAAAAATTATATCAGTGGGTTTTGCGTTACGAAGGACAGTTTTGATCCTGCTTCCTAGCGACCGTATAAGCCATGGCCAGACTGTAGCGCTAGCATGCTCCGCAATTCTCGTGATGGCATGGGGGAGCGCTCGAATTGAGCGGCAATCTCAAGCACGCGTCGGATCAACTCGGCGTTGGTTGCGAGTCGGCTTTTCGCCCGGTCTAAATGTAAGTTATCTTCCAGACCAATCCTCACGCCTCCTCCGAGGGCAATGGCAATCGTGTTGGCAGCAAGTTGTGTCTGCCCGATCCCACCGAGCGACCATACACAATCATCCGGCAAATCTCTGATCAAAGTTCCGATGTGAAGAGGATCGAGTTGGGCAGAGAAGCCGTTGCCCACAATCAAATTGGCATAGCACGGTGACATCACCACGCCTTTCTTGATGAGATATTTCGCATGGTTCGCCATGCCGAGTTCAAAGATTTCCAGTTCAGGAACGATTCCCTTCTCCCGCATGAGATCACCGAGTTGACGGACGGTATCAGGGGCATTGATGCTCGCCTGTTTGGGAAAATTCAACGACGAAAGAGTTAGCGACCCCATGTCTGGCTTCGAGTCACCGGTCAGAAGCAGCGGCAATTTACGGTAGTCAAAACTGGGGTCCGCCCGTCCACTAAGTGATACACAGACGACAAGTTCTGGGGCAAATTTGCGAACTGACCGAATGAGTTCCCCGTATATCTCAGGATCGCTGGTAGGCACTCCTGCAGCAGTGCGGGCATGAAGATGCACCATCGTGATGCCCAGCTCGCAGGCCTGATGGACGTCCTCGACAATTTCAGATATCGAGAGCGGCACATGGGGCGTGTCAGTGCGGCAAGGCACCATTCCCGTAGGGGTAAAATTCACCACAAGATCTGTGAGAGTATTGGACATAACGAGGCTATTTCCGTAATCCCAAATTCAAAGGATGCCAAGAAAAGACAGCACATCATGCTGCGCTGGCTTTGCGATTTACATCAACCGTCGCATCGAGAACTTCGAGTTCTCTGCCGGAAAGCATGCTGGCAGATTCCAAGGTGCGGATGAAACTTGTTTTGTTCATGGTTATTGGTTTCAGTTTGCACAACGCGCAAGCAGGAGAAACTTACTAACAAAAAACAAGGAACGAGGAACCAGTCAACCCGCCATGCCCATTTACGAATTTTACTGCCCGGACAACCATAAGATTTACTCCTTCCTCGCACGCAGCCTCGCGTATCGCGAGAAGACGCCGCGCTGCCCGGACGATGCAAAATTCCGCATGGAGAAGCGCGTGTCGAAGTTCGCGTTTCTACGTGGTGCAAAAGAGGAATCTGCCGATGACCCATTCGCTGGCATCGACGATTCCAAAATGGAATCCTTCATGGCCGACATGGAGCGCGAGATGTCCGGCATGGACGAGTCCAATCCCGACCCGCGTCAAATGGGTCGCCTCATGCGAAAGATGACCGACGCCCTCGGCGACAAAACGCCGCCGGAAATGCGCGAGATGGTCAAGCGGCTCGAAGCCGGCGAAGACCCGGAGAAGCTGGAGGCCGAGTTCGGCGATCTCGGTGGCGAGGAAGGCGAAGGCGGAGAAGGTGGCGCTGATTTGTTTGCCGCCACCGTGAAGAAGATCAAAGCCAGCCTCAAGGTGCCATTGCGCGATCCGAAGCTTTATGAGATAGGGGAGTTTGTGGGGTGAAAGGTTGAGTGATGGGTGATGAGAATATCGATGTATTATGACGAACCTCACCACGACCACTCAGGATTCAGTCACCAGCGTTTCGCAGTTTCGGAGAGTTCCTCTCGCAGTAGTCGTCACGCCACCTCTTCACCAAACGGCACCTGACCGGGAATGAGAAAAGTTTTGATCAGTTCGCCTTCGCCGCAGACGATCATGTCGGAGAATTTCTTGAACCACGGGCCCAATGGCACTTCGGGTTCAAGATAGAGCCAGTCAGCCAGCAGTCGGAGGTCTCGCGGGGAGATGCCACGTTCCTCCACGCGTTGCAGCAAGTGCTGCCAGAGGGCGGGCGGCAGATTTCGGCGGCGAATTTTTGGCATTTTTACTTGGTGCCGTAGAAGCCGACTGTGAGTTCTTCCTTCAGCCTCATAGACTCTTCAGGATCATCAGTAGCGGCGAGCTTCTGCGCGAGAACTTCTAGTTCGCCGCCGGAAAGCACGCTGGCAGTTTCCAAGGTGCGGGTGAAACGTATGACTTCGTCCCTGCCTTGCGGAGGGAGGCTTTTGATTTCGGCTATGACTTGTGTCGCGGTCATGAAGGAATTTTACAACCTCCTGGTGTGTGGTCAACAGTTTGACTAATTCAGTGTTGGAGGTAGCGCTCCTGTGTCACCACGCCCACTCTGGATTCAGTCCCCAGCGTTTTGCAGTTTCGGAGAGTTCCTCGCGCAGCGGCCATTCATCGGGACGGGGGTCTTGACCGAGGTGTCGGGTGCTGGCGCCTTTGAGTTTCATGCAGCCGGTGTTGTCGCCGATGGCGGTGATTTGTTTCACTTCTTCGACGGTGAGTGGATTTATTTCTGGGAGCGAGGCGAGTTCTTCCACTTTGGTCTCGATGCTCTTTGCGCCTTCGTTGGCTTCCTGAATCAGGGTGGGCACGACGCTCTTTACGGGTTCCTGCGCAAGGTTCCAGAGGCAGCTCAATTGAAGCATGGTGAGGCCGTGGCGTTGGGCGATGGGGCGTATCTGATCAAGCTTTTCATTGCCGTGCTCGACCCATCCGGCGGCGCGGTAATTGCGATGGTCGCCATCGCGGAACTTGTGGCCGGGGCGGACGTCGTCATGGAAGATGCCGCCGAAATCCACGACGCGGGTGAGCAGATTGACGTTAAATTTTTTAGCAACTGGGAGAATGAACTGGCCGGGCCAAGGCTCGAAGGGATTGAGGATAATCATGGCCCAGTCGATGTCGGCGCCGAATTTTTCCAAGCAGTTGATGATGTCGAGCGTGAAGCCGTTGGCCGGACCGGGGGCGATGCCGAGGCGCTCGGTGAGACCAGCGGATTTCAACGCGCGCAATCCATCCCACACGACGGGGCTGCTATAGCCAGTGGTGTCGGGATTGTGCAACATCAGGAGATCGAACTTATCCACAGCGCAGCGCTCCAGTGATTTCTCGCAGGCCATTTTCAGATAGGACGCGTAATTGTCCGGCTGGCGCAGTCCGGGTTCGGTGAAGCGCGGGTAGCCCTTCGCTCCGGCGCGCAGTCCACCGTAGTAATCATGGCCGATGATGCCGACCAGCGAGTAAGTATCGCGCGGGATTCCTTTCAAAGCTTCACTGAGAAGTGTATCCGCCCGGCCCGCGCCATAGACGTCTGCAGTGACAAAAGTGCGGATGCCTTTTTCATAATTGAGCCGGACGAGGCGGACGTAGTTTTTCTCGTCGAGTTGTTCGCCGAAGTGCATGAAGCGTCCGCCGCTCCAAGTGCCGAATGCTGTGCGTGTGAGATCCATATTAAGTAATGTTTACGAAGAAAGAACGTGTGGTCAAAGCGGAGCTTTACGCAGTGATTGCGAAAGTATCTTCAATCATTGCGTCAGGTTACTCAACACGATGCAGATGATATTGTGCGCCTTCGTTGCTCACGGCGACTGCGCCGAGCCAGTCCACGCGTGCGCTTATTTTGCTGTAAAATGAGAGAAGGGTTTTGGTGTCGGAGGATGGGGGCGTCAGTTCCAAAAGAATTTTGGGATTGCTGGTGGCTGAATGAAGCGCGGCTTCAAGCATCTGCTGCCATTGGGCTTCGGGCATGGAATTATCTAAGGCCATCGGCGAATCTTCACGTGAGACGGATGCGATGACAAAATGGCGTTGTGTTTCGCGCAACGTGGATAGGTCTGACCACGATGCGAGTTCAAGCTTAGGGATCACGGTGCCGGGTGGCAATGGTGTGGGATCGAGCAGCCAGGCGTTTGGAAGAATTTCGAGTAAAGATTCCACGGCACTGCGTCTAAGCTCGCGCTCCCAGAATTCGCGTAATGGTCGCAGGTGCATTAACGCCGGCCAGAGAGGGGAATTGACCGATGCTTCTGCAATAGGAAGCATGGGCGGTAAGGATTCTGAAGCGTTGGGATGCGAACGCATCCAGAGTTCCACGGCGCTTAAAGCATGTGTTGCAGGCAGAGCGAGTGGATAAAGCTGGAATTTATCGCCACTCATCTGAAGCAGGCAAACGATCAAGCCGTCTCCACGCAACGAACATGACTCCAGGTTTGCCATGGGGCGCAGCCAAGGCCGTAGATCAGGCATGAAGTGATCACTCACATGGGCGCGAAGACGGTCGCATGTGGCGGCGAATCTTTCGACGAGATGGCCTATAGAAGAGAGTGATTTACGTCGGGCTTTCGGCAGCTCCAGAGGCGGGGCCAGAATGGCATCAGCCAAGGCCAGCCACTCCGGCTCCGAAAAATAATTCGGGTGCATGAACAAGCGGAGTCGCGCAGAGCGGCTTAGTTATACGAGGACTCTACGCGCTTAGCGACATCGCGGAAGCCATAGTCGTTGTTGTAGATTTCCTTCATGCAGTTGAGGTAGTTTTCTTTCTTGCCGGATTTTTCGTAGATGAGACCGAGTTCGTAAAGCACGTCCTTCTTCTCGTTGTTGAAGCCGGAAATTTCCTTCACGGCTTCTCCGAGGGCGTTTTCAGCGAGGTCGTTCATGTTGAGGCGCTCGAAGCATTTGCCGAGCATGAGCAGGGCCTTGTTGCGAATGTGGGGATTACTCTTGGCCTGCTGTAGTTCCGGGATGGCCTCGCGATATTGCTCGGCGTGGAAAAGAATGTTGGCGTAATCAAAACGGAATTGCTTATCGGTGGGGTTGCGCTCGACTCTGGTTTTTGCTTCTGCAAGAACGGTGGCGAGTCGATCCAGCTTGATGGACTGGATGTGGGCGCGTTTCTCATCAATGTCCGGGGCGGTGGGGTCGGTCTCAATATCTGACTCCATGCGTTGGATTTGCATTTCCGCGACACGATTGCGCACTTGTTCTGCGCGGCTTTTCAATGAGATGTCCGCCGGGCTGAGTTGAGCAGCCCATTCATAGTAGCTCAGGGCGTGTTCTGGCTCTTCCATGCGGTCATAGATGTCTGCAATGCGTTTGACCACGGCGACATTATTTTTGTCCTTCTCATATTCATCGGCGAGTTGCGCGAGCAAGTTTTCCATCTGCTCCCGTGTCATGCCCTGACGGGTGAGGTTCTCCAACTGCTGGGATTCATCGGAGTTTTTCATGGCCTTACGGAAGCCACCTTCTTCTTGCCAACCCTGACGCATCATGGAGGTCTTCGCGGCGGAGTCTTTCTCGCCCTTCACTGCATCCATATCCGTGGCGTCGATCCTGATAATCTGAGCGTAAATGGCGCTGGCTTTTTCCGGCTGATCGTGAGCCATGTAATGATCCGCGAGACGATGCAAGTTACGAGTGTTTTCGGGGTGCCCTTCCCGGATAGTCTCCAGCGCGAAAGCTGCCAGCACGTTATTGCCTGCGCGAGTCGCATAATCAAAGAGCGCTTGGTTGCCATTGATGTTGTAGGGGTCTTTCTGGAAGACGGTTTCCTCAAGTTCAGCAATGCCTTCCAAAGGATCTTTTTTGGAGTTTGCACTTCCTTTGAAAAGGCTCAGGCCACCGCTGAAAAGTCCTTTTTTCTGGCCCTTGACGGTTTCTGCCTCGGCACGGCGCAGGAGTTTGCGGCCATCGAGAAATTCTGGCGCTTGTTTCACCACGGAAAGAATAAGACTCACGGCGTAGTCAAAGTTCTTGAGCTGATAGGCGCTCATACCTTTGAGCCAGAGGGTCTTCTGTTGTGAAGCGAGATCATTTTCTGTCATCTGATTTATCGAGGCTGATTGTTTTGATGAATGTGGCTGTCAGTTCGGCACCGTTAAGGCAGCGGCGCGGATTTTCCCATAACCATTGCCGCGAGGTTGCGCCACTCGGTGCTGAATCCCTCGGAGAAGCCCTTCCATGCGAATCCATGCTCGAAGATGACCATCCAGCAATAGGTGGCCAAAACGAACGCTGCAATCCACATCAGCCGAGCAATCAAACGCATCATGGGGAGTAGAGTTTAAGGGCAAAACCTCTCCAGAGTCCAGTGCGGAATTCAATGTTCATACTGTCATTGCGGAATCACGGGGCAGCGTTTACATGGGGAGACCACTTGCGTCGGCGTTTCCGCAGGTAAAAAACACTTTAATCGAATGAAATATACCCTCATCTTCCTTCTCACTTTCTCCGCATGGCTCAATCTGCGCGCTGGGGATTTTACTGAAACCATCAAAGGCATTCTCGCCAAAACGCAGGCCGCTAAACCGCTCGCCGTGCAGGGTCAGGACGTAAAATGGTTCTTTCTCTGCAAAGAACTGGAGCATCTGGCGAAGGGCGACCTCGCGAACGCCGATATGAAAAAGGCGAACATCGAAGGCACGGACCCGCTGCCAGTGATCGCGAAATACAGCGAGGAACTCAAGGCTCTCGGAGTGGAACTGCTCCTCGTGCCAGTGCCCGCCAAGGTCGCGATCTACCCCGAAAAACTCAGCGACAAAATTGATCCGAAAACCGTGCCCAGCATGGGAGCCTTTTTTGCCAAACTCAAAACGGCGGGTGTGGAGGTGCTCGATCTCGAAAGCGTATTTAAAGCCGAGCGCGTAGCCCATCCCGAGAAACAACTCTATTGCGCCACAGATTCACATTGGTCGCCGTATGCGGCACAGCTCGCAGCGAAACTCGTGGCTGATAAATACAAAGGCAGGAAAGAAATAAGCGAGAACTCACTAGCCGATCTCATTTCATTGCCAGAGGAGACGATTGAGTTTCACGGTGATCTCATCGAAGGAGCACAAAAAACTTCCGTGCCCAAGGAAAAGCTTCCACTCCAGCGTGCTGGAGAAGCCGTCCCGCCTGATGGCAAAACGGTTCGCACTCTCGAAAGCGATCCGAACAGCGCGATGCTGGTCATTGGAGACAGCCATCTACAAATATTTCGCAAGGGCGGTAAAATGATCACCAGCCAGGCTGGTTTTATCGATCATCTTCAGATTAACCTGCCCGCTGCCGTTGAAGAAAATTCGATGGAGGGCGGGGGCGCGAAAGGGCCGCGCGTGGAGGTCGCACGTGCCACAGCAAAAAATCCCAACTTCTGGGCAAAAAAGAAAGTCGTGGTCTGGCTCTTTACCGCGCGTGAATTTACACTGGGAGAATGGCGTGTGATTCCCGCAAAAGTTAAGAAGTGAAGCTGAGACATGATTACATTGAAACACGATAACCTCCGTTGGAGTGACTGCATTTTTCAATCGGGGCAACTACGCCCAAAGGGCACACTGACGCTGGGCGTGTTTCGCGGCGAAGGTATCGGGCCTGAGGTTATTGGAGGCGCGCTGGAGGTGCTTCGCGTTTTGCAGGATCATCTAAATCTGAAGATTGATATACAGTTTGGCGGACCCATAGGTCGAGATGCGGAGAGGGAAGGGGGAAGCGATCTGTCAGAGGACGCCGTTGCATTTTGCAGTGAAATTTTCTCAAGAGGCGGAGCGGTGCTCAGCGGGCCAGGAGGCGGAAGATACGTTTACGATTTGAGAAAACGATTTGATCTCTTCTTTAAAATTAGCCCCCTGATTGTCTGCCCAGAACTATTGGGAGCGTGCCGATTAAAGCCCGCCTGTGTCGACGGTGCGAACATCATCCTTGTCCGTGAAAATATTGGCGGCATCTATCAAGGCAGTTCTTGCGCGGACGTGGCGGCGGATGGAGGGCGACGTGTTCAGCACACGTTCGCCGATGATGAATCCACCGTGAGACGTTTCCTTAGTGCAGCAGCGCGGTTGTCGAAGATGCGCCGAGGCACGATGACGGTCGTGTGCAAAGACTCGGGCGTTCCCGGCATCAGTGCGCTGTGGCGTGAATGCGCCAATGATGTGGCGAGTGCCAGTGGGGTCAGTTGCGAGATGGTTGATATCGACCACATGGCTTACCGACTCATTCAGCATACTCACGAATTCGATGTCATCGCCGCGCCGAATATGTGCGGTGACGTGCTCGCCGATCTCGGTGCGGCGTTGCTTGGATCACGCGGCGTTTCATTTTCCGGCAATTATGCGCCAGATGGTGCCGCCGTCTATCAAACCAATCACGGCTCGGCCTACGACATAGCGGGAACAGACCGGGCAAATCCGGCTGGTCAGATATTCTCACTGGCCATGGCACTGCGTGAAAGTTTCGGGCTTGCTGCCGAGTCGGAGCAGGTTGAGCACGCGGTGCGAACGGTGTGGGCAGCGGGCTGGCGAACCGCAGACGTTACGGAGTCTGGATGCCGAATCATCGGCACCAAAGAGATGGTGAGTCGCATCACTGACCGTCTCAGTGAGATCGTGCAGGAAAAGCAAGCCGCAGCCTGAATTATTTGAGATGAATACCGTTCTCTTGCTGGTTGATTTGCAAAATGACTATCTGTCTGTTGCAGGTCTGGAGCCTGGAAGCGGGTTCGTCGTGGAGCGCGCCGCGCAGTTGCTGAAAACTTGTCGCGAGTTACGAATTCCTGTAATCCATATTCAGACGTCGGTTTCGCGCGGTGACGACAGACGGATGCCTCATTGGAAAAAAACAGATCGCTGGAGTTGCGAAGCGGATACTTCAGGACATGCGCCACCCGATTCATTGCAACCGATCGAGGGAGAAGCCGTGATTGGGAAGACATTCTTCAGCGCCTTTTCCAATTCCGCGCTGGACCAGCAATTGCGCGCACATCATGCACAGCAGGTTATTTTGTGCGGCGTTCATCTCCATGCATGTGTGCGTCAGACGGCGCTAGATGCTTATGAACGCGGATATGAAGTGTGCATTGCTGATGATGCGGTGGCGAGCGACGATCCCGTTCATGCAAGCATCACGCGTCGATATCTTGCGACTCGCGCCGCAAAATTTTTGAATGTTGCGAGCTTGATTGCGGAATTGCGTGGGAATTCAACGCGCGAGATTCCTGCTGATGTTTCCAGAGCCGTCTTAGCCGCAGCATCGGGCATCAAGTCTTGGAGCAACATGGCAATCCATACGAAAAGCGAGATGCTGGAGAGACTGGCGCTGAAGCTGAAGTTGGAAGCGAAGTCCTTGGCTGCGCTGATGGCGCAAGAGACAGGCAAGCCGATTTGCTTTGGTGAAATGGAAGTGCTGCGCACCGCAGAAATGCTGCACGCAGTGATCCGCAGTTGCGAATGCTTGGACGATGAAATTTTGCAATCAGGCGTCACGCTGCGAAGACGACCGCATGGCGTGGTTGCCATCGTGACGCCGTGGAATAATCCGGTTTACATCGCGCTGGGAAAAATCGCGCCCGCCTTGCAATGCGGAAACGCAGTGGTGTGGAAGCCCTCGCCTCACGCGGAAAAGCTATCCCGCAGGCTGCTCCAGATTATTCATGCCTGCGGATTTCCTCCCGAGGTGCTGCAACTTGTCCTAGGTGATCGAAGTGCTGCGGCGGCATTGATGTGTGATGAAAACATTGCGGCAGTATCGCTCACCGGCTCATCACTCGCGGGATACGCAGCGCAGGAAATTTGCGCACGCCGTCGCATTCCATTGCAGGCGGAACTCGGCGGCAACAATGCGGCGATCGTTTGGGAAGATTGCGATCTGCGCGATGCGACGCATAAGATTGCCGGGGGCGCATTCGAGATGGCGGGCCAGCGTTGCACGGCTAATCGCCGCGTGATTGTCCACGAGAAAATTTATGATGAATTCGTTTCAATGTTGGAACGTAGAGTGGCGGCAATACCATGTGGCGATCCGCTTCAACCAGATACCCGCGTCGGCCCGCTCGTGAGCGCGGAGCACGCCGCGCGAGTGGCCGCAATCATTGAGCGATCTATCAAGGATGGGCTGCGCGTGATTCGGGTGCAGTCGGAACATTTTACGCCAATTTCAGTGGGTCAACGTGAGGCATGGCATCCGCCAGTAATCGTGTGCTGCGACGATCCAGCGAACGAGATTGTTCAAGAGGAAACTTTTGGCCCTGTGCTGGTGGTGCAAAAAGCAACTGACTGGCAGCAGGCGATGAACCTATGCAATGGTGTAAGACAGGGACTCGCAGCGTCGCTGTTCACCATATCGCCAGAGAAGCAGGAGCGGTTCCTCGTTGAAGCGCGCGCAGGTATTTTGAAAATCAATCGGGCTACGGCAGATGCGGAAGTTGGTGTTCCCTTTGGCGGATGGAAAGCATCGGGCATCGGCCCGCCGGAACACGGAAGTTTCGACAGGGACTTTTACTTGCGACCACAAACGATTTACCCCGCAGGGTAAAGTAGGAACACACATTGAATTAATCTCTTTGTATAGCGTATGGACTGGGACGACTGGCATCTCAAATACGATATCTCACTGCCGCTTCAGGCGCGACTGGAGGCTGTCAGTGCGCTGGTCTCCGCATCGCTCGATGCGGCTCCTTCAGGTCCCATCAAGCTTGTGAGCCTCTGTGCCGGCGACGGGCGCGATGTCGTTGAGTCATTGAGGAATCATCCTCGGCGCAGTGAAGTCACGGCTTGGTTGCTGGACACGCACATCGATTCGTTGAAGCGAGGAGAATTCGCTGCGAGTAAGGCCGGACTTGAAGGACAAATCCAGTTTGTTCTGGCAGATGCTGGTCTGGCACAGAACTACACTGATATTGCTCCCGTGGATGTGGTGCTGCTCTCAGGGTTTCTCGGCCACATACGGCGGGAGGACATTTTTAGATTGATCAGCAGTTTGCCTATGCTTTGCCGGGAGGGTTGCAGCGTGATCTGGAACAAGCACCAAGTCACTAACGATGGATGGGCGTCAGTGCCTGAGATCCGTGGTTTACTTGAGCAGTTCGGATTCGAGGAGGTTGCCTTTAAATTGACTGGGGCAGATGGTTACGCGGTGGGGTGGGCGCGGTATTCCGGCAAGCCCGTTCCGCTGGATTCCGCATGTTGTTTTTTTCAATTTCGCTGATCAGAGCTGAGATAGATCAGGCAGATTTAGAAGGAGTGTCTGTGCTTTGATAATCGAGACCGACTGCTCATTCATGCACTGGAATATTGCATCACTGTCTTTCAAGTATATATGAATGCCCTTCGCCAGCTGGCATCAATGTCGCCGCTCCGAAAGCTAAAAATAATTATGCCGCGTTCCGACTCTCTGCCATATCTTGAGAAGATCGCTTCCGTCGTCGGCCCTGCTTCTCGGGTTGCCTACGGGCCAGCCCATATTTATCCGATGTCCGCGCCTGCATTCGCGGCGCAGCCGATGGTAGTTCGCGAGCTTGATCCGGGGGCGCAGCTCAAGCTTTATGTCCATATCCCGTTCTGCAATTATGCTTGCAACTTTTGCTTCTATGCAAAAAAAATTGGTGCGGCATTGGAGGTAAAGGAGCGTTATGTGAGCGCGCTTCTGACGGAGCTGGCCCAAATTCCGCAGGGCACACCATTGAGTGAACTTTTTGTCGGCGGTGGGACACCTACTGCCCTACCGCCGGAGCTGCTCGACCAAGTCCTTTCCTCGGTCATGTCTCGCTTGGTGCCAGACTCCCGGCAGGTTCACACCGTCGAGGCGACTCCGGAATCTGTCTCACGTCCACACCTTTCAGTGCTGAAGAAAAATGGAGTCGGTCGTGTCAGCATGGGTGTCCAGAGCCTGAACGAAGGCGTGCTCTCGACTGTGCGCCGACGGCACACGTGCGGCGATGCGCTGGCAGCCTGCGACATGATCGTCTCGGAAGGGATGGTATTGAATGTGGATCTTATTTATGGTCTGCCGGGTTATACGGAAGAGATGTTTTTCTCGGACTTTGCGGCCGTGGCGGAGCACGGCGTGCACTCGGTGACGGTTTACAATTTGCGCATCAATCAATCAACACCAGTAGCCGCGACGATTCGCGATGATGAACGGCTCGACCTGTCGCGGCTCATGCGCTGGCGGACGTTCATCAAAGAGACCGCCGAATCACACGGCTTCACTCAGACAAGATGGCACACCTACAAGCGGCAGGGAGGTTCTGCTGCCATTCACGAGCGCGCGCCATCTTCGAGCGACGGCGGACACGGGCACCAGTTCGGCATCGGCATGAGCGCGCGATCCCATCTGGGGGACGTTATCTTTCGCAATCATGACCGGCTGGAATCTTACATGGAGCGTGTCGTATCTGGGAACAGTCCGGTGGAGGAAACGATCCAGTTAAGTGAAGACGACCGCAAGGCGCTTCACGTCGCTCGCACTCTAGGAGATGGCCGGCGGCTGGACGGTGTGAGATACGAGGCGTTTTTCGGGACTAGGTTCACGGAGGAATTTAGCGGCCTTCTTGAAGGCCTCGATGATGCCGGGCTTGTGGAAATTTCCTCAGGTTCTGTATCACTGAGCGAGGCCGGGAAACTCGTTCACGATTTGATCACTGAGGCATTCTATCCTGACAAAGCGAGGAAATGGCTCGCGGGTCGGCAGGACGCTCTCAGGCGACACGCGATCGCTCCTGCGATTTAATAAAATTTCTGACCACACCGATGATTTCCCGAGCATTTGAATTTCTGTTTCGCCCTCTTGCGAGGAAGCTCCATGCGAATCACAAGGAGCTTCTAGGCATTCGCAATACCATGCGCCTGGCCCACGCTTACAATCGGCTCAAAATCCGCAGGCAGGATGACTGGCGGCGACAGCTCTATCGTGAGCAACTTCCAGAACTATTGCGAGAGAACGGTGTGGCGACACGGCCAAAAATCGAAATCAAAGATGGTTGGGCAATTGATCGCTCGATGTCGCTGCCGCATCTGGATCGCGTTCTGGCGGATTCGGAAAAGATCATCGCGGAACGTGCTGGTGCACGGCGCACCGTGGAGGGAGCCTACCGGAGTTACTTCCAAGATGTGTGGACGCCAGCGGATCTGGAGAAATATCCATCGTTCCTCGACTTCGCCACGTCGAGTGATGTTCTGGCCGTAGTCAGCGAGTATTTGCAGAGCATCCCCGCGCTTTCGACGACGCTGCCGTCGGGAATTCGCTTCGTCGAATCCAACGCCGCCTTCGACGACCGGCCTGATGAGCCGCACGACAGCCAGCTCTTCCATGTTGATTACTATTCGTTGCCCAATGTGTATATGCTGGTGCTGTTGCGGGATACGACGAGCGAGAATGGCCCGTGGTGTTTTCTGCCTAAGTCTGTTTCGCAGAAAGCCGCCGCTGCGCTTGGCAATTGGAAGCGCGGGAAAGGTTATCGCTTCACGGATAAGCAGGTATATGCCGTGGCGGACCGCAGCGAGCTGATCGAGTTTTCCGCGCCACGAGGCACTGTGTTATTCATTGAATCATCTGGATGTCTTCACTACGGTAGTCGGAACTCCACCAAGCCACGATTTCAGCTAATGTATGGTTACACTGGCGCGTGCCGCACGGATTTCACGGAAGTGTTTATGCCTCCCAAAGTTTATCCCGTGAGCGCGGATGATTCGCGATTGAGGAAGCTGGTGCTCGACAAGAACCTGTCCGCATGAATTCACCGGCTGTAATCAATGAGGACGCGAACGGGGTCCGGTTGATAGCGGGGAATCCGGAGCAGAGTATCGGCGAATGTTTTCGCAAGGTCGCCAAGATTTGCCGTTCTCGGACTGCCATCATCGGATCTTTGTGGCAGCCTAGCTACGGAGAGTTGGACGCGGTGACTGATGGCTTCGCGCGCCTGTTGCTAGAGCAAGGCAGTGCAGCCGGTGATCGTGTCGCCGTCTTGATGAAGCATGACGCGCCGCTCATCGCCGCAGTGCTCGGGGTGCTCAAGGCGGGCTGTATCGCGGTGGTGCTTAATCCAAGTGATCCGCCGGTGCGCATCGGACATGTGTTGGCTGATGCAGAGCCGACTCTCATTTTTACTGACGCATTAAATCGTGAGCTGGCAGAGCAGGCTGGCGGTGCGGGGCAGAGATTGATTTGCTTTGAAGATCATCCGCAGAACCTGCAGGCGGACGCGCCAGAGGTTCAGGTTGATCCCGGTTCTGTGGCGTTTCTCGTTTATACTTCGGGTTCAACCGGGAAGCCCAAGGGGGTGATGCGAACGCACCGTGATTTGCTGCATCAAGTGCTCCGATTTATGCAGGGGCGCGAACTCGATGCCCTGCACCGGGTTACCCTTCTCGCCTCACTGAGTGGCGGTCAGGGGGTGATCACGACGTGGTGCGCTCTCCTTTATGGAGCTGCGATCTGTCCGTTCCCGGTGACAGATATCGGAGTGAGCGGACTCGCGGAATGGATGATGCGGCATCGGGTCACGGATTATCGTTCATCTGCTTCGCTTTTCCGGCATTTCATGAAGACGCTACCGGCGGCCTTCAAGTTTCCGGATGTGCGTCTGGTGCGTCTGGGTTCCGAGCCGGCCACTTCTGCGGACTTCGCAAAGTATCGGGAGCATTTCACAGACAATTGTATTTTTATTCACGCGCTCTCATCGTCAGAGACTGGACCCATCTGCCAACTTCAACTTGCGCGAACTGACAACGTCAAGGAGGGACGACTGCCAGTGGGACGCCCGGCTGAGGGAGTGGATTTGCTGCTGCTGAACGAGTCGGGTGACGAGGTCGCGGACGGTGAAACGGGCGAGATTACAATTAGAAGCCGTCACCTCTCTACGGGTTACTGGCGCAACGAAGAGCTGACACGCCAGCGCTTTTCCATTGGCGGGTCATCGGGTGAGGCGAAGATTTTTCGCACCGGTGATCTGGGCCGTCTCACGCCAGACGGGCAGATCCTGATCGTGGGAAGGGCTGATGATCGTGTGAAGATTCGGGGCTATCGCATCGAAGTGTCCGAGATCGAGGATGCGCTGCAAACTCAAGCGGTCGTGGATCGCGCCGTGGTGATGGCGTCCGCGCGGGAGAATGAGGATTTGAGGCTGGTGGCGTTCGTCATGTTGCGCGCAGGAAGTTCATCTTCTGTGGGGGAGTTGCGGCAGGCGCTCCGAAAAATGCTGCCAAGGCACATGGTTCCGACGAATTTTATTTTCCTCGATAACATCCCATTGACGCCGCATGGGAAGATTGACAGTGCCCGGTTGCAGGGGTTGGCCAAGCACGACATCGCGATGCCGGACGTTGAGGAATCCGTGACGGAGACCGAGGAGTTGCTGGTGGGGATTTGGAAAAATGTTTTTGAGCGCGACGACATCGGACGCGAATCGGATTTTTTTGAACTCGGCGGCGACTCTTTGATGGCTGTGGTCGTCGCGGCGAAGGTCCACGTCGTGTTGCAGGTGGAACTGAATCTGCTGGCGTTCGCGGATCATCCTAAACTGGCCGCGCTTGCTCAGGTGATTGATGATCTTGCTGGACACAGCGAGCAACAAGGATTGCCTCCGCTAGTGCCGGTGCCGCGGGATGCGCCGTTGCCTATGTCGTTTCACCAAGTGCGCATTTGGAAATCATCCCAGTCGCCTGAGGGAATGGCTGGCTATATTATGACGCTTCATTGTCGTTTACGAGGGAGACTCAATGTGGCTGCGTTGCGTGAGAGCCTCACTTACATGGTGGAGCGGCACGAGATGCTGCGCACCACTTTTGAAGAAATTTCTGGGCAGCCAATGCAGCTTGTTCATTTGCCGGAGACTGTGGTTTTAACAGAACATGATTTTTCCCACCACGATCAGCCGGAAGAGGAGGTGACAAAGGTGCGCCGCGAGGAGGCGGCCCGTCCGATGGACTTGAAGCGCGGGCCGGTATTGCGCTTCATTCTGTCGCAGCTTCGCGAGGGAGAATACTGGCTGCAAACGGTCCACCATCACTTGATCTCCGACGGCTGGTCGTGGCACATATTCTTCCGCGAATTAGGGCTGATCTATAACAGCATTGCTCAAGGGCGAACGCCATCTTTGCCAAGAACTCAAGTGCTGCATTATGGTGATTACGCGCATCGGCAGCGCACGGCTTTGTGTCCTGGCAGTGAAGCGTGGAGGAAGATGCTGGCGTGGTGGAGGGAAACCCTCTCTGACGCACCCTATTCTTATGAGATGCCGTTTCTTCGCTGGGCGCAACAGCCCGACGCCTCTCCTGACGAAGGGCGCAGCGTGCGGGAAGTTGCAGATGCGTCAACGCTGGGCCTCGACCAGATCGGTCGTGAAGAGAGCGCAACATTTTACGCTGTGCGGCTGGCAGCATGGAGCGCATTGCTCGCGGCAGCAACCGCGCAGCCGGACCTCGTTCTCGGGGCGTATGTCTCGGATCGTCACAACATTCAAACTCAGGAGATGTTTGGTTTTTTTTCCAACCCTGTTGCGCTGCGTTTGCGCTGCGACGAGGCGCTCTCGTTCCGACAGTGGCTGCGCGACGTGCGCCGGGTGATCAATGAGACGCAGGCACAGGCATGGCTTCCTTATGATGAGTTGTGTGAGGAATTTCTCAAGGACGGCGTCACTCCTCCGGAGTTCAAAATGATCGCCAAAGTCGGCAACAGGAGGGATCCTCGAAGTCTTCACGAGGTCGAACTCGACTGGCCCGCGCGGGTGGAAAACCTGGTCATGCCTTGGGGGTTCACCCTGACATTTTCTCGCAAGGGAACAGGCGAAGAATGCCAAGCGAATTTCAATGCGCGGATTTACGATCCGGTCGGAGCGGGTGATATGCTTGACTGTTTTGTCAGGCTCCTTGATGTAGCTTCGCGCCGTCCCGATGACGCGCTCGGCACCTTGCTGGCTGCGGCCGGCGTATCCAGACCGGAAGCTGTGCGCGCGGAGATCGAGGGACCTCCAGACTTGTTTCCGGAAACTCGAGTTTTTGACGACCCTCTCGATGCGATTGCGGCACTTAAGAACGATCCGCGGAGAGTCTCTGCGACAGTGCCCAAGCAGCGCTCATCCATGGTGGCGGAGATGAGCGATGACTGTTTGTTCCAGTTTCACCACAGCGAGAGAACCTCGGAAAAATCATTCCGCTGGAGCCAGCCCCTGTGCGCCGTGAAAGTCTATCCGCCCCGTCACAGCGACCGTGTAACATTGCGACTGCATCCATTCGTTCCAAAAAATGCTCCGCCTGTCGTCATACTCAATGGATGCACGCTCACGTTCGTGTGTCGGCAGGGATTGAATTTGGAATTTCAAGTGCCCGCCAAATGCATTCCTCCACATCCCACATGGCTGGTCATCGTCGCCACGCCCTTCCAATCGCGAGGAAATTATCGGTCACTTGGCTTGCCCCTGCATCGGATCAAGTTTGATACAACACGGGTCGAAGTGGCTTAATCGGCTATATATTTATCCGCTCTCACACTTGCCCCACGCGAGGTTGGCACTACTTTTGCACCCACTTTTTCAAACCCACCCATCATGTCAATCAAAGCCATCAGCACTTTCAAAACCGGTTCTAATACCGACGGCAAATTTTACTCATTGCCTGAACTGGAGAAACAGGGCATCGGCACTATCTCGCGACTACCCGTTTCCATCCGCATCGTGCTGGAGTCGCTTCTGCGGAATTGCGATGGCAAAAAGGTCACGGAAGGTGATGTGAAAAATCTCGCGAACTGGAATGCGAAAACACCGGGCGACTACGAAATCCCGTTCACCGTAGCCCGCATCGTGTTGCAAGATTTCACTGGCGTGCCTTTGCTGGTCGATCTGGCGGCCATGCGCTCGAAGGTCAAGGAACTAGGGAAAAATCCAAAGATGGTGGAACCGCTGGTGCCCGTCGATCTCGTCGTGGATCACAGTGTGCAGGTAGATTTTGCCGGCACTCAGGATGCGCTCAACAAAAACCTCGAGCTGGAATTTGAGCGCAACAAAGAACGCTACCAATTTCTCAAATGGGGCGAGCAGGCCTTCAATACTTTCAAGGTCGTGCCTCCCGGCATTGGCATCGTTCATCAGGTGAATCTCGAATTCCTTGCGAAGGGCGTGCTGGAAAAAGATGGCGTGTATTATCCCGACTCGCTTGTCGGCACGGACTCGCATACGACCATGATCAATGGCCTCGGCGTCGTGGGATGGGGCGTGGGCGGCATTGAAGCCGAAGCGGGGATGCTGGGCCAGCCCGTCACCTTTCTGGTGCCGGAAGTCGTGGGCGTTCATCTGACCGGTGAGGTGCGTGAAGGCGTGACGGCCACTGACCTCGTGCTGCGCGTGACGGAGTTGCTCCGCAAAACAAAAGTCGTAGGCAAGTTCGTCGAATTCTTTGGCCCCGGCGCTCGTGCGCTCAGCGTGCCGGACCGCGCCACCATCGCGAACATGGCGCCTGAATACGGTGCGACGATGGGCTTTTTCGGAGTGGACTCTGCCACGATTGAATATTTCCGAGGCACTGGGCGGCCTGAGGAATTGTGCCAGACTGTTGAAAATTATTACAAGGCCCAAGGCATGTGGGGCATTCCTGAGCAGGATGAGATCGATTACACGCATATTGTTGAGCTTGACCTTTCCACCATCACTCCAAGCGTTGCAGGTCCAAAGCGCCCACAGGATCGCATTGAAGTCAGCGCGTTGAAGCAGACATTCGAGACGCTGCTGGTAGCTCCCGCGCCCGACGGTTACGGCAAATTAAAGGATGTTGCCGAAAGTCCCTTTGAAGAAAATGCCCCCATCACTTCCTACACTGTTACCGTGGAGAGCAAAGGCCGCGTCAAAGATCAGATCACTCACGGCTCGGTGCTGATTGCCGCGATTACAAGTTGCACCAACACCAGCAATCCCTCCGTCATGCTCGCCGCTGGCCTCCTGGCAAAAAAGGCGAATCAACGCGGCCTCACGGTAAAGCCGAGCGTCAAAACTTCACTCGGACCAGGCTCCCGTGTCGTGACAGATTATCTTGAGAAAACCGGCCTACAGGAAGAACTCGACAAGCTCGGCTTTCAGACCGTCGGCTACGGTTGCACCACCTGTATCGGCAACAGCGGTCCCCTCGACAAGGGCATCGAAGATGTCGTGCGGGCACAGGACATTATCGGCGCCAGTGTGCTAAGCGGTAATCGTAACTTCGAAGCTCGAGTGCATCAAAATGTGAAGGCGAACTTCCTCATGTCCCCGCCCCTCGTCGTCGCCTATGCGCTCGCCGGAACCGTCGATATTAACTTAAGCCGCGAACCTATCGGATATGATTCTGAAGGCGCAGAGGTTTTCCTCAAGGACATCTGGCCCACGTCCGAAGAGATTCGTGAAGCCATGGAGTCCGCGCTCTCGCCCGACGTTTTCCGCAAACTTTACACCAACTTCGCATCGCAAAATCCGAAGTGGAACGAGATTCAAGGCAGCATCGGTGAAGTCTTCGAATGGGACGGCAAATCCACCTACATCCAGCATCCGCCGTTCTTCGCCGATTTCAGCATGACCCCCGGCGACATCACTGAAATCAAGGGCGCGCGACCGCTCGGCATCTTCGGCGACAGCGTCACAACCGACCACATCAGTCCCGCTGGCAACATCAAAAAAGACAGCCCCGCTGGGCATTTCCTCAACGAACACGGCGTCACTCAAGCAGACTTCAACAGTTATGGCAGCCGACGCGGCAACGACCTCGTCATGACCCGCGGCACCTTCGCCAACGTCCGCATCAAGAACCTCATGGTTCCTGGCACCGAGGGCGGCGTCACCAAATATTTCAATCACAGCAAGCCGCAAGCCCAGCTCATGGTGGAAGCCCACGAGCTGCCTAATGGAACCATCACCGGTCCAGAGCCGACTCCTACAGACTCCGTTGTTATGTCGATCTACGACGCCGCCGAAGCCTACAAAGCTGCCGGCATTCCCTCCATCATCATCGGCGGCGAAGATTATGGCATGGGAAGTAGCCGCGACTGGGCTGCCAAAGGCACGCGCTTGCTCGGCGTGAAAGCCGTCATCACAAAATCTTTCGAGCGCATCCACCGCAGCAATCTTGTTGGCATGGGCATCCTGCCATGCAACTTTAAAAACAAAGATGACTACGACAAGGTTAAAGACCTCGGCAACGCCACATTCGATCTTCTGGATCTCAGCAATGATTTCAAGCCCATGAGTGAAGCCACCCTCCGTGTTCACGAGTCTGATGACAGCACCTTCGACATCCCCGTCATCGTCCGCATCGACACCCCCGTCGAGATTGATTACTACCGCGCTGGCGGCATCCTGCCGTATGTGCTCGCGCAGATTTTGCGGGCGAATGAGTAATTCGTCATGAGTGATGAACAGGCACGCTGCGCGACTGGGTTATGTTTGTATGACGATAGAGCACGGTCGTAGCATGACTCTCCAGAGTCGGGACTGCATATCCACCGAGTCCTACATAGCCACAACCCGACTCTGGAGAGTCAGGCTACATTGGCAGAGTCACTCCTTGTCTTCGATCCTCTTGATCGCGTAGTCGCCGGATTTTTCTTCGAGCTTCAACTCCAGTAGGCCGCGATCGCGCGCAGCTTCGAGTAGGGCGCGGAAGGAGCGGAATCCGTGGTAGCGCTCATTGAAGCCGGGTTGCTTGCGGCGCAGTGCTTGCTTGATCATTGAACCCCAGAGTTTTTCATCGGCTCCGCGTTCTTCGATGATGTCGTCGGTGGTTTCCATCACGAGCTGAATAGCTTTCTCGGGATCGCCTGCGGGTTTTGATTCCGTTGATGACGCTTTGGGCGCGGTCTGTGTTGTAGGCTTGCGCACGGCGGCGGCGCGTTTTTTCTCGTGACGCACCAAGTCGTCATAGAAGATAAATTCGTCGCAGTTCGAGATGAAGAGATCGGACGTGGAGTTCTTCACACCGACACCGATAACGGTCTTGTTGTTCTCGCGCAGCTTGCTGACGAGCGGTGAGAAATCCGAGTCGCCGCTGATGATGACGAAGGTGTCCATGTGCGGCTTCGTGTAACAGAGATCGAGCGCGTCCACGACCATGCGGATGTCCGCAGAGTTTTTGCCGGACTGGCGCACGTGAGGGATTTCGATCATCTCGAATGAGGCCTCGTGCATGGGCTTCTTGAAGACCTCGTAGCGCGACCAGTCGCAGTAGGCTTTCTTCACAACGATGTGGCCTTTCACCAGCAGGCGCTCCAGCACCTTGCTGATGTCGAGCTTGTCATACTTGGCCTCACGGGTGCCGATGGCAATGTTCTCAAAGTCGCAGAACACGGCCATGGTCTGGGTTCTTTCGTTTTCAGGCATGGGCTATGATGGCTTGCGGGAGAATAATTGCAGCAAATTTTGCAAAGCACCGCGTCGGGTCGCGGCGGCATAAATTCCAGTGATCAGTGCGGCTACACCACAGAACCAAAATACCTGACCGGGCGTCAGTTTAATCAAAGCCAGCAGGAACTGGACGCCTGATGCAGCGAAGATGCCGACGAACGAAAGCAGATTCGCTGCGCCTTGCACTGCGCCCTTTGATTCCGGTGCGGGCTTGTGTTGCAGGACGGCGGAAACTGGAACGATGAACAGGCCAGCGAACACGCCGAGAGAGACGAGGCTGACGATGAAGCTCGTGAGGCTGATCGCATTGATCCCCATCGGAATCGTGCTCAATGCCAGCCCCACTGCGCCGAGTGGAACGAAGCCGTATTCAATGCGGCCTCGCGAAAGAAATCCCGCCGCGGCACTGCCGATGCCGATGCCGATTAACAAGGCGGAAAGCAGTAGCGTGTTCTGAAACCGATCGAGGTGAAGCACGCTGTCTGAATACAGCACAAGGTTCTGTTGCACGAGCGCGGCAACAAACCAGAACCCGGTGTTCCCCCAGTTCGCACGCCAGAGATCATTATCGTTATGGAGCAGCCGCACCTGCGCGGCGAGATCTGTAATGGGATTGTATCGGATCGGACATGTGGGAGCAGCGGGGCGCACACGCGTGATTTTCTGGCTCACGCTCCAGCCGCAGAAGGCGAGCGCTGAGAGAATCAATCCAGATAAATATTGCCCCCCGTGAATGTATTCTGCGAGGAATCCTCCGGCCATCATACCGAGAATGACGCCGGCGAAAGTCAGCAACTCCAACAGGCCATTGCCCCACGAGAGTTTTTCAAAAGGCAGCAATTCGGGAAGGATACCGTATTTCGACGGACCGAAGATTGCGCTGTGGCAGCCCATGAAAAATACCGCAGCGTATTCCAATGCAGGAATCTGCAAACCAAGTCCGAGTGCAGCGAAGAGCATGATAAATATCTCGGTGAATTTTACTCCGCGCATTACCGCCGCCTTGCTAAATCGGTCGGCCAGCCAACCGCCAAACATGGAGAACACGAGGAATGGCCCCGCATAAAGCACGCCCGCGAGTGGCACGATATTGTTGCGCTCGGCTTCGCTGGTCGCGCGTCCGAGAGCGAGTCCGATGACCAGAAATTTCAACGCATTATCGCTAAACGCATTCTGACACTGCGTGACCATCAGCGCCCAGAAACCGCGTTGCCAACTCTCGTTAGGGGGAGAAGAACGGGTGCTCATAGGTGGTTACGGAGAATCGCTGCCAATCGAGAAATGCATCTGTTTTACTTCCTTCAATTTAGCGTCCACCTCGGCGGCCTCTTCTTTCTTGCCGGACCTGACAAGATCGTCATGCAGGGATGACAAACGCCTGCCCTGTTTTTCACAGATTTTTTCAGCGGCGCGATTCCGATCTGCGACCAGCTGATTCAAGGAGGTGCGATAGGTCTCGCGCAGTTTCTTTAGAGAGGGAGGCAAATCCTCGGCGTCATTTGCCGGTATTGGCCGATGAGCCTCTGCATGTTCCTTTTCTCTGCGCAATCGGGCCAATCCGTATTCACTGCCGGATTCCTCGACCTTGGCGATTTCCCGGCCCAACGCCGCCGCATATTTTGAGTCCAGATTGGCGACGGCTTCAGTATGGGGCTTTATTACCTCCTGCTTCAAGTCCGTGATGAACCGATCGTTCATCTCACGAAGCTTGCGGGAAGTGTCGGTTCCATTCTTTGTTTTCTTGATGCGATCCGGTTCCCGTATAACGATAGGCTCTTCGATTTTTTCCTCATGCTTTTGCGAGGTCTTGTGATCTTTCAGAAAATAAAATGCGCCCGCTGCGATGGCGATGAAGACGATGAGAATTAGACCCCAGTGCGTTTCGTTATTTTGCTGGGTTCTTTGGTTTGATGTCGTGGGCCGAACGGCGGCAGCTGATGCTCTGTTACTGTTTGGACGCATGTGCCGCACCGGACCTGTTTTCACCTGGGCAGGTGTGGCCTCCGGCACGCTGAGAATTTGATCCAGATCTTTACGAAAAATTGCCGCGCTTTGATAGCGGGCATTCGGATCAGTTTCTAGCGCGTGCTTGACAACCGCATCGAATCGCTTGTCGAGTCCCGACACCACAGAGCTGGGTGGCGTTATCGGCCGACTAGGCACCTTGCCAGTTAGCATTTCGTAAAGCATCACACCCAGAGAATATAAATCCGCTCGATGATCCACGATTACCCCGATCACCAGAGCCTCCGGCGCGACATAATCCGGCGTGCCTAGTGTGGTGCTATCATCGTGACTGGTATCCTGCGCGGCCAGACTTGCGAGGCCGAAGTCTGCGACCTTGACCCTGCCTTCCATGTCCACCATCACATTCGCCGGTTTGATGTCACGGTGGATGATGCCATGCTGATGGGCGTATTGCAGGGTGTCACAAACATGTGCAGCAATGGACAGGGCGTGCAGCGGCTGCAACTTCCGCTGCTGGACAAGCATCTGCGCCACGTCGATGCCCTTGACGTATTCCATCACGAAGTAGAGCTGACCGTCCGAGGTCTCGCCAAAGTCGAACACTGAAATGATGCCGGGGTGTGCGAGCCGCGCCATCATCTGCGCCTCATGGCGAAAGCGTTCCGAGTAATCTTCATTGGAATCCCCATGAGGAGGTGGCAGCAGTTTGATGGCTACCATGCGATTTAGAGAAATCTGCCGCGCTCTATAAACCGCCCCCATACCACCGCGTCCGATTAATTCGATCACCTCAAAACCTTGAATCAATTCCTGCAATTGCGCGGAGGAAAGCGGTTCCCATGGCGCACCGCGAGTGGCGGCGTCATTGGCTGGGAGTGGAGATTCACCTTCGGATGTCATGGCTCGACCATGGGTTTACTCTGATCGTTCGACAGCATTGCTCCAACCTGACAAAGTTTCACGATATTTTTTATAATACACACTGTGGATTGGAGGTCATGTCATCTTCTTGCTGTCGAAAGAATTCTGGTCATAGTGACTACTCACCGACATAGCGCCCGTAGCTCAGTGGATAGAGCAGCGGATTTCTAATCCGCTGGTCGCAGGTTCGATCCCTGCCGGGCGCACCACTTATGAAGGGTCACTTTTAATGCTTCAACCAAACGACGGCAAAGATCGCGGCCACAGTCAGGCTGATGACTAGAAAATTTAAAAACACGGGGCGGACAATCCAGGGGCGCGGGTCCAGGCTGGCGGGAATGCGGCGGAGCAACTGCACGCGACAGATGCGGCACAACTGGGAACGGGCGGAGACGGCATGGCCGCAGGCACCGCATTCGAAATGACCCTTATTGATGATGGTGGCTAGGCCGAATAGAATGAGTCCGATGACCCAGTAGTTCGTGAAGAGCAGGATAATGCCGAGGATCATGAGCACGAACTTAAGCCCACCGCTGTTGCCGCTGGGCACACGTCTCGCAACGGTGCTGCCATCCGGCAGGGTCAGAGATTTTAGTTCATTGAGCATGATGAGAGACCGCCATCGTCATCATTTTCGGCTGGTGTTCAAGCGCAAGCTTGGATTGATTTTAGGTCGGTTGGACAAATTTATTAGGGGGCCATACGCCAAATCGGGTGATGGACAAAAAAACCGCACCTGCCATGAGGCAGATGCGGTGGAGTGGAAAGCGGGCAGTAGAAATTACTTGACCTCTTTTTTGTGATGGGCCATGGCACCGGCTTTGAACTCTTCGAGAGTTACTTTGCCGTCGCTGTCCTTGTCCATTGCCTTGAAGTGCTCTTCGCCTTTGGCGGGATCAGCCTTGGCCTTTGGCCCAGCCATGAATTCTTCTTTGCTGACGGATCCGTCGTTGTTGGTGTCCAGTTTCTTGAAGACTTCTTCAGGCGTGTGGTGAGGCTTGTCACCGCCTTTTCCGCCTTTTTTAGGTTCGTCAGCTGCTTTGAGTGAGAGAGCGCCGCAGAATGCGAGCGCGCAGAGGGTGGTGATGATTTTCATGATATTTTTTTGGTTTCTGATCGCCAACCTCTTTGTGAGGACGGCATAGATTGGTAAACGACCGGATTAATGATTTGTTGCGGCGCATATCGGAAAATTTTACTGCGGGTTAGAGAAGAGGTTAATCGGCGGCAACTTTCAGCGGTTGCGTGTAGGCAGGTTCTGCCCTGTAGTCCGACTGGTATGTCTCGAAAAAAGTCCCCGACCGTCCCATCACCGATTGAATCCGCACCGTTAGCAATGTCTCCGCTGGTTCTGGTGCTGGCGGTGGCACTTGCAGCCTGTGTCTGGGTAGTGTTTCAACCGACGCGAGAGTTCGGCTTCCTGAATTACGACGATAACCAGTATATTCCGGAAATCCCAGAGGTGGCAGCAGGCTTGACTCCGGCAAGCATCGCGTGGGCGTTCTCTCACAGTCACGTTGGCCAGTGGCATCCACTGACCACCATGTCGTGGATGATGGATGTTTCACTATTCGGGTTAGACGGTGGTGGTGGATTCCACATGCACAATGTCATTCTCCATATCGCGGCAACAGTTCTCCTGTTTCTGGCTTTGCGTTCTCTAACGGGGACAATCTGGCGCAGTGTGATGGTGGCAGCATTGTTCGGGCTACATCCATTGCGAGTCGAGTCTGTGGCTTGGATTACAGAGCGTAAAGATTTGCTCAGCGGTGTCTTCATGATGGGAACACTCTGGGCTTATGCCGCCTATGCACGGCGTCCCTTTTCGTGGGGCAGACTCAGCATCGTCTGTTTAGTATTTGCTCTCGGACTGCTCGCCAAACCGATGCTGGTAACTCTACCGGTGGTGCTCCTCTTGCTGGACGTCTGGCCATTGGGGCGCATCAGATGGAATGCCGTCACTGATGGTGGTGAGCGCAAGAGTCCCTGGCAGCAAGCCTTGCCGCTCCTTATAGAAAAAATCCCGTTGTTTGCACTTTCCTTGGCGTCGTCCGTAATCACCATCCTTGGTCAGGGCGAGCATTTCAATCCCATACCACCGCTCAAAGTGGCGCAACGACTTTCTTACATACCAGTTTCCTATGTCGAATATCTGATCAAGCTGGTCTGGCCCTTTAATCTAAGTGCTCACTATCCCTATTCGGCAGACGGGCCAGCACTCTGGGCATTCGTTGCATCTTTATTATTCCTGATTGGGGCCACGGTTTTCTTGCTTAAGTATTGCAAAAATCACGCATGCCTGCTGGTGGGCTGGCTTTGGTTTGTCATTACCTTACTTCCTGTCATCGGCATCTTTTACAATGGCATCCAAATTCTGGCGGATCGCTACACCTATGTCTCGCAGATAGGATTGATCATAGCGGCAGTCTGGATCGCGTGGGAGCTTGTTGGCCGTAATAAGAATGCCAAAATCGCACTTACAGTCGCTGCTTCCATTCTGGTGATCAGCCTGATGTTCGCCTCATCTTGGCAGGTGCAGGCCTGGAAATCGGATCGAGCTTTGTGGGAAAATTGCGTTGCTAACACGAAGGGCAATTTCTACGCCCAATCTAAGCTCGGTAAATCACTGCAAGACCTGAAGGAATACGCTGGAGCGGAAGAACATTACCGGGCGGCATTAAAGCTTAATCCCGATGGGATCGAGGCCCTGAACAATCTTGCCAGCATTCTTTCCATGAAAGGAGAGATGCGGGAGGCGGTCGAGCTTCAGCAAAGAACCGTTGCCTTATTCCCCAAGTGGCATCTGATGTATCACAACCTAGGTCAGCATCTTGTGCAAAGTGGTGATTATAGCGAAGCAAAGAAGTCCTATATCCGGTCATTGGAACTGGAGCCGCAAAGTTTAAGCACCAGTTATCAGCTTGCATCCCTGCTCACAGAAAAATATGGTGACAAGGCCAGCCTAGAGGAAGCAGCCGGGCATCTGGATCGCGCCATTGCCTTACAGCTGCAACAGGCGGAACTGTATTACTTGCTCGGTAACATTCGCTATCGTCTGGGGCACACAGAGGATGCCATTGCCAGTTTTCGCAGGACGCTCGAAATTGACCCCAAACACTCGGGTGCTGCGAATAATCTCGGGGCCTTGCTGGTTGCGAAAGGCATGGACGATGAGGCCATGAAGTTGTTCGCCAAGGCTATCAAAGACAATGCTACCAATCTGGATGCCTACGACAACCTTGCGCAGACGCTGGTAAAAAAAGGCGAGTCGGAGGAGGCGGTGAAAATCTTGCGAACTGCGCTTCAGCGTGCGCCAAACCATCCGGGCTGTCATATCAGACTGGCATGGGTCCTCGCAACCTCGCCTGTGGACTCGGTTCGCAACGGACTTGAGGCAACACAACTGGCCCATCGTGCCGAGGAACTTGCAGGAAAAAATTCCCCAGATGTTTTGGATTCTCTAGCCGCAGCTTACGCCGAAACCGGTCGCTTCACTGATGCGATAACAGCAGCTAGAAAGGCGCTAGAACATCCCGTGATGCAGAACAATCCTGATCGTGCCGCGCAAATCCGCAATCACCTTGAGACGTATCGAAGTGGCAAGCCTTATAGGGATGCTGTTACTCAATAATGTTTAAGCGGGACATGCGCCGATAATCTCCTGCTGGCTGCGGGAGGTCGCGATGAATCTCCGAGACGCGGTAACCGAAGCCGGAACCAGCGAGCGTGCCCAGATCAATGCAGCCTTGATGGCGGCGGTAGAGTCCGGGATGGATGGCGGCTTCGGGAAGTGAGGCGTCAGGATAAAACTGCATGGCATTGGTTTCGACGCCTCGGATTGTCTGCGCGTGTGCCGCGAGTCGGCAATGCGGTATTTGTGCAAGCATAGGATTAGTTAAGTCCTGAACCATGATAGACATGTTATGGGCCTTGGCCCAGCAGAGACTTAGAAGTGCGCCGGTTTGAGTCTTACACGTCTTCAATGCCACTCCAGACCAGCCCAGTGAACGTCCTAAGCGGATGAATCGCCAGTCATGTGCACTTTCATCGAGGAACAGCGGCTTCCGCTCAGTGATGCTGCGAACATCAATCGGGTTGCGTTCCAGATCGTAAGGGAACGGTTGTTCAACGTAGAGCATCGCGGCATAGATATCCGGTTGTTCTATGCGAAGGCGATCGAGGATGCTGTTGACGTATTGCGGATCGGTCACGGTGCAATTGAAGTCGCTGCTAAGAGCCACCACTCCATGATTCAAAGCAATTTTTCCCACGCGCACGATGCGATTATAGTCCCACGCCGAGTCATTACCGCGCAGCTTAATCTTAAGCGAAGTAAGTCCGTCCGCTTTGATCCAATCCTCTAATAACACCGGGTAACCATCGTCGGGCTCAGCACCCGTGAGATCGCTTAGTTCCAAAGGATCAAGCCCGCCAACCAGATGCCATGCGGGCAGTCGTGTGGGCACTGGTAATGGGGTTAGAAAATCTTCCGGGTATTTGCCGGTAAAACTAACACCCTCAGCATCTGGCTCCAAAAACTGCGATAGATCGCGATTCATGTAATTGCGGTTGTAAGTGGTGTAGATATCCACGCCGTGCAGATTGCCATAGGCATCGTGCACCGCGATATCCAAGCTGCTGGCACAGACAAGCGCGGCGATTTGCGGTAGGTCTTCACCAAGATTTGAACTGGAGTTAAAACTCTCGATGAGTCGCGGAAGAATGTGCTGATGAAAATCATCGCCGATCTCCATAGGATGGCCGCGCAGAATCTCTGAGGTTAGCGACTCGGCCAGCATCAAGGTGAACTCCTTGAGTGCGTTATGCCTTGGTGAATAACTCAAGGCACTCGGCCAGGACCATTGCACACTCAGCGGGGTCTCACCCCAACCGCTTGCGCTGCGACCAGCAGAGTCTTCCACCGTGACGCGCACTCTCGCACAGGTCACGCTGGTCAGCGTGTCGTGACCGAACTTGAGCGGCACTCTTGTTTCTACTGGCAGGAAGAAGACTTCGGCGCGGACGACGCTGATATCGGCAGGATTGGGCATAAGTTTTTATCCTAAAAACCGGAAATGAGAACCACGAATGGACACTAATAAACACGAATAATCAAAGTCTTACGAAAATTGTCAGATTCACTCAGCATTAGTGTCTATTCGTGTTTTTTCGTGGTTCAATTTTTCTTATCAGGTTTATCAAGCTGGAAGCGGCCTGCCTTTGGTTTCGGGACCGAGCCAGATGATTACAGCACCGATGATGTAGATCGAGCACAAGACCGAGCCTGCCTTCGGGAAACTGCCGCCAAAGAACCCCATGACCTGCGCCGTCTGGAGCGTGCCAATGGAGGCCAGCACGCGCCCGAAGTTATAAGCGAACCCCTGGCTGGTGGAGCGGATGCTGGTCGGGAAAAGCTCGGGCAGATAAAGTGGGAAGAAGCCATAGAACGATGCCGTGATACCACCGGCGATGAAGACCGAGATCAGGAAGGGCGTGCCGTATTGCGTGTTGAATTGATACAGGAATAGCAGCGAGGCCATGGACCCAAGACAGAGTGCGAAATATGTAATGCGGCGACCGAACTTTCCTGCGGCGAATGCGGCAAGAATCGTCCCGACAATCGCGCCGAGTGAGAGCGCAATCTGAGTGTTTTCTTTGGCGTGCTTGAAGACTGTGCCACCGGCGAGTTGGTCAGCCCACTTTGATGCCCATTGCATCGAACCCCATGTGCCGAGAAGCGCTACGCCTGACAAGCCTGCGCCCAGCAGCAGCAGCTTGAGAGTCGAGCGATTCGCGACGGAGGTCATCGTCCCTGCGGTCTCGGCGCGCTGCATGTAACGGATGATCGGGTAGAGAAAACCGGCCAACGTCACCGCGAGTCCTATGATCGTGCCGATGACGCGCACGGATGTGTTCTCCACAAACGGCGTCCAAAGAACGACTACGGCCATTGCGCCCACAGTGCCGATGACGGTGCCGATGAGATCAACGCTGGACATGTGAGATGTTGATCCCTGATCGCGTTCGTGCTTCCACTTCTCGGATTCCGGGACGCAGGCCATGATGAAAAATGTCAGCACTGCCGGTAGTGCGCCGGACATCATGAGCAATCTCCAGCCTTCGTGAGCGATCAAAGCCGAAGCCCATTTCTCAGGCATCCCGCTGGCGAGCATGGCCGATTGCAATTGCGGCGCGAGTGCCAGCAGCGCGAGACTGAGCAGTGGCACCAGCATGATGCCCACATTGGAGGCCGCACCGATCAATCCGGCCAGCATCGTGCGGGAGCGATCAGGCCAGACCTCGATGACCAGCGCAACTCCCAGCGCCCATTCACCGCCCATGCCCAGCGCGGCAATAAAACGCAGCGCCGCCAAGTGCCACGCTTCCGTTGAGAAACCGCAGAGGCCGGTGAAGATCGCATACGTCAGGATGCTCAGTGTCATCGCCCGGACTCGCCAGATGCGATCACCCAGCCATCCGAAGAGCACGCCGCCGCTTGCCGCGCCCACGAGAAACACCGCCATGATGGCGCCGAACCATTCGTTGATAGCCTTGGCGTCAGTCGTGCCCAGTAATTCCTTAAGCGCCGGATTACCCACGACTGGAAACATTCCGATCTCCACGCCGTCGAACATCCATCCCAACAATGCTGCGGTGAGCGCCATCCACTTGCCCCTTCCACTGGCAACAAAGGGCGAAGGATTCAATGGCTCAGTGGTAATCATGCAAATTGGTGCCAACGGCGGGACTCGAACCCGCACGGAGTTTCCTCCAAAAGATTTTAAGTCTCATGCGGCTACCAATTACGCCACGTTGGCCTCAAGGCTGACCCATAAACTTCAATCGCGAACTTGGCGAGTGAAAATGGAGCGGAGAACGCTCACTTCTCGTTCAGCGACCGGACCAGCCCGATCATGACGCCCTGAATAGTCAGATCATGCGCGGGAATGAGATCGGGGTAACGTGGGTTCTCGGCGCGTAAACTGGGGCGACCTCGTTCCACCATGTAGCGCTTCAGGGTGCTCTCGCCGTCAATGAGCGCGGCAACGATGTCGCGCGATTTTGGTTCGCGCTGTTCGAGGACGACAATATCACCATCAAGGATGTGGGCGCCGATCATGGAATCGCCCCGCACTTGGAGCGCGAATGGTTTGGCGTTTTGAGAAAGATGCAGCGCGCGGAAATCCACGGCCATGTGCCGGTCCGCCTGCTGCGGGTTGTCCGAGGCGAAACCGGCAGGGATCGCGCCATAGACAGGAATCTCCACCATTTGCGCCCGCGATTGATGCTCTTGCGGAAAGACCACGGCGCGGGCCTTTCCCGCAAGCCGGCGAATAATGCCCTTGCGCTCCAGCGCACGGAGATGTCCCATCGCGGCTGTCTGACTGGCAAATCCAAAGTGCTTCTGAATGTCACGCGTAGAGGGCATGACTCCGTGCTGACGCTGATAGCGCCGCAGAAAATCTTGTAACTCTTTCTGCCGTTCGGTGAGCATATGTCGAGATGAACACTGTTCATCCGCGCAGTCAAGTTTTTTCCCGTTGGTGCAATCCGCTCCCTCTGGATAGTGTGCAGCATGATTAGCACTTTCCATCGGACCATCGCCGTCACACTCCTCGCGTGCGGCTTGATGCATTCCGCCTTCGCGCAAAGCAAAACAAAACCCGATGCACCGCCCGCGCAACTCGGCTACGCGGATGATCGCAAAGCCGGTCGCCTCCCAGAACTGACCGCCGGGCTTTCCACGATGGCCGCCCAGGCATTTGGAAAAAAAGAGTGGGACAAGGCGCGTGCCGCTTATTTGGAAATGCTCAAGGCGGAGCCTGACAATCCGCTCACGCTCTCGAATCTCGGCGCAGTCGAGCAACAGTCCGGGCGATTGAAGGAAGCGAAAAATTATTTACTGCGCGCCGTGCAGATCAATCCCGCGCTCCAACAGTCATGGGTCGCGCTCGGTCTGGTCTGCCATGAAATGGGCGATGCTTATCTCGCGGTCTCTGCGTTATCACGCGCTGTTCACGAAGACCCAGCCGATTCCAAAGCGCACAACTATTTAGCCGTGGTCGCTCGATCACTCGGATGGCTCGATGCCGCTGAGGCGGAACTGCAACGCGCCATTGAATTGAATCCCAACTACTCCAATGCGCATTTCAATCTCGCGCTCATGTATCTGGACCGTAATCCGCCCTCAGTCGCATTGGCGAAGCAGCATTACGACAAAGCCATCGCGCTCGGTGCGGAAAAAGATGAGGCTGTGGAAGAAAAGCTGAAGCAGAAATAGGGCGGACTTATCCAGCGGAGCGACTCGTCAACTCGAAGCACATCATCTCGCCTGTGATTTTTTCTTCAAGCCAGAACATGGGCCAATAAATATCTTTCAGCAGACCTCCCGCTTTCGTGCCTCCATACCATTCTGGTCCGACCAAGATACCCGGCCCTCCAGCAAATGGCCCTGACACTTTATCGCAACCAGCACGGATGACGCCAAATCCGGCGAAGTAGGCAACCACTAGACTCAACACAAAAGTCACATGCCAAGGATATTTCATGTGACAATGAACGTCAATCGAGGGCAATAATCCAGTCCCAATCATCCACTCAAACTTGAATGACGAAAAACTTTGCTGACGATGAACTCAGCCGCATCGCCCACGCCGGACTGATGCGCCGACTTCGCACACTTGATTCCTCGCAAGGGACAGTCGTCAAAATCAATGGACGCGAGTTGATCAACTTCTCATCCAACGACTATCTCGGTCTCGCCAGTTCCGATGAACTGAAAGACGCGATGATCGAAGGAGTGCAGCGTTTCGGTGCGGGTGCGGGCGCGTCACGATTGGTCTGCGGCAATCTCACGCCTCATGCGCAACTGGAAGAAACCATCGCCACATTCAAGAACACAGAGGCCGCGCTCGCCTTCTCTAGCGGCTACGCGACCGCGATGGGCGTGATCCCCGCGCTTTGCGGGAAGGAAGACACCATCATCCTCGACAAACTCAGTCACGCCTGTCTCATCGATGCCGCGAAACTCAGCGGTGGAACGTTGCGCATTTTTCCGCACAACGATTGCAACAAGCTCGCGCATCTCTTGAAAACCGTGCGTGAAAAATCCTCGGACTCACGCATCCTTGTCGTCACCGAGAGCATCTTTAGCATGGACGGAGATGCTGCGCCGCTGCGCGAGATTGTGGAACAATGCGAAGCACATGATGCGCTGCTGCTCGTGGATGAAGCCCACGCCGTCGGTGTGCTCGGGCCGGGCGGGCGCGGCTTGATCGTGGAACTGGGCTTGGAGAAACGAGTGCCGCTGCAAATGGGCACGCTGGGCAAAGCGCTCGGTGTCAGCGGTGGTTATCTCGCGGCCTCGCGTAGTATAATTGATTTGCTCATCAACAAAGCGCGCAGCCTGATCTACTCCACCGCGCCGCCACCCGCCATCGCGTTCGCGGCGATGAAGGCGGTCGGCATCGTGCAGAGTTCATATGGCGATGAATTGCGACTGAAGTTACTTGAGAATATCAGAGGAGCGCGGGCGTCTCGCCCGTGCCGGGAAATTCACGGGCGAGACGCCCGCGCTCCCATTGTTCCGCTTATCATCGGCGATGAATCAACGGCCATGCAGACCAGCGCCGCGTTGTTGGAACAAGGTTTCCTTATTCCCGCGATTCGCTATCCCACGGTAGCTCGCGGCGCGGCGCGGCTGCGGCTCACACTAAGTGCCGCGCATGAACGCGGCCAGGTCGAACGACTTGTCGCGTGCCTTCACCACATCATGCCTGAGTTGCCTGCATCCACTGAAAGCTCGTCGCGCGAAAGCACTGAGTAATTTCTCCCGCATTGCCAGCGAAGCATCGAAGCACATCGCGCTGTGATCAGCGAAGGCGCGCAGCAAATGCCGCGCAGTGACCTCCTTCGCGAAATGCAATTTCGCGTGCTCCAATCCTGCCGCACCCATCGTTTCGCATCGCGTCTGATCCTGCAAAAGTGTCGCTAGAGCAGCGGCCAATTGCACAGGATTTTTTTCTTCACAAAGCAAACCCGTCACTCCATCCAGCACCATCTCCGGCACACCGGCGAGCTTGGTAGAAACGCAGGGCAAAGAAGCCGCCATCGCCTCCATTAAGACTGTGGGCAAATTATCCATGCCGCCGTCGCGCTCAGTTTTGCAAGCGAGCGCGAAGACTTGGGTCTCTTCTGCTAGCAGTCTCGTGATCTCGGACATCGGCAGCGGGCCAGTCATCAGGACTTCGTCCTGCAAGTTGAGATTTAAGATTTGAGATTTCAAATCACCTTCGAGCGGCCCTTCGCCCACAATGCGGCAATTAAACTTCATGCCGCGATCCCGTAACATTGCGCAGGCTTTGATGAGATCGTCATAGCCTTTCTTCTCGATCAAACGGCCCACGCTGAGAATGCCGCCCACCGCATGATTGCGATCTGACTTCGCCCGCGACGCCATGAATGGCGCAAGATCCAGGCCGTTGTAAACGCGCTTCACTCGCGGCGCGGCATCGGGAAATTGCTCACGCAAACGACGAGCAGTGAAGTCGCTCACGGTGACGATCAGGCTCGCGTCTCGAAATAGGCTGGGCATTGCCGGAATCTGATCTTCTGATTTGCAGAAGATGTCATTGGCGTGCGCCGTGAAGCTGTAACTCAGACCGAAAAATTTACGCAACCACCAGCAGGTTCTTGCACCGACACCGGCGAAATGGGAATGGGCATGCTTCACTCCACTATCTAATTCACGGAGCTTAACACCGATCCATGCAGCTTCATAAACACGCGCCTTATCGGTGCGTGCGCCCCATTGACGTAGCGTCAGCACCACGCTCTGCGGAAGCTGATGCGCATCCATCATGCGGCGAACCTCCTCGATGAGCTTTTCCTCTGGCGGAAGGAATTGGACACAATCAAAAAGCTCCGCCGGGAAATGACGCACCGCTTCTTCGCGCGTGTCGTGGATGGAAAAGATGACCGGACGCACGCCGAGACGTTTCAGTTCCATGATCTCCCTCACGCAGAAGGTCTGCGTGAACGAGGGGAATCGCTCGAAAACGTAGGCGAGGTGATGGCGCGGCATCCAGCTTGGTTAGGCTGGAATCGCGTTGCGGTAAAGCTTCTTTATAAAGCTCGTCGGTTTGGCAGGTAGGCTATTCGCCCGCAGCTTTCTTCACGGCTTCCTTCGCGGATTGCACTTTAAGAGAAGTAACCTCTTCCAGTTTTGGAGCCGCGCCGCCTTTGGGAACATAGCTCAAGGCCGCGCCATTGATGCAGAAACGGCGGTCAGTGGGAGTCTTGTATCCCTCCCTCTCAAATACATGGCCGAGGTGGGCATCGCAGCGTGTGCAGACGACTTCAATGCGGCGCATGCCGCTCGAATCATCGACGCGCTCAGCTACATTTTTCGCCTTGGATTGATCATAGAACGAAGGCCAGCCGCAGCCGGAGTGAAATTTCTCACCACTGGTGAAAAGTTCCGCGCCGCAGCAGACACAGTAGTAAGTGCCATCGCCCTGTTTGTTGAACTCGTCATAAGCCTTGCCATTCGGGGCTTCGGTTGAGGCGTGGCGGGTGATGGCGAACTGCTCGGGCGTTAGTTTCTTGCGCCATTCTTCTTCGCTCTTGATGACTTTGGCATTTTCCATGGGCTTAGTTTCCTTATTGGCTGGTTTGGTTTTGGCTTTATCCTCGGCACGCATGACGGCGAGCGCGCCAGCGAATATGCAGAGGATGATGATGAGTTTTTTCATGGTCATATAAGATACGTTTGTCTTGGTCATATGACGCCGGAAGATGTTCGTTATTCCCGAAAAATGATTACGCCCTGAATCATGGCTTCCGCAAATCATAGCAAATAATTCGCAACCCGCCGGCGTCGCGCACCATCTCGCGCTCGTTCTGCATCACATAGAGCAGGCCTTTACTCAATGCGGGCAGACACCAAGTATGCGGCGAGTAAAACAATTGCGCACGCGCTTCGATCTTCGCGTCATCCGGCGTGAGATCGAGCCACAGCAACGCACCAGTTTCGCCTAGGCACAGAACTTTGCCATCAACGCGCATCAGGCTTGCACGAAGGATGCTGGTCTTCGAGGTGCGGCCTCCGTTCTTCGTAGTCATTTCGTCATCGTCCCATGACAATTCCTTGCGCCATTTTTCCGTGCCATGGTCGGCATCGAAGCACACAATCTGCGCGGACTGCTCGGTCTCGCCATCAATGCCGTAAAGAAATCCATCTTGCAGCACCGGGTTCATCCAGTGCGTGGCGAATTTGCCCGACTTCCAAACTTCTGTGGTCTTGAAATCCTTCCCGAACTCCAGCATCACGCCGCCGAGTGGTCGGCCCTTGGGATATGCAGTGCTGATGAATGTGCGATTCATTCCGGGCATAACCAGAGGCGAACTTCCAATCGCCTGAATGTAATCCTTCGCCCGCCACGGATGTCGCGACAGCACCGTGCCGTCACTTGGATCAACGCAGAGCAAGCCGCCCGTTGCGGGATTACTTTCGCCACCGGCATAGATCAAGGCCACATCGCGTCCGTGAATATTCGCCCGCACTGGCGAGGCATAACTCGCGCCCCATGTGTCCTTCACTCCCCAGACGAGTGCACCAGTTTTCAAATCAAACGCACCGACGCACAGGCCGGGCTTCGCCAGCGCCGCGGCGCGCTCGCGCGAATCATCATCGGGCACCGGTTCATCTTTGCCGCCGACATTCACGATGACTTTTCCATCCATGATCAAGGGCGAGCTGCCGTGACCGAAGAAGTCTTGCGGCACATTGAACTCCTTACACAAATCACGCTGCCACGCCATGCGCCCCGTCTTGAGATCGAGGCAGGTCAGCACACAAGTGACGCCCATGGTGACGACGCGACCTGCTGCGATCACGGGGCTGCCGCGTGGCCCGTTAGCAAATCCATATCGGTCTTTATAGTTCACTGGATAATCGAAAGCCCAGTAACGCCGTCCCGTTTCCGCATCCAGTGCCTCGATGGTTTCCTTGCCGTCGAGCGCATGGAAAATCACGACGATGCCATCCACGATGGCGGGTGAGGTATAGCCTTCCCCCTTTTTCACTTCCCACAGGAGCGTTGGCCCAGACTTCGGAAAATCATGTAGTAAATGCGCCTCTGGCGATGATGCGTCATCACTCGGCCCCAAGACGCGCGGCCAGTCTGCGGTGTGGGCTTCCTTGCTCAGCGTTTGTGCTTTCGTATGGAACGTGAGGCGGTCGAATACTTGCGCTTCCGGCAGCGGCTTCGCATCAGGCACCACAAACTTGGGCGGTGCCGGATCAGCGTATGGCTCCGCCGCGCCAGCGAGCAAGGCGGCTCCGACAATGAAAATGCAAATAGACAGCGGCTGCACAGTTGTCATGCTAGGCGCACCATGAAACTTGCCAAACAAATCCTTTCTCAACTCGTCATTCTTTCCGCTGTGTTTCTGGTCTCGTGCTCCGGCATTCAGCCTGCAGCCAAGCCGGGCAACGTGTCGCACGTCGTGCTCCTGTGGTTGAAGCACAAAGGCGATGCCCAAGAGCGCGCAAAGATCATCGCGACCGCCAAGAGTTTTCCCGACCAGATTCCGGGCATCCTCGCCATGAGTGTGGGCGAGCCACTACCGAGTACGCGCCCCATCGTGGACTCCAGTTTTGATGTGGGCCTCGTGATTCAATTTAAGGATAAAGAGACGCTCGCGGTTTACGAAAAACATCCCGTGCATCTAAAGGCTGTCGCAGAAGTGCTCAAGCCGCTCGCCGCGAAAATCGTCGTCCATGACTGGACGGTGCGGTGAGCGTCTTGCAAGTCACTATTAATGATCGACCTGTTAGGCAAAGGAGGAAACCTGTTCCATGAGAGCAATCATCATACTCTACCTAATGATCGCATCGCTGGCACTTGCCAGCGGCGCGGAGCCTCCAGTTTCGGAATGGATCGAGAAGCTCGCACAGACTGAGGAGCTTGGATTTGGCTACTCAGCGATGTTTTCAGGCTCTCAGTTTCTACCGCGCCGGGATTCCGCTCAATGGAGCACGGGCGTCCTTGGCTCTGCTGCCCCCAAGGAGTCCGAAGCCTTGTTGCGGATCATTGAGGGCGGTGCCAAGTCAATCCCGATGTTGATCAAGCATCTCAACGACAAGAGGCCGACCAAGATTAAACCGGTCTCGGGAATGATGTGGATGGGATGGAATGATGAGTATGATTTCAATCGCAGAACCCGACCCGAACCGCCGAAGGGCGTCAATCGGGATTCATTTCGCGAGGAACATCACCCTAAGGAACATCAGATAACAGTGGGTGATCTTTGTTTCGTGGCGCTCGGACAGATTGTGAACCGGAACTTCTCAGCGACTCGATATCAACCCACTGGCGGATTGATTGTCAATTCCCCGACCTATTCGGAGGCGCTTCTCAATGTCGTTCTGAATGACTATCGCGGCATGACCGAGATTGAGCACCGCAAGCAGTTGATCGATGACTTTACTCAACCCGATCACGAGTTCCGCAGGAACGGTGCTGCCATGCGTCTCGCATTCTACTATCCGGAGACGTTGGATGATCTCGTAATCAAGCAACTGACAGCCCCAACTTTCAATGTGTTTCACGCCAATGATTTCGTCCGTAACAGGCTTTATCCCGAGAAGTCGGCCAAGAAACGAGCGCAACTGCTTCTCGATTTTCAGGCCAAGCATGGCGAGGCTTCTAAGGATGGTATTCTCTTGCAGTTGTTTAAAGACCTCGACGACCAGATTGCGGATGAAGAGGGCAGATACCATCCGCGATTGAAACCCAAGTATGACGCTCGAAACGTATTGATCCAGCTTTTCGGATACAAAAAAACGGTTCTTCCGAAGGAACGTCCATATGTCAATTCGTGGGCAGAGACAGAACTCGCGAGATTCATCGAATCGCTTGGCAGTGTATCCAGTCCAGCGATCTTACAGCGAGTGCATCAGATGTTCTCCTCGATCAAGGAAGATGATTACCTTGCGCTAGCGTGCATCAAAGTCTTGCAAGGAAAGGGATACGATGACGAATTAATCAACTACTGTAAGCGTCGCGTTGGGAAGAGCGAATATGAAAGAGACGAATTGAGGGCCGCCCTCAAGGCATTGACAAAAGCCACGAAAGACAATGTCAAAAAGGACTCCTCAAGCCAGCCACGACCCACCCCTGATGCTCTCAACGCGCCTGGGCGCACCTTACGGTAGCTCGGTCACGTCCGCGCATTTCCCAAAGGGTAACAAGGGCATCTTGCCCTTGTTTGCCAGACTGCAAGGGCAAGATGCCCTTGCTACGAACTGTTTGACTCTGGCCCGCTTCCTGCAACCATCCACGCCCGATGTCTGTTAAGGCCGAACCCAAACACTACGAAATCCGCGGCTCCGTCATTCACGGACGAGGACTCTATGCCACCGCCTTCATCACGAAGGAAACATGGATCGTCGAATACGTCGGCAACAAGGTGGACAAAGAGGAGAGCGAGCGGCGCTCCAATGAACTGCTGGAGAAGTCCAAGGACACCGGCGGCGCGCGCGTTTACACCTTCGTCTTGAACGACGAATGGGACATCGACGGCGACGTGGAATGGAATGAAGCGCGTCTCATGAATCACTCCTGCGAGCCTAATGTGGAGGCGCAGGTCTGGGATGAAAAAGAAATCTGGTTCGTCGCCCTACGGGACATTCAACAAGGCGAAGAACTAACTTTCAATTACGGTTTCGATCTCGAAAACTGGCAGGAACATCCCTGTCTCTGTGGCACAGCAAAGTGTCCCGGCTATATTGCCGAAGAAGAATTGTGGCCTCAACTGAAGAGAAAACTCGCCGGGCGAAAAGGATGGGAGAATCGCAGACGGAAGATTGATACGTCCTCGCCAGCACTAGACGTGAACGGTGCCCATGCGTTAAACGTCGTTGCTTGAAAATTGTCGATGCTCCGTTAGCGTCGTTGTGCATAAATTTAGAAACACCATGAAACAACTTCTCGCACTCTCCCTAGCATTTCTCATCAGTGGTTTCACTGCGTATGCCCAAGAAAAAACCGCCGATCAAAAAAGCGAGGAGACTAAAGCGAAGATAGAAGACTGGCTGCGCAATTTAAAATTTCAGACCGGCAAGATTTCCGTCCGCAGCGATCTAGCCACGCTGAATGTGCCGGAACAGTTCAAATATCTCAATCCTGCTGATTCAAGAAAACTCCTGACGCTTTTCGGAAATCCACCTTCGGATAATCTCGGCATCATTTTCCCTTCTGCCACTGATCTACTCAAGGAAGGCGGCAATTGGTTCGTCGTCTTGGAATTTGAAGAAGACGGTTACGTGAAGGACGACGATGCCGACAAGATCAATTACACCGATCTGCTCAAACAAATGAAGGATGGTGCGCGCGAAGGTAATGCAGAACGAACCAAGCAAGGCTACCCCGGCATTGAGATCATTGGCTGGGCTGCGCCACCGCATTATGACAAGGGTGCGCACAAGCTCTATTGGGCGAAGGAGATCAAGTTTGAGGGCGAGCCAGAGCACACGCTCAATTACAATATCCGCATGTTGGGCCGACGTGGAGTTCTCATAGCCAATGCCGTCTCCAGCATCGGAAAGCTAGCTGAGATCGAAGCCGCTGCCCCGCAGATTCTGGCAATGGTGGACTTCAACGAAGGTCACCGCTACACGGATTTCAACTCCAGCACTGACAAGACCGCCGCCTATGGAATCGCTGCTCTCGTCGCTGGCGGCATCGCAGCCAAAGCAGGATTGTTCAAAGGACTGTGGGTTGTGCTTCTGGCAGCGAAGAAATTCCTAATCGCCGGGGTTTTGATTTTGGGCGGACTCATAAAAACTTTATGGGCTAAGATCACCGGGCGCAAAGATCAGAATCCGCAGGCCTGAGGCCTTGGTTCAAAGACGAAT
>JBBRNC010000003.1:0-130638 GCA_038230495.1 Verrucomicrobiales bacterium
ATTTGCTGATCAAGAAGCTGTGATGCCGCAATGGTCCGTAGCAAGGGTGTCTCGCCCTTGCAGTCGTGCAAGGGCGAGACACCCTTGCTACATTTCTTTAGAACCTCTGCCTCGCTGATAATAACAACCAGTCTTAGGAAATAATCCGACGTGCGTTCACTGCTCATTTTTCTTCTGACCTTTGCTTCACTCCTGTGCCAAGCACAGGCCGATGAAGTGCAGAAACACGGCGTGCTCTTTGAGCAGTGGATTCGCGATACCTTCTTCAACGGCTACAAGCCGAAAAGCTATACGCAGAAATGGGACATCCCCGCTGAGGCTAACAAAGATCACGGCGGCATCCCGGCAAATCCAAAAGCCATCAAGTTCGGTGCGCCCCTGGATATGGGCGATGCCTTGCGGCAGTTCAGTGTCGCTGAAAAAGGTGAGAAATTCCTGCTCATCCTCGGCTTCTGGGTGCAGGACGGGGAAAAGAAAAAATGGGTGAATGCCGTCGCCGCTGAAGTCACGCCGGAACAATACCGCGCGCTCTGGGAACCCATAACACGCGAGGACTTGGAGAATCTTGACGCTGTGGTAAAAAACAAATCCCTCAGCCTCGAAGAAGCCCGCGACGAAGCCCAGAAGATCAAGCACCGCGTGCCATTCACGAAAGCCATCATGCAAGTGAACCCAAAGATCGACGCCCATCAGCGCCGTCTGCAATGCAGCATCTCCTTCGGCGATTTCTTCCACTTCCTCGCGCCCAAGGCCGATTCCACGAAGCAGGACAAACCAGAAATCTGGGGCGTGCCGCTGCCGGACGAGTTCGAGTCTGCGCCGAGAAAGCTTCCGAAAAAGTCATCACAACTGAAGCCTCCCTGAAAAAAGTGCGCCGTTGTTGCTGATGTAGCCTGACTCTCCAGAGTCGGGATTTCGGTGTTCTCTATCACCCAACGCCCCCCGACTCAGGAGAGTCAGGCTACTAAAACAAAAGTCATTCTACGACACTCGTAAACTCACCTCGCGCGAGCTTCGTCCGGACGTGGTCACCCGACTCAAGTTTCGCCGCATCAGTAATCGCCCGCCCATCGGCATCCAGTGTTAGCGAGAAGCCACGCTGAAGCACAGAATCGGGACCGAGTGAATGAATCAGTTTCTCAATGCCCTCTAATTTCTCTGCCGCGCGTGTAAGGCGCTGAGCGCTGAGATTACCGATGCGATGTTGCAACATATCCAGCCGATGCCCCGCTTCCGCGAGCACTTCTGAAGGACGCCAGCGCTCCAGCGTGCGCTGACGATCCGCGAGACGTTCATCGAGATCGCGCAAGTGTTGATCCACACAATCCTCAAAGCGATTCTCTACATCATCAACTCCCTGCTCCGCATCCCGCAAGCGACGCTCCGGCTCGCTGCGCAAAGGACCTTTCCCGGTGAGTTCGATCACCTGAGCCTCTCGCTCCAGCGTGGCGCGAACATGCACAAACATGGATTTCTGGAGCGCATCAAAATGCCGCCGCAGTTCCGTGATGTCGGGCGCGAGAAGTTCCGCCGCCGCACTCGGTGTCGGCGCGCGCAAGTCGGCAACGAAATCTGCGATGGTGAAATCAATCTCATGCCCGACGGCGGAAATGACTGGAATGGCAGACGCATAAATCGCACGCGCCACAATCTCCTCATTGAAGTTCCACAAGTCCTCCAGCGATCCGCCGCCACGACCGACGACGATGGTGTCCGGCACCGGCAGTCCGATTTCCTCCGCGCGATTGAGCAGTCCGATAGCACGCGCGATTTCCGTCTCGCCACCCTGCCCCTGCACGCGCACCGGGAAAACAAGAATGCGCAGCCACGGGGCGCGGCGAGTGAGAACATTCAGCATGTCGCGTATCGCCGCGCCAGTCGGCGAAGTCACCAGTGCCACAACTCGCGGAAAGCGCGGAATGGGCTGCTTTAATCCCTGATCAAACAAGCCCTCAGCATCCAGCTTGCGCTTCAACGCCTCGAACCGCGCCTGCAACGCGCCCAGACCTTTCGGCTGCACCAGTCGAACGATAATCTGGTAATTGCCCCGCTGTTCATAGACAGTCACATCACCGAAGACTTGCACTTGCTGACCATCGCGCAACGGCCCGCCCATCTTCGCGCCTGCACCGCGAAAGAGAACGCATTGAATCTGGGCACGTTCGTCTTTGAGCGTGAAATATTGATGTCCTGAACTGTGGAGTCGGTGATTGCTGATCTCGCCTTCAACCCAGATCTCACCGATGCCATCTTCTAGCAGCGCGCGGATTTTCTGCGTCAACTGACCAACACTGAGGATTGATGTGGCGTCGGTATCCATCTCATTAAAAAACCCAATGCCAGACCGTTAGCACCAAGTTCAGCGAATCGTCCAAGATTTTACTCCACTTGGCACCGGGAGATGCTGATACAAAAAGCGCGCCTAGAATGGCGAGGTTTCCGAGGAAGATGACCATCATGGAAAAGAACTCACCATTGTGCAGCAGATCGCTTTGCTCCGTGCGGAGAACTTCAATGGTGAAGGTCAGATGAAAGAACCAAGTGACGCCAGCGAGGAAGTAAAAAACCCAAGCCCACTTGAATCCGATTACCAGTGAAAAAATATGCCATTGATACTCCTGATGGAGATTCGTGAATGCGCCAGCCACTGCGTAAAGGGCAAATACCAGCAAGGTATAGAGCGGAACTAGATAGGGCGAGAGAGTGATGAGCGTGCTGGTCTTATCCGTCTCCACATAGCCGCCTTCGTCAGACACATGCCAGTCGTGAATGCGTCCGCCGCTGAGCCGAGCCGTTATAAGATGCGTGAACTCATGGGCAAAGACATAAAGCAAACGCGGCCTTAACCCCATCCATCCCAAGCAAACCCAAAAAAAACATCCTGCGAAAAAGAACCAGAAACCATCCACATGCCAGAGATCACCGCGCAACGTGGCTTGATAAATCAGCTCAATAAAAGTCAGCGATGCAATCAAACACACCGGAACAAGAAGCAGCCCCAGCACCAGCTTTCTCCGCCGCCATGGTTTCGCCACCGCAACGACTGCTGGAACTTCCGCGCGATCGTTGCGTCGGGACACCTCGGCAATGCGCTCTCGGTTGCGCAGTCGTAGCCGCTGATTCATGGCGCTCATGGTCGTAAATTAAAACGCTTCCGGGCCATTATAAGTTGTGTCCATGCGAGCAAAAGCATCAATTTCGTCACTTCGCATAACGCCCCTTGCGCGGGCCGGTGATCCATTTCCATGCGGACTCAATGTGTTCGCGTGGGTCCTTGAATTCCGCCTCCCAGCCCAGCACTTGCTTGGCCTTGGAAGGAAGAGCCACCAGCTCCGGTGGATCGCCCGCCCGACGTGGGCCATAGCTCACCGGGATTTTTTTGCCTGTCACTTTCTCAGCCGTGGCAATGATTTCGTTCACGCTGAAGCCGCGCCCAGTGCCGAGATTGACCGCCGTGCTCTCGCCCCCTTTTCGCAAATGATCGAGCGCCAGTGCGTGTGCCCTCGCGAGATCCTGCACATGAATGTAGTCACGAATGCAGGTGCCATCTGGAGTTGGATAATCGGTGCCAAACACCGTGATCTCAGAAATCTCACCGGTCGCGGCCATAAGAATGCGAGGGATGAGATGAGTCTCGGGATTGTGATCCTCGCCGATCACGCCCTCGGGATCACAACCGCTGGCATTGAAGTATCGCAGAAAAACAGACTTTAATCCCCAGGCGATTTCACAATCTTTCAGCACGCGCTCCAGCATCAGCTTGCTCGCGCCATAGGCATTGACTGGCTCCTGCGGATGAGATTCATCCATCGGGATGCATTGCGGATTCCCGTAAGTCGCGCAGGTGGATGAGAAGATGAAGCGCCGCGTTCCGTGTCGCTGCATAACATCCAGCAGGACAAGGGGCGCAGCGATGTTGTTGCGGTAGTATTTGAGAGGTTCCGTCACCGATTCCCCGACATAACAAAACGCAGCGAAGTGCAGCACTGCTTCCGGCTTGTGTTCCGAGAAAAGTTTATCCACCAGCGCGGCATCACCCAGATCACCTTCGATGAAAGTTACGCGATCCAGCGGAAGTGCATCGCGATGCCCATAGACCATGCTGTCCAGCACTACGATTTTCTCGTTCCGCTTCAGAAGATGTTTCACAGTGTGCGAGCCGATGTAGCCCGCGCCCCCGGTAATGAGTAGTGTCCCGTTGTCTGCCATCGCAAACTTTCCTACCACAAAGCACAATCTGCAATGCGAAATCCGCATTCATCTTGACCCCCGCCTTGTCCCCGTTACGCTCGCGGTCATGGACACTGTCAGACTCGGCATCGTTGGACTTGGAAACATGGGGAAAACCCATCTCGCGAACATCCGCGCAGGCAAGGTGGAAGGACTTCGCGTCACCTGCCTTTGCGAAACCGTCGGGACGATACCAAAACTGAATGAGGGCGAAAGTTCGTTCACGGATGTCAGCACCATGATCCAGAGCGGCAAGATCGACGCCATCCTCATTTGCACCCCGCACTTCTCGCACACCACCATCGGCATCGAAGCCCTGAAGGCCGGCCTGCATGTGCTCGTGGAAAAGCCCATCTCCGTTCACAAAGCAGATTGCGAAAAACTCATCGCCGCCCACACCGACAAGAGTAAAATCTTCGCTGCGATGTTCCAGATGCGCACGAACTCCGTCTTCAAGAAAGTGAAGGAACTCATCGACTCCGGTGAACTCGGCGAAATCCGCCGCGTGAATTGGGAGACGACCGACTGGTTCCGCACGAATTATTACTACGCGACCGGCGGCTGGCGCGGCACATGGAAAGGCGAAGGCGGCGGCGTGCTCATGAATCAGTGCCCACATAATCTCGATCTCTTCCAGTGGATGTTCGGCATGCCCCAACGCGTGCGCGGCTTCTGTCAGTTCGGACGTTTCCACGACATCGAGGTCGAGGACGATGTCACCGCCGTGCTCATGTATGACAGCGGACTCACCGCCACTTGGATCACTTCCACCGGCGAATGGCCAGGCCGCAATTGCCTCGAAATTACTGGCGAGCAAGGCCGCCTCACCGTCGAGGGCGGCACGAGCATTCACTTCCAGCGCAACCGCACCCCAATGTCAAAATTCTGCCGCGAAGCCGAGGCCGCATTCGCCACACCAGAGTCGTGGCACATGGACATCCCCATCGGAGCCGCCGGTGGCGCACATAATGAAATCCTGCAAAACTTCACCAACGCCATCTTGAAAGGCGAGAAGCTGCTCTCGCCCGCCGAACAAGGCATTCACGGAGTCGAGCTGGCGAACGCCATTCTGCTTTCAACCTGGAAAGACGCCACCATTCACATGCCAATGGACGGCGCGGAATACGAGCGTCTTCTCATTGAGAAAGGCGAAAAAAGCACCTTCCAAAAACCCAAGGTCGTGGCTAAGGCGAGCGCGGATGACTTTGCGAAAAGCTTCCGATGATGAGTTGAAGAGTTCGCTCTTATTTCACATGGGTAGGGTGGCCATCTTGGCCGCCGTGCGAGGCGTCTCGCCCCGTTTCATTATGAGGTGGGTCGCTCCACCTAAAACTGGGCGAGACGCCCTTGTGCCAAGCGAGACGCTTGGCACGGCGGCCAAGATGGCCACCCTACCCCACTGAATCAGTCCGCTATTTTTTCATCGCCTTTTGCACCTCAACACCTTTTCCGCCCTTGGACATTTTCTCATTCCACTCCGCCTTATTATCGGCGGCATTGCCTTCGAGTTGTTTCTTCACATTGGAGAAATAGTCTTTTTTACTCATCGGTTTTGCAGGCATTTGCTGGGGCATGTTCGACGCGTTTGGATTGGCATTAGTATTAGGACTGAATGGATCAGATGCAGGAGTAGCGGTGTTGTCCTGCCTCCTTTGTCTGGCCAACGAAGGCTGCAACATCATGGCGCTGCGATGATAAGCGTAGCGTGTGTCTCCATGTTTCACCACGATGGTGGCGTAGCCGGAAACACCGCTTGCCTGAAACGCTCCGCGCGGATCAGTGCGTCCGGTCGTGGGCGAGGCGCCCGCGCTGTCGATGATTTCGATTTCAGCATCTGCAACATAGCTGCCCTTGGCTCCGTCTTTGACATACACGCGCACCCCACCTTCTTCGTTGTCCTCGCGCACTTCGAGTTCCATGGGCGTAACGATCACGAGCGCGCTGGTGAACAAATCATCACCGCGGCAGATGACAAGATAGGCTCCTTCTTTCTTAACCGGCAGTTCCAGCATTTGCTTTTTCCAGGCAAAATCTCGTCCTCCTCCGAGTGCGACCTTGATCTCCGCCTCCGGCGTGATGCCTGCGAGGCTCACCTTGGTGACATCACTAAGATTGCTGCTCCGATCATGCAGTTTGAGTAGGTCCACTTTGTAAATTTTCAAAGCCGCTTCTTTCACATTTCGGCTGGAGAGTTCGATCTTAACTGGCTGGCCGGGCTTGAAACTCGACGCAGGTGGAAGCATGACGCGCTTTTCTTCCAGATAGGTGATCGACTCGCCCGCATCTGGGAATTCATCACGCACTTTTTTATACCAGTCGATCGCCTCCTGCGGATGACCTTGTGCGTGATGAATCTGCGCCGTGATGTATCGCGCATTGGGTGCATCCTTGCTGTTGCCGGTCGCAACCGGAGCGGCTGCGGCCAGTGCTTGCGGGAATTCATACTGCCAGAAATGACCGAGCGCGGTCATGTATTGAAAGCTCGTGAGGAATGGGCTTTTCGGATAAGTCCCCGCCGCTGATTCCGCTTGGATCGCAACTTTGGCATAGTCTTTGAGATCAAAAAACACATTGGAAAGATTGAAGGCCGCGCCATCGGCAGCTTCGTCGTTGGCATAGAGCGTCACATAGCGCCGGAGTAGATCGCGACTGCGGCCCAGCATGGTCGCATTAGTCGGCTTGACGGTTCCGTCACGCACCGGGATTGATGCCACGTCTGCCGCCTTGTCCTGGAAATCCTGCGCTAACGAGAAGAACGCCAGCAGCACATCGTGAACATCAGGATATTCCGACCACAACGAAAGCTGATGATCCGCTGCGCCGAGGAAATCTCCTGCATCGCGCAGTGCCACACTGACCCGTGAATCACGCACGAAACTGCTTTCGATTGTTGCGCGATCCACCAGCCATGCGCGCTCGAACTCACCGATCTGACGATAGGCCGTGGCGACTCGCAGTATCTTGTCGAATGGAATGACGAGGTCCGCATGACGCTCGCTCAGCGTCTCAAACAAATCCACCACCAGCCGAGCGTCCATCTGAGGCTGTGAAGTATGAATCCAGAGCAGCATCCGGGCGATGTCGCGCTCATAGAGCTTCTTCGCCACGGCATCAGCCTGCAACGCATCCAGATGAATGCGCGCATTGGCAAAATCATTTTCGTCAAAGAATCTTCCCGCCAGTTCGAAACGCTCTGCGCGATTCATCTCATAGTTGTCCGTCGCGGTTTCGCCGGGCGACAGAATGGTCATTTTCGCGTCGGAACCAGAGCGCGTATATCGGGCATCGCACGCATCGCGCAGAACATTTGACGGCGCGACCCAAGTGCCCGGACGCTGCGCGACGAGCAAGTAGCGCACATTCTCGATGGTGCCGGGCTTGAACCACAAACGGAATCCGAAGGCTGTCGGTTCCATCTTCACATGATTCGACTGCACCGATCCCTCAACCACGGAACAGCCTGCTGGCACGGTTTCATCTAGCGCGAAGTAGCTCTGGCGCATGTCTTCGGGATTTTTAATATCAACGGCGACTCGCACCAACTGACCATGCGTCGCTGTGCTCACAGGTGAAGAGCTTGTCGCGTTCAAGGGCACATCATGGTGCCGCAAGATGTCATGGAGATAGGCGCGCCGTTTGATGGATGGGAGATTGATGTTTTTTCCGCCGGGCTGAGTAACGACATTTGTCGTGTCCGATTTCAGATGCAGAATCGCGGGCATGTTTTGCAAGCCCATCACGGTCGAATGAACGAATGCGTGAGGCCGCGCGCCGCGAAGCTCGATGCTCGCTTCCGCCGCGCCCTTGAGTAAATCTTTTGGGATCACGAATGCCGGTTGTTGTTGCGAGTCCGCACCAGAAATCTTTCTCCACGATTTTCCGTTCACGAACACTTCACCCTCAAACGCCGCCGCAGTCAGCACTTCCGGTTGCGCGAGGAAATGCTCCGCAAGCGCCACCGTCCACAGACCTTGAACAGAACTCTGCGCCCCAAGCTGTGCGCCGCCTGCGCGGAGCAACTGCTCCATCGCGCTCTTTGCAATCGGAGACTTCGGATTGCCCTTGGCCAGCGACCACAGAATGATCGCCGCAGTGTCGTCGTCGTTGCTGAGACGGGCCACGATGGCACTGCCGCGACACTGAAATGCGCCCGCATTTCCACGCCCGGTTTTCTTCGCAAGGAGATCAAGCAGCTCCTTCGCCTCTTCATTGCGCTGCATTCTCACGAACGCACCAGCGAGATAGGCAAGCGCCGGATCGTTCAGTGAATCACGATCTCGATACATCCGGTTCGCGACGGAGAAATCTGCCTCGTGCTCCAAAGCAAGGGCATGAAGAATGGCCGCAGCTTTTTCCGGTTCGCCGGGCGGGATGATCGCGAGAGCGGACTTGAGATACTTCACACCACTTTTGAATGTGTTGTCGTTCACGTTGAATCCAAGCGTCGCGGCCTCGCGCAATCCCCAAAGCCCCAGGCCAGTCACAATGGTGTCATGCTGCCAGTTCACTCCCTGCCATGACCAGCCGCCGTCGCGCTGGGTGATTTGCAGTTCCGCGATCAACTCGCGAATCCGCGCCTCCAGCACCGCCATCTGCGCGACAGGAGCCTTCGACGCTTTTGCCACTCGCAATGCCGACACTGTCGAGAGCAAGGAACTGGCCGCTGTCTGTGACGATCCCATTGCTACCATGTCATTGAGCAAGGCGGATGCAGTGAGATGCAGCATGACTGTGTTGCGTTGTGCATCAGGCTTGGCAGCATCCGGCAGCGTGAGCGGAATCTTGACAGTGCCATCACCCATAATGCCCGAGTTCACTGTCTGCGTGATGCTCCACGGAAGCACGGCGGCCACAGTTGACGCCGTGGCTTTGACCGCAGCATCCATGCATTCCGCGCTCCATCGGATCATTTCAACTTCACGCGGCACAGTTATGGCATCAAAGTAAACTGATGCCGACTGCCCCGGCTTCACGCGAAGCGACTTCTCAAATTTCTTCGCGCCATCCGGCAACTCCATCGTCGCCGCGATCTTCAACTCGCGTTCCGCACCATCGAGCGCGTGAACAACCACCTCTGGCCGCCATACATCGCCTTCGCGCAATGCGACAGGTTGCCGCAGTTCAATGAAAAAGTTCCTGCGCGTGACGATGTGCTTCTCTGCATCACCAACGAGCGTGCTGACCGTGCAGCCCTTTGCGCCCAGCCGCCATGAGCCATGTTGCGCAGGAAGTTTGAGCTTCACGGATGCACTGCCCGCCGCATCCGTCGTGATGGGGCAATGCCATTGGGTGTTGTATGAATCTTGAGCACCTTCGTGTGTCAGCCTGTTGGATTGAAATTTATCCCAATAGGAAGCCTCTGATGAGGTGTCGATATTAAGTTTTGTAGATTCGTCATCGTTCCAATAATACATGCGGTTACGTCGCCCTAATTCATCAATGGACTCATACAAGCGGCCCTGCTGTAAGCGTTCGCCCTCGCCACCTGATGCTCCATTGCTGTCAGTCACATTGCTTCCGGTAGCACCGATGGTGGTCGGAATCTGGGGAGCATTGAACTCAGTCGGGTAAATGAACTCGCGAACGACTGAAGTGTTGACACGCTGACCAGAACGCGTGGTCACACTGGAGGCGGTCATCTCCTGATACACCTGAGCTTCCAACGATTCGAGCACGCGAACTCGCTCGACATGATTCACCGCAGCAACCGAGTGCGATGACGCCCCTTCAGCCGCAGACTGAACCTGTCGCGAATGCGCCCGATGCGTGAACGCAGCACTGGAGTCGAAGCGATACGATGAACCCGGTCGCGCACCGCGCTGGAAGAAGGTGGCGATGTTCTCGCTGTTATCGGGATGCTCCGCGAACAAGGCATCGTTCACGAGCGCAAGGCTGAGTTCCGCCTTCACGGGATGCCCTTGCTGGTCGGTGGCGCTGAGTTTGATTTCCGCTTCGCTGCCCGGCTCCATCGTTTCCGCAGGAGGTGTGATCGCGAGCTTCAACTCGCGCTTCACTGCAAAGCTCTCCCGCGCGCGATGCAGTTTCTGTCCGTCGAGAAATGCGACCGTGACATCAAAACGCGGCCAGTGTGCCGGTGCAATATTCACACCGAGCGGAGTGTGCCCATTCTTCAGCGCAATGATGCGATGCTCGATGATGTCCTCACCTGCGATCGTGACCAGCGCGAGCGGTGCATCAATTCGCGAATGAGCGCGCACATTGATCGCAGCTCCTTCATCCACCGTCGTCTCATCGGCAAAGAGGCGGATCTTCACGCTGTCGTCGATAGATGATGAAAAAGTCCTGCCGCTGATCGTGGCTGGATTGCCCCGAGAATCCTTGGCCTCAACAACCAACAAGTGGTCGCCTCCAGCAGCGATTGTAAACGGCACGGTAGCGATGCCGGTTTTCTCGTCAGTCTTGATTTCGATCTCGGTGATTTTCACCGGCTGCTTCGAGGCGGCGAGATAGTTGATGCCGGGCAGTCCTGCGAGCACGGAGTTGGCAGCCGTTTTGTCCTGACGTGAGATGGTAAGTTTCGCGGATGTGGCGAGCGGTTTGCCATCGGGCGACGTGGCTTTCACTCGCAAGGCGGACGCCTCACCCGCGACGACGGTTTCTGGAATGCGTTCCCACGCGAGCTTGATGCCCGTGGTCTGAAGAAGCGATGTGGCCGAGGCGTTGATATTTTTTGAAGGCAACAGAGCTTTAAATGTGAGCCACGCGCCGGGCTGGAATCCTGATGTTTCCTGCGTGAACGCGAACTTACCTTCGGCGTCAGTGCGCCCTTCGAGCAAGCGGCCATCGGGCATGTGAACGCGCACGATTTCATCCTTCACGGCGGAGCCGAAGTAATGACGCGCACGCACGATGCCGTTGATCGTATCGCCGCGAAATAGTATCTGCGGTTTGATCTCCACTTCCAACTGCACATCAGGAAGCTTGAAGTCAGCGACCTCAAAGCTGCCGCGATGCTTCTCAATTCCATCCTCAGCGACGGCGACGATGGAGTATTCGCCAAGGGGCGATCCATTGGGAAGTTGGACATCCGCCGTGAAGGTGCCAAATGCGCTGAGCTTCTCATTCGATTCACGCAACACCCGGCCATCGGGACTGAGCACCTTGACCTTGTAGGCGCGGCCTTCCGGCACTGTGTAAGCGCCGTCTTTCACATCGCGGATGATCGCGCGAAAGTGAACAGTCTCGCCCGCGCGATACGCGCTGCGATCCGTGTAGATGTAACCACGGCCCGCGAGCGTGACGATGCGTTCATCCGAGGGAATTCCCTCGATGATCTCCTGAGTCATGCCACGGAGATTGAGACGGTGAACAGCCTCGCCTTGCTGCGAGCGCAGATGCACGCAGAGATCGGCGGCTTCGCGGATCATCTCGCCTTTCAACCGGAAGACACCGTCAGCGGCGGTCTTCCCCTGCCCGATGATTTTCTTGCCATCGCTGATGAGAACTTCCGCGCCAGCGACGGGTTTGTTCGTGAGCCGGTTCACCGCGAACACGAGTCCTTCCTTCCACGCGCTTTCGATGATGAAATCCACGTCGGAGCGAATCACAACTGTTGAAGCCTGCCAGTCGTCGCCCTCAATGCGCACAACTTTCACGCCGGGCTGCGCCTCATCGAATGGCACTTCGATTTCTTGCTCGATGGGCTTGAGCCGCGTGAAAGCAGCGACGGGCACCTCCCATGTTTTGTCCGGCTGGATGAGATCAATATCCAGCGACTCGATCCCGGCTTCTCCATCAAGGCGATGACGGCTGCGGAAGAAATCCTCGAGGCTCAGTTTATAAACTGACACCTTGAGCTTTTCGATGTTGCGCACGTTGACATGCACGGTTGGTTTTTCATTGCTGCGGAAGACTCGCTCGGTGGAAAGAGCGAGCGACTTCTGCGGCAGCATGGTGGCGCGTTCCTGAGCGAGCTGTTTCCATCCGCCCCATGTGAGCTTCTTGAATGTCGCGAGACCTTCTTCATAGCGTTCCAGCGGGCCGGTCTGAAGAACGCCGGTGCGATACATCGCGAGCGATGCTTCCTCGGACAAAGGATATTTGCTGATCAGCTTCGACCACTCGGCGATGGCGGTCTCATAGAGGGCGCGCGATTCGGCAGCAGGCGACTTTTTCTTCTCAAGCTCCTGTGCTTTCGCATAGGGAAACTGACCGGCGAGGAACATCAACTGCGCAGCGCGAGTATCGAGGGGATGTTTCGCGATGAATTCATCAAAGTGTTTCCGCGCTGCAGCTTCATCACTTGCGGCGACAGGCTCAAGGCAGAGCTGAAACTCCGCGTCCACAATGCGTGACTGCGCCTGCTGCCAGAGGCGTCCGTTCGGATACATCGCCGTGTAGCCGCGCCACTGGGCGATGGCCTTGTCATACTGCTTCAGGTCAAATCGCAACGTGCCTATTATATAGAACGCCTCCTGCTGCCAATCAGCCAGTCGCTCGGAGGCGGGGCGTCGGTCGCCATTGCTCTTGTCGAGCGCAGGCGCGGGCCATGTGGTTTTAAGAAAACTCTCAAACGCCGTGATCGACTCCTCCGTTTTTCCTTGGGCCGCCACGGCTATCGCCAGCGATGTCGCGGCTTCGGCAGCGCGTGAGTGTTGCGAATAATTTTTTAGGAACGCGCGAAGTGACTCGGTGCGCTGCACCGGATCGCCCTGATCAATGGCGGGCGATGCATTGATTTGTTGCGAGTGATTGGAATTTCCTCCCTGCCGTTGCTGAGCTTGCGCTTGATCCTGCTTGTAATTCAAAGCCCCATGACTGCGGCAGAGAAGCCACTCCACATCGCCCGCGTCGGGCTTGCTCTCAGGCTGCGGTGGCTTTTGCTTCCATAAATCAAGCAGGTCCTGCGCATACTGGCGTGCGGCGAGCCGATTGCGGAGGAGTAGCGAATTTTCAGCGAGCATCATCCGCAATTCGAGACGATGTCCGCCAGCGATCGCCTTCGGATTTTTCTCTCCCCGACTGCGCTGGATGCTGCCTAGCGGCCCGGTCCAGTCTTGATCATACTCGCGCAAATATTCGAGACATACAGATTCAACTTCTTTCACCCGATCCAAATCACGCAGCACGACAGCCTGCCTATATAGAAGGTCTTCACGCAGTGCCGCGCCGGTCTCGATGTCGAGCGCCTTGCGATAGAGTTCGAGCGCCTTCGTGCGATTTTGCTGTAAGGGCGGTTCACCGGGCAACGGCCCTTTTAACAGCTCTGCGGCGAACAATGAGAGAACGCCTGCGAGTTTCTCCTTTCTCGTCGTGGCGAACAAACGCCCGGCCTCCGCGCTGTAAATCGTTTCCGCCTCCTGATGACGATGAAGCTCAGTGAGGCACTCCGCCTTGAGAAAGACCGCTTTCCAATGCCACGCGGAATTCTCCGGAACCGCATCGCAATCCGCGAGCGCGGCCTCATCCTGTTTCGCGCGGTGTTTCGCCAGCGCCCGGAGGTATCGGGCGTAGGCAGGATCCGCTGCATTCTTCAACGTGGCATCATCGAGCTTCGTCACAGCAGCCGCGTATTTCTGCATTTGCATCAGCGACTCAGCCTCATCCAGAGGACCAGAATTAAGAATGACAGGACTCAATCTGGAAGCGGTATGCAGCGGGGGTGCCGTTGGCATCTCACCAGCGCTGAGCTTGATCGTATTTAAGAGGATGACTGAGCAGACAATGGAGAAGCAGAAGGATTTCATGAGGAGTTTAGATTGATCTCGCCGGACGAATGAAGCTTGATAGTGACCTCTGAACAGTAAAAACGTTCACTCCTGATGGTGATGAGTTGAGGGGCGCGAGGCGCCGTTGAAGCTAGATGAAGATTGTTGAAGTTTGAGGGGTCATCACGTATTGATGATTTCATGAACAGAAAACCGTTTTCATTTGAGAAGCTGGAGGTCTGGCAAGATGCGCGGCGGATCGTCCAGAAGGTTTATGGCACCACACGTAAGTTTCCAAAGGCGGAGTTGTTCGGACTCGTGAGCCAGCTCAATCGCGCATCGGTCTCGGTCGCATGCAACCTGGCCGAAGGCTCCGCGCGTTCCAGCTTGAAAGACCAAGCTCACTTCAGCAATCAAGCTTACAGTTCGCTCATGGAATCTGCCTGCGAAGTCATTATTTCCATTGATCTTGGTTTCATCGATTCCATTGCCGCCGACAACATGCTCAATGAAATGCAAACTCTCTCCGTCCGCATTCACAACCTCCGCGAATCCCAGCTTCGCCGGGCGAAACAATCTTAACCAGCTTCAACAACCTTCAACGGCGCGTCAGCGCCCCTCAACCATCTTCAACTCATGATTTATCTCACAGGCATCGCAGACGAAGCAGGCGCGGCACTCGACGTGCAGATCAAAGCGCACAAGGAACTTGGCTGGGACAGCATCGAGATGCGTGGCGTGGAACTCGATGGCGTGAAGGGAAATCTACACGAAATTCCTGAGGCGGCCTTCGATAAAGTTTGCGAAACGCTCGCTGCGGCGAACATGAAAGTCTGCGGCTTTGGCTCGCTCATCGGCAATTGGGCGAAGAAGATCACTGACGATTTCTCCATCACAGAAGCCGAGATTGATCGCGCGATTCCACGAATGCAGAAGCTCGGCGCGAAACTTATTCGCGTGATGAGCTATGCGATTTGCAAGAACGACGATGGCAGCGATGAGGCGCAACAATTTCTTGCCGAGCGCATCCGCCGTATGAGAATCATCAACCGGCTCTTCAACGACGCTGGGCTTACGGTGGTGCATGAGAACTGCATGAACTGGGGCGGAATGGGCGTGAGTTATGTGAACCGCCTCACCGACGCCGTGCCCGGCCTGAAATGGGTGTTCGACACTGGCAACCCCGTGTTCAATGCTGACCGCGATCACCCCGGCCAGATGCAGGACTCCTGGGACATGTATCAGGCCATCAAACCGCACATGGTCCATGTTCATGTGAAAGACGGACGATGGAATCCGGCGAAGAAAGACGCGGACTACACTTATCCCGGTGAAGGCGAAGGCCAAGTCGGGCGCATCATGGCCGATCTCGTGAAGACCGGCTACAACGGATACATCAGCATCGAGCCGCATGTCGCCGTCGTCTTCCACGGAGCCGGTGCGGCTGATGATTTCTCTCCCGAGCAAAAGGCGAAGGAGCAATACGACAGCTATGTCAAATACGGGCGGATGCTGGAGGCGATGGTCAATCGGATGAGTTGACGATGGTATGCTATTCGTCAATCATCCGCTTCCCTGACTCCTATCAACAACTGCCATGGCCCTCATCAACGAAAACTTCCTCAAGCTCAAAGCCGGTTACCTCTTCCCCGAAATCGCGCGCCGCGTGAAGGCGTTCACGGAATCGAATGCCGACGCCGCGAAGCGCCTCATCCGCTGCGGCATCGGCGATGTCACGGAACCACTGCCCGAAGCGGTTCGTTACGCCATGCATGAGGCCGTTGACGAGATGGGCGTGCGTGAGTCGTTCCACGGCTACGGTCCGGAGCAAGGTTATGAATTCTTGCGCAAGGCGATTGCCGATAATGATTTCAAAGCGCGTGGTCTTAACATCGACGCTGATGAGATTTTTATCAGCGATGGCTCGAAGTGCGACACGGGCAATATCCTCGACATCTTCGGCAAGGGAAACAAGATCGCCATCACCGATCCGGTCTATCCCGTCTATGTGGACACGAACGTCATGGCTGGTAACACGCGCGACGCCGATGCCAGTGGCGCATTTGGCGGGCTGGTTTATTTGAAATGCACACCGCGCAATGGCTTCGTGCCTTCGATTCCGAATCGCAAAGTTGACCTGATTTATCTTTGCTACCCTAATAACCCGACTGGCGCAGTCGCCACACGCGAGCAACTCACCGCGTGGGTGAACTATGCACGACAGAACGGCAGCATCATTCTCTTTGATGCCGCCTACGAGGCTTACATCCAGGACCCGGAAATTCCTCATTCCATCTTCGAGATCGAAGGCGCGCGCGACTGCGCCATTGAGTTTCGCAGCTTCTCGAAGAACGGCGGGTTCACTGGCGTGCGTTGTGCGTTCGTCGTGATTCCGAAGACGCTTGTGGGCACCACGAAGGCTGGCGAGAAGCAGTCGATCCACGCTCTTTGGTCGCGCCGACACAGCACGAAATTCAATGGCGCGAGCTACGTCGTGCAACGCGGCGCAGAGGCACTCTACACCGACGAAGGCAAATCGCAGGTCAGGGCGCTCATCGAACACTATATGGGCAACGCCGCGCTCCTCGTGAAAGCCTGCAAGAAAGCGAAGCTCAAGGTCTATGGCGGTGCCAACGCGCCCTACGTCTGGGTGCGCTGCCCGGAGGGCGTGACAAGCTGGCAGATGTTCGACAAGATGCTGCACGAAGCCAACGTGGTTATCACTCCCGGTGCCGGCTTCGGCAGTGCGGGCGAGGGCTATTTCCGCATCAGCGCCTTCAACAGCCGCGCAAACGTGGAGGAAGTCTGCCGACGGATCGCGGAGCTGAAATAAAGGGAGCGAATGTTTTATCTGGCCTGACTGTTAGTTAAGTCAGGAATAAATGCCGCTTCCCTTTCCTTGACGTTCGTGGAAGCCGCGCCATTCTTGCTAATCCTTGGCCAACAAGAACGCTTATCCATGTCGCTTCGCTTATTTTCTGCCGGTTTACTGACTCTGGTGCTGCCTGCCATGATGCAGGCTCAAGATGCCACAACGAATCCGCCGCCCATCAGGACGTTGCTGGATCTGGAAGCGTATGCTTCACAGCTCGCGCAAAAAGCCTACACGCCACCGCAGGCGAAAATCGATCCGTTCTTTGAAGCACTCAAATACGACGGGCATCGTCAGATACATTTCAAAAAAGAAGATGCACTCTTTAAAGATAAAGGTGGATCATTCGAGGTCGAGTTCAATCACCCGGGATGGATGTTTAAAAAGACGGTGTCTTTTTCTGAGATAGTGGATGGGCAACCTCGGACCATTCCGTTTGATAAAAATCATTTCAAATATGGTGACTTGAAGCTGCCTGAAGCAGTAGAAACTCCGTCAGGCTACACTGGATTCAGAGTGCTCGTCCCTGACGCTGGGAATAGCCGACGGCTGGAGTTCATGGTTTTCCAAGGGGCAAGTTACTTTCGCGCGGTGCCCTTACATCATGGCTGGGGCTTGTCCGCTCGCGGTGTCGCAATCAACACAGTCGGCGGCGATCCTGAAGAATTCCCCGACTTCACGCATTTCTGGTTTCAGCAGCCGAAGCCGGGCGACAAGACCTTCAAGTTTTTTGCGCTATTGAACGGCCCCAGTGTTACAGGCGCGTTCGAGTTCGAAAGCCAGCCTGGTGAAGAAACGGTGATGACCGTGAGCGGCTCCATCTTCCTGCGCCGTGTGGTCAAGCTCCTCGGACTCGCGCCTTTCTCCAGCATGTTCTGGTTCGGCGAGAACACGCACCCGAAAGCGATGGACTTCCGCCCTGAAGTGCATGACTCCGATGGATTGCTCATCGAGCAAAATTTTGGTCCGACCATTTGGCGCCCGCTCGACAACAGCAAAGAAATGCGACAGAGCGTGTTCAGCATCGAGTCGCTCAAAGGTTTCGGCCTGATGCAGCGCGACCGAGATTTCAGTCACTTCGAAGATTTAGAGGCGCAATACCACAAGCGCACCGCCGTCTGGGTGGAACCCATGGAAGGATTCGGGCGTGGGAAATTGCATTTGATCGAGCTCGCGACCGGCGAGGAAACTTGGGACAATGTGGTATCCATGTGGGAGCCGGATCATCTGCCGACGGCGACTGAGCCATTGCGTTTCGCTTATAAATTACACTGGCTCGGCGAGCATGAGCACAATCTCGCGAAAGTCACCGCCACCCGCTACGGCGAGGCCATTGCCACACCGGAAGACCCGAATGATTATCTCTTTGTGATCGATTTCACGAAAGGCAAAGTGCCTGAAGGCGCAGCTGCAGACTGGACGCCCGGCGTTGAAATCACCATTCCTGCTGGCGCGAAGCTGATCGACAAACGCGTGATGGCCAATCCCGAGTCGGGAGGCTGGCGCGCCTTCTTCAAACTGGATGTGCCGCCTACGCTGAAAGTGCTGGAAATGACTTGTGAACTGACCGACGGCAAGCAACCTCTGTCCGAACGCTGGACTTACCAATGGAAGCGATAGAAAGTGTGATGTCAGGCGGCCCCATGGAGGCCGTTACGATCCATTTTGCGCCCAAGACTGGCTCTGAAGAGGAATGGAATGAGGCCTACGCGCGCCTCGCTGATTACTTCCGCAGCTACCGTTTGCACAACCGCATCCGGCGCACGCAGTTAATTCTGGAGACGCTGCGACGCGCCGCTGACGCGCACGAAAAAGATTCCTCGCGCTTGCCCACAGCCCATGCCATCGAACAAGCACGGGCAATGCTGCGCGAGTGGCTTGGCCAGATTTACGAAGGCATGGAACTCACGGAGTCGCAGATCGAAGGCTCGGGACGGCTCGGCTTTCACCTGTGCGACGGGCCGGGGCGCTGGCCGCATTTTTTCATCGACCGGGAAAATCTCCCTCCCGATATGGCAGAGGCCATGCGTTCCATCGTCCGCGCTTCCGGGCCACGACTACAAATCTCCAAGATGACGCCGCGTCCGATTGACCTCGGCATCATGGGTGACTCTGAAGATGACGACGCGGGCGGCAGCAAGCTTTCCGCCCTGCGTTATCCCGTTCTCCTGCTGATCATCATCGGAGTGCTCTGGTATGTTTACCATCTGACCTCATGAGCGTCCCCGCCTCCATGACCCACACCGCGCGCATCACCGCCCGCGCGGGCCATCATCCGGCATCCACCGCAGGGATGCCTTCACTGGCCACGTCAAGACTCCGCCGCGCCACGTTTTTTTCCTTTGTCTTTCTCGGCACCGTCGTAGGCATCTGGCTGCTCTATTTAATGCTTTCAAGGGACGGGCTGCGCTGGTATGAAACCGGACTTCTCATTGTTTTCATTCCACTTTTCTATCAGTTGAACATCGGATTCTGGACAGCGCTTATCGGCATTTGGATGATGAACCGTCCGAATCCGGATCCGCTCGATCTCACCCGCTCGATCACGAAGGATGACCTAAGCCAGCCTCTCGCAGCCACTACGGCCATCATCGTGCCGGTTTACAATGAAGATGTGACTCGCGTCTTCGAAGGCGTGCGCGCGATTTACAAATCGCTCGAGAGCACCGGACGGCTCGGCAGCTTCGACTTCTTCGTGCTCAGTGATTCCGATGATCCGAACAAATGGATCGAGGAAGAAGCCGCATGGTTGGAAATCTGTCGGCAGCACAATGCTTTCGGTCATTTCTTCTACCGCAAACGCCGCTCCCCCATCAATCGCAAGAGCGGAAACGTCAGCGACTTCTGCCGTCGCTGGGGCAAGCGCTACCGCTACACGATCGTGCTGGATGCCGACAGCCTCATGTCCGGCGGCCTGCTTGTGAACATGGTGCGCATCATGGAGAAGCATCCCGCCATCGGCATTCTTCAGACCTTCCCGAAACAGATTGGCGCCAACACTTTGCTTGGCCGCGTCATGCAATTCGCGCAAAGCCTCTACGGTCCCGCCTTCGTCGCGGGTCTCAATTATTGGTCCTGCGGCGAAGCCAATTACTGGGGGCATAATGCCATCATCCGGCTCGCGCCGTTCATTGAATACTGCGCACTCCCGGCCCTGCCCGGCAAGGAACCGCTCGGCGGCCACATCTTGAGCCATGACTTTGTTGAAGCCGCGCTCATGCGAAAGGCAGGCTATGCCGTGCGATTGCTTGCGTCGGATGAAGGAAGTTATGAGGAAGGTCCACCCACGCTACTTGATATGCTCAAGCGCGACCGACGCTGGTGTCAGGGAAACCTCCAGCACTTCCGACTCATCTTTGCCAAAGGCATGCACTTCATCAGCCGTCTGCATTTTCTTCATGGCATTCTCAGTTACGTCAGCTCTCCGCTCTGGTTCCTGTTTCTGATTTTTTCCACCATTCTCGGCGCATCTGATCAGGGCATCATCGACCAGCAAGCGCATTTATCCGGCCAGATTTTGTTGGGGCTGACGCTCATGTTTATCTTCCTGCCGAAGGTGCTGATCGTGCTTGATGAAGTATTCACCGGACGGCAATTCAAACCAGTGCGGCTCCGAATTCTTGCCGCGTTCAGCAGCTTGGTAGATACGTTTATCTTCTCGCTGCTCGCGCCCGTAATGATGATCTTCCACAGTCGCTTCGTCATCTACACTGTCCTCGGCAAAGGCGTGCGCTGGGTGGCGCAACGCCGCAAACTCAACGGCGGAATGGACTGGCGGGAGCCCATCGTCACCTTCGGCAGCATCACGTTGCTCGGCCTTGCCTGGGGCACGCTGGCTTTCTTCATCCCGAATCATTTCCTGCTCTGGATCAGCCCGGTCGTAGTGGCGCTCATCCTCGCCATTCCCTTTGCCATCATCACCTCCAGCACCCGCTCGCTGCTTCGCTTCGGAATGTTCCTCACGCCAGAAGAAATTAAACCCCCGCTGGTGTTGCAGTCTCTCGAAGATCATCTCGACGAAGTCAAAGGCCGTCCGCAGCTTCAGCCAGAAATCGAATCAAACTTCGGCCTCGTCCAAGTTTGTCTCGATCCCTATGTGAACGGACTTCACGTCAGCCTCCTGCGCCGCCGCAAAAATCAGCAGCACTCCCGCGAATATTTTTCTCACCTCTCCCACAAGCTCATCTCTCAAGGTCCTGGCGCCCTTCATGCGCAGGAACTCAAGGCCATCATGTATGATGCCGATACCGTGACGCATTTGCACTACGAACTCTGGTCGGCCTCCGAAGGTCACCTCGCCAACTTCTGGACGACCGCGATCCGCCAATACAATCTGGTCGCGCCTAATCCCTTTACGCATCTTATTGCGCAGATGCAGCCGGTGGGGTGATTTTCAGACCATCAATCACCACCTTTAGAAAAGTCTTCTTTTTACAGCATATAGGGTAATATATATTCACCTTCCTGTGGATTAACCCCATGATAGGTGTTTCTAAATCGATTCTATGAATAAGACCCTTGTCCTTCTTTTTCTCGTCGCGTCCAGCCTGCGAGCGTATGCTGCTGATGCCATTCCGAAAGACCTGGCCGGTGAGTGGCGTAATAACAAAAAGAAGACAGGTTTCGTAGTCCTCTACTTACTTCCCGACGGCCGCGGAGGGTTCGCTGCAATTAATGAGGGCGATGCGATCGGCGACAAAATTACCGCGACCTACGATTCTCGTCTGCACCGGCTCACCATTACGTCGACCTCCGCGCTAAAGGGAGTAAAGAGCCAGACATATCAGTTTGACTACGACTCTACTACCAAGACTCTAACCGGAGATAAGTCAGTATGGGGAGCCAAGCCGTTTCATCGAATCAGTCCTCAAGTTTCCGAAATAGACGCGCAAGGACTCCGATGACCGCAACACCTACCTCGAAACAGGCTCGACAGACGGTGCTGACTCGCCACTCTCCTCGTCGGAAATGACAGTTGCCACGTCCTGCACAAATTCATTTTTACCGAGGTTCATCAGTTTCACGCCTTGGGCATTGCGACCCGTTTCGCGGACTTCACTGACGCGGATGCGAACGCTCTGACCCTTGCTGGTCATGAGCATGAGTTCGTCGGAGTCATGCACGGCAAGTGCGGCGACGACCTTCCCGGTTTTCTCAGTGACGTTCATGGTGGTCACGCCTTTGCCGCCGCGATTGATGAGACGATATTCAGCAAACGGTGTGCGCTTGCCAAGACCATTCTCGGAGACAACGAGGAGCATGGTGTCGGCCTCGTTGGTTACACAACTGACAATGAAGTCGCCGTCATCCAGTGTGACGCCACGCACCCCGCCCGTATTACGTCCGATGGAGCGGAGGTTGGGTGATGCTGGATCGTCGCCAGTTTCGTGGAAGCGGACGCACATGCCCTCGTGCGTGACGAGGCAGATTTCTTTATTGCCGTCGGTAAGCACGACATCGACGAGGTCGTTACCTTCATCGAGCTTGATGGCGATGATGCCGTCCTTGCGGTAATTTTTGAACTCTTCGAGCGCAGTCTTTTTAATGGTGCCGTCCTTGGTGGCGAAGAGCACGTAGCGATCAGCCGCCCACATGGCCTCGTCCTCGGGACCACGCGCTTTGAGAATCAGCACGCTGGCAATTTTCTCCTCGGAACGGAGGTTGAGCACATTCTTGATGCTGCGGCCTTTCCCAGTGCGGGTGGCTTGAGGAAGCTGATAGACGCGCTCGACATACATGCGCCCGGTGTTGGTAAAGAACAGCAGGAAATCATGCAACTGTGCGCTGAAAAGATGCTCGACGAAGTCGTCCTTGTCCTCCTCGCTTTGCGACTCTCGCGTCTCCATACCCTTCAATCCCTTGCCGCCGCGCCCTTGCAGACGGTATTCGGCGGTGGGCGTGCGCTTGATGCTGCCGAGATGCGTCATCGTCACGATGGTCGCTTCATTCGGAATGAGGTCAATGCTCTCAATTTCGTTGGAAGAGGCTTCGATGCGTGTGAGGCGCGGGGTGGCGTGCTTGGCTTTGATTGTCTGCAGCTCGTCCTTAATGATGGTCAGCACTCGCTGCTCGTTGGCGAGGATGTCGAGCAAGTCTTTGATTGTGGAAAGCACTGCATCGTATTCCGCTTTCACCTTGTCGCGCTCCATGCCGGTGAGCTGGTAGAGGCGCAGTTCGAGGATGTCGTCCACCTGCTTGTCGGAGAAAACGTAGCGTCCGTTCTGGATGCTTGGCTGATTGCGAATGAGGATGCCAAGACCTTCAGCGGTCGCAACGGGAAATGTGTATGCCTTGAGTCCGGCGCGGGCTTCATCGCGGTTCTTGCTGTCGCGAATGATCTTGATGAAGTCATCGAGGTGACCAAGCGCGAGCAAGAAGGCCTCGAGCTTCTCGGCCTGAACCTCGGCTTTACTGAGTAGAAACTGCGTGCGGCGTATGATGACTTCGCGACGATGCTCAATGTAACAGCCAATTGCATCCTTCATGCTGAAGACACGCGGACGTGCTCTATCAATAGCGAGCATGTGGACGCTGAATGACGTCTCCATCTCGGTGTGCTTGTAAAGATTGTTGAGCACCACCTGGGCACGTGCATCCTTTTTCAAATCAACCACCAAACGCGATTTGTCATCGGACTCATTCCTCACGCCACTAATTTCCGGGATGATCTTCTCATTCGCCAGAAACGCGATCTTCTTTTCCAGTTCCGCGCGGTTCACGTTGTAAGGAATTTCCGTGATGATGATTTGCTCGCGGTTCCCATTCTCAACGATCTCCGCGACGCCACGAATGCGCACCGAGCCGTGGCCGGTTTCCAAGTATTCGCGAATGCCGCTGGTGCCCTGAATGATGCAGCCCGTCGGAAAATCGGGGCCTTTGATATGCGTCATGATCTCAGGCGTTGTTATCGCCGGGTTGTCGATCTGGGCGCAAACCGCATCAATAACTTCACCGAGGTTGTGCGGTGGCATGTTGGTGGCCATGCCGACGGCGATGCCGGTGCCGCCGTTGACGATCAGATTCGGAAATGCGGCCGGAAATACTGACGGCTCCGTAAGACGCTCGTCATAGTTTGGCACGAAGTTGACCGTGTCCTTGTCCATATCCTGCATCAACGTGCCGCCGAGATGCGTCATGCGCGCCTCCGTATAACGCATGGCCGCCGGAGGATCACCTTCCACGGAACCGAAGTTCCCCTGCGGATCAATCAAGGTCTCGCGCATCGCCCACTCCTGCCCCATGTGGACCAGTGTCGGATAGATGACTGCTTCACCGTGCGGGTGATAGTTGCCCGAAGTATCGCCCGCGATCTTCGCGCACTTCACATGTTTCTTAGGTGGATACAGCGAAAGTTCATGCATCGCATAAAGGATGCGGCGCTGAGAAGGCTTCAGTCCGTCGCGCACGTCGGGCAGCGCGCGCGAGATGATGACGGACATCGAGTAATCGAGGAACGAGTTTTTAACTTCGTCTGCGACGGAGATGGGGCGGGTGTTGGATTCTTGCATGGAAAGTTTTGGGATAAAGAGCGCTACGAGCGCACGGATTGGTCAAGATTTTTCAGGATTAGGTCGCGCGTAGATTCGTCAGGCGAGTGTTCGCGGATAAATGCCTCAAGTTCCGCCAGCTTGTAAGCACCGCAGTTTAGGCCTTCGCGCATGAACTCGATGCCTTTGGCGCGACCTGCTTCCAGTTTGTTATAGGCAAGGTCGAGCGGATGCAGGACGAGCACATCTATGTCATCAACAACTAGTCTGATCGCACGCTGCTCCCAGCCCTTAGGTTGACTGAGTAGAGTCCATTCACCTAACCGTTCCACATAGAATCCATTCTCGTGTTGAAACTGACTGTATCGTCCGATCTGCGTATCTGCCTCGGTCCAAGACTGCGCCTTCTCAGGTTCCCAAGTCGGAAAGAGATCGATATCAATGGTTGATCGAAGTTTCTCCGCACTTTCGGGCATACTTGCAGCTGTCGAACCGCGACCGACCAAGGTGAACTGACGACAGCCATAAGCGGCTGCCGCAGTTCGCACCGCCAGCTTCACATCCTCAATCGTAAGCGGACGTGTGCGGGGATAATGGTCTTCGATGTCGTCCATAATCTAGCTGTCGAATTGGATGCCGCAGAATGGTGGAGACGAGCGAAGCTCCTCAGTGGCTTCCGAGGTGTCCCGTAGAATGTTCGCCAGTTCCTTAGGAGTCTTGGTTTCCAGAAGTAATTGCCATTGTTCGAGTATCCAATGAAACCGCTTATGGCGTTCGCTTGAGAGAAATCGTTCAATGTAATTTTTTGCGGCAGTTATAGCCTCGGGATGCTTTTCAACATAGTCAGCCATGCGTAAGTCCATGTCATGTTGACGTGACTTCATTGCAGCAATCTGCCGGGTCTTCTCGGCACGCGCTTGTGAGATGATGTCTGAGATGGCGTTAGTGTTCTGCATGAAATAATAGAAATTGAAGTCAGGCTCTCGACAGCGCATTAGCCGACACAAAGACATTTCTCGCACGAAACTCAGGCGGACTTTCCTGAATGAGCAAGGCACGGAGATTTGCGGTCTTAGCTGCGATGTAGGGTTGCGCAAGTGCGCGCGAGTTGCCATCGGCCCATTGAGGGACAGCGAGTCCGTGCTGATGACATAACCATGCAGCCGATGCTGCGAGGTAGGCATCGGCCAGACCATCGTCATTCAAAGCAGCACGAAGCAAAGCTGGCTCACGCTCAACCAACGCCAAATCAGGCTCAAAGTTGAAGCGATCCACGAAGTCCGCGAGGGCGTAGCCCAAATCGCGCGCCGATATGATCGATGCGACAGTATCTGCAAGGTCTGTGGCTATAACATTCATGAATTGGGTTCATTGAGTTGAGCAACGACTTCCTCGACAAAATATTGCGTTCTGGGCTGGACCATCGATGCAGGAAAGTAACGCTCAATTGTTGCGAACGCCACATCAGCAGATCGAATACCCAAAGACCGGCAAAGGACAATGGAATCCTCCCTGTCCTTGGCCATTTCGAAAGCACCGGAACGCGCGGCCATAAGCTTCAGCGCGAGCAAATATTCCGCAGTCGGACGAGTGACCCGCAAGTTGCTGAACTGCGGCATGTCATCAGCAGTGTGCTCTCCTTTAGCGGAGAGAAACCCCTTCACTCCATCATTGAGCCAGGCTTCGTCCAGCCCTAATTCAGCCGCCACATCAATAATAATTTTCGCCACATCGCTTTTTGGCGCATACACCGCATCAACATCGCGTGTGTTCTGTCGTGCGTTAAATGCAAGAACCATCGCCGCTCCGCCAAATATGCACACTTCTCCACTAACTGAGCGCTCGGCGAGCTTATCGTTGAGCAACGATAGCGCGGCGATGATCTGGTCTTTGGAGAGCGTCGGGGACATTACACATCCAAGTTCCGAACATTCAGCGCATTCTCTTCAATGAAGTGCTTTCGCGGCTCGACCACATCACCCATGAGAATGGTGAAGATGCGCTCTGCTTCTTGAGCGTTGGATTCGTCGAGTTGAATTCGAAGCAATGTGCGTTTGTTCGGGTCCATCGTGGTCTCGAAAAGCTGCTTGGCGTTCATTTCACCGAGACCTTTGAAGCGTTTGATTTCCATGCCGCGTTTGCCGATCTCCATGACCTTGTCGAGGATGCCGGGAATGCTGAAAACGGCGTGGACCTTAGCGTTGTCGCCTTCGCCTTCGATGACTTCAAACAACGGTTTATCCTGACTGCTGAAGTGATCGACATGAAGGCCGAGTTCATCGAGTTGTTGGAAGCGCTTCTTCATGCCGTGGGCTTCGTGAATCTCAATCAAGCGCGCGCGACGATGGGCTTTCGGTGCGGCACCATTTCCATTGCCGTTGGCAGCAACGTCATCATCCGGTTTGGCGAAGAGATGCAGGTCGTGGTTGTCCTTCGCGAATGCTGCAAGTTGTTCGTTGCCGAGGAAGTAATGGACGTGCTCTTCATTGCCTTCGCGAATCATCACGAGGTAATGCGGGAGATTGCCAGTGGCCTCGTCGCGTGCCTGGAGGTAATGCTCGAAGTCACCGCCGTGACGTCGGATGATGTCGGCAAATTTGGCGACCGGGACGAGTTGTTCCAAGATTGCTTTCAAGCGATCCGCCTCAACTTTGCTGCTGTCAGCCATGTTGCGCAGGCTGATTTCTCCTGAGCCGAGTTCGAGCAAAATGGCATCCATCTCGGAGTCGCTCTGAACATATTCCTCGCGCTTCTTGCGCGTGACCTGATAGAGCGGCGGCTGTGCGACATAGATGTGCCCGCGCTTCATTAGCTCCGGCATCTGACGGAAAAAGAAGGTGAGCAGCAAGGTGCGGATGTGCGAGCCATCGACGTCGGCATCGGTCATGATGACGATCTTGTGGTAGCGGAGTTTTTCGAGATTGAAGGATCCCTCTACTTCACTGTCGCCACCAATGCCGGTGCCGATGGCGGTGATCATGGTTTGGATTTCCTTGTTCTGGAGAACTTTTTCGAGGCGGGCTTTTTCAGTGTTGATGAGCTTTCCGCGCAAGGGGAGAATCGCCTGATTGTGACGGTTGCGCCCCATCTTTGCGGAGCCACCAGCGGAGTCGCCTTCGACGATGAACAGCTCGGTCTTCGTGGGATCACGCTCGGAACAGTCGGCCAGCTTACCGGGCAGGCCACCGCTGCTCATCGCGTCTTTGCGAATGGCCTCACGGGCTTTGCGCGCGGCTTCACGCGATTTCGCGGCAATGATGATGTTCTTGATAACCTCGATCGCGACATCGGGGTTCTCATCGAAGAAGCGCAATAGCCCCTCATAGACGATGGAACTTACCACGCCTTCGACTTCGCCGTTCACGAGCTTCACCTTGGTCTGTGAATTGAAGCGCGGATTCGGCAGCTTCACACTGAGCACGCAGATGAGACCTTCGCGACAGTCATCGCCCTCGATGTCGGGGAGCTTGTCTTTGAACAGCTTAGGATTGGTGTTGATGTATTGCTTCACCGACTTGGTAAGCGCGGTCTTGAGGCCGGAGTAATGCGTGCCGCCGTCAGGATTCGGAATCGCATTGGCAAAGCAGAGCGTCTGCTCGCTGAGTCCCTTGTTATACTGAAGAACGCAATCAACGAGGATGAACTTCGGCTTGTCATCAATGACCACTTCGCGACGGCCCGCGAGCGCGATGGGTTCAGGATGAACCTTGTCTTTATCCGCGCCCATTTCACGCACGAACTGCTTCACGCCTTCGTTGTAGATCAGTAATTCTTGACGCTCCGGAACTGCACGCTCGTCTGTGATTAAAATGCGAATGCCCGGATTTAAGAAGGCGAGTTCGCGCAAACGCACAAGCAGCCGGTCAAAGTTAAATGCAGTCGTGATGGTGAAGATCGTGGCGTCCGGGAAGAAAGTGATCTTGGTGCCGGTGCGTGGCGTGCCGTCTTGCTCGCCGAGCACGGTGAGCGGCTCGGTAGTCTTGCCGCGCTCAAAGCCGATGGCGTAGATTTTGCCGTCGCGATAGACCTCGCATTTGAACCAGTCGGAGAGCGCATTGGTGCATTTCGCGCCGACCCCGTGCAGACCACCGGAGAATTCATACGCGCCGTCGCCGAACTTGCCGCCCGCGTGCAGGCTGGTGAGCACGAGTTCAACTGTGGGAATCTTTGCGACCTTGTGCATCTCGACGGGAATGCCGCGCCCGTCGTCTTCGATGCTGATGGAGCCATCGCTGTGAATGGTGACGGCGACGTTTTTGCAGTTGCCGGCCAGATGCTCGTCAATGGAGTTGTCCACGACTTCAAAAACGCAGTGGTGCAAACCGCGTTCATCGGGATCACCGATATACATGCCGGGGCGGAGTCGGACAGCTTCGAGGCCTTCGAGTTTTTGAATCTGATCCGCGCCATAAGCTTGGTCTGCGGCTACGTGAGTCGTGTTGTGGAGGTCGGTGATTTCGTCTGGCATGGAAGTCTTGGCTCTGGGAAAAACGCGCCCGTCCGGCCTGTGGTTAAAGCCAATGACGGGGTGCGACTTTCAGAGTAGCGAGCGAAGGAAAGCACGCTAATTTTTTTACTAAAATTCAGCCTAAAAAAGAGGCTGTTTTAAAGGGCTTGAAGCTTGACATTTCAATGCGCCTTTTCGCTTTTTCAGACGCTTCCAACAGGCATTTGCGACCGCTGCTTTTTTACTCCAAAGGCACACATTTTCCGGCGAGGTCACGGCGAGTTCAAGAGGCACCGTATGATCGCAAATTTTGAGTCTTCGCAGGATGTCGAAAAAGGCGATTCCAAGCAATAACGCGATATTGCATGGCAGCGAAAGCAAGGGTGTGCCGTTGAGAATCAGCGAGTCGGAAAACTCACTCCAACACCAGCCCATCAGAACACAAATCAGCAATAGCCAAAGAACACCGATAAAACTTCGCTGCACATAAAGTCCTCCACACGCAATCGCGATGACGATGAGATTCATCACAAGTGAAACATCCAGCAAGGCTGTCGCATAGTCTGGATAAAGTTTGGCAAAAACCCAACATCCAGACAGGGCCGCGATAAGCATGACGAAAGATACGCGGGAGTGAGATAGCACTCCGAGCGCGAACAAAATCCAGCACGCAATCTGTCCTGAGGGCAGCATCCAAAACTTTCGCGCTATGTTATTCTCGACCAATAAGCCGAAATCTTCCGACCAGAAATTCGAGCCTTTCGCCTTGATACGGTGCAGGGCATCTTCTCGTCCATAGTGCGCTGGCACGAAGAGCGGCGCGCATTTGACCGCTTCCGTATTTACTTTGAGCATCGCTTCATAGTCCTTCGCTCGGTAATACGCCCAGCCCATTCCATGCCACGAATCCGCGAGCCACGGGTTCAATTCTAAAACCTTTCTAAAATGCGCCAGTGCCGCAGCATCGTCTTTCATGAGATAAGCCCAGCCAAGACCATCGTGCGCGTCGGCCAGTGATGGATCGAGTCTCAGCGCCTCTTCAAATGCTTGTCGAGACTCAAGCGTCGAGACTGCCGTTCCCTTAAAAAGTTTGATCCACCCTAGTCCGTCGAGCGCGAGCGCCTTTGCGTGTGCTGTCTTCAGTTTCGTATTTTCAAAAAGACTAGACGAGGCGCGAGTCTCTACCGCATTACCTTCTGCTATAACGTGCCATCCCATATCCACTCGCGGATCATACACCCCTTGCCAGCGCAGCAACGCGAGACAGGTCCACGCGGTGAAGACATAGGAAAGACTGAAAAGCACATACGGACTCTTCATCCGCTTCATCCAAAGTGTTGTCGGCACCAAAACGAGCGCCATGATTACGCTTCCGACAATCGTCAACACGCCTTGCATCCATATCTCGACTTCTGGATGATAGCCCCAGAAGCTCCCAAGTAGCACTCCATTGACACCGAATAATCCGGAACTCAGCAATGATGCATCACGCGAAAGCAACCATCCGGTGAGCGTCACGACGATCGCCCCGATGAAGCTCCACAGCGCGAGCATCGGCGAGAGGAGGATCAGCCCGATTAAAAATATGATGCCTGCCCGCACACTACCGCAGAGGAACATCTGGCCGTAGCCACGAAAAATAGACTGCAAGAGCAAAACGATCCGGTGCTTCATGTGGATCCTTTCGCATGTGAGATCACCAAGGGGATTTTGTGCGCACCCATCTTCGGATAGATCGCGGCGACAAAATTCACTCGTGTCGTTGTAGGCTCGGCCAGTGCCCTTTCAATGACTCGGGCTATTTCATCGCTGACGGTGGCCTCGTCGCGTCCCGACAATTCATCGCGCACCACAGCAATTTCAAATCGGCCCGCTTCCGGTTGCACGATCTGGTATTGATAAACACCCGCGACTTCATCGAGCGCGTTCGTGACGACGAGTGGCGAGATCATGGTGCCATCCTGTCGGGCAATGGTATCCGCGACGCGGCCTTCGAGCTGTCTAATCGAACGCAATGGAGAGCCGCAAGGACAAGACGAACTTTCCCAGTGGCAGCGGTCGCCGAGGCCGCGATAGCGAATCACTGGCGTGCTCCAATTGGTGAGATCGGTGACGACGATTTCACCTTCGATGATTTCAACAATCACGCCGTCTTCTGCGATGTGGAGGCGTTTATCTTTCGTGCATTCGAAAGCGATAAGCCCGGCCTCGCTACATGTGTAAGTTTCGATGAGTCGCGCGTTTACGAATACGCTTTCAATGAGGTGCCGCGTTCGGTCATCGAGTGTCTCTGAAGTCAGATGCAACAAACGCAGCTCCTCACACTTCTCACCGCGCCTGTGCAGAGCGATGGCGAGATTCCGCATGGTGGAGGGATACGATGAAATGAATTCCGGCGTGAACTCATCGAGCTTCTCCAACTGCGACTCGACTGAGTCATGCACGCTTACAATGCGATTCTGCATGACCGTCGTGCGCAGCAAATCCGCCAGCGCGTAGTCAATGGAGTCCTGCGCCATGTCCACGAAATACATAACGTCCGCGATGGGCTTCTCATCGCACCAGTCGTGATAGAGCGCGGTGTTGCGCGCAGTGAAATGCCAGAGCGATGCCTCATCGCGAAACAATCGCGAGGGAACTCCGGTGGAGCCAGACGACGCGATGAGACGCGCGTTTACCCGGTGCCCGGCGCTCACGAGATCATCGAGCGGTGTGTTGCGTAGGTCGTCCTTCGTGAGAAATGGAATGCACGGGAGATCATCGAGCGTGCGGAAATCTTCTGGATGAAAAGACGCGGCGGTAAGCTTGCTTTTGTAGAGTGAGACGTTGTCAAAGGCGTGCTGCAAGAGGGTGCGCAGTTTGCTTTCCTGATAGGCGTGATGTTCATCGCGCGACCATGAAAGCGACGGAATCACCTCGTCAAGCGCTCCGAGCAACAAGCGCTCCCGCTGCGCGAGAGTGCGCATGGATTCGCCAGTATGGAAGCGCGCAGACATGAGGCGCAGTTTGGCATCACGCTGAGTTTTGCAAACAGACAACTCGCGTTTATTAAAGAGTATGACTGACACGATACATTTTGATTTTGCCATTCTCGGCGGTGGCAGCGCTGGCTATGCCGCAGCACGCACGGCTACTGATTTGGGATTGAAGACCGTGGTGATTGACGGCGCGAAAGAACTCGGTGGGCTATGTATCTTGCGAGGTTGTATGCCGAGCAAGACGCTCATCGAGTCCGCGAACCGCCAGCTTGCCATCCGACATGCGGAGGAGTTTGGCCTCAAGGTCCGCTCAGAGAAACCGGATACCGTATCTATTCGTGACCGCAAGCGGCGGCTCATTGGTGAGTTTGCAGATTATCGCAGAGGTCAACTTGAGGACGGGCGTTTCACTTTACTCAGAGGAATGGGCCGCTTTGAAAAAGCCAGCGGCGAATTGCTTCGCATCACAGTGAAGATGCTGGACGGCACTGCTCAAGAAATCACAGCAGGGACCGCACTCATCGCCACGGGATCGGTAGTCAGTGCGCCTGCACTACCCGGACTTAATGAGATTGGTTATTGGACGAGCGACACGATTCTTGATGCCGCAGAAATTCCTGATTCGTTCATTGTCCTCGGCGGCGGTGCGATTGCGCTGGAGATGGCGCATTACTTGGATGGCATCGAGAGGAAGGTCACTGTGCTCCAACGCAACACGCAACTGCTCACTGGAACCGATCCTGATGTTGCAGATGTCGTGCTCCATGCTTTTGAGAAGCGCGGCATCGCGGTGAAATGCGGGACAACGTTACTGCGCGTCGAGAAGACCGACACAGGAAAGAGGGTTGTATATATGCAAGACGGCAAACAGCATTCTGTGGAAGCTGCGGAAATTCTTTTGGCCCTTGGTAGAAAGCCATCGCTCGAAAATCTCGGACTAGACGCGGTGGAAATTGATTACACCAATGGCCCCATAAAAGCCGCACCGACACAGCAGACTTCCCATCCCAGGATTTTCGCGGCGGGCGATGTCTGCGGTCCACTGGAAGTTGTTCATCTTGCTATTCAGCAAGGGGAAGTCGCAGCGAAGAATGCCGCCAGTCTGCTGCAAGGCAAAGCTTTGGAGCATAGAATGGACTATCGCTGCAAGCTCTTCGGTGTTTTCACGCAGCCCGAGGTCGCCAGTGTGGGATTGAATGAAGCGGAATGCCGAGCGCAGGGGCTTGATTTCATCGTCGCGAGTTATCCCTTTAATGATCACGGCAAGTCGATTGTCCTCGGCGAGACAGATGGTTTTGTGAAGCTAATCGCAAATGCAAATGACGGCGTCATCCTCGGCGGAGCGGTCGCGGGGCCACATGCGACCGAGCTGATCCACGAAATTGCGGTGGCGATGCACCTCGGCGCGACTGTTGCTGCACTTGCATCCGCGCCGCACTATCACCCGACGCTTTCGGAGATATGGACCTATCCAGCTGAAGAACTGGCGGAAAATATATAAAAATATTATTGAACGGAAAATAATTTTAAAAACATCTGAGTCCATGATTGACACGTGAATGGGCCAATGATTAAGCTGAAATAATGCTAAAACAAATTATCGGACAACCATCAGGAGGCTCTCAAACGAACGCCCCTGCCTTATCATCCCTTCCAACCTCAAACGCCTCCACAACGGCACCAACCTCCACCCGACCATCCCCGTCTAATTTTACCATGACCTCCAGCAAGAACGTACTCTCCAACGATGTCGAAATCAAAGGCTCCATCCGCTTTTCTCATGATCTGATCATCGACGGCAAAATTGAAGGTGAAGTGCAGTCTGATGGCTCGCTCACTGTCGGCGAGAATTCCCTCATCAAAGGCGAAATCAAAACTCGCGCCGTGACCATCTTCGGCAAAGTCGAAGGCAACATCACCGTCGCTGAGCGCTGCGAACTTAAGTCCAACGCGATCCTCATGGGCGATGTGACCGCTGGCACCTTGTCTATCGAAGAAGGCGCGACCTTCCTCGGTCGCTCGCAAGTCGGCAAAGGCGCTAAAGCCGCTGCCGCAGCGTCCGCCACAGCACCCGCTTCTAAGTCTCCAACCACTACGTAACGCTCTATTGTGTTCGGCAAATTTCTAGGGATACTGAACCAGAAATCCTCGCTGCCGAAAAATCAAATCGAGGTGGCCTGCCCTCTCTGTGGCGCGGTTCAGCGTGAGCCGCGCCAAGTCGTCACCACCCTTTGCCGTAGTTGTGGAGAACATCTGCGAATCGCGAAGAATAGCGTGATTGCATCTTCGAAGATCAATCCCGTTCCCAGTTCGGTTTATTCCGCCGATCAGGAAGACTCCATCGCGACTCAAAAAAATCTGGAGGTAACGGCGATCATGCAAGATCCGCTCTTATCAGTTATCGAGAACGATCTCGCTGGGATCAGCAGTGGCACTTCGCGATACGCCATGGTCAATCGCTCTACCCCTGCTAAGTCGGCAGCTCCGCAGAGCACTCTCAATAAAATGAAGGAGCAAGGCGGCCACGGGCAGCATCACTTCAAGAAGGTCGAATGCTTCGACTGTCACAATCTCTTTAGAGTCGGGCGCTCTGCGAAATCCACCAACTGTCCAGCCTGTGGAGTCTATATCTGTCTGGAGAATTTCGAGATCACCCTGAACTCCACTACGCCCATTCGCACTCGAGGCGACGTGTTGATCAGAAGAAACGGCAACCTCAGCACCACAGAAATTCACTGCCGGAATCTCACTGTCCATGGGAGAATCTCCGGCAATATCGACTGCACGGGTGAATTCATCATCAGCACGGGTGGAAAGCACATTGGCAGTGTGCGCTGCGATCACATGGTCATTGAAAAGGGAAGTGAGATTCATTTTCTCAACACTATCGAGGCCAATGAAGTCGATGTGCGTGGCCAAATTTTCGGCAACATTCAATGCAGCGGTCCCGTCCTCATTACCGCCACAGGACGGGTAAATGGCGACGTCACGGCACATTCGGTTTCCATTCAACCCGGCGGTCAGATTGATGGGGCCATGAACATTCTCCGCTCGGGTCCGCCCAAACAACCACCGTCAACGAATCACCCTCAATCTCCCGCTCAAGATGCATCGACACTGGCGGTGGGAAGACATGATTGAGCAAAATTATTCGCCAAGAATGTATCATTTTGGGCCTTGAGGGACCAATCGGGTCAACTAGATCGCCTTTGAGCAATCGCAGGTAAAGAGCCTTAAAATTATAGTAATTTACTTTTATTATAAATATTTATTAAATAATTCTTGCATTTAATTATGGTTGTTATAATATTAAAGGGTAATTAATAAACCATCCAAACTATGAAAAGGCTCATCCTCATCCAAAACGATTACTCAGGTGCTGGAAAATCAACTCTCAGCCGGTGCCTCGAGCATTACCTGCAAAGCTACCAAGTCCCGCATCATGGCGTGACTCTTGCGGAAACTGCTGACGACTTCGGCCATACCATCGAGGCCGCATCGCTCCGACTGCCAACAATTTTGAGTCATCTCGACCGCAGCGACCTCGTCGTCCTTGATGTCGAGACCGGCCTTGGAGAAATGTTCAACAGTTTCTACAAAAAGCACGAGCTTGACCACGTCCTCCATGAGCTTGGATTCGAGCTTACCGTGCTGGTGCCAGTTACCGAAGATCGCGAAAGCTTCGATGGCGTGACCTCCGCAGCAGAAACCTTCTCCGATAGCGCGCAATATCTCGTCGTCCACACACCTACGAGCAGCTTCTATGACGAATACGAAAAGGGCTGGGATCGCAGTTATGCCGCTCGCGTCATGGACATGCTGGATGCCACCGACCTCGACATGCCAGCAGCCCATGAAGCTCTAGAACTCCGCCTCACTATCGCGCACACCCCATTGGCAAGTTGCATCGCGGATGCCTCCATCGGCGGTGAACTTCAAGAGGAAGTATCGAAGTGGTTCCGCAAAGTGGCCGCCCAACTCGATACCGTGCGCAAATACGCCTTCGGTGATGCCTTCCGCCCCGCCATCCTGCCTGGTGGAGCCGTTCGCCCACGTCGTCGTCGCTCGAAGACAGATCGCGTCGCAGTCGCCGCGTAAATTCCCCCGCAACACACAACCACCACCCACTCGAAGCGCGGACGGCAACGTCCGCGCTTCTTGCGTTCCCGCACACTTCGCACTTGGCATCCCAACTCAAATCCGCTAGAAATTCACCTCTAACATTTAAACCATTCAACATTTTAACTTTATGCCCATCATCAAGACCAACGGAATCAACATGAACTATGAAGAGCGCGGCAGTGGCGACCCGCTCATTTGCATCATGGGCGTCACCGCGCCCGGTGGCGTTTGGGACGCACACGCGCAAGCTTGGGAAAAACATTTCCGCTGCATCCTCGGCGACAATCGCGGCGTCGGTCTCACCGATAAACCCGAAGGCCCTTACACCACCGCGATGATGGCAGACGACTACGCCGGACTCATGGACGCGCTCGGTATCAAAAAAGCCCGCGTCGTCGGCTGCTCTCTCGGAAGCGTCGTCGCCCAGCAGCTTGCCTTGCGCCATCCTGACAAAGTGCAGTCCGCCATTCTTATGTGCACCTGGGCACGGCAGGATCGTTTCGGTCTTTATACATGGCAGCATCTCATGAAGTGCAAGGCCACCATGCGCCCCGAGGATTTCATGCACTGGATCCAGATGCTGATTTTTACCAAGCCTTGGTTCGACAACGACGACTGCTGGAACAATATGCAGCAAGGTCTCAAAGATGCCGCGACCAATTCCGCGCCGCAACCCCTGCACGCAACCGAGGGGCAAGCAGCCGCTGCGATGAGCCACAACACGCTGAACGAACTCAAGAACATCAAATGCCCGGTGCTAGTCATCGGCGGCAAGAACGACACCTTCACTCCGCGTTGGATGGGCGAGGAAGTCGCCGCTGGAATCCCCGGCTCCGACTTGCATCTCTATGACAACGCCGGCCACGCCTTCCACTGGGAATGTATGACCGACTTCAATCCGCGCTCGACGGAGTGGCTGCTGAAGCATTGATCGGGCAAACCAAATAGCGGCATGGATGCCTCAGCCCTCAACTGTCCCAACTGCGGCGCAGCTACAACCAGCGATGCGACACAGTGTGATCATTGCGGTGCCAAGTTAGCTACAGTCGCCTGCCCTTCATGCTTCGGCTTGATTTTCCACGGCTCAATTTTCTGCCCGCACTGCGGCGCAAAGATTGAGCGCACGGAAGAAACAGACGACACGCCCGTGCCATGTCCACGCTGCCAGACACAGCTAAATGCCGTTGCACTGGGTAACACAAATGTTCACGAATGCGCGGCCTGCGCTGGCTTGTGGATCGGAGTTGAAGCGTTCAACACTATCTGCGCTGACCGCGAAAAACAGTCCGCAGTGATTGGCATCGCACCAAGTCCGATTTCTGCGGAATTAGTCATTGAAGAAATTCATTACATCGCGTGCCCGATCTGCAAAGAGATGATGAACCGGATGAATTTTGCAAACCGATCAGGCATCATCTTGGATATTTGCCGGCCCCACGGCGTTTGGTTTGATCGTGATGAATTGCGCAGAATCGTCGCATTCATCCGTAACGGCGGCCTTGATGAAATGAGAAAGCGAAACTTGGAAAGATTCGCCCAGGAAAAACGAAAGCAACCCGCTAGATCAGTATTGCCAGTTCAGGTCGGCGCAGTAGGTATCGGCACGTTCGATGGTTCAGATGCTATCGAGTTGGTTGGTTTGCTAGCCGAGATTATCTGGGATATCATTCCATAATAGATGATGCCGAGATACACGGTTATTTCTCCATCAGTTTAAAAACCTCGAATCATGACAGGAATAATCTATCGACATCGGACGGTCATTCTTATCTCTCTCGTAATACTGGCAGCGGCCGCAGTGACAGAGTTTGCCATTGGCAGATTGTTATGGGGGCCTGATGGACATTTTGGCTGGTGGGAGAGCGACATCTGGAGCAACGAAAATTCACAACGTGTAGCCGACCCTTATTCGTTTTCGCACATTGGGCATGGCATGATCATGTTCGGAGTCCTTTGGCTCATTGCCCGCAAATCGCCAATTAAGTGGCGTTTCATAGCGGCACTTATCTTGGAATGTGCTTGGGAAGTCGCAGAAAACTCGTCTTTCATCATCAACCGCTACCGCGCCGCCACCATTTCCATCGGCTACGAAGGAGACAGTGTGCTGAACTCATTTTGCGATGCTGTTTTTATGATCTTGGGCTTCGTATTGGCATCGCGATTCCCTGTTCGCGCTACAATCGCACTGATCGTAGTCATGGAGGTCGCATGCCTGATATTGGTGCGGGATAATCTGACCTTGAACATCATCATGCTCCTCTATCCGATAGAGTCGATCAAAGTCTGGCAGTCTGCGCTTCATAGTGGATAAAGCAGTTGATGCGAATTTTGCTTTGTCCGTATCTGCTTGCAATCTTTTGCAGAAACACGATGCATTTCCCATGAACCAATTACTGACTTCAGGAATTATCTTAGTCGTCGCCACGCTATGGATTGTCGCACCATTAGATGCGCAGGATGCCGCTCCTTTCCCATCGCCCCCTGACAAAAAGGGCCTCCAAATTCAAATGGTGCCGGATGCGATCTCGCTAGGCATCCATCATGGAGGGATGAACATCAGCCTGGGAGCACTCATGGATCTGTCCCAAAAGCCGACCAGTCTGAAATTCACGAGCGATGGACGCGATTACTTCATCAACGCAGACTATGTGAAGCAACTCGACAGCGAGATCAAGCCGCTCACGGACGCGGGCGTTCTTGTCTATGCCATCCTGCTTGCTTACCCGACCCATGATCCCGCGCGCGATGTGCTGCTGCTGCATCCGAATGCGAAGCCTGACCAAAAATACAATATTGCTGCGTTCAACACTGCGACCAAAGACGGCATTGCCAACTATCGTGGTCTTGTCGAATTCCTCGCAGAACGCTACGGCGGTGCCCATCCCGAATCTGGTCGCGTGTGGGGTTGGATCATCGGCAATGAGGTGAACTCCCAGTGGATGTGGTATAACCTTGATCACATGCCGATAGAAGGCGTTGCTGGTGAATACGAGAAAGCTGTGCGCATCGCACATGAAGCAATCGCCAAATATTCATTGAATGCGCGTGTCTATCTTTCTTTTGATCATCACTGGAACACTTCCATGCCCGGCGTCAGCAATCTCGAAGCCTACAACGGCCGCGACTTTCTGGACACCTTCGCCAGAATAGCCCGCGAGCGCGGCGACTTCGAGTGGCACGTGGCGCATCATCCCTATGCGGACGACCTCTGCAATCCTCGAACCTGGCTCGACAAGGACGCCTGGCCCAATGACGACTCGCCCCACATCACGTTCAAGAATCTGGAAGTCGCCTGCAAGCACATGGAAAAACCTGAACTGCTCTGGCAGGGCAAACCACGCCGCATCATTCTCAGTGAGCAGGGCATCCATTGTTTAGATACGCCGGACGGCGAGACGCTACAGGCCGCTGGTTTCGCTTACGTCTGGGAGAAAGTCATCCGGCAGGACGGCATCGATACCATAATCTGGCATCGCCATGTCGATCACGCGGGAGAGGGCGGTTTGCACGTCGGACTGTGGACCTTCATGCCCGGCACCATCAATACCCCGGACCGCAAGCGTCCTCTCTACGATCTCTTCAAGAAGGCTGGCACACCGGAGTGGACCGAGGCCGCGAAGTTTGCGCTGCCCATCGTGGGATTGAAGAGCTGGGATGAACTAGCCAAGTGATCGCGCCGTGGTCATCTCACAATGAACTTGCGCAGCGTCGCTGATTCGCCAAAAATTCCGCTCCACTTCCAAACTCCAACCCAACTCATCGTCATGTCTAAAATCCAATTCGGTTCCGAAGTCTATACCTGGTTCATGCAAGGCACAGGCAAGGGCTACGACAACAAACTCGACCACATGATCCAGGTCGCCTCCGAGGCAGGCTTCACCGGCATCGAGCCGATGGTGCTCGAAATCTCTGCCAGCGCCCTTGGCTGCTCAAAGTATTGGCTCGGCCCGCTGATCGATCCCGTGAAGATGAAAGACTCGCTCGATAAACATAACATGAAGCTCGCCGGACTCGCGTTGATTTGCGCATGGGACGGCGATGAAGAAACGCCCGCTGAAAAAGAAGCCGCAGATTTCACTATCAACTTCCTCAAGCACTTCCCCGGCTCCATGCTCGGCACCGTGACTCTTCCTAGCGGTCGCGCCAAAGACCTTCAGCGCCGCCGGCTTAACATCGTCCGCAACGTCAACAATGTCTCCAAGCGTGCCCACGACGCTGGCTTGAAATGCTCCTATCACCCGAACAGCCCCCCAGCCTCGCTCGTTCGCACTCAGTATGATTACGATGTTGTGCTCAGCAGCCTCGACCCCAAAGTCACCGGTTGGACGCCCGACGTCGGCCACATCATTCGCGGCGGTATGGATGTCATCGCAACACTTAACAAGTGGCAGCATCTCGTGAACCACATTCATTACAAAGATTACTCCGGCAACGGCCCCGAACCTTGGGCGCAGATGGGCACTGGTAAGCTCGACTTCCATAAGATCACCGAGTGGCTCACACTCCGTAATTACGAAGGCTGGATCATCTGCGAAGATGAAGCCCACGGCGCCGTGACCGATCCCGATGGCGTGACCAAGCAAAACGGCAAATGGTGCCAAGAGAATCTTTTGCCGCTCGTCAGCTAACAAGCTGCGCCAGACGCTCCGATTTTACTCAAACCGCTTTCGCTATAACTCGGCGGAAGCGGTTTTCGTATGCACTCGTCACACTACAAAGTAGGACGATACACGCGACTACGCTCCAACGAATAAATTTTCAACGCCCGTTTTGGGGCTGATCCGCAACATCTTTTCCGAACCACATCATGTGCTGCCACGGCAGACCGTCGAACTCCTTGACCACTTTAAATCCGTTCGCGTTGAGTTCCTTCGTGAGCTGCACTTTGCTCATCTTATGTTCAGGCTTGATGGGCACGCTTTCGTCCTCGGCGCGATACTCAAGAAACACTAGCTTGCCATCCGGCTTCAATGCCTTGCGCATCGCCTTAAGCATCTCCGCAGGATGATCGAATTCGTGATACACATCCACGATGAGAATCAGATCCAGCGTGTTCTCCGGAAGCTTCGGGTCATAGGTCAGGCCCAGCACCGGAATGAAGTTCGTCACGCCCTGCTTCTTCGCATTGTCATCGAGCATCTTCAGATAAGGCTCCTGAATCTCCACGCCATAAACCTTGCCATCGGGCGCGACCGCCTTGGCCATCGGGAACGTGTGGTAGCCATTCCCGCAGCCCATATCGCAGACCATCATCCCGGGTTTCAATTCTAGCTTCTCGCGCATGAGGGTTGCAGCCTCTTCCTTCTCGCGCTTATGCCGCACCAGCCATTCCGCACCTGTGAAATGCATCGTATGCGCCACCGTGCGCCCCATGTAATCCGTGACAGCGGGCGGCTCGGGCGCGACAGCAGGTTTCTCCGTTTCAGCTAGCAAGTCGGCATGACTCAAAGCGAGGATCATCAATGCGGACGCCGTCGCCCGAAGAAAAGATTGGCGGATCATCATGGACATGGATGCCATATCAACGCGCTCAGCGCATGACATTTTGCGGCAATCTTCCGGGTTTAGCGTGAATGCGCCTCTGTCTGGACACAGACCCGAACGCCAGATCGAGCGGCGGTGCTTGATTTTTTACGGACCATACTTTACTGCTATTGAGTTCTGAGTTTGCCGCATGTCGTCCCTGAAACTTTTCCTCCGCCAGATGATCGTCTTCATCTGCGGCCTTTCCTGTCTGGGCATTATGCCGGGTTTGCCCGTGAGTGTCGTGGCGGCTCTGCTGCACGGCGAACATACGTTGCAAGTGGTCGTGCATGACGGGCATGAGGATTTGCTGCTTCACCATGACGACGATAATAGTGACGATGGGCTACAGCCCAGTCATGAGCAAACACACATTGAGGAACATGACGGGCATCAGCACCATCATGATCATTTGGTTTGCCTGCCTTCGATCAACCATGCGGCAACTCCTGGTGAGTTGATCGTTCGTGCTCCGCTGATGAGTGCCTGCGGGCTTGAGTTCTCGGAGATGGTCTTCGTTGCTAATTGGACGACCACAAGGGAACTCAATCGAGCGCGACCACCGCCGTTGATACGCAACGGTGTGCTCGTCTGCCTACGGACGACGTTGCTCCTCGTTTGATTCTGAACCACGTTTGACCTGCGCGGTGCCTCCATGATGAGGCATGGCTGTGCGGGTCTTTTCATGCCCTCGTGCCATCGGCTGGTGCGATGTGGCTATGTCTCAGCCGATGGCCCCAACAATGCGGGGTCTCATGCACTTCCACCCTTTTCATCTCATGCATCTACGTGTCCTATCCATTCTATTCCTCGCTGCACAAGCGTCCGCTGCCAGTCCTGGCGGCTTGCTATCCTTGTCAGATGCCCTCGCGTTGACACTCCAACGAAATCCGGAACTCCAGTCTTATAACTGGGATATTCGTGCTGCAGAAGCGCGAACTCTCCAGGCGGGGCAGAAGCCCAATCCCCAGCTCAATTACAGCGCAGAAAATATTTCTGGATCTGGTCCTTACCGGAACGGTGATCTCATGGAAAACACGCTGGAGCTAAGCCAGCTTTTGGAGTTGGGCGGCAAACGAAAGGCGCGTGTTGCTGAGGCGAGTGCCGGGCGCAGTGTGGCCGAGTGGGCCTATCAGGTGCAGCGCGTTGATGTGCTCAAGACCACCACTCAGGCGTTTGTCAGAGTGCTCACGGCGCAGAAGCAGGTGCAACTGGCGGAGGAAACGGCGGCGCTGGCCGAGAAGGTCACGCCCATGACCCAGAAGCGCGTTGAGGCGGGCAAGGCCAACGCAGTTGAAGTCATGCGCAGCAACGTGGCCGTGGCATCGGCCAAGATCGAACTTGAGCATGCGCGGCGCACGCTTGCCACGGCACGCATTCAGTTGGCGGCACAATGGGGATCGCAGACGGCGGACTTCGATGCCGTGAAAGGCAACCTTGAAGGCATCAAGGCCGTCCCAGCATATTCTGCGCTGGTGGCACGGATTCAAAGCAATCCGGAAATTGCCCGCTGGACGGCAGAACGGGAGAGGCGGCAAGCGGCTCTCGCAAGGCAGAAGTCACTGGCCAGGCCGGACATCACGGTCTCCGCCGGGCCGCGTGTGCTGGGCAAGGCGGATGACATCAGCTTCGTCTTGGGCTTTTCCATTCCGCTGCCGTTCAAAAACAAAAATCAGGGCGCCATCGCCGAAGCCGAGGCTGAAGTGGCAAAGACGGACAGCGAACGGAAGACTTCAGAGATCAATGTGTTCAAGCAATTGGATGCTGCCTATCAAGTGCTCATTCGTGCCACCAAAGAGGTCGAGTTGCTGAACAAGGATGTGCTTCCCTTCGCCCAGCAGGCCCAGGAAGCCGTCACGCAAGGCTATGAAGCCGGACGCTTCACCCAACTCGAAATCCTCGACGCCCGCCGCACGCTTATTCAGGCCCGCAACCAGCATCTCCGCGCTCTGTCAGACTATCATCAGGCGATGGTCGAGATCGAGGCGCTCACCGCCAGCCCCATCTCTCTGTCCAAAGCGGTCGCGCCTGTCAAGCCCCGTAACTAAAACCTTTCAAACAACCACATCATGAACTTCAAAGCCATTCTCAACGCCGCCATCATCGCCCTGCTGCTCATCGGCGGAGCCTATGCGGCCAAACGCATCCTCGGTATCGAACTCACCAGCTCGGAGCACGAGCATGGTCACGGCGGAGCCGCCGCATCAAACGACAAGAGCAAGCTGCGCGGCCCACATGGCGGACGCTTCTTTGGCGATCCCGACTTCCAGTGTGAAGTGCAGATCTATGAACCGGAGGGCGTCACGCCGGAGTTTCATGTCTATTTTTACAAGGGCGGCCAGTCCTACGAGCCAAAGGACGTGAAAGTCGTTATCACATTGGAGCGCATCAACCGCACCGATGTCATCAACTTCAAAAAGGAAGCCGATTACTTGATCGGTGACGGACCGGTCGTCGAGCCGCACTCATTCCATGCGTTTGTGAATGTGCAGCGCGACGGAAAGACCCATGAGTGGAAGTTCGATTCCATCGAAGGCAGGGCGGAGATGCCGGACGAAATCCTGTCCCGCGCAGGCGTGGAAATGCTAAAGGCTGGACCCGCGACGATCCGCCAAAGCCTGAACTTGCGCGGGCGCGTGCGGCTCAACGAGCAGACACGGGCGAACATCATCCCGCGCTTCGAGGGCGTGGTGAAAGCGGTGAATAAGCAACTAGGGGACACCGTGCAGAAAGGTGAAGTCATTGCCGTCGTCGAGAGCAACGACAGCCTCCAGAGCTACGAGGTGCGCGCGGAAATCGCGGGCAGCGTCGTTGAGAAAAACGTCACCCTGGGCGAGTTCGTGGACAACCAGCGCACCCTGTTCATCATCGCTGACCTCAGCACCGTCTGGGTGGACTTCACTGTGCATCGCAAGGACTTCCCGCTGCTTAAGCAGGGGCAGGCCGTGACGATCAATGCCGAGGACGGCATCGAAAAAGTAGAGGCCACACTTTCTTATCTCTCACCCTTCAGCGCCGAAGGCTCGCAGACCATGTTAGCCCGCGCCGTGGTGCCAAATCCGAAGGGCGATCTTCGCCCCGGTCTCATCGTCAGCGGTGACGTCGTCTATGAAGAAGCGGATGTGCCTGTCGCAGTGAAGGCTAGTGCCTTGCAGACTTTCCGTGATTGGAATGTGGTCTTTGTCCGTGTCGGCACACTCTTTGAAGCCATGCCGTTCGAGATCGGACGCCGCGATGCTGAATGGATCGAAGTGAAAGAGGGCATCCCCGCAGGCATTTCTTATGCAGCAAAAAACAGTTTTATCATCAAGGCGGATGTCATGAAGTCCGGCGCCACTCACGACCATTGATTCCTGATCGCCATGTTTGATTCCATCATTCAGTTTTCCATCAAGCAGCGCTGGGTCATCCTGCTGCTCGTGCTCGGCACCGCCATCCTTGGTGTCTATAACTATCAGCGTTTGCCGATTGATGCTGTGCCGGACATCACGAATGTTCAGGTGCAGATTAATACCGAGGCGTCCGGCTACTCACCGCTCGAAGTGGAGCAGCGCATCACCTTCGCAGTGGAAAACGCGATGGGCGGACTACCGCACCTCAACTACACACGCTCCGTCTCGCGCTACGGACTTTCGCAGGTCACAGTTATATTCAAGGACGGCACTGACATTTACTTTGGCCGCCAGCTCATCGCCGAGCGTTTGCAGGAGGTGAAGAGCAAGCTGCCGCCGGGCATGGAACCACGCATGGGTCCCATCGCCACAGGACTGGGTGAGATTTTCATGTTCACCGTCACCGCCGATCCAGCGGCGCGAAACGAGGAGGGCGCGGCCTATTCGCCCACCGACCTGCGCACCATTCAGGACTGGATCATCAAGCCGCAGCTTCGAAACATCCCCGGCGTCATTGAGGTGAATACCATCGGCGGTTATGTGAAGCAGTTTCACGTCACGCCCTTCCCGGATAAACTCGTGACCTATGAAGTCACCATGCGTCAGCTCATGGAGGCGCTCGACCTCAACAACGCCAACGTCGGCGCGGGTTACATTGAAAAGAATGGCGAGCAGCTTCTCATCCGCGCTCCTGGGCAGGCGGAGAACATCGCCGATTTGCAAAACATCATCGTCGCGCACCGCGATGGCACTCCCATCTTTGTCAAAGACCTCGCCGAAGTCGTGCATGGCCGTGAGCTGCGCACCGGCGCGGCCACGGTGAATGGTGATGAGGTGGTGCTCGTCACCGTCTTCATGCTCATTGGCGAAAACAGCCGCACCGTCTCCAGCCGCATCGCCGCGAAGCTGGAGGAAGTGAACCGCTCCCTGCCACCCGGCGTCCATGCCAAGGCAGTGTATGACCGCACCACTCTCGTCGATGCTACCATCGCGACCGTGAAGAAAAACCTCTTCGAAGGGGCCGCGCTCGTCATCGTCATCCTGTTCCTGCTGCTGGGAAATTTTCGTGCTGCACTGCTCACCGCCTGCATCATTCCGCTTTCCATGCTGCTCACCATCACCGGTATGGTCAGCGCGAAGATCAGTGGCAACCTCATGTCCCTTGGTGCGCTTGACTTCGGCATCATCGTCGATGGCGCGGTCATCATCGTGGAGAACTGCATCCGCCGCCTCGCCATGGAGCAGCACCGACACGGACGCATCCTCACACTCCAGGAACGTTTCGGCATCGTCTTCCAGGCCACACGGGAAGTGCGGAAGGCGAGCATCTTTGGCGAACTCATCATCATGGTCGTGTATCTGCCCATCCTCACGCTCACCGGCATTGAGGGGAAAATGTTTTACCCCATGGCCTTCACCGTGCTCGCTGCTCTCGGCGCGGCCATGCTGCTCTCAGTGACTTTCGTGCCCGCTGCCGTCGCCATATTCCTCGGTGGCCGCATCAGCGAAAAAGAAAACATCCTCATTCGTGCGGCCAAGGCCATCTACCAGCCCATGCTGAAGGCTGCGCTCAACGCACGCGCCGCTGTTGTCACCGCCTCCGTCGTGCTGGTGCTGCTCTGCCTGCTGCTTGCCTCCCGCATGGGCAGCGAGTTCATTCCCCGGCTGGATGAGGGCGACTTCGCCCTGCACGCCCTGCGCATTCCCGGAACCAGCCTCACGCAGGCCGTGGACATGCAACGCACGCTGGAGGCCAAGCTTGGCACCATCCCCGAGGTGAAGGAAATCTTCACCAAGATCGGCACCGCCGAGATCGCCACCGATCCCATGCCGCCGAGCGTGGCCGATTGCTTCATCATGATCAAACCGCGCAGCGAGTGGGCCAATCCCGAGATGCCCAAGTCGGAACTTATCGAGAAAGTGCTTGCCGCCGCTAAGTCCGTTCCCGGCAACAACTACGAGCTGCTGCAACCCATCGAGATGCGTTTCAACGAACTCATCGCCGGAGTGCGCAGTGACGTGGCCGTGAAAGTCTTTGGCGATCAGATGGAAATCATGGAGGAAACCGCCGGCCAGATCGAAGATGTGCTCAAACAAGTGCCTGGAGCTGCCGATGTAAAACTGGAGCAGACCACCGGCCTGCCCGTGCTCACCATCCAGATCGACCGCCCCGCGCTGGCACGCTACGGACTCAACATCGCCGATGTGCAGGAGGTCATCCAGATCGCCATCGGCGGCAAAGAAGCCGGACAAATCTTCGAGGGAGATCGTCGTTTCGACATCTTCGTTCGACTGCCGGAAAAAATCCGCACCGATCTCGAAGCACTCAAGCGCATCCCCATTCCGCTGCCACTTCGCGGCGGCAGTCATCAAAAAAATATTCCCGAGGCCGAGACGATCCCTCTCGGTGAACTTGCTGCGTTCAATCTCGCTCCCGGGCCCAATCAGGTCAGCCGCGAAAACGCCAAGCGCCGCGTCGTCGTCACCGCCAACGTGCGCGGGCGGGACATCGCCAGCTTTGTTAAAGAAGCACAACAGCGCATCACGGAAGAAGTCAGCGTGAAACCCGGTTACTGGATCACATGGGGAGGGCAGTTTGAGAATCTTATCTCCGCCAGCCAGAGACTCAAAATTGTTGTGCCTGTAGCACTGTTGCTCATCCTCATCCTGCTATTCAGCGCCTTCGGTTCCGTCAAAGACGCCCTGCTGATTTTCACTGGCGTGCCCATGGCCCTCACTGGCGGCATCGTCGCGCTGTGGTTGCGGGACATCCCCTTGTCCATCTCCGCTGCCGTCGGCTTCATCGCTCTCTCCGGCGTGGCCGTGCTCAATGGCGTCGTCATGATCAGCTTCATCAAAAAGCTCATCAGCGACGGCATGGGTGTGGATGAGGCCATCCTCAGCGGCTCACTCACGCGCCTGCGCCCCGTGCTCATGACCGCGCTCGTAGCTTCGCTCGGCTTCGTGCCCATGGCCATCGCCACCGGCCCTGGAGCCGAAGTTCAGCGACCACTCGCTACCGTGGTCATCGGCGGCATCCTTAGTTCTACCCTGCTTACTCTTCTCGTGCTGCCAGCGCTCTACCGCATGTTTCACTGGCCTGCGAAACGCCTCGAAGATACATCTGTCTCGGCCTAACCTCTTACCACCACAAACATGAGATACATTATCTTCCTTCTCACAAGCCTGCTCCTCAGTGTGACCGCGTCCGCCCACGGCATTTCTGAAGCCGATCAGCGGGGCATCTTGGAGGGCGGCAACTTGGATTACATCTGGCTTGGCGCGAGCCACATGCTGACGGGCTACGACCATCTGCTGTTCCTCTTCGGCGTGATCTTTTTCCTCACGCGGTTTAGTGACATCGTGAAGTTCATCACTGCCTTCACACTGGGGCACTGCATCACACTCGTGTTCGCCACGCTGCTGCACATCAAGGCGAACTTCTACCTGATCGACGCAGTAATTGCCCTGACCGTCTGCTACAAGGCGTTCGAAAATCTCGACGGGTTCAAAAAATATATCGGGATTCAATCGCCGAACCTGCTTGCTGCGGTGTTCCTCTTTGGATTGATCCACGGTTTCGGCTTGTCCACGCGCTTGCAACAACTGCCGCTTGGCCACGACGGCATCGTCTTGAGGATATTGTCATTTAATGTCGGCGTCGAAGTGGGTCAGGTTCTGGCGCTCGCTGTCATGTGGATCTTCCTCTCCCAATGGCGCAAGACGGCTTCGTTCCTCAAGTTTGGCAAGGTCGCCAACGCCTTGCTAATGATCGCCGGGCTGCTCTTGCTGTTGATGCAACTGCACGGCTACCAGCACACGCGATTCGCCGATGATTTCCCTATCAACAAGGACGAGCACTACCAAATTCACGAGGCCATGGATACCAACCGCGATCTCGAACCGGCTGCGGTCACCCAATAACAGCGGCTGACACGCGCCTCTATTTTTTGCTGGAAAGTCAGCAAACCGATAAACACAAACCAAACCAACACACAGATACTATGAGAAAAACACTACTGCTTGCGATGAGCGTCATCGCTTCCCTCGCACTCACCACCCAACAAGCTGTGGCCGAAGCTCACAGCCACTTCATCAAAGTCCCCGAAACCGTGGACGGCATCTGGAAGGAGATCGGCAATCAGCAGACAAAGCTGACCGCCATCGTGGCCAATGGTGATTTGGCCGAAGCGCATGATCACGGCTATGCCATTCGCGACCTCGTGAAGGCATTGCCTGACAAAGTCCCAGCCGAGAGCAAAGCTCCAGCCGAAGCCGCTGCCAAGGAAGTCATCAAGATCGCCGCCGCCATCGACAAATCTGGAGCCGCCGGAGCAAAGAAGGCGACTGAGGCGAACGTGAAAAAATTGGAAGCCGCCATCACGAAGCTGAAGGCCGACCTCAAGGCAAAATAAGACCGAAGGATTGCGGGGCCGAGTGGAGCCATTATCCACCTCGGCCCGGACATTCTCGTGTTCTTCAGCTCTGTGAAAATCCTACGTGTGAAGATTGATGTCTGACCAAGAGAACCTCACCACCACCCCATGATCCATTACCTAATCAAACTCTTCCTCAGTGCCACGGTCATCGCCACCGTGACCGAAGTGGCAAAGCGCAATAACTTCGCCGCCAGCATCATTCACTCGCTGCCGCTGACCTCGCTGCTTGCCTTCATCTGGCTGTATGCGGAGCAGAAGGACTCCGCGCTCATCGCACGACATTCCTTCGGCACGTTCTGGTTCGTGCTGCCAACACTGCCGATGTTCCTAGTTCTTCCGTGGCTGATTAACAAAGGAATGACATTCTGGCCCGCGCTAGGCATTTGCATCGCCGGGACGATCGTGCTTTACCTTGTGACGATGAAGTTGCTCGCTATCTGCGGAGTGCAGATTTGAGCGCGTTTATAAAAAACCGGAGCCGCTTGCGCTGGCTCCGGTTGGTGAAAATACTTTCGTATCGCTGTTGGCTTACGCCAGCTTCGCCAGCGCCGCTTTGACTGCATCGAAGTTCGGCAGGTCTTTAGGTGTCGCGGTCTGCTCGGCGTATTGCACAATGCCGTTCTTGTCGATCACGAAGGCCGCACGCGCGGAGGTGTCACCGACTCCGGCGAGCATGGGGAAACGAACATCATAGTCATCGGTCGTGGCCTTGTTCAAATCGCTGACCAGCGTGATGCCGATCTTATCCTGCTTGGCCCAGGCTTCCTGCGCGAACGGGCTGTCCACGCTGATGCCGATCACATCGGCATTGAGCGCCGCATACTGGCTGAGTCCGGCGGTGATGTCGCAAAGCTCCTGCGTGCAGACGCCAGTGAAGGCGAGCGGGAAGAACAAGAGCACGGTGTTCTTCTTGCCGAAGTTGTCGCTGAGCTTCACGTCTTTGAGGCCGTCAGCGGCTTTGGACTTGAGGGTGAAATCGGGGGCTGTGGTTCCAACTGAGATGGGCATAGTGATAATGGGGGTTTGATTGGCGGGATAGTAGGAGGACAATCGGCGTGGTCAACTGGCAATCGGCCACTTTCGACTTTCGATTTACAGGCCGCTGATTTTCTTAAACACAACTCTCCCTTGCTCCATGACTCCATCGACCACGTCGCAGTCCTTGAACTTGCCGTCGAGTATATCGAGCGAGAGAGGATCGAGCACGAGGTGCTGAATGGCGCGCTTGAGCGGGCGGGCGCCGAAGACGGGGTCATAGCCTTCATCAGCGATCTTCCGCACGGCATCATCGGAGATCTTGAGCGTGATGTTTAGTTTTTTCAGGCGGTCCACTACGCGCTGAATTTGAATCTTCACGATCTGGTCGAGATCGCGAGCTTCGAGGCGGTCGAAGATGATGATTTCATCAATGCGATTGAGGAACTCGGGACGGAAGAACTGTTTCAAGGCATTCTGAATCGCAGCTTCGCGTTGTTCAGGATTTTCGATGTCGTAAAGGCTCGCGGTCGAAGGCAGAATGCCTTCTCGACTGGACGCAGGCGAAACGCCTACGCTACTGCCGATGTTGCTGGTCATGATGATGACCGTGTTGCGGAAGTCCACGGTGCGTCCTTGACCGTCGGTGATACGTCCGTCATCGAGCACTTGCAGCAGCGCGTTGAAGACATCGGGATGCGCTTTCTCCACTTCATCGAAGAGCACGACACTGTAAGGCTTGCGACGCACAGCCTCGGTAAGCTGGCCGCCTTCTTCATAGCCGACATAGCCGGGAGGCGCGCCAATCAACCGCGCGACGCTGTGCTTCTCCATGTATTCGGACATGTCGATGCGCTGCATAGCGTTCTCGTCGTCGAATAAGAATTCAGCGAGAGCTTTGCTGAGTTCTGTTTTCCCTACGCCGGTGGGGCCGAGAAAAAGGAAGCTGCCGATGGGCCGGTTCTCGTCCTGCAATCCGGCGCGTGCTCGGCGCACTGCATTACTCACGGCCTTGATGGCGTTCTTCTGACCGATGACGCGATTGCCCAAGCGTTCTTCCATATGCGTGAGCTTCGAGCGCTCGCCTTCTTGCAAGCGCGAAACCGGGATGCCAGTCCATGCAGCAACGACACGGGCGATGTCTTCCTCGGTTACTTCTTCGCGGAGGAGTTGTGCACGCTCCGTTTTTCCTTTTCCGTTTTTCGATTCTGCCTCAAGTTCCTTTTCGAGCTTGGGGATCAGTCCATATTGAATTTCACCAGCGCGACCGAAGTCGCCTTTGCGCTGGGCTTGCTCCTGTTCGGTGCGAAGCTTTTCGATTTCCTCTTTCACTTTGCGGCCAGCTTGCACGCCTTCTTTTTCTTTCTGCCATTGAAGCTTCAACGTGTCGCCTTTTTCCTTGAGCGTGGAAATTTCTTTTTCGATACCTTCAAGGCGTGTCTTGCTCGCGGCATCGGTTTCTTTCTTCAAAACCTGACGCTCCATTTCGAGCTGCATGATCGCACGCTCGATCACGTCAATCTCCGTAGGCATGGAATCGAGTTCGATCTTGATGCGACTTGCGGCTTCGTCCACGAGGTCAATGGCCTTATCGGGCAGGAAGCGATCCGAGATGTAGCGATTGCTCAGCGTTGCTGCGGCAATGATCGCGGCGTCTTGAATGCGGACGCCGTGGTGGACTTCGTAGCGTTCCTTGAGTCCGCGTAAAATGGCGATGGTGTCTTCGACGCTCGGTTCACCGACCATGACGGGCTGAAAGCGACGCTCCAGCGCAGGGTCTTTTTCAATGTGCTTGCGATACTCATCCAGCGTGGTCGCGCCGATGCAACGCAGTTCACCGCGCGCGAGCTGGGGCTTGAGCAAGTTACCCGCATCCATCGCGCCCTCGGCTTTTCCTGCGCCGACAATGGTGTGGAGTTCATCAATGAAGAGAATGATCTCGCCATCACTGCCAGTGACTTCTTTGAGAAATGCTTTGAGACGCTCCTCGAATTCGCCGCGAAACTTCGCGCCGGCCATCATGCCGCCGAGGTCCATGCTGATGAGGCGTTTGTTCTTCAAAGAATCCGGCACGTCACCAGCGACAATGCGCCGTGCGAGTCCTTCAGCGATGGCCGTTTTGCCGACGCCCGGTTCACCGATGAGCACCGGATTATTTTTTGTGCGACGGCTCAGCACCTGCATCACGCGGCGGATTTCTTCATCGCGCCCGATGACCGGATCGATCTTCCCTTGCTTCGCTCGCGCGGTGAGATCGGTGCCGTATTTTTCCAGCGTCTGATATTTGCCTTCGGGGTCTTGGTCGGTCACGCGCTGGGCGCCGCGCACACTGGCAAGGGCTTGCAGCACGGCGTCATATTTCAGGCCCGCTTTCTTCAATACGTCCTCAATGTCCGTCCGCGTCTTGAGCAGAGCTAGTATGAAATGCTCGACACTAAGGTAGCCGTCCTTGAGTTTCTGCTGCTCTTTTTCCGCATTGGCCAATGTCTCGCGCAAGTCGCTGGAGAGGTTTGGCTGGCCGCCCCCGGATACTTTGGGCTGGCGAGCCAAGTGACCCTCGACCGCAGATTTGAGCGCGGTAGCATCCACTCCGATTTTTTCCAGAAGCGGTTTCGCAAGTCCGCCGTCTTGTTCGAGCAAAGCCTGCACCACATGAGAGGGCTTCAACTCGGCGTGACCGTAACGTGTTGCGACGGACTGGGAGGAAGCGAGTGCCTCCTGCATTTTGACGGTGAAACGTTCAGGATTCATAAGTTTAGGATAATGAATTAACAGTTAGGTGCATAAACCGTGCTGATTTTTACTACATTGTATAAACCATTGGGGATGAATTGAATAATGAGCCGATTATATTACAGTCACGGTAAAATATTGCCAAGATGTCTCTATTAAGAAACTTCAATTGGAGGCATTTGAGTCAAATTGACATAGTTGTAAAGAGGCTTGTCATGACTTTTTTGACTTAACTGGCCGCACCCGTTCAGGGAACGTTTCCCGACAAATCGGACACACTGTCCCGTCACAGCCACGCGCGGTGCAGTGTTCACGGCCATAGAAGATGATCTGGAGGTGAAGCTTGTTCCATGACTCTTGGGGAAAAAGCTTTTTTAGGTCGCGCTCGGTTTGCACAACGGATTGACCGCTAGTGAAACCCCAACGCTGAGCCAGTCGGTGAATGTGCGTGTCCACGGGAAACGAAGGCACGCCGAATGACTGGGCCATGACGACTTGCGCTGTTTTGTGGCCGACACCGGGCAATGCCTCCAGTTCCTCCAGCGTGTTCGGCACCGCGCCACCGTGACGCTCGATCAGCAGTCGCGACAGTTCCTTGATGGCCTTCGCTTTCTGAGGGCCGAGACCACAGGGCCGGACAATATTCTCGATTTGCACCACCGCTTGCTGCGCCATCGTGGCCGGATTCGATGCCAGAGCAAAGAGCTTCGGCGTGATTTTGTTAACTCGGATGTCAGTGCATTGGGCGGAAAGCAGCACCGCGATGAGAAGCGTGTAGGCATCGCGATGATCCAGCGGAATGGGCGGATCAGGATACAATTCCCCCAGCCTTTTCAGCACATGCTGGACCCGGTCTTTTTTGGTCACGAGCGGAGGTTTGGGCTATGAACTGCGCTGAATACGCTGCACCATGTCGCGCACGCGCTGACTGGCTTTAACCCGGTCTTTCATGATGGCGAGACTCTTGGAGAACGATCCCCATTTGACGACCTGAATGTTCACGTTCCGCGCGCCCCACGTGTTCATATCGGTCTTGGACGGCTTGTAGAGGTCGATGGTGTTGGTGCCTACCAGGGCCGATCCGTAGTCGTCCACTTCATAGACGTGTGGATCGCCATCGATCTTGAATTGTGTTCCCACTGGATAAACCGACCAGTCGGCTGCCGCGCTGCGGACACTGCCGTATTTAAGAGTCCCGCCTGCCGCAGCGCCATTTTTATATTTTTTATGGTCGCTTTCAGTGTGGGTGTAGGCAGTGGTTTTGACCCCGCCAATGACGCGAGAGCCTCCGGTTGCCGTCGTTGTTCCAGTCCCCTCACAAGAGGCCATGCCCACACAGAGTGTGATCAAAGCAAAGAGGCGGCAGGACAGCATGAAAAAGGGTAGTGTTATGGAACTCTTAACTACCCGCATTTTGCCGATTTTGTCACAGAGAGTCAACCTATAAAAACTATAGAAACAGTGATTTAGACACATCTTCCCCTCATGCCTCTCCTTGCGTGCAGCCCAAAACCAGACTACGCACGTGCCCACATTCATGTCCGACGCGCCCAACGCCCTGCTCCAGCACTACCTCGTCCAGCTCAGCTCGCGCGGGGTGTCCCACATCCCCTTGAATGACGTGGCCAAGCAACTCTTAGGTCTGGCTGGGCAGGCGCCTCAGATCGCGAAAGCGCCGCCCAGCACTGCGGCTCCGGCTTCTGGCAAATCTGAGAGTCTCGCTGCTCTCGCTGCGCAGGCCGAGAAATCTCCCGAGTGCCGCGCCCTCGGGACTTTGCGCGATACCATGGTCTTCGCCACTGGCAGCCCGGACGCGGAAATCATGCTTATTGGCGAGGCTCCTGGCGCAGAAGAAGAGTGGCAGCGCGAGCCATTCGTCGGCCCCGCCGGTCAGCTCCTCACCAAGATCATCCAAGCCATGGGCCTCACCCGCGCGAGTGTTTACATCTCGAACATCTGCAAATTCCGCCCCATTGTGGATGACGGTCGCCCTCAGGGTAGCCGCAACCGACCTCCGACCAAGCCCGAGATGGATGCCTGCCTGCCCTTCATCACGGCGGAGATCGGCATTATACAGCCACGAGTCATCGTCGCGCTTGGCGCGACCGCAGCTACCGGCCTCGGTATCGAAGGCAGTGTCTCGCGGCTCCGGGGAACCTTTCAAGACTTCCACGGCACGCCCATCCTCGTCACTTACCATCCGTCCTATCTGCTACGTTGCGAAACCAACGACGGCGGCGGCATCAAGGAAAAACGTCTCGTCTGGGAAGACATGCTCAAAGTCATGGAGCACCTCGGCCTGCCCATCTCAGCGAAGCAACGGGCTTATTTCTCGAAGGCTGGTGCCTAAGCTTGTGGCACTCAGCCTTTGGCAGCGATCAGCTCCAGATAGCACGCTTCGAGGCCTTGAATATTCTTCACGCGGTCAAAATTTTCCTTCACCGAGTGGCGCCCACCGGTTGCGAGACTTGATGCGAGTGTCGTGTCAGAGGTCACACGCGACATCGCCGCAGCGAGACCAGACACATCATTCTCCGGCACCAGTAAACCACTTTCGCCATCGGTTACAGCTTCAGGAATTCCGCCGTGCCTTGTCGCAATCACCGGCAGGCCGCTGGCCATCGCTTCCAACATTGAATTGGGGATGCCTTCGCGATTTCCATCCGCCGTCGTCCGGCTCGGATGCACAAACAAATGGGAACGATAAACCTCCTCGCGAAGCTGCTGCTGATTGAGAAAGCCGGTGAACCGCACACACGAATAGATGCTAAGTTCGCCCGCGAGTTTTTCCAAGTCCCCGCGCAAAGGCCCATCCCCCGCGATTACGAGTTGCGCCTGCGGCCAAGTCTTCACCATGTCAGCGAAGGCCCGCATCGTATCATCCACACCCTTCTTCTCGATAAGTCGGCAGCTCTGAAGTAATATCCATCGTCCGTCCGCAGGAGTTTCGCGCTGCACGAACGTCCACTCCTCCAGCGGAATGCCCGTGCGTTGCAGTCGCAGCTTGCTCCGAGGACAACCGAGCTTCACCAAATCCTCCATCAAGCTCTCTGACCGCGCCTGCACCACCGTTGCCGAATCGAAGACCTCGCGCATGGCCGCGAGATACGCCGGCTTGTCCATATCCACACCCGCGTCCGCACCATGGAACGACACCACCACCGGATGCGGGAAAGCCTTGATGAGCGGACGCAAATGAACCGCCGTGTGACCAAAATAAATATGCAACACCTTCGCCTCCGCCCGTGTCAGCTCCAGCAGCGCGTGCCGCAGCTCCCAGCGGAAAAGCGTCCACGGCTCGTGCTTGATGTGCTTCGAGACAAACCGCCGCCACCAGCGCAGCCGGGGTTTCGGCAGCACAATCAGACGCTTGTTTGGAAATGGAAACCGGTCCTCGTTCTCCCGCTTATGCGTCAGCACCCACGGTGTCACCTCCCGCTGTCCCGTGATCTGGCGGAACACATGCAGCATGTCCGGCTTAAGGAAGTCGGAGACGTAACTGGCGACAGAAGTTGCCTCTTTCAAAATGTTTTTTATAAAATTGCATAGGGCATCAACCAACGCCCACATAAACCTCGATACACTTATAGTTATTGTTCGCTTTGTTGATTATTAAGCGGTCTCCCTACAAACAGAAACACATAAAAAATGCATGAAACCTTCCGGACGCAATCCGTGATATGCTCGTGATTAGTCGTAAATAAATTTATTTGGCATCCCACCAATATTGACATTTCAGAAATACGATGGCCCAACCAAGCATTTATTTTGAGGCCCTGCGGAAGGCCAGCCAAGACAATGAGCCACACGCTGCTAGTAGAAGCATCCAGAGCAAAATGGAATTACCCGAAGATTCTGAATCAGACTTGGTTGATATAAGTTTATCGGCTACCTTAACTTTTTTGTGTAATTGCGTATTAGGTAGCTCATCCACTGTTTCTGATATGTCCGGACTACTGTTTTTAGCAGCTTCGCGTTTTTGTTTGTATTCATATTCTGCACTATGTAGCTGCGATTTAATTTGACGGCGCAATGAAACCAACTCATTACTTTTTAAGTCTTCAGGCTTTTGAGGGGGATCTACATCTTTATCTGGGAGACGCGCAATGACAGTCCGCAATACATCAAGGTCTTCTTCTACTCCATAATTCGTAATATAATTTGCAAAAAATGTTGAATAGTTTCCATTTAGAAAAAGTTCTTTAGCCCATTCAATGTTTTTTCTTCTATCAACGCTTATTCCTGAATTATAACTTAAGGCCATACCTAACATGCTATATTGCTTATTTTTTTCTAACTCGTCGAGTATGTCGTTAACGGCATCTTCTATTTGCTGAGGAGTATATTTGATTTTAAATGCTGCGTCCAAATCGACAGAGCGTTTTTTGCGGGCATCTTTTAAAGACTGCGGAGTGTCATTAGTGTCTGCTATAGCAATAAATTCATTTTTAGCCATGAGAACCTCATAAAGTTTTTGTCCTATATTTCCTTTCCCTGATTCTTCTGCGTTCGCAGAAGACGATCCTAGTCGGATCAGTGCGGTCATCATTAAAAACACTATGAGATGCATGTGGTTTTTCATAAATGAGATGGTCATAATCATTTTAAGAAGTAAGGACTGGGAGTTCCCTGCTCAGGGAAAAGAATTCCATGATTCGAAGTAGTAAATCGTTTAGCGAGACCCCATACATAGTTAGCAACTACAAATGGACTTTCCAATCCAAACATGAGATTATGCATCGAGGCATTTTTCGGATCCTGTGACCCATTATTGTCAAGTATACTGTGATTCAGCCAAAGCTTATGTCCAATCTCGTGCGATAGAACTCTTTTCGATGCGCTTTTAGAGCTAATTATAATTGATCCACGAACAAAAGCAGGCGTCTGAGCATCAGGATGCTCGCACAATGCATGTCCAACAACATTTGTTTGAGTAGCAGAAATCATCTGTTGGCATGGGAAAAAGAATACTGATATTTTATCCCCTTTTGCTTTGAGGGCGTCCAATAGAATTTTTGCCTCAGCGTAATAATTTGGATCAGTCTTCTGTTTGGTCAAATCCTCAATGATTAATGTATCAGCAATATCGCGCGTATCTTGACTGCTGCGATTCGCCAGAACATTATCGAAGGACTGCCTCCAAGGTATAAGACGGGGCTTTTGACTGACGACAATTTGAATATGCTCTTGTGCGTATATTTCACGAGCAGCTATAATTGATTTAATAATTTCTAATATGAGATCATCTTCATCTTCTTTACTCTGATCAGGTTTTATAGTGTAAGCTATATCAAGTTCAACTTTTTTAATAAATGGCTTGATTGGATATTCGGCAGGTTTGTTGCTATCTGGGACTGTGATGCGCACCCTGCCACCTGGAGCACACACATGAGTCCACTCGTTTGGGCCCTTGTCATCATCAGGTGGAATACGCTCTTCATTTTGGTTTTCCAAATGCCGAGCGGGAAACCAGTCATCTTCGAAATCAGAAACAAGAATCATTGGGCCGGATTCCAAATACTTTGGATCGTTTTTTATGGTCAATTCGATATCTGTGGCATTATCCTCATAATTGGCAGCATTTGGATAACCTTTAGGCACCAAAGTGGAAAGCTTAATAGTGTATTTTGGAGACCAGTTTGCCGGTAATGGATCTGGCCGTGGGACAGCCCCCACGGGAACTCGGATGATAAACCGATCCGGGTCATTTCCCGGAAAAGCTAGACTGGGATTGAATGGCATTGCGAATGCAAAATTAAGATAGGCACCCCACCAGCGTGAAAGATGCATGCCTTCTTTCGGCAACGGTTCCGGATTATTAATTTCTCCAATTTTTCCCGGTGACTGAAGTATTTCAATGGGTAACAGATGCACGTCATCAATTAACGTTCCGTATGTGTTATTATCATCGGAGTCCAAGGCTACCCAAAGCTTGCGAGTTGGCTGTTTTTTCCCGGACGGTTTGAGGTCTTCTTTGTCCACGGTAAAGGATAACGTTTGCCCCTCCCATTTCGTCTTCGACACATTGGTTACTATTTTCTGCGCGAGGTTAAAACGCCTTTTGCTGCCACTTGTCTCCTCAGCGTAAATCAGCACCTTGTAGCCGTTGTCACCGGCCTTTTTACTATCGCGCCCCAAATGTTTCCAAGTGAGCACAAAAGCACCTGACTCTGCATTTTGCACTTCTTGTTTGATGCCGTGACTTCCGCTATTGGCGTCCAGTTCAACAAACTGCAATTTCTGGTCACCATACCGCACAGACCAGACCTCGATCCTCCTACGCGATTTAGGATCAACCGCATATGCCTCCCATTTACCCAGCTTAGAGACATAACTCCACTTGACCGTGAGCCGCTGGCCAAAAAATTGTGTGCTGATGAGTGAATTTTTAAGTGCTAACTCGTCATCGAATCCGCCATCAACTAGATGTGGAAGAGGCGGCGCTACTGTCGGTGCTGTAGCAGATTTTGCGCCTGGAGCAGCGGGCTTGGTCGTTGACTTTAGCGGGGTGACCTGCGGAGTAGTGTCTGTTGGCGCAAGTGGATAGATGTTTAACCGATATTTCTCCACATTCATGACGCCAGTGCCAGTGTAATCGGCGTTTGCCACGGTGGGATCGGTGATGCTGAGGCCGTAATAAAGCTTCCACGCATCCGGGATGCCATCGTTAAGGGTGCTGGTGGCCAAATCTGAGGCGCTGTATTGGCTGGGATCGAAGAGCGGGATGTTAGGGCTGCCAGATGCCACGCTATGGATGTAAGGGACTAACAGAAGGCCAAAGGTGAGAACCGCCGCAATAAGCGGAGCCAACACAGGGTGGCTGTGCGCACGGGCTGCTAATGGTGTGCCAGAATATAGAGTGTGGATGTTCATGAAGTCTCGCAGCAGCTAGCAAGAATTTCACACCTTGCAAACAATTTAAGTAGTGGCTGCAAAACCATATCCAAGATAAAAGTTGCGTGCAGACTTCTACCCCATCTGCCATCTTCCATTCTTCCATCTACCAGCCATGAACTCCATTGAACAAGCCCGCCGCGTCATCGAACTCGAGATCGTAGAGCTCGCGCGGCTCAGCGCGCGCATCGACGAAGGCTTCTCCCGTGCTGTGGATGCCCTGCGCGCCAGCCTTGATGCCAAACGCAAGATCGTCGTCTGCGGCGTGGGCAAGAGCGGCAACATCGGGCGCAAGCTCGCCGCGACGCTCAACAGCACCGGTGCCACCAGCGTGAACCTCAATGCGCAGGACGCGCTCCATGGCGATCTCGGTGTGCTGGATGAAGGCGACACCGTGGTGCTCCTGAGTTACTCCGGCGAGACCCAGGAACTCATTGATCTCCTTCCGCATCTGCGCCGCGCCGACGCCCGGCTCATTGCCATCACTGGAAATCCCACCAGCGTCCTCGCGAAAAACAGCGACATCGTGCTCGATGTCTCCGTGCAGCGCGAAGCCTGCCCGTTGAATCTCGCACCCACCTCCAGCACCACCGTCATGCTCGTGCTCTGCGACGCCCTCGCCATGGTGCTCATGGAAGCTCGCGGACTGAATGCCGAAGACTTCGCCAAATACCATCCCAACGGCGCACTCGGTCGCGCCCTGCTGACCCGTGTCAGCGACGTCATGCGCAGCGGAGATGCCCTCGCCAAAGTCACGCCGCAGACCACCGTCGGAGCCGCGCTCAAGACCATGACCCAGGCTCACAGCGGTGCCGCCGTCGTCGTCGAACCAGATGGCAAGCTCGCGGGTGTCTTCACGCATGGCGACTTCGTGCGCGCGTTCCAGAACGATCCTCACATTGCGGACAAACCGCTCGCGGATTACATGACGCGCAAGCCCGTGAACATCTCCTCCGACAAACTCGCCACCGAAGTCCTCGCCTTGCTGGAGAAACATCCCGTGGATGACCTCGTCGTCGTCAATGAAAACGGCGAACCCGTCGGACTGGTGGACACGCAGGATTTGACGCGGATGAAATTGGTTTGAAAAGATTCAATGGCTCAATTTTCAAGGTTCAAGGAAGATTCAAGTTCTAAGTGTCAAACCTGAAGCTCGCATGGCGACAGGCGCTAATGGCTCTCTATGCCGCGCGGCTTAGACGGATGTTGGGGAGCATTATTACCCTGAAAGGGTCTTGGACATTAAAGACCTTATACCACCAAGAGATATAGCTGCCCATCAAATCAGTCGCCCCTAAGCGCTCACAGACAAACTCGAGTGGCTTATAGAAGGTTTCGATCATCTCACCCGCAGTGTCTGCCCGATGAAATTTATACATAAAGGCACTAGCCGGTCCATAACTCAGCACATAAAGCACCAGCGCCGCGACCACGGCGATGATCCACCACTCGGCGCTTGATTTCTTCTCCACGTCCTCGCTCATGGCCAGAGGCTAGCATGAAAGGATGAAAATTCCAAGCCCCATGGCGGAGCCGCCCCCAGCGTTCCCCTTGGAGCGCACGCCCCCCGGCGTGCCGCCCTTTGCGCCCTCGCGAAGGGTGGCAGTCCCCTGGGTTAGCAACGCAATTGGGACGTTCCCTAAGTCCCCCGCGAGGGCGCGGACGACGGCACGCCGGGGGGACATGCACTCCAAGATCATCTCCACCCTGCTGTGACCCCGACCAGTATTGGCTCCAGTAAGAAATATCATCAGGGGGTGTCGCATGGCTCGATCCACGGCTAGTGTGCTCAGATACCTTCGCCAAATCTTATCCTAAGCGTATTGCTCCTATGCTTGAATCCTATCGCCGGGAACAAGGTTCCTATCCCAGAATTTTTTACGTATCCAATAGTCCCAGCCTTCACGCGAAGTGCTTTCAAATCGCGAAAGAAGATGCTGCTCCTCAAAGCAGCAAATGTATCCGAGCAAAAGTAGTAATATCGAGATGAGCGGACATAGAACGGTCAAACTTATGCCCGTTGTTTTCATTCAGCATCCACAACTTTCACTTGAACTGACTAACGCAGTATTCTTACTCAAATCCTCACTGGTTTACCCGTCTTCGCGGACGCATAGATCGCGTCAATGACCTGCATCAAACGCAACGCCTGCTCGGGCGTGTTCAGCGGCGCGGCTTTGCCTTCGAGGGCTTCGATGAAATTCGCGGCGGATCCGATGCGGCCCATGTCTTCACAGGCGGGAGTGACGATGCTGCGGTTCACGCTGTTGCCGTTTTCCTGAACATAAAGTTCGCAGGTGTCGATGGCGGTGTTGTCGAGGCCGTCAATGCCGAAGAGTCGCTCGACTTTACCACCGGCCTTGGTGCCTTGGAAGACAACGGAAACTTCTTCGCGCTTCACCATTTCAGCCCACGAGACTTGAAGGCTGAGAACCTGACCGCCTTTAAAGGTCACGAAACCATGCGCGGCATTTTCCACATCGGTCGTGCCGCCGACGCGGTCGGGGATACCCCATGGGCCTTTGAATTGCTTGTCCTGAATGAAGTCGGAGAATGTCTGGCCGAGCACATGCGCTGGCTCGGGGTAGCCCATGAAATACATGGCGAGATCAACCATGTGCAGCAGGTCAATGAGCGGGCCACCGCCAGAGAGTTCCTTAGTGGTGAACCAACCGCCGAAGCCAGGAATGCCGGTGCGGCGAATCCACTTGGCCTGCGCGGAATTGATCTTGCCGACCACGCCGTCATTGATGTATTTCATCATCGCCTGTGATTCGGGCCGGGCGCGATTGTTAAAGTTGAAGAGCACCTTCCGCTTGGCTTTCTTCGCGGCGACAATGATCTCTTTCACTTCCTTCGCGTTCAGCGCCGGGGGTTTTTCGGAGAAGACATGTTTGCCCGCCTTGAGGCACTGGATCGTGAGCGCTTTGTGGAATTTATTCGGCACGATGACGCTCACGGCCTTGATCTCCGGGCTGCCCTTGAGCATGGCTTCGACGGAATCATAAGACTTTGCGATGCCCCACTTCTCCGCAGCACGGGCCGCAGCTCCGGGCGCGGCGTCAGCCACGGCGACCACTTCTGCTCCCGCTTGGCGGAATCCCGCCGTGTGATATTGCAACATGCCTCCTGCTCCGATGATTCCGACTTTGATGGCCATAATGGTGATGGGTGTATTGGTTAAGGTGTAAATCTCAGGTCGCGAGAATGTCTATTTAAGACCGCAGTGTCAAGACTTGAAAGCGCCGGGAAAATTATTAAGGAATTTTCCAAGAGAACAGCGCTGTGTCCGTTAATATTAGTATCAGCAACTCTAACCGACCCACCACCACCCATGAAAAAATACATCGCCCCCCTTGTCGCCATCTGCCACATCGTCCTCTGTTTGCCCGCCATGAGCGCAGATCATCCTGAACTCAAAGCGTTCCCTGCCGCAAAAGCCAAAACGGAACGCCTAGTCATTGTGCTGCCCCACAAAGAACGCGGTGAGGAAGACGGCTTCATGGTGGAGTTGATCGTGGGTAAAATGATGGAGACTGACGGTGTCAATCATTACGGCCTCGGCGCTTCCATTAAAGAGCAGGATCTGAAAGGCTGGGGCTACAAATACTATGATGTCACCGGATCATCTCAAACCATGAGCACCTTGATCGGAGTCCAACCGGGAACACCTAAAGTGACAAAATTTGTGACGGGTTCCTCCCTCAAAATCCGCTACAACAGCCGTCTCCCCATCGTCATCTATGTGCCAGAAGGTGAAGGATACGAAGTTCAGTATCGCATATGGTCAGCCGCAGCGGATTTCACAAAGGCAGAAAAGGGCTAGTCTCGGAATTCAAATCAAAGTCCATATGAAAACGCACATCCTGACCTTGCTTACTATTTCCGCAGTCGCGCTATCCCACGCCGACGATGCGGCGAAGGACAACAATGCCTTCGCCTTTGCCCTGATGGACTCGATGCCGGAGAGCAAAGACAATTTCGCCTTCTCGCCTTTCAGCATTTGGACCGCGCTGGCCATGACCTCGGCGGGCGCGGAGGGCGCAACGCTCAAGGAGATGCGCGAGACGCTGCACCTGCCGATGGATGACGACAAGTCCCATGCTCTGGCAGGCGACTGGGCTGAGCAGTTGAAGAAAAGCAAGGGCGTGGAGCTACGTGTGGCCAACCGCCTCTGGGGCGAAAAGAGCATCCCCTTCAAGGATCCGTTCCTCAAACTCACGAAGAAACACTACGGCGCGGGACTGGAAGCGTCAGACTTCATCGGCAATCCGGGCAAGTCGCGCAAGGTCATCAACAGTTGGATTGAAGACAATACCAACGGCAAGATCAAAGACCTGCTCCAGCAAGGTGACATCACCAAAGAGACGCGGTTGGTGCTGACGAATGCGATCTACTTCCTCGGCAAATGGGCTTCGCCATTCGATGCAGAAAGCACTGCGCCACGTGAATTTACCACGGCGCGGAATGAGAAGATCAAAGTGCCAACGATGCTGTCAGAGATTAAGAAAATCGCTTATCTCGAGAACGACCATCTCCAGGCTGTCAAACTTCCTTATCAGGGCGATGACACCGCGATGATCGTGGTGCTGCCTCGCAAGGCTGATGCCTTGAACCAGAAGGGATTCATGGATGCGGCGAAATTTGCGGAACTCTTCAAGGGCTTGAAGAAGGAACCTGAATTGCTCGTGCAACTTCCCAAGTTTGAAGTCTCCTCGCGGCTTGGACTTGCCTCACAACTCGCCGCATTGGGCATGAAACTTGCCTTCACTGACAAGGCCGAGTTCGGCAGAATGAGCACGGAGCCACTGAAGATTTCCAACGTCATCCATCAAGCTTGGGTCAAGGTTGAAGAGAAAGGCACCGAGGCTGCTGCGGCCACGGCAGTGATCGTGCAACGCACCCTTGAAATGCCGAAGCAGGAGCCAAAGAAATTCATCGCAAACCATCCCTTTCTCTTCTTCATCGTGGACAATAAGAATGGCGGCGTAATCTTCGCAGGCCGTGTGATGGACCCGCGCTGAGAAAGTTCTATCTAAGCCAATCCAAATAACCACACCCCTATCATGAAACATATACTTACCCTCCTAATTGCTGGCCTCATTGGCATTCTCTGCATTGGCGCCGAGCCTTCGGACAAATCAGATGCCGTCGCTACAAAAAAGGTGATGCAAGTGGACACCGTCTCCGTGAGCACCCTCGAGATTCATCCGGCTAAACTGAAAGTGGATGCCACGGGCATGGTGAACAGCGGCGGTTGGAGTCATCCCGCGCTAGTCCCAGTGAAATCGGATACAGAGGGTGTGCTCATTTTCCATTTCATGGCCACTCCGCCCGATGGCATGGCCACGCAGTCACTGGTGAATGTGAAGGCGAGCATCACCATCGATAAGCCAGCCAATTTCAAGGAAGTTCAGGTCGTCTCGCAAACGAATACCAAGACGGCTAAAGCCAACTAAATCTGAAAGCAAACCAGTATCGCGAACTGACGCAGACATATGATGCAAGGAACGGCGCGTTTCTAACCGCCGTCAAAAACCTGCTGCGCAGCGGGAAAAATCGAAGCTCTGTTTCGTAGCGTCGCGAAAAGATTAAATAGCGCCGCTATCGCGGAGGTAGTTTCGGTCGGCGGTTAGGAAACGCGCCGTTCCTTGGACTGATGCGCGCCACATGATGGACCCGCGCTGATCAACAAGCCACGGACATCTTGAAAGGCGCGGGCTTGAAATGCACGGGCACATGCCCGGCAAATTCACCGTCCAGTTCAAAAGGCGATTCCTGTTCGCACTCCACGCGGAACTCGCGCACTTGAAGGTAGTCGAGATCTCCGCATTGCTCGTAGCCCGTGAGCGTGATGGCACTGAGAAACTGGAAGACTTCTAACGGCCCCTGTCCATGGAAGATGATGATGTCTAACAGGCCATCATCGTTCTTGGCATTGCTGAAGACCGGCACCGGACCTCCGTAATGGCGGCCATTGCCCACCAGCACAATGGAGCCATGCAACACGGGCCGCCCCTCGATGTGCACGGTGAGAGCGGGTTGCTGCTGTCCGAGCACGCGCGCGGCAGTCACGGCATAGCTGAGGGGGCCGAGTTGTTTTTTTAACTTCCATGAAGTCTGCTTCACGATCTCCGCATCGAGTCCAACGCCAGCAAGCTGGATGAAGAATTGATCGTTCGCCTGCCACAGGTCGATCTCGCGCAGGTGCCGCTCCTGAATGCGTTCCCAACATTTCTCCACGCTCTTCGGCAAGCCGAGTTCATGCGCGAAAACGTTCATTGTGCCCACGGGCAGGATGCCAAGCGCGACGTGTTGTGCGGGGTCTGAAACGGTCATATTATACTGCGCGATGCCATGCACGGCTTCATTGACCGATCCATCACCACCAGCTACGACGACCAGCCGATGACCTTGCTGCGCAAGCTCAAACGCGAGACGCCGTGCATCGCCCGGCGCGGTGGTCAGGTGCATCTCCGGCGCGGGTTGCAGTGCCCGGATACGCGACTCGTGCTGAGCAGCGCGCATGCTGCGGGCAGCGGGATTGAGGATGAGAGGCAGTCGCATGAATAAGAGATCATTGCTTTGTCCAGTAAGCGCATTGCGAGCAAGTGAATTTGCTAACAGACAGACTGGAGCGCGTTGACACTTGGGCTGTTCACCAGAATACTCAGCAACCGCGCATGAATCTGGCAAACGTGGCTTGCAGAACAAGGAGGCTCATTGGCATCTTAGGAATCTGCATCGCCACGCATCAGGCGGCGGCGCAAGTCACCACCCGCAGCGATACTGTCGCGAAGCTGCTCAACCTCTGGCATAAGGAAGGCAGCGCCGGAGGACTGGGGGCTGTGACTTATGAGAATCGCGACGATGGGCATTCCCTGTTCCGCAGCGGCGAATGGCCTCAGCTCAGAGTCTATGCTCCCACAGATGAAGAAAAATCGGGCAAACGCCATGTGGGAATGGCCAGCATCACTCGCCCGCAAATATTGTTTGGAAATTGTTCCATGGCCGCACCGGCTGAAAACGGAGGCAGTCTGCCACGCATCTATGAATCGCAGCCTGACGGTTACCGCTTCCTGATGAGCCAGTATCTGAACAACAATCTTTTTTTCTATCCCTCGCATCAGGATCACAATCTAGGATGGAACGGACTCGGCGGTTGGGGCGACCTGTATGTGGCCAACACGCCTTACATGGTCATCTCCCAAGGATCGTCTTACACCGACCAGCCATTTGTGCAGGCCTTCGTCTCAGCAATGGCCGCGCTGCCGCTGGACACGCAGCGCGCGCTCATCAAGTCACGCCTGCTGATGCCGACCTTGCAATCCCTCTTCCGCCGTAGCAACAAAATGGTGCGGACTGACGATGACTACTTTACGGGCCGCGCGCATCCGCCTGTGTTTCGGGGCGCGGATATTGATGAAGAAAAATTTGTCCGGCTCGCGCACAACTTACCGCAGCTCGCCGTTCCGCCTGTCGCGCTTCTGGAAGTAAAGCAAGAATCTCCCGAAGCCATTTCTGGCCGCGACTTCTTCGAGCTTCCATCCATCAAAGACGAGAAACAAGGTGACACGCCATGCGCCGTCGCCCGCATCTTCCGCGGCTCAGCTTTCAAGCGTGAAATGACCGTGAGCGCGAAACGCTCCGCTGATTTGATGCAACGCCCGCTGACTTTCAAATGGGCCTTGCTGCAAGGCGATCCGCAGCGTGTGAAGATTGAACCTTCCGCAGATGGGGCAGAAGCTCGAATCACTGTCGCGTGGCATCCCGAAATCTTGACTGCGTCAGGATTGGCGTCGCATCGCGTGGAAATCGGAGTCTTCGCCAACAACGGCCTCACTTGGTCAGCGCCTTCCTTCGTCAATTTTTATATGCTGCCCAATGAATCGCGTTCTTACCGCGAGGACGGACGGCTTGAGGAAATTTGTTACGATGCCGGGAATCCTGACTTGGGTCTGCCACCGTCCAATGACTTGCGCTGGCTCAAGCTCTGCCGCCGATTCTCCAGCGATGTGAGGGCGACTGACATCGAACTCTTGCGCCGTGTCCTGACTAAAGAAGACCTGTGGAAGTTTCAGGCCATTGCCGATGAACTCGCACCGCGAATGGAAGAATGGCGCCTACTGAGCAATCAAATTCTAAATAAGATCGAGGCTGACTCCGCTCTGCGCGAACTTCAGGACACACAACGGCGGCGTCTGGAATCCCCGCTCCCCGAGGGCGGCGTCCTGCGCGATGCCATGGAAAAGGCGTTGAAGAAAATCGCGGACGCGCCCGATTTGTTCGTGACACTGCAACAACGTCTTCGAGAAAAATCCTGGCAGTCTCCCCTGCCCGAAATTGATGCCGCAGTTAAACGCGCCGCCGACTACCGCTTGCTGGATAGAAATGGTTCTGAACCCTACAAAGCTCGGCTTCAGTCAACCGAAGCGACCCTCGGAGATCGGGCGCGATTCCGTGAACTCAACCTCACTCTGCTGACTTCCGCATTGATGCCAGATTTCTTGGAACGCTCCAACAAGCCTGCATTCGTCGATCCACGGCTCACCACTCCGAAATCTTGGCGCGATGTTTATCAATACGACCAAGACGGCATCTGCACTGGTTGGACGCGCATTACGAACGGACATTCTTATGAGTTCAGCCGCGGTGGCCAGCTTCTGCCGGATGGTCGCAGCGGCCGTGCACTGGCGGTGAAGCTGATCAGAGATGAACATGATGGGCGACTGATATTCTCGCCCTTGTGAACGTGGCACAGATCGCAGCCTTATTTGATCGGGCCAGCAGAGGATATTCGTCCGCTCGCACCCAACTGCTTTTTACTTGTTTTCCAGCGTATTTGTCGCAATTTGCGCCTTGAAAAATACTTCCCTACATTCCAGCCCGCCGATGACTCCACAATCCAACTTGCACAATCAAGACCGGAACGACTCACCAAACGGCAGTAACGGCTATCAAAATGCTGGCCCCCGTGGTCGAAGCGGTGGCCCACGCGGCGGCAGAGGTGGACGCGGCAGAACCCCATTGGGGCCGCGCACACCTCAGCATGGCTCGGACGGTCAAGTGACGGACAAGGAAGCGGCCATCGAGCTGGACGGAACGGTTTCCGCTGTGCTCGCTGGCACCATGTTCCGCGTCAAGCTGCGCAACGGTCACGAAGTTCTGGCCCATATCTCCGGCAAAATGCGCAAGCGTTTCATCCGTCTCGTCATTGGCGATCAGGTGAGGCTGGAAATGTCCCAATACGACGCAGACAAGGCGCGTATTGTTTACCGCATGTAATGCGAGGCGTGGAAATGTTTAAATGTTGATGCGTTGAAATGTTGAGGAACTCAGTCCTCGAATTTTACGCGCCGCGCCCCTTATTCAACAGTTAAACAATTCAACATTTCAACCCCTCCCCCTACGATTGGAATATCATCTCTCCATTGCTGGCGAACGCAGCGGCCCGCACACGCAGTTTAACCTGATTGAGCGCATCCGCGAGGGCACGCTCATCGGCGACGAACTCGTCTGGCACTTAGGCATGGCGGAATGGAAGCCTCTCCGCGAGTTAGACGAGTTTTCCGATTACTGGAAGCCCACGCCTGAAATCATCAGTCAGGCCGAGGACGCGCGCCGCATCGCCCGCACCTCACTGGACACGCCGCAGCCGTGGCCGCGATTCTGGGCGCGGATATTGGATTACATCTGGTTCATGACGGTTCTAAGTATGTTCATGAAATTGGTTTTACCGAAGTCCGTGCTCGACTGGTATATGCAAACCTTAGTCGGGGGCGCATCATTTCCTTTGGTTGTTTTTCTCAATGTTCTGCCATTCCTACTCTTTATCCCACTGGAAGCATTTCTCCTATCCCGCAACGGCACCACACCAGGCAAGGCGTTCCTGCGTATTCAAGTGCGACAAATGGACGGAACTCTGCCTCGCTTCAATGATGCACTAATCCGCTCTCTACTTGTGCTAGTGAAAGGACTGGCATTATGCGTGCCTTTTCTATCATTGTTCACCTTATCATGGTGCCGTATGCGCCTACTGAAAGCGGGGCGGACATCATGGGATGAGCAGACCGGGCTGCGCGTCGAGCACGGCCAGCCTGAAATGTGGCGGCACCTCGTCTTGATCGCCATTCTCGGCTTCGTTATGCTCTGCGTCATTGTCTCAGCTCCGCAGATGATGGAAATGATGCACACCACGGGCTTGCCGAAGTAAGTGCGCCGTGCAATGTCCAATCTCATTTATTGAGCATGGCACGCGACATCGTTTACTTCGATCTAGAAACCAAGCGCACCGCGAACGACGTGGGCGGCTGGCACAACAAACACGAGATGGGCATATCCATCGCCGTGACCTTCAGCACCCGGCTGGGTGAATACCGCATCTACACCGAGGAGACCGTCACCGAACTCATCGAGCAGCTCCGTCGCGCCGATCTCGTCGTGGGCTTCAATCATATCAACTTTGACTATGCCGTGCTCATGGGCCACTCGGTCTTTGAATTCACGGATCACCTGCAAAGCCTCGACTTGATGGTGGAACTGGAAAAGAAGCTTGGTCATCGCCTAAAACTGGATGCTGTGGCCAGCGCCACCTTGGGAACGGGCAAGACTGCGGATGGACTGGATGCGATCCGCTGGTGGCAGCAAGCCATGCAGGCCAAGGAGAAGGGCGATAAAAATACCTACGCGGACAGAGTCTGCTCCATCGCCACTTACTGCTGCCATGACGTGCTCGTCACCATGAGAGTTCACGAGCACGGCGTGCAGCACGGTCATGTGAAGTTCATCGACCGCAACCAGCGCGAGCAGACAGTCGAAGTGGACTGGAAGATGTAATTTCATAACTCATAACTCATAACCCTTAACCCTTAACCCTTAACCCTTAACCCCTAATCCCCATGGGCCAATTTTACGACGAAGAAAAAATCAAGGCGATGGAAAATGCTTCGGGCGCGGCATCACCTTCGGAACAACCACCGACTCCCGATGCCAAGCCATCAGCGGGACATTTTTACGATGAAGATAAGATCAAGGCCATGGGAGGAACATCTGGGGCTGCGTCACCAAGTTCTAAGAACCTTGCCAACTATGCACTCATAGCCCTGCTGGTGGTGGTGGGCGTCGTCATGCTCTGGTGGAAGATGACGCACAACCCGGCCACAATGATCGTGGACATCAACAAAGGGAGCGCCGCACAGCTCTCTTACCTTCCCGGCATCGGCGAAGCGAAAGCAAAAATCATCATCGATCACAGGCCTTACACCACCATAGAGGGACTCAAGAAAGTCCCCGGCATTGGCGAGAAGATCTTCGAGAAATTGAAGGCTCGCGTGAAAGTGGAATAAATTTCAACGTTCTCCCCAGCAAGAGCGTCTCGCCCTTGCTGGATCGACTGCAAGGGCAAGATGCCCTTGCTACGAGTTATGAAACTGCGGGCAGTTCAAACTCCTTACGGTATTCCTCGGTGGCCAACTTGTTGGCTTCCTCGGCAAATTCGCCCTCGAATTTCATCGTGACCGAGTTCAAACTAATCCACGGACCAAGTGCCGCTTGATCAGTGCCAATGTCCACTTGGTTGGCACTGATATTAGCCACAAAGTTCTCGAAGGTTTCCGATGCTGCCTTGTCGCTTTGGAGACGCTCTTTGATTTCGCCGGGAGCGACTTTCTTCCCAAGCCGATAACTGATGTTCGCCAGATGTGCCAAAGTCGCGCAATTAAATCCGTGCTCAATGTGGAGGTTAGAATTTACCAGCTTGCCTGCCTTGATAGAGGCAATGAAGTTAGGCATGTGATTCGGCCCTTCACGGAAGTCGTCGAACTTTTTGATCATGGTGCCGTCCTTGTCATAAGCCTTGGATTCAGCGACGTATCCCCCCTCGCAATGGAAGACGTTGCCGATCTGGGTCGAGCCGCCCTTGCCCTGACCGTTGACATAATAAACCGGCACGGTGCCCTTGCCCCACTCCATGTTTTTTGCCGGAAGACCGCGATTGTCGAAGATCATCGGCACTTTGCCCGAACCCCAGTCATAGAGCGCCATCTGGTTGTTCGGCGTCTGGCCGTCATCCTTGTAGCCCCAGCGTCCGCCAAAGGACATCACGCGAGTGGGAGGAGCTGGATTGCCCAGCACCCAGCGCCCGACATCAAGCTGATGCGGCCCTTGATTGCCGATGTCACCACTGCCGTATGCCCACTGCCAATGCCAGTCATAGTGAAATTTTTCACGCATGATCGGGGCCATGGGGCGCGGGCCGCTCCAGAGATTGTAGTCCACGGTTGCGGGAGCTTCTTGCGGACCGCTGACTTTGCCGATGGAGTTGCGCGGCTTGTAATTAGTGCCTCGGGAGAGCACTAGTTTCCCGATTGCGCCTGATGTCACGTAATCGATTGCTGAAGCCCAGCCGATGTCCGAGCGACGCTGCTGACCGTGCTGCAGGATGATACCTTTTTTCTCAGCAACCGCCCCCGCTTTCACCAGTTGCGCGCCTTCCCAGATGTTGTGGCAGACGGGTTTTTCCACATAGACGTGCTTGCCGTGGGCCAGCGCGGTCATCGCGATCAGTGTGTGCGTGTGGTTCGGCGTGGCGATGGTCACAGCATCAATATCCTTGTCCTCGCAGAGCTTCCGGTAATCGGCATAGCCTTTGACGGTGATATTCTTCTTCGCGAATTCGGCGACCTTCTTCTCGAGGACTTTTGAGTCCACATCGCAGAGCGCCACAATGCGCACACCTTTGATTTCCGAAAGGCTTTTAAGGTGACCCAGACCCCGCGAGTTGAAGCCGATGACGGCCACACGGATGTCTCCATTGGAGCCTTGTGCCTTAGCCCATGCAGGCAGGGCAAGCGCGGAGCCGGCATAGAGGGTACTGCGCAGCATGTCGCGGCGCGTGAGTTGGGTGCGGTTCTGGTTCATATTCGTGTTTAGTTTGGTGAGTTGCTGACTGATAAAAATTACTCTGTGGTGTATTCCTTGAACTTCGTTTCCAAGGCCTCAGGCTTGGGTTTTCCTTTGGTGAACAGGAAACGATAACGCAGCGTGAGACTGCCGCCTTTCGTGATTTTATAATCTCCCTTGCCGTCCTGATCGCCTTTTTTGAGGCCCTCAAAATCATGCAGCCCGAAGGGATTCGCCGCGAACAAGCCGTAGTCGCGCGCGTGCCAAGTCGTAGGAGCACGTAGATTGGAGGGGTGATTGAAGATAGTGATGGCCACCGCATTGCCTTTGGGGTCAGGGCCGAAGTAAGTCACCCAATCAGCATGCTTGCCCCAGACATCTTTTTGTTTGTCCCCCGCATTATTGAATACATGCCCCTGCGCGCCTTCGCCCTTGAGTGAAAGCGAAGGACAAAGGCGCAAAGCCATGGTGCCTTCCTTGGTATCGCCCAGCACCACATCACCCTCGCTGGCCTTGAGCGTGATGTCGAAATCCAGCCGCCTCTCCCCGCCCGGCAATGCAGTGACGGTGATCTTGCGCGAGTCGGTCATGACACATTTCCCGTCTGGGGCCACCCACTTTGTGTCCGCAGTGAAAACGCCTTTGCTGCCATCGGCCTTGGTCTCGCCAAACGCGACATGCTCCTGTTTGCCAAAACTTTTTTCCTCGGTCCAAAAGTCTATCCCGTTCACTGATCCGTGTGCGAACCAGAGCGAGCGATGATGTTTATGATCTTTGGCCTCTCCAGCTGCGTCATCTCGCATCGGAAAATTTCGCACCACGCTCTCCCCCGCTGCTCCGATGATCGGATACATAAACGGACGCGGTGTGTTCTTCACGATATACTCGCTGAATAGTTGGCCGTCGATCTCGATACGCAAGCCGGCATCGCTCGGTTTCAATGTCACAGATTGAGCGTGGAGAGACACCGCAAACAAGGCGGTAAGAAGAGTGGAAAATAAGAAACGCATGAATATGTGATTGTGGAAGAAGCCTTACGGAATGCCAAGATTAAACCTTTCCGAATCCACAGAAATGCACGTCCCCAATCAACGGATCGGCTCCGGGCAAAATTCGCGCCGCTGGCACTTCTCGCAAAAATCTCCCACGAAAAACTGATCCGCGAACGCCATTAGCCCGCGCAGATGATCCGCCTCCTCGGTGACAAAACCGGCCTCGAAGTTTCTTCGCGTCTCCGACTTCGCGCCCATGCCCGCGCCCGTCAGGTTCGCGGAACCGACGTAGGCTTTCCGCCCATCAGCGATGACCATCTTCATATGCATTCTAGGACATAGAATGCGCTCAAAGGCATCGCTTTGGATGAACTCCGGGAACCGATCAAAGTCCTGACGGAATCTCGGTCCCGGCTCCTTCGCATGAACTAGCCGAATCTCCACGCCCTCGCGCAACTTATCGGCCAGCACTTGCAGGAACGGCACAAAGCCTGCGCTCCCCTCCACGAACAAATCCTTCAAGTCCGCAGTGAAAATCCACAGAAATTTCCGTGCCTCAGGGACAATCCCACGGATCACAGCGTCATAAGTGTCGGCATTGAGGATTAGTTGCATCTAGTTCTGAATAAGATGCTGCAATTGCGGGGAATGCCAAGTGTCGAAAATCACGCGATATAAAAATTGCTAATGCTAATCAGTCTGGAATCACTTTTAGGATCAAACATATCTTCCGTGAGACGCGGTTTAAGGTGATGTGAACTAAGTAACATGGGCCTCTTTGCCTGTGTGTGCTGCGGGCGTATCGTCTGCGATCTTTAAGAGAACATTGTGGGGCGCCTGATCATTTCGCAGCTGGAGTGATGGCAGGAGATACTGCCTTTTCAAGCCAATCGAATGAAAACTCCTCATCACGCGGACTTGAACCGCTCCACTTGCCTGGACGGAGATGATCCCGGTCATACTTATGGATCGGAGCGAAAAGCCAATCAGGAAGACCATGATAATCCGGGAAAAATTCCCACTGATGGCCACCCTGAAAAAATTTCATTCGCGGACCGGTAGATAGAAACTGCGGAAGACGAATGGTGCTTGGTAGTGCAAGTATCGCAAAATAAGAGCCGACATAGACGAACGGGAGAAGGGCCAGACTGATAAGGATAATCAGTGTGTTACTTTTGGCGCGGGGTGGAGTGTTCATGATGGATCAGATGGTAAATGATTACGCCTCCGCTTTTTCAGCTCACGCAATGCGCGATGCCAGAGAGTGACAATCCAGACGATGATAAATACTTGGCACGGCCAAAAAAACCAGCCTGATTGCCACGACCTGAAAGTGACATAAGCAACAAACCCACTGATACAAGTGCCCGCCACGAGCATCGCGCGTATCTCGTAATCCGAGCATTCAGAAATTGGTTTCCTACGACCGCCTGGCATTTTGTGTTCTCGGTTAGATTGTTATTCAGCACGTCCCGTGGCCTCGTGACTTTCCACAAACACGTTTAGGTCTGCAAGCGAAACAAGCACATCGTAGCAGCCGACGTAAGGAGGCTCTGAAATTTCCCGCGCGTGGGGCACCGCCACTTCCGCAGATGCAAGAGCCTCCTAACGTCGGCTGCTACCAGTGCGCAAATCGTCGTCAACCCGCGGAACTCTGACGGGACAGGAGTCCGATCTTTCGGAGATGTGGCACAGGCTTGCAGCCTGTGTGTCGAACTGGCATGGCTAAGCCTGCCAGTTCTCATTCATTAGGGGCGTTGTGAAGTCGGGGGAAGTTCAGCAGCGGGCAGAATGCCCGTGCGACACACAGGCCAGATGCGCTGTGCCACATGGACTTGCGGGCTACGTTGCTAAACAGAAACGCCCGCTGTTTCCAGCGGGCGTTTTTGAATTGAATGCGATTTAAGAACCTCGCTTCCGTTTAGGCTCTGGCGGCTTCTTCTTCCTCGGGTGAGCCGTCGGTGGTGTAGGTCACTTTGACGGTTTCTTCGAGGGTGAAGTTACGGTTGGTGTGGAAACCGGAACCAGCAGGAATGAGGTGGCCCATGATGACGTTTTCCTTGAACCCGCGGAGGTGATCGGCTCTGCCAAGCGTGGCGGCCTCGGTGAGCACGCGTGTGGTGTCTTGGAAGGAAGCGGCGCTGATGAAGCTTTCGGTTTCGAGGGATGCCTTGGTGATGCCAAGCAGAACAGGTTCTGCTTCGGCAGGTTTGCCACCGTCATCGACGACGCGAAGGTTTTCCTTCTCGAACTCGAGACGCTCGACTTGATCTCCCCAGAGGAAGCTGGTGTCGCCGGGTTCGGTGATTTTCACTTTACGCAGCATCTGACGGACGATGATCTCAACGTGCTTGTCGTTGATCTCCACGCCTTGGGCGCGATAGACTTCCTGAACTTCATTGACGAGGTGTTCCTGAAGCGCCTGAGGCCCGAGGATGTCGAGGATTTCATGCGGCACGACGGGGCCGTCGGTAAGCTGGTCGCCCTTGCGAACGATGTCGCCAGTGATAGCGAGAACGTGCTTGCTGCGGGGAATAAGGTGTTCTTCCTGGGCACCGGTCTTGGGATCGGTGACGAGAACCTTGCGCTTGCCACGGATGAGTCCGGCAATTTCCACAACACCGTCGATCTTCGCGATTTCGCAGGCGTCCTTGGGTTTACGAGCTTCGAAAAGTTCGGCCACACGCGGCAGACCGCCGGTGATATCCTTGGTCTTCGCGGCTTTGCGCGGGGTCTTGGCGATGACCATGCCGCCTTCGACCTTCTCGTGGTTCTTGACGGAAAGATGCGCGCCTGCCGGGATGGTGTAGCTGGCAAGGACTTCTTTCTTCGAGTCGAGGATGATGACCTGCGGGTGCAAGTCTTCCTTGTGCTCAATGACGACGATTTCTTCGTTGCCGGTTCCTTCGTTGATCTCCTTGGTCACGGTGACGCCGCCGATCATGTCGCGGAATTCAATTTTACCCGCCTTCTCAGTGATGATGGGCACGTTGTAAGGATCCCAAGTGGCGATGGTTTCGCCTTTCTTGACCTTGCCGCCTTCTTCCTTGGTGATGATGGCACCGAGGACGATCTTATGGGATTCGAGTTCGCGGCCGTCTTCATCATGGATGGTGAGAATGCCGTTTTTGTTGAGGGCGATTCGTGAGCCATCGAGGGTCTGCACAAGTCGGACGTCGGTTAACTTCATAAAGCCAGCGTTCTTGGTGACGATGACGGGCTGCTTGAAGGCACCTGCGGCCACACCGCCGACGTGGAAGGTTCGCATGGTGAGCTGCGTTCCGGGTTCGCCAATGGACTGGGCGGCGATGATGCCAACGGCGTCTCCGATGCGGCAGAAGCGGCTGGTGGCGAGGCTGAGGCCGTAGCACTTGGCGCAGCAACCGCGTTTGCTTTCGCAATTGAGCACGGAGCGGATCTTTAGTTTCTCGACACCAATGATGGTAAGACGGTTAGCGATTTCTTCGCTAATGAGTTCGTTAACGGAAACGATGGTCTTCTTAGTGACAGGATCATGCACGGTCTCGCACGAGGTGCGGCCATAGATGCGGGTCTTAAGATCGACAATTTCTTCGTCGCCTTGATAGATGGCGGCGAGTGTGATGCCATTGACGGTGCCGCAATCGTCTTCGGTGACGATAACATCCTGCGCCACGTCCACGAGCTTGCGGGTCATGTAACCGGAGTCGGCGGTCTTGAGCGCGGTATCAGAAAGACCTTTGCGTGCGCCGTGAGTGGAGATGAAATACTCTAGAACGGTGAGGCCTTCGCGGAAGTTCGAGGTAATCGGGTTCTCGATAATCTCGCCGCTGGGCTTAGCCATCAGACCGCGCATACCAGCGAGCTGCTTGATCTGAGTCTGGTTACCGCGGGCGCCGCTGGTCAACATGATGTAAAGCGGATTGTGCAGCTTCTTCCCATCGTTGTATTCAAGGGTGCGCATCACTTCCTTCGCAAGATCGTCAGTGGTGTTGGTCCAGATGTCGATGACCTTCTGGTAGCGTTCACCATTGGTGATGACGCCGCGACGGAATTGCTTGGCCACGGTATCGACTTCTTCACGCGCTTTAGCGAGACGTTCTTTTTTGCCTGGAGGAATCACCATGTCGGAAATACCGATGGAACAACCGGAGCGCATGGCTTCGTGGAAGCCAAGCTGCTTGAGGCGGTCGAGACCAGCGACCGTTTCCTGATGGCCGGAGGTCTGGAAGCAACGCCAGATGATGTCTGAAATCTGCTTCTTGCCGACTGTGTTGTTGTAGAAGCCAAGCGCTTCTGGCCAGATTTCATTGAAGCGAACGCGACCCGGTGTGGTTTCGATGACTGCCTTAGTGGGATCACCATAGATGCGGCCAATGGACTTATAGTCGGGATTGCGGAAGAGAATCTTCTGATTGAGTTCCACTCCGCCTTCGGAGACGGCAAACTCAATTTCAGAAGCGTCGTTGAACATGGGCATGTAAGTGTGCCCCTTCTTTTTCTTGCCGTCATCATGCTGAGGCAAATCGCGGACATAAGTGAGCGCGAAGCAGCCGAGAGGAATATCCTGAGAAGGATTGAGAATAGGCTTGCCGCTGGCAGGCGAGAACAGATTGTTCGGCGCGAGCATGAGCAATCGGGCCTCCATCTGGGCTTCGATGGACAGCGGGACGTGAACGGCCATCTGGTCACCGTCGAAGTCGGCGTTGTAAGCCGTGCAAACGAGAGGGTGAACACGAATAGCTTCGCCTTCGATGAGCTTCGGTTCAAAAGCCTGAATAGAGAGACGGTGCAGAGTTGGCGCACGGTTCAGAAGAACTGGGTGACCCTTGGTGACTTCATCGAGGATGTCCCAAACTTCGGGCGTGCGGCGCTCGATCATCTTCTTCGCGCTACGCACGGTGTGGACGAGTCCGAGTTCCTTGAGTCGGCGGATGATGAATGGCTCAAACAAGACGAGCGCCATCTTCTTAGGCAGACCGCACTGATTCAGTGTGAGGTCGGGGCCGATGACGATAACGGAACGACCTGAGTAATCCACGCGCTTACCGAGAAGGTTCTGACGGAAGCGGCCAGACTTGCCCTTGAGCATGTCGGACATGGACTTAAGCGGGCGATTGCCTGCGCCTGTTACTGCACGACCATGACGACCGTTGTCGAATAACGCATCGACAGCTTCCTGCAACATGCGCTTTTCGTTGCGGATGATGACATCCGGCGTCTTGAGCGAAAGGAGATTCTTGAGACGGTTGTTGCGGTTGATGACGCGACGATAGAGATCGTTCAAGTCGGAGGTCGCAAAGCGGCCACCTTCGAGAGGAACGAGCGGACGCAAGTCCGGCGGAATCACTGGAAGCACTTCCAGCACCATGTATTCCGGGCGGGAATGGGATGAGGCAAAACCTTGGCAAAGTTTAAGACGCTTAGCAATCTTCTTGCGAAGCTGCTTCGAGCGTGTCTTAGTCATTTGACCTTCGAGATCCTTTACTAGGTCAGCGAGATTTGCCTGAGCAAGGATGTCACGGATAGCTTCTGCGCCCATGCCAATTTTGAAAGCGTCGGTGCCATATTGCTCTTCAGCTTCGCGAAGTTCCATCTCGGTAAGGAGCTGGCCGCGCTGCAAGGGCGTATTGCCGGGGCTAACGACGATGTAGTCTTCATAATAGATCACGCGCTCAAGAGAGCGAGCAGTCATATCCATCATCAAACCAATGCGGCTGGGCATGCACTTATAGAACCAGATATGAGTAACTGGCACGGCAAGTTCAATGTGGCCCATGCGCTCGCGGCGAACGCGGCTCAGGGTTACTTCAACGCCGCAACGGTCGCAGATGACGCCCTTGTGCTTGATGCGCTTGTATTTTCCGCAGGCGCATTCCCAGTCCCGGGTGGGGCCGAAGATACGTTCACAGAACAAGCCGCCTTTTTCGGGCTTGAATGTGCGGTAGTTGATGGTTTCGGGATTCTTGACTTCTCCGTTGCTCCAACTGCGAATGCGGTCGGGAGATGCAACAGAGATGGCGACCATATCGAAGCCGCCGCTGCGATTGGGTTCACCGAATAGTTCCTTAAGTTGGGTGTCCGGGCTCATGATAGTGTAGGTGCTGACGTTATAGGACGGGTTGAATTACATGCCGGAGGCGGCGGAGAACATATCCAGACTTTCTGGGACGGTGTTTCGGCTTGTGACCTTCACATCCAGACCGAGGGACTGCATTTCTTTGATAAGAACGTTGAACGATTCCGGCGTGCCGGCTTCGAGTGAGTTATCGCCCTTTACGATGCTCTCGTAAATGCGGGTTCGGCCCTGCACGTCGTCGGACTTCACTGTGAGAAGTTCCTGCAATGTGTAGGCTGCGCCATAGGCTTCGAGCGCCCAGACTTCCATCTCTCCGAAACGCTGGCCACCGTATTGGGCCTTGCCGCCCAGAGGCTGCTGCGTAACAAGCGAGTAAGGTCCAACTGCACGGGCGTGAATCTTATCAGCGACAAGGTGTCCGAGCTTCAACATATAGATGTAGCCGACAACGACTTCCTGCGAGAATGACTCACCAGTGCGGCCGTCATAAAGTAAGCTCTTGCCGTTGAGGCCGATCCATTCGTAACCAGGGACTTTCTTGGCGTCCTTGAGGAACTCCATGATTTGCTTCTCAGGAATACCGTCGAATACTGGAGTGGCAACTTTCATGCCGAGAGCCTTGGCGGCTACAGCAAGGTGGGTTTCCAAAACCTGACCGACGTTCATACGACTTGGCACGCCCAGTGGGTTCAAGCAAATATCAACAGGTGTTCCATCTTCGAGGAACGGCATGTCTTCTTCGGGAACGATGGTGGCGACAACGCCCTTGTTACCGTGACGACCTGCCATCTTATCTCCGACGCTGAGCTTACGCTTGCTGGCGATGAAGACGCGCACCTGTTTGATGACGCCGCTTTCCATCTCGTCGCCCTGCTCGATGCGTTCAAGTTGACGCTCGCGCTCAATATCAGCCTCATCGAACTTCACTTCGAAGCTCGACATGATGTCCATGATCTTGTTGCGAATCGGGCTTTGGTCGATTTCGACAGAACGATGTGTTTCAGCAAGAGTGCGGAGCAGCGTCTTGGTGATCTTCTTGTTAGCAGGGATGATAACTTCGCCGGATTCGCCGTTGACGACATCAAGCGGAATTTTCTCGTTGAGAAGAATCTCGGACAACTTCTCGGTAAGCAACTCGGTGAGCTGCTCGACCTTGTTTTTGTGTTCGTCCGTGATTTGCTTAAGCTGTTTCTTTTGCTCGGCAGGGGTTAGGTTTTCCTTCTCAGACCCAGTGCGGGATGAAACGCGAACATCCATGACGATGCCAGTGCAGCCGGAGGGAACGCGCAGGGATGTGTCCTTCACGTCAGCGGCTTTCTCACCGAAGATGGCGCGCAGAAGGCGTTCTTCAGGAGCGAGTTCGGTTTCCGATTTCGGAGTGATCTTGCCGACGAGAATGTCTCCTGGCTTCACTTCTGCACCGATGCGAACGACTCCGTCCGCGCTAAGATTGCGCAGCGCTTCATCGCCCACGTTCGGGATGTCCCGAGTGATTTCTTCCGGGCCGAGCTTAGTGTCACGCGCGCCGACTTCAAAGTCTTCGATGTGAATGGACGTGTAGATATCATCCTTCACCACGCGACGGCTGATAACGATAGCATCTTCAAAGTTGTAACCGTTCCAAGGCATGAACGCGACGAGCATGTTCCGGCCAAGAGCGAGTTCACCGTTGTCGGTGCAAGGACCGTCAGCGAGCACGTCGCCTTTCTTCACCTTCTGGCCGCGCTTGACGAGCGGGCGTTGGTTGATGCATGTGCCAGCATTGGAGCGCATGAATTTGCGCAGGGCGTAGAAATACACGCCCTTCTCAGGATCGGTTTTCACCTTAAGCGGATCGGTTGCGAAAGCCTTTTCACTGATTGGTAGCGAACCGTCCTTGGTGACGATGATGTAATCAGCGGTGGAGGCGGCGATGATGCCGTTGGCATCAGCAATGACGACTGCTTGTGAATCACGGGCGGTTTTGCTTTCCATGCCAGTGCCGACATACGGCGCCTCGGATTCAAGAAGCGGCACGCCTTGGCGCTGCATGTTCGATCCCATCAGCGCGCGGTTGGCGTCATCGTGCTCAAGGAATGGAATCAGCGAAGCGGCAACGGATACGAGCTGCTTCGGAGAGACATCCATGTAAGTCGTTTGTTCAGGGGAGACTTCAAGGAAGTCGCCGCGATAACGCACAGTGATTTTCGAGTCTTTGAATTTGCCCTTCTCGTCGATGGCATTGTTGGCCTGAGCAACGTGGTGATTTTCTTCCTGATCGGCAGTAAGATAATCAATCTGGCCGGTGATGGTTCCATGGACGACCTTACGATAAGGAGTCTCGATGAAACCGAACTCATTGATGCGAGCATAGCTGCACATCGAGTTGATAAGACCGATGTTCGGACCTTCGGGAGTTTCAATCGGGCAGATACGTCCGTAGTGCGAAGGATGCACGTCGCGAACTTCAAAGCCAGCGCGGTCGCGGTTTAGACCACCAGGTCCAAGAGCGGAGAGACGGCGCTTATGTGTAAGTTCCGCCAATGGATTCATCTGATCCATGAATTGGCTCAACTGGGAACGCGCGAAGAAATCACGAACCACAGCGCTGAGTGCCTTTGGATTGATGAGCTTCTGCGGCGTCATCACGTCCATGTTTACATCAAAGAGTGTCATACGCTCCTTAACCAGGCGCTCGGTGCGGGCAAGGCCCACGCGGCACTGATTGGAAAGGAGTTCGCCCACAGCCCGAACGCGACGGCTACCAAGGTGATCAATATCATCAATGACACCTTCCCCGCCCCGCAGACGGAAGAGATAGCGCAGAGCGGAAACCACGTCCTCAGCAGTGAGGATGCGCATATTGTCATCGACATCTATGCCCAGCTTCTGGTTGATCTTATAGCGACCAACGCGAGTAAGGTCATAGCGCTTAGGATCAAAGAATAGGCGCTTAACGAGAGCGCGCGCATTGGGAACGGTTGGAGGATCGCCAGGGCGGAGGCGGCGATAGATTTCCTTGAGGGCTTCGTCTTCATCGCGGGCCACGTCCTTACGAAGCGAGGCAATGATAAGCTCGTCTTGGGAAGCGGTGATCACTCGCACGGACTTATGGCCGAGCTGGATGATCTGACGCACGACACCCTGCGTAAGTGGCTCATAGGCACGGGCCACAATAAGTTCACCATCAAGAATGTCTTTAAATAGAACCTTGGATGCGAGTTGCTCATCGTCCATGGTTTCCTTGAGTTTCATATCCTCGATGGGATAGAACAACTTCAAGATGTCTTCGTCAGTCGGATAGCCGATAACGCGTAGCAATGTGGTCGCAAGGAATTTCCGGCGACGACGACGGCGGTCGAGATAGACATAGAGGAGGTCATTGGTATCAAACTGCACTTCCAACCAAGTGCCGCGGTCAGGGATGATGCGGAAACCAAAGAGCCAGCGACCATTGAGGTGCTGGGAAGTTTCAAAGCAAATGCCAGGGGAACGATGCAACTGGCTGACGACGACACGCTCAGCTCCATTGATGACAAAAGTTCCACGTGTGGTCATCATGGGAAGCTCGCCCATGTAAACCTTCTCCTGTTTGGCGCCAGCTTCGTCGCGAAGTTCGTATGTTACATAAAGTGGAGCACTATAGGATTCAGCATCACGAATAGCCTGAATAGGCGTAAGCTTAGGCTCACCAATGTCATACTGGGTGAAATCCAAGGTCATCTTTCCATCATAACTTTCGATAGGAAAGACTTCGCGGAACACGGACTGCAAGCCGGTGGTTTTCCGATGCGTCACAGACACATCCTTTTGTAGGAACTCCTCGTAGGATTTGAGCTGGACCTCAATGAGGTTCGGGGGCTCGATAGGATCTTTGATCTTGCCAAAATTGGTGCGCTGGGACATACGAGGTGGGGCTGGGGTGGACGACGGGGTGGGCAATGACCGGAAATTGAATCCGGTGAAATCGGGCGGTGCAGGGCGAGGTTGGAAACCTGCCGTGCGCCTATGTCAGTTGAAAGATGTTACGAACCTCCGTCGGTGGACGGAACATTCGCAACGCAATAATTCCACGCCACGCTTCCAACTGCTCCAAAAGCCGACCGTAACCCATGTGAACACGGGAACGAGGTCTTCGGAGAACAGAACAGGAGCATTGCGGGAATCGGGGATTTTTTTGAGGAACGCGTTGCGCCGATTGAACGGCGCAACGCGCGAAAGGGAATGTTACTTGATTTCGACTTTGGCGCCTGCGGCCTCCATCTTCTTCTTGATCTCGTCAGCTTCTTCCTTGCTGACGCCCTGCTTGAGGGGCTGGGGAGCGCTCTCAACGAGCTTCTTGGCTTCGGCAAGGCCGAGTCCGGGGACGACGCCGCGAACTTCCTTAATGACGCCAATCTTGTTCGTGCCAGCCTCAGTGAGGACGACATCGAATTCAGTCTTAGCTTCAGCAACAGGAGCTGCGGCACCACCACCACCAGCGGCGGCGACGGCAACGGGAGCAGCGGCGCTAACGCCCCACTTCGTTTCGAGGGTTTTTACAAGTTCAGCGACTTCCAAGACGGTAAGTCCGCTAAGTTCATCTACGATTTTATTGAGGTCTGCCATATTATTATTTTTGGTATCGCCGTTGGCCGGGGCTCCGGCTGGTTTGAGATTGTCGGCCGACAATCCGGCAAGGAACCGTTGGGTGTTTGGTGTTCAGGCGGATTGCTCCGCCATCAATTCAAATTTGTTGGTGTTAGGATGCGTTGTCGGCCTTGGCTTGCAATACGCGGGCAAGAGAAGCGGCGGGTTCGTTCAAGACGCGCACCAGCTTGCTGGCAGGGGCCTGAAGAACTCCGAGCAACGTGGCCAGAAGAACCTCGCGGGATGGAAGGTCGGCAAGAGTCTTAATTCCTGCTTCGTTGAGATATTTGCCATCCAGAACGCCAGCCTTCATTTTCGGCTTTTCGAACTCAGCGGCGAAATTCTTCATTACCTTCGCTGCGGCACACACGTCCTTGGCCCCGGTCACAACGGCGGTCTGGCCGGTAAGCACGGAAGCAAGTTCAGCGGGATACTGGGCGCGTTCGGCGGCCTTCTTCACGAAGGTGTTTTTGTAAACGTGCATTTCAGCACCTGCTACCCGCAGGCGTTTGCGCAACTCCTCGAACTTATTCACAGTGAGTCCTGTGTAGTCCACCACAAACAGGAACGGGGAGGCATTCACCTTCTCCAGAAGGTGATCAATCATGACGGTCTTTTCTGCTTTCATCGTAATTCCTTGTAATGGTTAGGCTGCTGCGGTTTTGATGTGCTTGGATACATCAAGCTTGATCGGAGGCGACATCGTGGCCGCGAGAGTGATGTTCTGAATGTAACGGCCCTTCGCAGATGCGGGGCGTGCACGCAGAATGGCGTCGATAAGCGTCTGGCCATTCTCAGCGAGGGCCTTGACATCAAAGCCCACTTTGCCAATTGCGGCAGCTAGGTTGCCGTTCTTGTCGAGTTTGAATTCTACGCGGCCAGCTTTGACTGCTTTCACAGCGGCGGCGGTGTCATCAGTAACGGTGCCGGTTTTCGGATTCGGCATCAAGCCGCGAGGTCCGAGTTGTTTACCGAGCTTGCGGACTTCGGCCATAGCGGCAGGAGTAGCGACGGCAACATCGAAATCTGTAAATCCAGCCTTCACCTTTTCGATGAGGTCTTCAAAACCAACGTGCTCAGCACCGGCAGCCTTGGCAGCAGCAGCGGTATCACCAACTGCGAACACAGCCACGCGCACCGTCTTGCCGCTACCATGAGGAAGTGGGCAAGTGCCGCGAACCATTTGATCGGATTTTTTCGGATCCACAGTCATGCGGAACGCGAGGGTTACCGTCTCAGAGAACTTAGTGGATGGGAATTTCTTAACAAGTTCAGCAGCCTCTTCGAGACTGAATTGCTTGTCAGCGGGAATCATTTCCGCGGCTTTTTTGTATCGTTTGCTTCTGGCTTTCATGTTAGTAGGCAGTTCAAATGAATCGTATTAGTAGATTCTCCTGCGGGTTGGTTTGTGTTTGATGTCTTAGCTCTGAAATTTAGTCGATGATTTCGATTCCCATCTGGCGCGCTGTTCCGGCCATGATGCGGCTAGCGGCTTCCAGATCAGTGGTATTCAAATCAGCCATCTTAGCCTTAGTAGCCTCATGAAGCTGTTTGCGCGTGATCTTGGCAACCTTGATCTTGTTCGCCTCCTTGGAACCTGAAGCGATGTTGGCGATCTTCTTCAAGATGTTGGATGCAGGCGGCTGCTTGGTGATGAAGGTAAAGCTCTTGTCCTTGTAAACTGTGATGACCGTAGGAAGCACGTCGCCGCCAGCTTTTTGCGTGGCCGCGTTGAACTCTTTGCAGAAAGCCATGATGTTGACTCCCGCTTGACCGAGCGCAGGCCCGATGGGCGGTGCAGGATTGGCGGCTCCAGCTTTAATCTGGAGTTTGATCATTTTGACAATTTCTTTGGCCATCTGTAGTGTTCTAGTTTTCGGTTATGGAATTATGTTCTTAAAAATCAGCGGGGCGGATTAGGCTTTTTCAACCTGCCAGTATTCGAGATCAACTGGAGTGGAGCGCCCAAAAATATTCACGGAAACGCGTAGCACACCGCGCTCCTGATCGATTTCTTCAATGATACCAATCTGACTCTCGAAAGGACCGTCCGCCACGCGAACGCTGTCACCGAGAGAGAACTGGATCTTAGGCTTAGCACCATCTTCGCGCTCACGAACTTGAGCGAGAAGCGTCTCAACTTCCTTGGCACGCAAGGGAATCGGATGATCTTTGGCTCCTGCGAAATTCAGGAAGCCGTCGGTTTCCTTCAGGAAATGCCAGGTCTGCACCACGGGCTTGTTGTGCTCGTCAAGGAGCCACATGTTAGCGAGAACATATCCGGGATACACCTTGCGAGTGGTTTCGGTGCGCTTGCCTTTTTTGACTTCGGAAACACGCTCGGTAGGGACGATGACCTCGAAGATATATTCGCTCATCTCCTCGGTGGCGATGCGCTTGATCATGTTGTCGCGAACGCGCTGTTCAAGTCCTGAGCGGACGTGAATCACATACCACTGGTCGTGCGGTGAAGGAATGGCTCCCATAATAGTTAGTTCGATTGTTGAAGCGTCGTCGCCTTAGGAGGTGAAAGCTTCAAAAAATTTGCGGAGGATGAAATCAAACACACCCGTGAATGCCGCGAGGATCATCACTGCGATGAATACCACCGTGGTGGCATCTGTGAGTTCCTTGTAGCGGACAAAGCCTTTTTCTTTGGGGTCCCAAGGCCAGGTGGCCTTTTTGAGTTCAACCCAGACTTCGGAAATATAGCGGGATATGCGGTTCATGCTAGTCGTCAAGAAATCAAGAAAGCCATGTGCGGGGTTGGCACGCCGGGAGGGAATCGAACCCCCAACCAACGGTTTTGGAGACCGCTACTCTACCAATTGAGCTACCGGCGTATTCGTCTTGGTGGACTGTCTCGATATTGTATATGCCTTAAAGTTTTATTCAAGTTCCGCCGTTTGGGGACAGAACAGCCGCAGGTTGTCTTGCCGACAAGCCTACGGCGTTCAAATTCACAAACAGCGCAGGAGATCAGTCCAAAATGTCAGCCACACGGCCTGCACCGACTGTGCGACCACCTTCACGGATGGCGAAACGAATCGTCTTCTCCATCGCGATTGGGGTGATCAACTCAACGGTGATTGAAACGTTGTCGCCAGGCATGACCATTTCCACGCCATCAGGCAAGGACACGGTTCCGGTTACGTCCGTTGTGCGGAAGTAGAACTGGGGGCGGTAGTTCGTGAAGAACGGCGTGTGACGGCCACCTTCATCCTTGGATAGCACATAGACTTCCGCGCTGAATTTACGGTGAGGCTTCACTGAACCGGGCTTGGCGATGACCTGACCGCGCTCAACGTCGGTCTTCTTCACACCACGGAGAAGCAAGCCTACGTTGTCGCCCGCACGACCTTCGTCGAGGAGCTTGCGGAACATTTCGATATCCGTAACGGTCGTCTTGATGGTGTCTTTGATGCCGACGATCTCGACTTCACCCATCTTCTTGACGATACCACGCTCAATACGACCCGTGCAGACGGTGCCACGACCCTCGATCGCGAACACGTCTTCAACTGGCATGAGGAAGTCTTTGTCAATCGGGCGCTCAGGAAGCGGGATGTAGCTGTCAACAGCGTCCATCAACTTGAGGATGTTGGCTTCTTGCTCAGCATCGCCTTCCAGCGCCTTGAGGGCGGAACCCTTTACGATTGGAATGTCGTCACCGGGGAACTGATACTTGCTGAGAAGTTCGCGAACTTCCATTTCGACAAGGTCGAGAAGCTCGGAGTCATCCACCATATCAACCTTGTTCATAAAGACTACAACGGCAGGAACGCCGACCTGACGGGCAAGCAGAATATGCTCGCGAGTCTGTGGCATCGGGCCGTCAGCAGCGGAAACAACAAGAATGGCGCCGTCCATCTGGGCTGCACCCGTGATCATGTTTTTCACATAGTCAGCGTGCCCAGGGCAATCGACGTGCGCGTAGTGGCGCTTTTCAGTTTCATACTCGACGTGAGCCGTGTTGATCGTGATGCCGCGCTCTTTTTCCTCGGGCGCCGCGTCGATTTCATCATACTTCTTCGCTTGCGCGAATCCCTTTTTGGAAAGGACCGTGGTGATGGCGGCGGTCAATGTGGTTTTACCGTGATCAACGTGGCCGATTGTGCCGATGTTGACATGCGGTTTGTTCCTCTGGAATGCTTCTTTAGCCATTGTCTTGTGTTGTTGTTGCGCTGTTGGGTTTTGGGGGATTGATGATGTTTCCTTGGACTCTTGGAGCTCGTGGCGGGGGTTGAACCCGCGACCTCGTCCTTACCAAGGACGCGCTCTACCACTGAGCTACACGAGCGCTGCCACGAGTCGTGGAAACGCACCGCTTTCTCGTAAAGACGAAAGATCTTTGTCAAGACGCCGCTTGGACGTATAGACAAAAATCTCCAGCCTTTGTCAAAAAAGTGGGAGTCATAGTAGAGGGGTGAAACGCACTGTCAAAAAAAAATGATAAAAAGTTTGAAAAAGCGGATTGACCGAAAAAATACGGGCTTCACCAATTTCCTCCCTCACCAAACCATTCGCACCGCTGCCACTAGAGTCAGCACGAACATTACCCTCTCAAATACAGGCTGCGACATCCGCCTCAGCAACGCCCAACCTAGAAAAATACCAGCTACGACACCGGGCATCAGCACCAGATTCGTCCTTAGCGAGGCCTCATTAATAATCCCCAGATCGGCGCTAAATGGAATTTTTAGCAGGTTTATAAATAGAAAAAAGCGGGAGAACACCCCGAGATATTCCTTTTTCTCAAAACGATGAGCCAGTAGATAAACCGTCATCACCGGCCCGGCGGCGTTTGCCAGCATCGTGGTCGTCCCCGCCGCGACTCCTATGCCCCAAGTAAATAAACGATGCCGATGAAGATCAGCAAAGGCTTCACGCTTCAAGTCCAGCAACAATTTAAATGCCAGAAGCAAAATGATGGTCCAGCCAATGACCGGTCGCGCGACAGCACTGTCAATGCGATGCAGCAATCCCCACCCCACCACCACCCCCAACGCCGCAGGAGGAATCAAGGGCACAATCAGCCGCCACGAACCGCCCTTGTGATTGATCGCGTAGCCCATCAAGTCCGCGAAAATCAGCAAAGGCAAAACCAGCCCCACCGAAGGCATCGCACCAAAAGCCTCTGCCATCAAAACCACATTCAGCGTCGCCGCGCCCGCCAGACCCGCCTTGGACATGCCGATGCACAGCGCAGCAAGCAGCGCGAGCAACAGCGCGTGTGAATCGTGAATGAGTGTGTGGTCGAAAATCAAGCTGCGAAGGCAACAGTCGCTGCGGCACAAAGGCAAATTCAAACTCTGCGCCTTTGTCCCTTGCCAGCCTTGCCTTCCCGTAATTTCGTGATTTCTTCCGCGCCCAATATAATACCAGCCATGCCCAAAAAGAAAATCGTCCTCGCCTATTCCGGTGGTCTCGACACCTCCGTTCTCCTCTCTTGGATCAAAGATACTTATGACGCCGAGATGATCTGCTTCTGCGCCAACATCGGACAGGAAGACGAACTGAAAGGGCTTGAGAAAAAAGCGAAACAAACCGGCGCGTCGAAAATCTATATCGACGATCTCCAAGATGAATTCGCTAAGGACTTCATCTACCCCATGATGCAGGCGGGCGCTATTTATGAGGGCCAGTATTTCCTCGGCACCAGCATCGCTCGGCCCCTGATCGCGAAACGCATGGTCGAGATCGCGAAGAAAGAAGGCGCTACCGCCATCGGCCACGGCGCGACTGGCAAGGGCAACGACCAAGTGCGCTTTGAACTCACTGCCGCCGCGCTCGCGCCGGATATCGAGATCATTGCCCCTTGGCGTGACGAACGTTTCCGCAACGAATTCCCTGGTCGCCAGTCGATGATCGACTACTGCGCGAAACACAAAATTCCCGTGCAGGCCAGCGCGAAGAAACCCTTCTCGATGGATCGCAACCTCCTGCACATCAGCTACGAGGCCGGCATCCTCGAAGACCCGTGGTTCGACGCGGGCGACAAGAAGAACAAAGATTACTTCACCGTGCTCTCCTGCTTCCCTGAGGACGCACCAGACAAAGCGGAATACGTCACGCTCGATTTCAAAAAGGGCAACTGCATCGCTGTCAACGGCAAGACGCTCTCACCCTTGGCCGTGATGAAAATTCTCAATAAGATCGGCGGCAAGCACGGCGTCGGTCGTGTGGACATGGTGGAAAACCGCTTCGTCGGTATGAAGTCCCGCGGAGTCTATGAAACTCCCGGTGGAGCCATCTTGCACTTCGCCCATCGGCAGATCGAAAGTCTCACGATGGATCGCGAGGTCATGCATTTGCGCGATTCGCTCATCCCAAAATATGCCGAACTCGTCTATAACGGCTTCTGGTATGCGCCCGAACGTCTCGCCATCCAGGCACTCGTCACCGAGAGCCAAAAGAACGTCACCGGCACCGTCCGCGTAAAGCTCTATAAAGGCGGCATCCACGCCGCAGGCCGCAAGTCCCCCATCAGCCTCTACAATCCGCACATCGCCACCATGGAAGCCGACCCGACAAAGGCTTACAACCAAGACGACGCCACCGGCTTCATCCGGCTCAACGGCCTACGCCTCCGCGTGAACTCACAGGTGAACGGGGCGAAGAACCTCCGGGATTAAGCTACAAACAAATAGCAGAGGACAAATCCCCGCCTTTGGACGCGGGTAAAAATAATTCTATCTAATTGGCTTGAATCCTTACGGCGAAACAGTAAAGGCTCTTCACCCTATGACCTTAAGGTTTTTACTATGATCCAGCAGCCATTTGCTTTGTGGCTTTCCCCATTAGTGACGCGACTTCTCGCCAGAGTCCTAGTTGCACTTATTCTTTCATCCCAATTCCTTGCAGCGGAAGCCCCGCAAGAAAAAATTCCGGTGGCAGCGGCTGTTATGTCTTGGACAACGAGCAAGGGTGAAACTTACGATGGATCCTATACCGGACTGGATGAGTCCAATAATGTCATCTTGCATCTAAATGATGATACTACGAGTCGCGTGCCCTATGCGGACCTAACTCCCGAAAGTAAAGCGCAAGTCAAGACCTGCAACACGTCAGGATTGATTTCTGTATTAATTCTTGGCGATTCGATGAGTCTCGAAGGTTTCGGAAAGCGACTTGATCAAAAGATGCGTGACGATCCGCACATCGGTGCAGTTCACACTTACATGGCCTGCGGAACCCATCCGCTGAGCTGGTTGAAGTGCAAGCCCTACTCGACCATCAAGACTTTTTGCGGCTACTGGAGCATCGAATCCGTCGCTGGATCATCCAAGCCACGAGAAGTCAATGAGGCCGCTAATTATGGAAGCAAACGTGTTGGTCGCTTTGTGCCGAAGCTGGAGACACTTCTGGAAACCTTGAAACCCGATGTGCTCATCATGCAATCCGGAAACAATTTCTTTAGCTTCTTCAATGATCACAAAACGATCAAGGAAGACTATCACACGAAACAGGTTAAATGCTATGTCTCCCCTTTCATGACTTATCTGGCTACTAAACCCACCTCACTGAAAAGACTTTATTGGGTGACTCCACCTCAAAATGGAAAAGTAACAGATGAGATTCAGACATTTGTCTATGATCAATTACAAGCGAACACCCGTTCACTGGCCACGCTGATCGACAGCCGGACGGTCACTCACTATCCCTATAAGAAAATGGGTTCTGACAAAGAGCATTTTGAAGGCCGGGAAGCTTATGACTGGGCCGACTCTATCTATGGTCTTGTCACCAAAGATTTGTATCAAAAGCCCATGGCATCGATTCAAAAACTTACAGATCAGGCCATTGCTCTGGGTGGTTGGGTTCCTGTCGCTGCTCCAGAAGCACCAGCAGCCGCGCTAAAAGTTAAAGTTAAATTGCTCTCCAAAACTCCGGTTCCCACACCTGATAAATTCGCCCCTTACCGAGAATATTTAGTTGGCTATCTCTACGAGGTCACTGAAGTCATCGAAGGGAAATACGAAAAGGACAAGCTCCTAGTCATGCATCCTGCCTACATCGGCCTTGTGAAACAACCGATTGAAAAATTGAAGGTAGGGAATACTTACACACTGCATGTGCATGAACTCGATAAATCTTCACTCTGGGACGCCATCCGACGCGATGACGCTTCCGACTCCTTCGACCTCGCACCTTGTATGCTTGCCGAAGATGAAATACGCCATCCCGACGCCTCGACGAATCGCACCGCTCTTAAACCTTCGACTGTTCAGCAGGCTTTACCCTGACACTCCTTGTGCGATGAAATCCGCCTCCGCAGCCATTTGCTGCATACTATTAATATTCGGGATTGGCGCTGCGGCTCTTGGAAAATCTGCGCCTGAGGCTGCCATATCGGTCGCGCCCATTCATTTCTCGACGACAAAAAAAGTTCTCTATATCGGAGACTCACTCAGCGTCGGAGCTTTTGGCGATGCCTTGCAAGCCGCCCTCATTGCTGGTGGCGGTGGTCGGGAACGGGTCTCCATCTATGCCTCATGCGGCTCATCCGTCCAACACTGGCTCGCATCCGAGCCAGCTCACGTCACGCCCTGCGGCTATCGTGAAACGACCTCAACTTCGCGCATCTTTGAAGATTACCACAACGGTGTAAAACCCAGACCAATGGAAACGCCGAAGATCGAAAAGCTGCTCCGCAAGCACCGGCCCGACATTGTGATCATCCAGCTTGGCACTAATCACTTCGATACCGTGGAGAAGGGCGGCATGGCAGTGCTGCCTAAGCAGGAGGAGATATTTGAAGAGTTCGCCCGCAACATCGTCAAGACCACCGGAAATCTCAAGCAGGTTATCTGGATCCTGCCCCCGGATTCATCGCGCTTTAGTCCAGCCATCCAGTCGGCTATCAGTAAGACCATCCGCAGAGTCTCAGAGAGGCATAATTTTTCTGTTATCGACTCTCGTAAAATGACCCGATACATCAATGGTAAGACTGGTGGCGACGGTGTGCATTACTCAACGGAGCCCGCCCTGCAATGGGCTAGAGAAGTCATCACCGAAATCAATCGCCTCCTGATGCCGCGCGTTCACGTCAATACCAACGATGGCAGAAAGAGATAGGCATGTGATACTAGTCGGGCAAAGCTGATCCAAATATTCACAAATCAATCTCAAGCAGATTTTTTACCATGATCCACACCGTCTTCTTCTGGCTCAAAAAGGATATCACTGCCGAGCAACGCTCCGTGTTTGAAAATGAGCTGATCAAGCTCAAAGAAATCCCCTATCTCATCCACGGCTTTGTCGGAAAGCCCGCCCCCACCGAGCGTCGTCCGGTCACCGACCACTCATTTGATTTCTCACTAACCCTCCATTTCAAAAATCTGGAAGACCACGAGCACTACCAAAAAAATTGCGAGCAGCACGATCGCTTTTTGAACACCTGCAAAACTTTCTGGGAACGCGTGCTGGTTTACGATAATTCGCCGATTCATTGAATTTTCGGGTTGGGTAGGGTGGCCATCTTGGCCAACGTGCGAGGCGTCTCGCGTCGCACTTGGGCGTCTCGCCCAATTTTCGGTGATCAGCCAGCCAGATCAAGGAAAGATGGCGTCTCGCCGTCAATACCGCCACTGACGGCGAGACGGCATCTTTCCTTGGTTCAGTGGGGAATTTAGACCGATCTTATATCCTGTTCCGAACTTGGCACCGGAAGTAGAAGCTCCAGCTTCGTCAGCGTTCGGCGGGTCGCGAGACCCGCCGAACGCTGACGGGATTGATACCATCTAGGCAAAATAATGGTCGTATGGCCTGCGAGCTTTGCTTGCCAAGGAGTGACGACGTTCGCTTCACGGCTTTGCAACTTGTCGTCAAATGGGGCGCAACGACAACAGTGTCGTCGCTCCTTGTTGTGAAAACTCCAATTTACTCGTCAATTTAGTATAAGACCACACCATGGCCGTTCATTCAGCAGTTCTCCGGTGAGACACAGTCGATTGTTTTATCCAGCCCAAAAGATTTCAGTTGCTATTGAGACGCAGTCGCATTAGAAGCTTGGCGTATGAATTATTCACGCCACCGCATTGTTGCCTCGCTCATCCTTCTTCTTTCCTGCTTTTCTGCTCACGCCACCGAGCGGCGTTTTGCGATTAGCTATGAAACCACGACTGCGCCCAAAGGCACTATTGAATACGAACAGAGCATTTTCTGGGAGCGCGGGCGCGGTTCCGACACGCTGCATTTCAGGCAGGAATTGGAATTCGGGATTACTGACCGGCTCCAACTTGCAGTCTATCTTTTCGATTTCGAGCATGCTCGTGAAAATGGACAACGATCCACCGCATGGGCTGGTTCTGGAATTGAGGCCGTGTATCAAATGACAGATCCCAATAAAAGCTGGCTCGGCAGCGCACTCTACGGTGAAGTCCTTTTGAGCGATCGCGAACTAGAACTCGAGGGGAAAATTCTTCTGCAAAAAAATCTTGGGCCACTAATGCTTGTTTACAATGGCATTATTGAAGCAAAGTGGGAAGATCATTATTCAAAGCCCGTGGGCGTGTTGGAACAAACTATCGGAGTAAGCTATCAATTCCATCCGAGCTTTTCCGCAGGTCTGGAAGCAAAGCACGAGGTGGCCTTGGAAAACTGGAACCACTCCACCGGTAACGCAGTTTTTGTGGGGCCGAACCTATCCTTTCGCAAAAGTAATTTTTTCATAACTGCTGCAGGATTATTTCGTGTTACTGACGTGCCAGAAGAACCCAAGTTCGAGTTGAGCACAGTGATCGGATTCCATTTTTAATCAAAAACAAAGCCCGTCACGGATGTATGAATAGGCTTTTGTCAGCTTCTTTGAGCCTGCCGTTGATCGCGAGCATACTATTGGCTGGCTGCGTATCTCTGGAACAAGCGGCACCTCCCGTGGCGTTGCTTGGATTGCCCACGACTGGTAGTAAGCGAACAGACTTAGAAAAAGGGCGTGATATCTACATCACCCGTTGTGCAAAATGCCATTCAGTAGAGCCAGTTAAAAAATACACGACTTCAGAGTGGGAGAGAATTATGCCGGTTATGGTAGAGAAAACCAAGCTCACTCCAGATGATAATGCACTTGTATGCGCTTATGTTTCAGCGGTGCTTGGCAGATGAAATAATTCAGCGCAACATATCCAGACTTCCCTTAGGGGTGATGCGTCCAGTAATCTCACCCCTGACTCTGGTATCCTCAGTGCCAGAATAGGGCTTGAACGACTCCACATGCCCGTCCACAAAGAGAATATTGGCCCGTCCGTTGTGACAGAAATGAATAGTCTTGTCGGTTTCATTAATGAGATAAAACTCTTCAATCAACGGATTCGACGCACTGGCTGGTGCCTGGAACGTATTCACCTGGCCGCAATCGCCGTAGAGAATCACGCCTGCGCTACTTCTCAGCGTTCCCACATTCATCGGCATTCCACCCAAGCGTCCGCCCAGAATCCAGTTATAACCATAACCGTAACTAGCACCCTTAAACTTAGGCTTCCACAGGGAACTGCCATAATTAAAACCTGGGCAGACTTCAATCTTACCAACTTCATCAATGTAGGGATAGAGCGGTCCCTTGGTCACATCAAGATCGCGCGACCCTTCGGCGGTGCTGCCGGATGCTGTCTCCAGTCCAAACCACCACATGCGCCCGCCCGGTGCCGCCTTGAGATAGGACGGGAAAAAGCCGTTGTTGTCACTTAGATAAAGGTTAGTTGCCGAGCTAAGTTGCCTAAGATTGTTCGAGCAGACCGCGCGAGTTGCCGAACCGCGAAAGTATTTCCAACTTCCGACCGTGAGCGCAGACAACAACGCCATGATGGCGATCACGATCAGCAATTCGATCAATGTGAACCCACGGCAGGAATATCTCCCGTAACATGTTTTGATTTGTCCGTTACTTATCACATTCAATAATCATTCATATGTTCCGGTCATGCGGCGGCGGCGCATCAGCAGGCAACCTGCTCCAATCACCAACAACACGGGCCGTCCAGGCTCAGGCGTGGAACTTAGATTGATCTGCGTGGCATTTGTGAAATTCAAAACATCGGGCGAGTTGTTGCCAGTGTCTCCGCTAATGGCTGCCGCTGGAAATGTTCCGCCATAAACCCAGCTATCAAAACTTCCATCTGCTAGCTGACGCGAAGTGATGCCGTCGTCTGCATAGATCCAACTTCCGCTATTCAAGTAGCTCCCTCCGTGGAAAACCCCAGACCCGCCAGCCAAATAGCTATTCCACCCAGGATCGTAGCTCGTGTCCTGTGCCACTTTCATTCCGCTCAACGTGAAGGACTCAGTGAAAAGTGAACCGCCGCCGAAGTCAATGTAGCCAGCACTTCCGTAAGTGCTGGTCGAAGTGAAATAGTCACTTAAGCCGCCATTGTATTTTCCGCTGGCCGTGGGATTGCCGAAGACTGCTATCAACAAATCGAGCCCGGTTGTCAGTTGGCCCGGATCATAGTTCACCTGCCACTTGTAAGTTTCCAAACCCGCAGAACCACTGTCGAATTCACCTTGCACCAGAAGATAGGAAACAGCACCCGAAGCCCCTTTGAAGGAGGAAAGGAATACGACCAAAAAACACAGCAGGGCAGCTTTGCGGAACGAGAACATCCAATGAAATAGCTCGGGATGAATTCTTGTCTATGTTTTTGTTAGACAAATCTGCACTTGTCCCTGATTCTCTTCTGCTCTCTCTTCCCCTATGACTTCCGCAACGCCGTCTCTCCGCCCGCCACAGGCTTGGCTACCCCTCGCTTTCATGCTGGCAGTTCTCCTGCTCCGCGTCCTCACACAGCACCAATTCATCACCGCCCTGCCGAATTTCTCGCCGCTCATGGCCCTAGCCTTCGTCGGCACCATCGTCTTTCCCAAACCGCTCCCATGGTGGAGCTGGGCGCTACTGCTGCTCGGAGTCGATCTGATCAGCGAAAACTCCAGTTGGTGGTCGCAGGCGGAAGGCCGCCCGGAAGTTCTGCTCGCCTATGCCTGCTATGCTGGAGCCGCCTATTGGGGTTCACGTTGGCGCGGCAAGTCGGGTGTCATTGACATCCTGCTGGGCACGCTGGCGTGCAGCGTCATTTTTTATCTCGTCACTAACAGCCTCTCGTGGCTCATCAGTCCTGCTTACGCAAAAAACATCTCAGGCTGGTGGCAATCTCTCACTATAGGCACACCCGGCGCGCCTCCGACTTGGACCTTCTTCCGCAACTCTCTCGCCGCTGACCTCGCCGGTTCCCTCTTGCTGCTGGCGCTCTACAACACCGAGGCTATCTGCCGCAGGTTCGCCGCCATCCCGCTCTTCACAGGCCGGAGCACTACCGCTCAAGCTTGATCTGCGGCTTTCACAGCGCTGACAAATTCGCGAACTGCGCGCGTGATCTCTAGCGCGACATTCGCGCGACTCGTCGCGAAGGGTGGCTTGAACCAAGGGTAGGCGCCGATCAAATCGTGCGTCACCAGCACCTGCGCATCACAGCCGGAACCTGCGCCGATCCCAATAGTGGGAATTTTTAACGACGCTGAAATCTTCGCCGCCACCAGTGGCATGATGCTTTCCAACACCACAGCGCAAGCACCCGCATTCTCCAACGCCAGTGCGTCCTCCAACAGCAGCGCTGCATCCTCATCCGTCTTGCCTTTCTTTTTGTAGCCACCCTCGGCCTTCACGTTTTGCGGCAACATCCCGATGTGTCCCACATAGCCGATGCCCTCCTGCGTAATCGCTTTGACCTGCTCGATCACAGCCACGCCGCCTTCGAGTTTCACAGCATCCGCGCCCGCATCAACCAAACGCCGCGCATTATGCAACGCGTGATCGGGCCGATCATAACTATGCGCCGGCAAGTCCACCACCACTGGTGCCCGCTTCACCGCGCGTCGCACGGCAGCCGCGTGATGCAGCATCATGTTCATGTCCACTCCAGTCGTATCCGGCAGACCCAGCACCACCATGCCCAGTGAATCACCAACCAGCACCATGTCCACGCCCGCCTCGTCAAGAAGACGCGCCGTCGGATAATCATACGCGGTCAGCACCGCCAGCTTCTCACCGCTGGTTTTGCGTTTTCTGAATTGTTCGTTGAGCAAATGCACTTGTATGAATACAACTCAAATCTCGAGCACGCAATAAGGCGTCATCATCCAGAGTAACACGGCCCGTCCCGGCTGTGTGTGTTGCGGGCGTCTCGCCCCGCAAGGCTTCATGGAATCCCTCGTGGGCGAGACGCCCCCGACACACGCAGGCCAGAGGCCCGCGTTACTACTATCAATGAAGCGGTATCACAGCGCCCAATCCTGAACCACGAGTTTGAGCAGCGGCTCATCGGACACAAGCGCATGCAGCAGTTCCGCAATCGTTCTCCCCTGCCCCGGCAGAATCAAATCGGGACGAATATCCGCCAGCGGTTGCAGCACAAATCGCCGCACCGTCATCCGTGGATGCGGCAAGATGAGTTCCTGATGCTGCATCACTTCATCACCAGCATAAAGCAAATCCAGATCAACCGTGCGCGGCGCGTGATGTTCGCGTTTCTCCGCTCTGCCAAGTTCCGCTTCAATCGAGCGCAAAAACCCTAGCAGAACCAATGGCTCCATCTCTGCCTCAACCTCGATCACGGTGTTAAAAAAATTCAGCGATCCAACCGGACAATCCACCGGCTCAGATTCATAAATCGGCGCGGCTGCAATCAGGCTGAGATTACCATCAACCAAAAGACGCACCGCATCACGCAAGTTCCCCAGCCGATCACCAAGATTGGACCCGAGAGCAATGCCGTAAATCATCGTCGTATTGTAGTTCCGCCTGCAGGCGGAAAAAACTTCGCGCCTACTTCAGCCCCAGCACGTCTTGCATGTCATAAATTCCCGCAGACTTATCGGCGAGCCACTTCGCAGCGCGCACCGCGCCTTTGGCGAAAGTATCACGGCTGGACGCCTTGTGCGTCAGCTCCACGCGCTCGCCCACATTGGCAAAGACCACCGTGTGATCGCCCACGACATCACCACCGCGAAGTGCATGAACCCCGATCTCTTTTTTCGTGCGCGCGCCGACATCGCCGAAGCGACCGTGTCGCGTGTCGTGCTCGTAACTGACCTTGGTTTCTTCGCAGAGAATTTCCACCAAACGTCGTGCAGTGCCGCTCGGAGAATCCGTCTTCATGCGGTGATGCATTTCGATGACTTCCAAATCGAAATCCTCACCGAGTATCTGTGCGGCCTTGCGAGTGAGCCAGAACAAAGTGTTCACACCCACGCTGAAATTCGGTGCCAAAACCAAGGGCAGCGTCTTCGCAGCATTACGGACATTGGCGAGTTCGCCCGCAGTGTGTCCGGTTGTTCCCATGACCACTGGCTTGCGATGCTTCAAGCACCCCGCAACCAGTTCATCACTGAAATGGTGCGATGTGAAATCGATCACCACATCGCATTTCGCTAGCGCGTCATCCAGTGAATCACCAGCATCGATTGCCGCACCAACGACCGTTTCTGGTTCAGCCTCGACCGCGCTGATGACAGCCTGGCCCATGCGCCCTTTGCAGCCGGTGATAAGAATTTTAGTCAGGTTCATTTTGGATAATTATCTGTATTCCTCGTTAGCTGCTCTGGGTGGCTCAGAGAAATGCGTGAGCATCCGGATTGCCCTCATACTAGTATATGCCAAAACCAATCCGGCAACAATGGCACTGACCATCAGCCATATCGACCGCATTCGTTTCCAAATAAGATACCAAAGCGCAATGATGAAGCCAATAAGCCCAAAGACTGTTCCAATAGCTGAAGACCAAAGAACGCCACCAATCGCTTGGCTTAATTCCGCCGGATCACCGATCCCCTGTTTTTCTAATACGGAAAACGCCTTCTGTATTTCATGAACCGTTACGCCCAAGCCAACCAAAGAAGACCAGCAAAGTGTAGCCGCCAATTTCGCCAGCCATGGAATTGTCGCACGTTCAGACATCTGCGAAATCAGAGCAAACCAAGGTTCTGCATCGTGGCTTTGAGTTCCGCAATCTGCGTGTCCCCCATTTCACACATCGGAAGACGCAAGCTTCCGTCGCAGATTCCTTTCAAAGCCAGCGCGGCCTTGATTGGAATGGGATTGGTCGAGAGCTTCAGGAACGCGGCGAAGAGCGGATAGAACTTGTCATGCACGCGACGCGCCTCGTCCCACTTGCCTTGCAACGCAGCCTGCACCAGATGACTCATTTCACGCGGAATAAGATTGCCCGCAACGCTGACCACGCCGACGGCGCCGACACTCATGAACGGCAGAGTAAGCGAATCATCGCCGCTGAGAATTTCAAATTCCGCTGGCAACGCGAGCTTCATCTGGCTGACGCGCTCAGTGCTGCCGCCGGCTTCCTTGATCGCGCAGATGTTCGGACATGCGGCAGCAAGCCGGACGACAGTTTCCACGGCAATCTCAATGCCGCAGCGGCCGGGGATGCTATAGAGCATGATCGGAAGTTTCGTGCTTTCGGCGATGGCCTTGAAATGGCGGAAGACTCCCTCTTGTGTCGGCTTGTTATAATAGGGCGCGACTAGCAGCGCGGCATTCGCACCCGCAGCTTCAGCTTGATTCGTCATCTCAATCGCTTCGCGTGTGGAGTTACTGCCTGTTCCAGCCATGACCAAACCACGCCCGGCGGCGTATTGAATGCTCAGCTTGATGACTCGCTCGTGTTCTTCGTAATCGAGCGTCGGCGATTCGCCAGTCGTGCCGCAAGGGACGATGCCCTGCACGCCGCTGTTGAATTGAAAATCAATCAATCCCTTGAGCGCAGCCTCGTCGATTAGACCGTTGCGGAATGGGGTGACGATGGCGGTATGGGTTCCGGCGAACATAAATTGGATGTGGGGTCAGATTTGGACTTCGCCTTGGAACACAAAGTCCGCAGGGCCGTGCAGGGTGACATTTTCAAAGGCGTTGCCTGATTTGGCAAAGCCGATTTGCAGCGTGTCGCCGCCTTTCACGCGGACAGAAACGGGCGCGGCGAAACCATGCAACTCATGGCAGATGAGCGCACAGGCGACCATGCCCGTGCCGCAGGCGAGAGTTTCATCTTCAACGCCGCGCTCATAAGTGCGGATGGAAATAGAACCGGGGGCGAGCACCTTTACAAAGTTCGCATTGGTGCCCTTCGGCGCAAACGCCTCATGATAACGGAGTCCAGGGCCGAGTCTGCAAACGTCCACCTTGTCGAGTTCATCCACAAAGACGACCGCGTGCGGCACACCAGTGTTGATGCTATGCACCAGAAGTTTCTCGCCCGCGACATCGAGGGTCTGATTGAGTTTGAGATTCTGCGGCGCGCTCATGTTGATGCGCACCTGCTCGCCGATGAACTCTGCGGAGATCACACCCGCGAGCGTTTCAAAACTCAGGCCGGGCAATTTGTCGGCGTTCAGGCGGTTCACAAAGCGTGCGAAGCATCTAGCGCCGTTGCCGCACATCTCAGCCTCGCCGCCGTCCGCGTTAAAATAGCGCATTCGGAAATCTGCGCCGTTCTGCGCAGGCTCGACCATCAGCAAACCATCCGCGCCCACACCGCGATGACGGTCACAAAGATGCTCAATGTGTTTGCCATCGAGATTCAGTGACAAAGCGCGGTTGTCGAGCATGACGAAGTCATTGCCCGCACCGTTCATCTTCCAAAATTTCAAGGTCATAGCCATCTTTGCGAGCCTTGAAGCTAGACGGATTTCACTGCATCCACAAGGGGTTTCACGAAGGCTGCTAGCTTCGTGGAAAGTTCGTCAGTCGCACCATGCTCTGCGATCAATTTTACGATGGCACTGCCCACCACCACCGCGTCAGCCATCGCGGCGACAGCGCGCGCCTGTTCGGGAGTCGAGATACCGAAGCCTACAGCGACGGGAGTTTTCGTAGCTGATTTAATCCAAGCCACATGTTCCTCGATTCCGGTCGCAAGACTCGTCTGCGCCCCGGTCACGCCTTCGCGTGAGACATAATAGATAAAGCCCTCGGCCTGCTGAGCGATCAATGCCACGCGATCATGCGGCGTGGTCGGCGCGATGAGCCGGATGGGCTTGAGACCAGCACTGGTGATGAGTTCCTTGTTCTGCGAAGCTTCATCGGGAGGAAGATCGAGAATGAGCACACCATCCGCACCCGCAGCAGCGGCATCAGCGTGGAAACGCTCGAACCCGTAGGTATAGACAGGATTGAGATAAGTGAAGAGAACGAGCGGTATTTGTGTCTCGCGGCGAAGCTCCTTGATGAAAGTAAGAATCTTGGCCGTTGTCGTGCCGCTACGAATGGCGCGGTCGGCGGCGAGCTGGTTCACGATGCCGTCCGCGAGCGGATCGGAAAACGGCAAGCCAAGTTCGATGATGTCGGCTCCCGCGCGCTCCAGCGCGAGCACGATTTCGCGGGTCTTCGCGAGATCAGGGTCGCCTGCAGCGATATACGCAATAAATCCGCGCTTCTTCGCGGCGTGCAATTTCTCAAAGCATTGGTCAATACGATTCATGGAACGGGACGCCCTATGTAGCGGCGAGGCGCGAGTTGCGCAACTCATTCACCAACGACCGAGACCACGATCTGCCGCGAATGCGCGGCGCGACGGTGCTCGAACAAGAAGATGCCCTGCCAAGTGCCTAGCGCCATGCGACCATCCATGACTGGAATCACCTCACTGGTGCGCGTCAGCGCCATGCGCAGATGACTCGGCATGTCGTCCGGCCCCTCGCAGGTGTGGACGAAATACGGAGTGTTCTCTGGGACGAGATGATCAAAGTATGAATGCAAATCCTCGCGTGCCGATGGGTCGGCATTTTCGAAGATGACCAGACTGCAACTGGTGTGCCGAACGAAGACAGTCGCGGTTCCGGTGCGGATGCCGCTGGCGCGAACAATGTCATGGACGCGATTGGTGATTTCGTAGGTGCCCTTGCCCCTTGTGGCAATTACGAACTGGTCGGCGTGAGCGGGCATAAACGTTTTACTGAAATGTTTGTAGCAGTCTTGCTGTCCTTATCTGCCAGATGCCTTTTGGAATCAAAACTAACGCCACAGCAGCGGGACCGACACCAGCCCTGATCCCGCCACTGGAAAACACTTGAACGAGCAATACCGTAACGAATACAATCATGGAAATAACTCCGAGTGCGGTTAGAGCAATTCCCTTCCACAACAGCCGAGTAGAAGTTTTGCGGTGCTCCGCAACAAAAGTTTCATACGCTACGCGGTCATCCCACCGAGTCCATGCTCCGCACGAATTGCATCGATCCTGATATCCATGAATTGGCGCGACACATTCGGGACACAACTTTGAATAGACAAAGTGAGCTTCAATAGGATCGACAGAATGATTGCAAAAGGAACACTGGCCGCCCGAATCGATTAAACAGTCATTGTGAAAGAATGATTTGCATGAGTAGCACCCAGTGCTTTCTGCGTCGGATACAATTTTCGCTCCGCAGATTCGACAGTTTGTGCCCGCTCTTTGCATTTTAATACGAGATAAAAATCAACAACTCGTTGGTATCTTCATCGCAAGCTTTACCGAATGCGGCACGGCACCAATGACAAAGCTGAGGCACTCCACGGCGCCCTGCGGCTTGCCGGGAAGGGCGAGCACCAGCGATGCGTCCACGATGGCGCCAAGGCAGCGGCTGATCATCGCGTTCGGTGTGATCGCCAGTGACTTCGCCCGCATGACTTCGCCGAAGCCGGGAATTTCCACTCGTGAGATACCGCGAATAGCCTCAGGCGTGACGTCACGTTCCGCGATACCGGTTCCTCCGGTGGTAAGTATGAGTCCGCAGCCTTGCGCGGAAAAGGAACGAACGGCCTGTTGAATTTTCTCGATGTCATCCGGCACCAGAGCTTCTGCGATGACCCGCCAGCCATATTGCTCACACGCTTTCCGCAAGGCCGGGCCGCCGTGATCTTCGTAAATGCCGGCACTTGCGCGGTCAGAGACCGTGATGATTCCGACGGGAATGCTAATGGGTTCGGGTGTCGTGGACATCACTGTTTTGTTTTACTGACGAGATGAATGCCCTCGAGCCGCATGGACTTGTCCACGGCTTTGCACATGTCGTAGATGGTGAGCAACGCAATTGAGACTGCGGTGAGCGCTTCCATTTCAACGCCAGTGGGTGCTATCGTCTTTGCGGTGGCGGTCGCAGTGACGCCGTCGTCATTGAGAACAAAATCTACGCCGACCATGCTGAGCGGAATCTGATGGCAAAGCGGGATAAGATTGACCGTCTGTTTGGCCGCCATGATGCCCGCGATGCGCGACAGAGCGAGCACATCGCCTTTTTGAATCTGGTTCTGGCGAATGAGTTCCAGTGTGGCGGGCTGGAGCTTGATGTGCCCGGTGGCGATGGCTTCGCGACGCGAGGACGGCTTGGCGGAGATGTCCACCATGCTGGCTTCGCCGCGCTCGTTGGTGTGGGTGAGGGACATGATATTGAAAGATGGAACATGTTTCCCTGGAATCAATCAGGGAACTTGAACAGACGCTTGCCGAGCTGTGTCCGAGAATGCTACCATCCTTTGATGATCATGAAAATCACCCAATTATTTCTCTGCGCGACTGTTTTGCTTCTGACCAGTTGCGGCTCGACGGTCGCACGGCGCATCGAGAAGCATCCCGAAATTTATAACAAGCTGAGCGAAAACCACAAAGCGCTGGTGCAACACGGGCAGCTTGTGGAAGGCATGAGCAAGGACGCTGTGCGACTGTCATGGGGTGATCCCTCCCGCATTTCAAACGGATCGAAACTGGGAACTAGCTACGAGCAATGGAGCTACGCTGCCTATGATCCAGTTTACAATACGGGAGTGGGACTAGGCTATGCTCATGGTGGGGGCGGACGATACGATTCGGCATATTATTATGCGCAACCTTTCGTGAACTATGTTCCGTATGAGGCCAGACGCGTGGAATTTCTAAATGACCACGTTTCGGCATGGACTGCGACCCGATGAGTTTCCCATTAAAATGCCAAGCTTCGTCGAATGTGCCTTGCAGTCCCCACGGTTAAGCGCAAGTCTCCAAGCGACCAGAGAACGGGCCTGTAGCTCAGTGGTTAGAGCATGCGACTCATAATCGCTTGGTCGTTGGTTCAATCCCAACCTGGCCCACCCTTTTTACTCAAAGCTTCGTATAGCCCACGCTTTCGCAGGGCATGTCCCAGAGCTTCTTCAGTTCGGCGTCCAGCTTCGTGATGCTGAAGGACACGCCGGCCATTTCCTGACAGGTGACAATGTTGTCCACGATGGTGTGATGCACTTTGATGCCGCGCTGGTCGAGAATCACGCGCGCTTCTTTGAGCAGGATGAGCAGTTCCATCATGTGGGTGCTGCCGAGACTATTCACGAAAAAAACGATCTCATCGCCAGCATTCAGCGCGAGGTCATCAGCGAAGATCAGGTCGAGAATCTTTGGCGCGAGTTCTTTCGCGCTGCACATCGGAATCAGGCCCACGCCTTTCTCACCATGAATGCCCATGCCCAGACCGATCACGTCATCGGCAAGATCGAACGTCGGCGCACCGGTGGCAGGAATGCTGCCAGGCTTGGTGGCCACGCCCACGGAGCGGGTGTTGTCACAAGCCTTCTGCGCAATGCGCGCCAGTTCATCCAGCGAATCAACTACTGTGGCCGCAGCTCCAGCCAGTTTTACGATTGGCACCAAGCCCGCAACACCGCGACGCTTGTGTTTCTCAGTTGGCGGCGCGGAGCAGACGTCATCAGCAATGATGACCGTCCTGACTTCAATCCCCTCCTCGACCGCTAGTTCTGCGCCGATGTCGAAGTTCATGATGTCGCCCGCGTAGTTCCCGTAGAGATAAAGCACACCCTTCCCGCGATTCACCGCCTGCGTGGCTTCCAACACGATGTCCGGAGGCGGCGCAGCGAAGATGTCACCGCAGGCCGCGCCATCAGCCATGCCCTTGCCTACCAGTCCGTGATAAATCGGTTCATGTCCGGCACCACCGCCGACCAATAGCGCGGGCGCATTGGCCCGCAGCTCGTTCATCACAATGCTACGTGTGCCGACTTTTCGCGCCTTGCCGTCGTAGGCCAGCACCAGACCATCAAAAAGTTCATCGGCGCACTTGAGAGGATCGTTGAAGATTTTCTTGGCAGGATTGGTATTCATAATAGGGAAGGCGGATTGATTGAAGCGTGAGTCGAGTGATAATCAAAGCGGGTTCACTTGTCAAAAGCTAGCATTTCCCATTTTCATACATTATCCTTTATGTTCCTTCTCCACACCCGCCTTTTGCGAGACAGCCTGCGACGACTCACTGGGCAGGAGTTGTGCGCACCGTCCCTTGATGACGAGCAGGCCGCGCATGAAATTTTTCATGCGCCCTACGCGCTCGTCTCGCACAACACCGCGCCCGATCCGATCTTCAACTACGGCAACCAGACCGCGCTGAACCTTTTCGGCATGACATGGGAAGAATTCACCACCCTGCCATCGCGACTCTCCGCGGAGGCACTCAATCGCGAAGAGCGCACCCGTCTTCTCGCCGAGGTCACCGCCAATGGCTTCATCCGCGACTACTCCGGCATCCGCATCTCCAAGACCGGCCAACGCTTCCGCATCGAGCAAGCCATTGTCTGGAATCTTCACGACACATCCGGCCACTACTGCGGTCAGGCCGCGATGTTCGACAAATGGATCCCATGTGACGGCAGTGCCTAACGCCGACGGCGAAGCACGAGCAGGACCATCCCGAAAGACGAGAGCAGGCAACGTGAAGGCTCGGGCACGGCTGTGAAGCTGACCGTGATCTGAGGAATGAGCCCGGCCCCGCTGCCGTCTGGAACCTCGGTGGAAGAGAACCGCCGGGCAGTTCCAGTTGTTCCCTCAGATGAACCCTTGAAAAGCCAGCCAAAGTTTGTCGCCGGATTGTCCAACCAGCTTTGAACGTCGGCTACAAGATCGGGAGCAGAGTTGATGCTGTAAATCGTGCTGCCAGAATTGATAACTGCACCGGTCGCACTGGCGAGAGAAGCATACTCGACCCCAGCCTGAGTCCCTGGGGCACTCCATAAGATGCTGCCGTGCGACTGGCTGTTCCATGTTGTTTCGCCAGCCAGCGCTGGCGAGCCGGTATTCACGCTGAGCCCACCGTTGCCCTCAGTCCAGGCAGTGAGAAACCGGTGGAGTTCGTAGGCGCTTGCGGCATTACGATTGGACTGGCGGATCACCCCCAGTTGAAAGATGACGCTGTCGATATGGCTGCCCGACGGAATGGCTGAAGCAATATTAAAGGCCAGAAGCGATCGGGCAATGTCCCCGCCGAATGCATTCGTCCCGGCAATGAGGTTACCAGCGCCTAAATTGTTACCCGGACTTTCAGCAAATATTGCTGTTTCGCGATCTACACTGATGATCGTTGTAGCAGCGTTTGCTTGAACCAAGCCAAAGATAGAGACGCAAAAAACAATGCAGAGTTCAACGGAAGTAAGTCGTGATTTCATTTGCGAGAATAGAAAATCGGTAAGTAATAGATAAATTACTTTGCTAATTTTTGAATGCCAGACGTCGAAGCAGGATCAGGAGCCACAGCTTGTTGATCGATAGCATTAAGACGCCCAAAAACACCATCCTGCTCCATATTCGGCCCGGCAGTGTAATAAAGCGAAAGCGCGTCGCCGAGGCTTACTCCATTTCCGAATGTCAGTCCCCACAGACCATCAATCGAAATCGGTCTCCCATCAGCATCACGTAGAAAGTCCTTAAATTTTCCGGTCTCTATATTGAACGCAGCGATAGTTCCATCACCAAAATTCGCAATCAATAGACACCCGCCAAATGAACCGAATCCATTTGGTGCAATTGCCAGACCCCATGGCGAATTTAGCACATTAGCATCTAGTAACTCTCGGATGATTTTGCCATTGCGATCATACACAACCACATGACCGGCACCCGCGCCGGGAATGTCAGTGCCCTGTTCTTCCCCATTTTGATCTACTGCAGCATAGGCAACGTAAAGCTGGCCATCAATCCACTGTATATTATAAGGGCTAAATTCCTCTGGCATACCTGCGGGTCGGACAAAGGGAACGCTAGCTGAGATGTCTTTCCACTGGTTATCAAAGACGCGGATCGCTTTGTTCTGAAAATCAGTCACAAATAGCCGATTGTCAGCCACATGCTTTCCTGACTTATCAAGAGTGAAAGCATCAGTGGTCATAGCCACACCGGTAAAAGCCGGGTAAAAGCGCAGGCCCCGATCACAGTCGCGTCCTCCAAGCGTAAAGTCTTTTACCACAACGGCAGTGTCCATGCTCGCAGCAGTATTTGCCCGCCAAGCGTTGATGCTCCCATCAGTTGTCACAAAAACAAACTTGGCTGGTCCTGAAGTCACTCCTATTGGAGCAGGTTTGTCTCCAGATAAATTGGTGGCAGGGCCGCTTACAAAAAACTCCACTGGTTGTCCGTCCACATCGCTGGCCGCATTATAAACTTGTCCTGTCACATTGGCCAAGCCATCTTCAAACGATGTCGTTGGGCCATCAATCGCAACAATTTTTAGTCCGTCCTGATGAAGCGGGACTTTATTTACATCCCCAATATAAGTGGTTGTGCTAAGATTACCTGCATTACTAATCCAGATATGGCCACCTGCACCCGGCGGGCGCAATGCAATACCCCACGGATTTACCAAATGGGGATCTACGAATGCCGTTGGCTTATATTTTTCCCTGTTTGCTACAAGAATGGTGTCGTGAAAGGCTTCGGCCCCAAGAGTGTGCAAATAGAGGCTGGCAAAAACAATTCCAGTCAGAAACACTTTTGCTTCTTTGATGAATTTGACTGGTGAAAAGTATCTCGAACAGCTCATGATCTCGGATTTGAATTTTTTGAATGAACGTAAACTGTAATAGCCGGTGCCGACGTGAATCGGAGCCGGCTATTACATAGGAAAGTTTATGATATTACTTCGAACGACGACGACGGAAGGCTGTGGCCGCAAGTCCGGCGACAAGTAGGATCGCACGCGATGGTTCGGGAGTAGCCGCCACGCCTGAAAAATTGCCGGTGCCTGATGAGAACGCAACCGTTGGCGACGCGCTGTCGAGGTTCACCTGCACAAGCGAATCACCGAATCCGTTCGTGGTGATATTTTGCAGCGCACTGTCCAGGATAGCAATGGAGAACAAATCTGGCACTATCCCGTCCACTGCGGTGGAAAGATTCACGGCGAAGGAGAGCGAAGCACCAGGCGTGAACGTCTGGTAGAGTTCCTGAAACGGCGCGCTGTTGTTGAACGTGACGGTGGAACTAATGTTACCCGTCACACCAGGATCAGAGAGAAATGCAGATCCCGTCGCGCTACCACCGTTGTAGTTGAAGGAGGTGATCGTCGCCGTATTGTTGTTGAGCACACCGCCATCGTTGAATTGGAAGTCGAGCGAGAACGGCCCGGATGCACTGGCTGGGGAGCTGAGCAATGATGAGGTATTGATATACACGTTGAACGATAGGGCAGCATGACTAGCTGTCGCGCTGAGGAACATGCAGGCAGCAGCCAGCATACTGAGAGTTTTCTTAAGATTACTGTTTGGCTTCATGGTGTGTGTGTTGTTTTGGTTGTTTTTTGTTAGCAATGAATTTTGGCAGCGGCTGCCGCCAGATAGCGGCAGCCACATACCGGGTTGGATTAATTAGGGGGTTGGGACAGCGTTCAGCACGCGTGGGGTATAGGTGATGGCGGTATTGCTGCTATTGGTGAATTGCAGAGTGACGCTCAGCGAGGCTCCGGGGGCCAGTCCGCCAGCCGATCCCGGCACCAGAACGTAGGGACTTCCGAGCGGCGCATAGGTGCCAGTCGATCCCGATACATTCGCGAGGCTGACACCCGCAGTGAGGCCGTCCAGCACCACGTAGAATGAACCAGCGACCGTGGTCGCGAGGTTGTTCTTCACGGTCACCTGCTGGCTATACGTGCCAGTGCGGCGGTCGCGGACGAACCCGCTGCGCGTCACTTGCGCATTGTTGACCGGCGCAATCTGATGCAGCACGAAGAACTGGCCACCCTCGACCTGAGTTGCATTGATGCCAGTGGTGTAATGAGCCTGATCGGAGCTGATATACCAAGCTTCGCCCGGATTACCCTTGTGCAGGCCGCTGCCAGCCATGATACCTGTGATGTCAATGACACCCGAAGTCTCTTCGTCGTTGTTGAAGGGCAAAGTCGCAGCAGTGGTGATACCGCCGACGCGGTCACCGAAGCGTGCCGGATCATGCTTGGCGATCAACGTCATTGTGCCTGAGTTAGTCACGCCCGTGAAAGTGGCCGGATCGAATTCCCACATCTTGCCATTGTGCGCGGCACCGCCGACATCCTCCTGCAGGATGATGTGGCCAGTTGTTTTGTTCACCTCCATGTTGTCAAACATGTTGACCTTCAGACCCGCCACCGTCCGGCCATCGATAAGGCACTCGATCATACCGCCCGAATTGGGATTGGTGATGTCGTCGAACGTCAAACGCCACACTCGGGTCTGACCGATTTGCGCACCGAGACCGTCGCTGGCCTGATCGAGACGGTCAGTGGTGTTGAAGTAGAACTGGTTTGGATTGAGCGGATTCCATGCACCGTCTTCGGGACGAGAAAAGGTGGTGGAGGTCGTGGAGCTGAGCGTGAAGCGAGTGCCGTTCGGGATGACATTCGCGTGTGTCGTCGTGTTCGTGAACTCGTCAATCGTGCTCGTGCCATCGGCGAATCCGGTGACCGCGATTAACTTCAGCACGCCGTTCGTGAGGCCCGCCTTGTCAACTTCGCTGCCCGTCGCCTGCTTCGTGCCGATATAGACAGAGAGCGCGTTAGACATGATTCCCGCGCCGCCGTCGTTGTTTCCGATGACGAGGGTCGTGTCTTGCGGGAAGGGATTCGCAAGTGCGTTTTCCCAAGCTCCGACGCCGGTGAGACCGGAGCCATTGGTGGTCAGGTTAAACTTGCCGAGCGTATAGCTCTTGCCAGCGTCGGTTCCGGTTACCACGGTGCCCTGTTGATAGCCAGTCGAGCCGCCTTCTTCGCCGTGCATGAAGATGCGTTCCTGTGATCCGAGGCCGGAAGTGGCGTTATAAAACGCGCTGATTTCTGGCAGGTCAGCGGAGCAGAAGCGGTTGAATGCAAACGTGCTGGGCGTGGTGTTCGAAGCCTGCGTCCCTGTATTCCAACCGTAGATCCCAGTCATGAGGTCCGTGCCGCCAGTCACTGCAAGTGTGCTCTTATTGATGATCCATTTGGACACATAGGATCCGATGGAGCCGTGGGCGCGAATTGTGCCGAGTGTGTTACCAAGCTCGTGATTGACCAACAATGTGAAAGTGCCGTTGCCATTGTCAAAGGCACCCATGCCGTCAGGGATACCCGCCATGCCATAGGGCGCACCGCCGACAAGATTCGGAACCGTGTCGTCGGGAGTCGCGCCGGTGTTATCGGTAGTGAAGACGGAGGTGCTTTCCGTGCCCGCCTGAGTCGGCAGCACGTAGGGCGTCGAGCCAGTGCTTGATGCCTGAAACAAATTGCTGGGTTGCGCGATTTGGTGCAGCACGAAAATCTGGCCGCCTTCCACTTGGGTGGAACTGATGCCAGACGTGTAATGCGCCTGGTCGGCACTGATATACCAAGCTTCGCCTGGGTTGCCCTTATGCAGTGCGCTGCCGGACATGATGCTCGTGATGTCAATGATGCCTGAAGTCTCTTCATCGTTGTTGAAGGGTGAGGTCGCAGCGACTCCAACGTCGCCGAAGCGGGCCGCGTCATGCTTGGCGATCATCGTCATCGTGCCCGAGTTCGTTGCACCGGTGAAAGTGGCCGGATCGAACTCCCACATCTTGCCATTGTGCGCGGCACCGCCGACGTCTTCCTGAAGGATGATGTGGCCGGTTGCAGTGTTGACGCCCATGTTGTCGAACATGTTGACCTTCTGGCCCGCTACCGTCCGGCCATCGATAAGGCACTCGATCTTACCGCCAGCGTCAGGATTAGTGATATCGTCGAACGTCAGGCGCCACACGCGGGTCTGGCCGATTTGCGCACCGAGACCGTCGCTTGCTTGATCGAGACGGTCGGTCGTGTTGAAATAATACTCACGGGGATTGCGCGGGTTCCAAGCACCGTCTTCGGGACGCGAGAAGGTGGTGGAGGTCGTGGCACTGAGCGTGAATCGTGTGCCGTTCGGGATGACGTTCGCGTGTGTCGTCGTGTTCGTGAACTCGTCAATTGTGCTCGTGCCATCGGCGAATCCGGTGACCGCGATGAACTTCAACGTGCCATTCATGAGGCCCGCCTTTTCCACTTCGGTGCCTGTGCTGGTCTTCGTGCCGACATAGACGGAGAGCGCGTTAGCCATGATGCCCGTGCCGCCGTCGTTGTTGCCGATGACGACGGTCTTGTCCTGTGCGAAAGGATTCGCGAGCGCGTTCTCCCAAGCTCCGACGCCGGTGAGACCGGAGCCATTGGTGGTCAGGTTAAACTTGCCGAGCGTATAGCTCTTGCCAGCGTCGGTTCCGGTTACCACGGTGCCCTGTTGATAGCCAGTCGAGCCGCCTTCTTCGCCATGCATGAAGATGCGTTCCTGTGAGCCGAGGCCAGAAGTGGCGTTATAAAAAGCGCTTACTTCTGGCAGGTCAGCGGAACAGAAGCGGTTAAACGCAAACGCTGCTGGAGATGCGTTCGACGCCTGAGTGCCCGTATTCCAGCCATATATTCCCGTCATCAGGTCCGTGCCACCTGTAACAGCGAGGGTGCTCTTGTTAATGATCCATTTGGACACATAGGAGCCGATGGCACCATGGGCGCGAACCGTGCCGAGCGCGTTGCCGATCTCGTGATTGACTAGAAGCGTGAAAGTGCCGTTGCCATTGTCAAAGGCACCCATGCCGTCGGGGATACCCGCCATGCCATACGGCGCACCGCCGACAAGATTCGGAACTGAGTCGTCCGCGGCTGCGCCGGTGTTATCGGTGGTGAGGACGGAGATGATTTCCGATCCCGGTAGGAGTGGCTGCACATAAGGCGTGGAGCCTGTGCTAGGCCCTTGGAAGAGTGATTGGCCGCTGGCACTTTGCGCCAGTGCGATGGCGATGACCGGGGCCATCAATGGCACCGAGAGGAGTTTGAAGAATTTATTTTTCATGGGCGTGATGGATGGGGTTTTCTTATTTGATAATGACGTTGTTTTTTCGGTAGCAGGGCACATTTTTTATTGAGGAACTTAGGATCCTATTAAGGAGTAACTCCGCCGAGGACACGCGGGGTGTAAGTGATAGCTGCGCGGGTAGGGTTATTAAATTGCAATGTAACCGTTGCCGATTCGCCAGGGCTAAGGATGTTATCAGCACCCACATTGACGAGTGCCAGCGGGCTGGCCGTGGCACCTGCCGCAGAAGTAAGCGTGGCGTTCGCGCTAAGGCTATCGAGTGCAATAGCGACGGTGCCGGAGACAGGCGTAGCGCCAGTGTTCGTAAGCGTGACTAGTTGCAGGAAATTGCCCGTGCGGCGGTCGAGAACGAAGCCGCCCCGAGTCACTGTGACGCCAGTGGGCACACTGGCCAGAGCGTCAATAGCGGAGTCCACCTGGAAGCTAAAGACAGTGCGGGCTGGATTCGTGGTGCCGTTGTATTCAGCGGCGGCGTTCTGCGCAGTGGAGTTCATGCCCACGCTGCTGATGGTAAGCGTCTTTCCATTCGCGCTCACGTCGAAGACGGTCGCGTTGAAGGTGTCTGGGCTGTAGAAGTCAGCAGGCTCAATGGTGGTTTCCAGAACGAGTCCGGCTCCTTTATCGCGCATCACATTATGCAGACCGGGGTAGCTCGAAGCGAGACCGATCGGATCGACTCCCGCACTGCTCTGGGCGTTTGCGATGAGATTCGCCGCGCCTTGGATGCTGGTGTAGCCGTGGTTCAGGAAGAGATCTGGACCCGTGGCACCTAGCGGGCCGCAGACGATGGAGAAGCAGTAGGGCACTTTCACGTAGCTGGACTGCACTTCCGTCTGGCCGGTGGGCGAGTAGGACATCTCGTTGATGCGGTTCTGGTGATCATCGCAAGAAAGGAAGACCACGTTGGTGATGTGATTATCCGCGATGAATTTCAACAACGCATTCCGCTCTGCACGATAACCGCCCTGGTGGGTCTTGCCGCCGTCTGCATTGACAGGACCGTAGGCGCCGTTGCCGCTGAACGGCTGCATGGCGGCTGCGGTGACGGTGGTAAGTCCGCCACCGATTGGACCGATTTGGTCAATCGCATCGGAGAGCGAAACGAATTTCCACGGCGTGCCTGCGGTTTGTGCATCAAGCAGCGTCTGCTTTAGCCATGCGAACTGCGTCGCACCCAGCATGGTGCGAGCGGGGTTATTCGCGCGGGGTGCGGTGGTATCGTCTGCACCGGCGTTTGCAGTCTTAATGCGGATATCGCGGTAAGTGCGGGAGTCCGTGTTGATGTAGATGGCGTTTTTACCCCACTGCTGGGCGCTGTAGATCAGCGGTGTCCCGTGGGAGCGTGGATCGGCAGGTGCATTCACCAGACCCCGATCCGCAATCGCCATGTAGGAGAGGAAAACATTCTCCAGCGTCACGAAGCCTGGCGCACGGTTCATAAAGTCCGTGGCGGAGGTATTGACGTCGTTGATGTTACTTAAGTTTCCAGCACCGTTATTCCGTGCATCCACGCCGCGGCCGGAGGCCATGTCCGTGCCAGTTGCGCCGCCGACGGAGCCGCCTGCGGGTGCACCACCGTCGATGTATTTGCGGTTACCCATCTCGTGGTTGTCCCACGTCGTGTAGTTCCCTTGTGCGGCGTAGAGCACTTGAAGGCTGTTCTGACCGTTGGTGTTCACAGGCAGGAAATTTTCGCGATACTTCTTTTCGTATTCCGCCTTGAGCTGCGCCTGCGTGGCCCACGCAAACGGAGAGGCGGGGTTGGTTGCGGCTGGGAGGCCGTTGAGATTCAGTGGCGAGCTCGAGAGCGTGACCGAAGGCGAGTTCAGCCACGACGCGGCGTTGTTGCCGGTGACGTTGCTCGCATTTTCGTAGATGACGTCACCGAGGTTGATGTAGAAATCGAGGTTCAGCGATGGGAAGATGCTGGCCAGCGCGTAGGGACGCATGAGGCCGTCATTGTCACCGCTGAAGGCGAAGTGCAGAGGCGCGGCGGTTGTGGGCGACGGTGCAGTTTTAAATGTGCCAACGAGGCTGAGTTCACCAGCGGGGCCGACAAAACGGTAGTAATACTGTGTCCCTGCGGTCAAGCCAGTGAAGTCCAACTTGAGTGTGAAATCCGCCAAGGGAACCGTCACACCAGGAGTTGTCAGCGGACTGCCGATGATCGGGCTTGTCGAAATCTGTGCCGTCAAATTTGTCGCTGCTGCGGGTGACGAGCTATCCACTGCACGCGTCCAGATAATGGCTTCATTCGTGGAAGCATCACCTGCGGCCACGCCAGTGAAGACGACAGATTGAAGGGTAATATTGAAGCTGACGTTCCGTGTGCCAGAGGCATCGGTGAAGCTGTAGTTCAGCGTCTTCACGCCAGAACCAAGTCCGGCGGAATTGAAGGTTGATCCGGTCACACCGGGACCAGTCAGGGTGCCGCCCGCAGGGAGGCCCGTGGCAGTGGAAATGTCCAGAGAACCCGTGTTTAAGGTGAATCCAGTCGCCGCATCATTATCCGCAATGGTGACGGTCGCGGTGGAGGGCGAACCTGTATCGTAGCTTCCTGTGTCGCCGAGGGTGAGAGTCACGGTTTCGTTCAGCTCAATCTGTGTATCGTTCACTGGTGTGATCGTGATATCCACATAGGGCTGGCCCGAAGGAATCGTTGCGACGCCAGTGAGAGTCGGAGTGTAGTCCGTGCCGTTCGTGGCCTGACCTGAACCCGTGGCAATGGTATAGTTCACTGTGAGCGAACCGAGCGTGCTGCCTGTGCGCGTGATGCGGAATGTGCCAGGGTCGGCGCCCGCTTCTGCGGCATTGGCATCCGTGGCGGTGATAGTGATGACGGGTGTCGCTGGTGCGCCGATGGTGCCGGGCGAGCCTTTTTCATTTGCATCATTCGCAGCGGAGAACGCCCCATTCACGCCGACGACTGCAAGATTCGAGATTACTACATTGTTCAGTCCAGCCGCATTGTCGAAGGTCGGGAACGAAGGCCCGGTGGGGGAAGCGTTGAAGTCCACACGGGCCTGCACTGCGCCTGCGGCGTTGAATAGGTTCACTGCATCCGCTGTCGCACTCAGGCCCACGCCTGAGCCGGAGTAGTAGCCGATCTGGAGATTAGCTGGCGGGTTTGCACCGAACCATAAAGACTTGAACGCGGCTATCTTGGTGTTGATCGTAGCGGCAAGCACATTGGCAGTTTCCAAGAAGATCACAGACTCGCCGGGAGCGATGCTCATGATGCCATTCAAGTCCACCGCAGAACCGAAGGAGTTTGAATTGTCGTCCATTTTCCAACCGGTGAGGTTCACTGCGGCGGTGCCGATGTTCGTGACCTCGAACCAATCAACGCGAAGGGAATTGGCTCCTGTCGCGGGGCCGCCGTTGCCACTCGACCACGGGGCGACTTCAGAGATAATGAGCTGCCCGGTGCCGCCAGTGGATACCGTAACCGAGAGCGTGAAATTCACGGAGGCATCCGGCGTGCTGCCGACTGAGGTGTCGTCCACATTGACAGTAACGTTGTAGGTCGGTTTGCTCGTGGAGTTCAGAACCGTCCCTGCCTTGAGGAACAACGCAGTGCCGGTGACTTGGAAGAAACTCGCGTCAGTTCCGCTCAGCGTCACAGTGTTTACGCCGAGGCCATCATCGGTGATGACGATGTCCGCCAATTTCACACCGCCAGCCGTGCTGGTGTTCTCGGGTATGGATGTAATGGTGTTATTCAGCGCGAGTGCAGTGGGGGCGAGATTCGGCGCGTTCGAGGGCGCATAAACCCAGAGCTGCGGGTGGTTCGCATCGCCGCCACCATTTTCGTTAGTGACATAGAGGACGCCATTCCGATCCATTGTCACACCTTCCATCGTCATGTCGGGAACCGTGAGCGGGCTTCCCGCGTCGGCGACGATCGTCAGCGTGCTGGAGACAACTCCAGCGCGATCAATATGGACAATCTGGCCCGACTCCTGACTGATGATGAGCAGATGGCTGTTCGTCGGCTTGCCAGCGAGCGCGGGCAGATTTGAAAGCGAAAAGATGTCAGAAAAATCCGATAAACCCGCGAGGGAGGGATTGAAGAGATCGGTCGATGAGGTTGACGTGGGCGAGCCATTCGTTGCAGTCAGGGCAGTGAAATCAACGTTGGTCTGGAAGACGGACTGCGGGGTCTTTTCCTTCACGCAGATGAAGCCACCCGTTTTTGTAACTGGATTGAAGACACCAGACAGTGGGTCGTAGGTGACGCCTTCAAGACCGACATTACCAATCGTGGTGCCGAGCTTGACCGTTTTGGTGGCGCTCCGTTGCAGGATGCCTCCACCCACATAAGTGAACAGATTAAGCTGCCGGTCCCGCTCCTCCGTGAAGACAAACTGGTTATTGCCTACATAAGTGATACCTTCCGTGTCATAGAATTCGGTGCCCTGCGGACTGCCGCCCGGAGGCAAGGTCATGGAGTCAATAAGAACGCCAGTCTTCGAGACCTGGACGACTGACGTGCCACCGTCGCCTGTCATGAATAGCGTATCCGTGTCCCAGTTATACGTCACGTTCGACGCTTCCTGAGCCAGCAGACTGTTCGCCGGGTGAGCCGTGCGCGTCGGTTCAGGCAGGTCGTAGCGGCCAATGCGAACATAGCGGGAAAGATCAATCGCTGTTTCGTTGTCAGTTATAGTCACTGTCGCGGTGACGGGCGCGCCAAGATCATAAGTGGCATCGGCGGCGAGCGTCAGTGTCACCGTCTCATCACCTTCAAGGAGAATATCGTCCACTGGAGTGATGGTGATATCAATAAAGGACTGTGCGGCAGGGATGATAACCGTGCCTGTGAGCGCTGGCGTGTAATCCGCTGCGACCGCCTGACCAGCTCCCGCCGCTATCGTGTAATTCACAGTCAGCGCATTGGTTGCATCTCCCACACGTGTGATGCGGAAAGTGCCCGGATCGCTTGCGGCTTCAGCGGCAGACGCATCGGTCGCTGCAATCGTCACCGATGGCAGAGTGTCCGCGTGGGCTGAGCCGATACCAATTGTCAGCATTGCTATGCCGATGAATCGTGTGAAAGAAAGTGGTGATAGTAGTTGGATGAAAACTTGTTTCATGACTTTATAAGTGTGCTTGTGACTTGAGCTGAAAACGTATGGTTTAAGTGCTGGTGGTATTTCGCCGCTCTGAACTGACGATGCGCTCTTTCAACCTAATCTTTCGAATACCAACAATTGTATTGAAACGTTTTCGCCGCATTGCGCCATGTGACGAAAACGTCATGCCGAGTCGCCAGATAATTTGAAACTTTCTCGTCACACAATCAGAGCATACGCATAAAGTTTTTAGCGTATGGACTACTATTACTAGGAGGATTATGTTCCAGCTTTGCCAACGGTCAGGGTATCTCAATGACGTAAATTACTCTCGAAGCAGAAGCTCCAACTTCTCTCATACGGGGTTACGGCGACACTTGATGACCATTACTGGAACGACTAGACTTATGCTTTCAGTTCAGGCGCAAACCTTGACAGAAGTTCACCTTCAAGTGCATGGCATCTGTTTGATTCATGCGATCTCAGGCATTGTTGCCTACAGGCCGCTAGAGAATGGAGCGTGTGGCATTGAGAATGCTTTGAATTTGCGAAGCGATGGCACACGCGCCATGCTCAAGATGCTACGATGATTCAAGCACCGTCCGTTCTCGTTTATATAAATCCTGCAAATGGTTGCCGGTTGGGATTTCATCTCTTTTTATCCGTCATGACGCTTATCAATTTCTCCGCGCCACTGCTTGCCGAGGACGCGCACCCCAAGATGAAAACCGGAGAGTTTACTGCCGAGGTCACCGTCAAGGTCGGCTACCGTTACGCCATCTATGTGCCCGAAGAATATAAAGAAGCGGACAAAAAGAAATGGCCTCTCGTGGTCTTTCTGCACGGCTCCGGGGAGCGAGGCGAAGACCTCGATGTCCTCACGCGCAACGGACCGCTAAAGATGGTCGCTAACGGCCACTCGTTCCCCGCGATTATCGCTAGCCCGCAAGCACCCAACCATGTCACATGGGATCCGCATAGTGTGAAAGCGATGGTCGATGCCTTGAAAAAAGAATATCATATCGACGATGATCGCATCTATCTCACCGGCCTGAGCATGGGCGGCTATGGCGTCTGGGACACCATCAATGAATATCCACACATCTTCGCCGCCGCCGTGCCCATCTGCGGCAGCGCGGGCGTGAAATTCGTCGCAGCCGAGCACATCAAACATATCCCGGTCTGGATTTTCCACGGTGCCGATGACAACGTCGTCCCCGCCGCCAACTCCCAGCGCATCTATGACGCTCTAGTCGAGGCCGGCGGCACGCCCAAGCTCACCATCTACGCCGGTGTGAAGCACGATTCCTGGACCCGCACCTACGAAGACCCTGATCTCTGGACATGGCTCTTCGCGCAGAAGAAGGATGACGGGAAGTAGGTTCAGCGCGAATGCCCATAAGGACGCAGAAGCATAGAATCTAATGGATATGTTTCAGCGAGATAACCTTGAGGATGCAGATATCAAGGATTGATGGCGTCTCGCCGTCAATGGCGGGACTGACGGCGAGACGCCATCGTTCCTTGTTTCAATTGCGACTCTAGTTTCAGAGCAGACTCGAGAAATGATGCATGATGTGACCGCTAATGCGAGCACACCCACCTAGCTTCATCACACCCGAGACAACTGGCGGCGCAGGGACATATGAAGCACTAGAATGATAAAGACCATGGACAGTAACATGACGGCGGCGTTGAGATAGAGGGTATTGATGCGCAGTTCTTGATACCAAGGCTTCCGCACGGATGATTTTCGATCCGTTACCTGATCGTTGGGCTCCAGCTTTTGCCCATCAAGCAAGCGATAGGTTTTCATGGTGCCGAAGAAGACGTTGGGGCTGGCTTTGCGGCGATAGTCTTCGCGCTCCATCTCGGCCTTGGTGACGAGATCGAGCACCTTGCGGTTGACGTAAATCTCCTCGGCGCTGACGGCTTTCCGGCCTCGGGGCTGGTCGATGAGCCGGGCGTCGATTTTTCCTATGGCGATGCTGTCATTGATGAGGTCGAGCCGCCGCGCGATGCCGACGGCATTGTCATCCTGAAGGCCGGAGACGACGGCGAGGGCCTGCTTGGTGAGATCAAGTTCCTTGCGCTGGGCCTCGGACATTTGCATGTCCTTGGGCAGACTGATGAGAGACTGGATGCGGTTTTCCAGCATCTCCTGGCTGCTGGTGAGAGGGTTGAGCTTGGCCTGGGAAATGATGGCGGATTCGTAGGACCAGCGCAGGGGCATGAACTGGCAGATGAAGGGAACCTTGAGCTTGCTGGCGGAGGGTGCGTCATCGCCTTCTTTTTGATCTATCCATTTACGGATGGAATAGACGAAGTCGAGGTTGCGGTTCATCTCTTCGTATTTAATAAGCGCACCGCCGAGGATGATTTGCGGGATGAGCATGAGCGGGATGATGTTCAGCGAGGTGCGGGAGTCGTGCACGAGCGATGAGACTAGCAGGCCGAGGCCAGCGCCAGTGAGCGCGGTAAGAAACATCCAGAGGAGATGCGGCAGGAACATATCGCGGATTTCCAGTATGTAGTTTCCAATTAGAAGATAGATGACGCACTGGGCTAGGGCGAAGGTGGCGAGCGCGGCGACTTTCCCGCAGATGTAATAGCCGACGCGGAGGTTGTGATTACGCTCTCGGTTGAGCATGGAGCGGTCGCGGATGATTTCGTCCGCGCTGTTAGTCAGGCCGAGGAACATGGCGACGACGAGACTGAGGAAGAGATAACTCGGGATGTGGAAGGCGGAGGCGAAAGTGTAGTTTTCTTCTTCAGAATAACGCAGCACCATGGAGATGAGGAAGGCTAAGGCGGGCGCTTCCAGCAGTGTGGTGAGGAGGTTGGCGCGATTGCGCAACTTGCTGAGGAAGGCGCGCTTCAGCATGGTGGCGAAGATGATGCTTTCTTCGCGGAATGTCAGTCGAGGCTGCGATGGTAGGCTGCGTTGCGTAACGGATTGATAGCCTTCCTGTCGCGTTTCATCGCGCCGTTTTTCTGGCGATGCGACGCTGTGCATAAGGACGTGGGTTTGATAACGGTCACGCCAGAAGTTCGGCGGAAAGCGTCGCGCAGGAACAAGATGCCCATCGCTGGTCTGCTCGTGAAAGACATCACCGCTGATGTCACGCAGGGGTGTCTCCAACACATCGAAGACAAAGTCCGGCGTCAGGTTTGCCGGCATGGGTTGCGGCTCCTCGCCGTGACCAGTCTCTTCGCCATAGGCGTTCCAGAAATATTCCAGCATCTGCTGCGGCGTGCCGAAGAAGGCCATCTTTCCGCCTTTGTCGAGCAGGAGCGCCTTGTCGAACATCTGGAGTAGCCGCGTGCTGGGCTGGTGGATGGAGGCGAAGACGATTTTGTTACGCGCGAGCGAGTGGATGAGTTCGAGCACGTGCTCGGAGTCCTTCGAGGAAAGGCCGGAAGTAGGTTCGTCAAATAGATACACGTCAGCGATGCCGATCATGTCGAGGCCGGCATTCAATCGCTTGCGCTCGCCGCCGCTGAGAAATTTCTGCTGCGGTGTTCCGGCGAGACGATGGCGGAGTTCATTGAGTCCGAGTTCGACGAGCTTCGCATCTACGCGCTTGCGTCGGTCTTCGACTGGAAGATGCGGACAGCGCACCGCGACTGAGTAGTCGAGGTTTTCTTGCACGCGCAACAGCGGATCGAATGCGTCCTCCTGCGGAATGTAGGCGATGTAAGGACAGAGGTTCGTGCTATGCGCGTAGAGCGGAAAGCCGTTCATTAGAATCTCCCCGTTCTTCGGCTTGAGCTGCCCGGCGAGAACGCGAAGCAGGGTGCTCTTCCCGCAACCGCTCGGCCCCATGACGCAGATCATCTCGCCACGACGCGCGGTGAAATTGATAGTGTCCAGCGCGGTGTCGCTACGGTCATAGCGATGGCCGACTTCGCGAAGTTCAACGGCGCGGATGACGTTGCGTTCTTCCTCGATGATACGGTCGGAGAAATGACAGCGGAGATATTGGCCGTCACCGAGCGTGAGGGTGTCGGAGTCCTTGAGATGCGCGCGGTCCTTGACCAGAGTGACGCCAACAAAGATGGGGCGATCCGAGCGAAGCACCTCTAGCTCGCCAGTCTTGTCCGCATAGTTACAAATGATCTTCAGAAGGATTTCTCCTTCGCCCTCATTTGAGAGAAGGATGTCGCCTTCTTCGAGTAGATCGGGATTGTTGGAGACGAGATAAGTGTTACGACTGCCTTCGAGCCGGAACTGTTCGCCAAACTCTCTCGCGCGGCGGCGGAGTTCCTGAAGTGAGATTTCGACCTCGCCCTGCGCGATGATTTTGTCCTCAATGGAGGCGTCGATCTTCGTGCCCGCGCGGAGTTTCTTGCCATTGATCTTCGCATCCGTATCGCGCAAGGCCTCAATCGCGACGGAGAGGCCGAAGCTGATGCGCAGGTTGGTGCCGCGACCACGATGCTGCGAGATTTCCGCACTGCCTTCATCGGTGAGCGTGAGGTAAAGCTGGGTGCCGGTGAGATTTTTCTTAGCGTTGAAGTAAGAGACGAGATCGGCGTAATCAAGGGACGCATCTTCCAAGACCACGCGCTCACCAGGATAGAGACGAGAGAATTCTCCCGGACGCAGCGTGCGGCTGCGCACAAGCACCGACACGGTGCCGGTGTTCTTTAAAAGGATGAGGTTTTGATAACGGAAAGCGATGACGTGACATTTCGGCGTCAGTGAGCGCAAGAGCACATCATGCGGGTCGATGGAACCGATGCGCAGAGTCTCGAGCGGCTGACCGGACTTACCCGCTACGTCCGCATCATCCATCGGGCGATCCTCGGCATTAAGCTGATAGACGATGTCAATAGCCTGCGACGCGATGCCGAGGTTCGTCATGAACAGATAAAACTCGACGAGTTGCTGTCGCGAGTTCTCCGCGCGCGAGATGAGCAGATAAAGCTGCACTCCGAGCAGAATCTTCTGCTCCATAGTGAGCGTCTTGTTCAATTCCCGCGCCCTTGCGCTGAGGTCTTGCTGCTTCTGCAGGGCCTCCATGTAAACCCGACGCAACTCAGAATAAATCGCGTCAGGATAATCGTAACGCATGAAGCCGAGGCTGGAATCGATCTCCTCCTCCATGACCTCGCCATCAATTTTACTGAAGCCAGCGAAGACCTCCATCAGCACGGGCAGCATTGAATAGCCCGTGGTCTCCATTTTCACACCGCGCAGACGATTCCAAGTCCTACGCCACCAACTGCCCGGAGCCACAGCCCGCGGTGCAGCACCGGAACGAATCGCCCGCGCGAAGCGCTGAGTGGGAGGCTGGTCGGCGGCGGGTGGGTTCATCAACGCGCAAGACTAAGCGCGTGACGAATTCACACAAGGGCAAGTTGCTGGATGCCGTGTGACTTTATAGTCGCGTGAGTCGCCAGTGCTCTCGCCACATCCATCGACTCCCTTGTTGCGTATTATATAGGGCGACAAAACTGTGACCCACTTTCCTTTGCCACGCACCCCCAAGGGTGTATCTTTCAAATCAGCCTGCCCATAACACATCTATGTTCGACGAAGAACCCAAACCACCACGCAACAACAAGCGCAATCAAGAACCCCAGTTCAACTGGAAAGGCTTGGTGCTTCTTGGAGCCTCCGCCCTTATTATCGCGTGGGCGTTTTTCCTCAAGCAATCAAATGCCGTCGGCAAGGAAAAGAACTATTCCGAATTCAAGAAAATTGTGACCGAAGGCCGACTCGTGGCAGATGAGAGCCATCCCCTCAACCTTGTCAGTGAACTCGGCACGGGCATGGAATATATCGAAGGGCAATATCGGGAAACAGGCGGAGATAGCAAAGTATCTTCATTCAAGACGCCAGTGAACATTCCTTATCAGAAGGAAGAAATCGCCAAGCTTCTCACTGAGTTTGGCAAGGGTGCGACGCTCAACCCGCGCCCTGAAACCAGCTACGGAAGCGCCATCTTCATGACACTGCTTCCGGTCTTCGTGCTGCTCGGCCTGTTCCTTCTCATCCGCCAGCAGATGAAATCCGCCGGGCGTGGTGCGCTCAGTTTCGGAAAGAGCCGGGCCAAGATGCTCAACCAGGACCGCAACAAGATCACATTTAAAGACGTCGCCGGTGTCGAAGAGGCAAAGGAAGAAGTCTGGGAGATCGTCGAGTTCTTAAAAGACCCGAAGAAATTCCAACGTCTCGGTGGCAAGATTCCTAAAGGCGTCCTCATGGTCGGAGCACCCGGAACGGGCAAGACACTTTTGGCCAAGGCCATCGCGGGCGAAGCCGACGTGCCGTTCTTCAGCATCAGCGGCTCGGACTTTGTCGAGATGTTCGTCGGCGTCGGCGCCAGCCGTGTGCGCGACATGTTCGAGCAGGGCAAGAAAAACGCGCCCTGCCTAATCTTCATTGATGAAATCGACGCCGTGGGCCGTCATCGCGGTCACGGCATGGGTGGCGGTCACGATGAACGGGAGCAGACACTCAATGCCATGCTCGTTGAAATGGACGGCTTCGACACCCAAGAAGGCGTCATCATCATCGCGGCCACCAACCGCCCCGATGTGCTCGACCCCGCGCTGCTGCGCCCCGGTCGTTTCGACCGTCAAGTCACGGTCAATCTCCCAGACGTAAAAGGTCGCGAAGAAATTCTCAAAGTTCACTCCAAAAAAGTGAAGCTCGATGAAAACGCCAACCTCTCCAAAATCGCGCGTGGCACGCCCGGATTCTCCGGCGCAGAACTCGCGAACATCATCAATGAAGCGGCCCTGCTCGCCGCCCGCAGAAATTTGAAGGGAATCGGCACGCCCGAACTCGAAGAAGCACGCGACAAGGTTCGCTGGGGCCGCGAGCGCCGCAGCCTTGCGCTCTCCGACAAGGAAAAGGAAAACACCGCCTATCACGAAGCTGGCCATGCCATCTTGAATGAAGTGCTCGAGCACACCGACCCGCTTCATAAAGTCACCATCATCCCCCGTGGACCTTCGCTCGGCTCGACCATGATGTTGCCCGAGGAAGACAAATTCACGCATCGTAAAAGTGAACTGCTCGACAATCTCGTAGTCACGATGGGTGGTCGCGTTGCCGAGGAAATTCAGTTTGGCGACGTGACCAACGGAGCATCCGGTGACATCCGTATGGCCACCCGCGTGGCCCGTAGTATGATCTGTTCCTGGGGCATGAGCGAAAGCCTCGGCATGGTGGAATACACTGACACCGACAGCCAGCCATTCACCGGTCGCGCCAGCAGCTACGGCAGCAATACCGCGCAAAAAATTGACGAGGAAGTGAAGCGCCTCATTGATGAAGCCTATTCCCACGCGAAAGAAGTCCTCCTTAAACACAAGGACAAGCTCGACGCTATCGCCCATGCGCTTCTGGAATATGAGACCCTCGATGGTGTGCACATCAAGGAAATCATGGAGCACGGACGAATCATCAATCCGCCGCAGTCGCCCAAGCCCCCTACCCCTCCTCCCGTGCAGAAAGTTCCGACAGAACGTCCCGTCAGCCAGCCTGACGAGGATCATGATGACGGCCTGCCCGGCGGAGTCGTCGGAGTGCCCGCGTGACGAAAAATTAACTTCTTGCACCGGGGGGTATCGTCCCGTAGCATTTAGGTTCAGTTCGTCAAAGCACGCCGCTTTGAGACCGGGTGATTCACACTCAGGCTCCCTATGCGCACAACCCAACCGCGAATCGCGCCCCCCAGCTCCGACTCCCTCTGGATTCTTCCACTGGAGCGATCGCACGCGGCTTTGACCCTCCACCGGCATCTGCTCGCCCCGCTTGCCGACCCCTCCGGTGGAAACTGCACGCGATGGCCCGGCCACGCGGCGCTTTCTCCGTTCGCTTCGGGAATGTCAGGCATGATGCCGCGCCGCAACGCCAACGCCTCGCGCCACACCCCAAGAAACCCATACCCAAAACATTCGCAGCATGAGCGACTACTCCAAATCAAACTCCTCGCAACGTGGTGGCCAACGCCGCCGCAGCGGAGGACGTCCACCCCGTAACGACAACAACAGCGGTTACACCACGTTCAAGCCGAACAAACCCAAGGAACCGACTGGCTTCCAGAAGTTCCTCTCAGTCATCACCTTTGGGCTGCTCGGAAAATCAAAGCCGAAACCGTATAACAGACCCGACTCCTCGCAGCAGCCTGCCTCTGGCAGATCGCGCTCCGATGGACCGGTAGCCCGCTCCGACCGCGAAAATCGCAATCGGGAAAGCCGCCCGCCACGCCAACAATCGTCTGCAGAAGTCACAGGTGACCGTCTCTACGTCGGTAACCTCAGCTACGACGCGACCGAGAGCGATCTCTTCGAACTCTTCAAAGGCGCAGGCAATGTGAAGAACGCCGAAGTCGTCGTCAACACCCGCACCCAGCGCAGCAAGGGCTTCGCCTTCGTCACCATGATGAGCATCGACGACGCGAAAAAAGCCGTCGCCGAACTCCACAACAAAGACTTCATGGGACGCCCCCTCGTTGTCGGTGGAGCCAAGCCCCTCGTCCCCGGTTCGCGTGATGATCGCGGGCCACGTGATGATCGCGGTTCGCGCGACGAACATTCGGGAGCATCTGGCCAAAGCCATGTGAACCCAGATGACGTGATCACCCGTCCTGAAGAAGACGAAGTCACCGCCTGATCTTGGCGGCTCGATAACGAAAAATTTCCCGCCTCTCAGCTCCGCGCTGGCAGGCGGGTTTTTTCTTGTCATCCTGCCCTGAACAACGATGCCTTACCGCGTAGAACGACTTTGCAAGTCGTTGACTGGTTCATCGGGATTACATCCCGATGAACGACGAGTTCCAAACTCGCCGAACCAGTTACGACTTTCAAAGTCGTTCTACTTTCAGTCTAAAGTTGAATTAAATCTTCGTGATCGTATCACCCAACTAGCCCTTTGAACCCTGAAGCATTCTATCTCGTCGGCCCCACCGCATCAGGCAAATCTGCGTTGGCCATCGCCCTTGCCGAACAGATCGGCGGTGAAATCGTCAATGCCGACGCCTTCCAGCTCTATCGCGGCCTCAATATCTGCACAGCCAAGCCGAGTCCAGCCGATCTGACTAGAGTGCCTCATCACTTATATAGCGTGATTGATCCCACTGAACTCTGCGACGCCCAGCGATTCTGCGACCTTGCTCGCACTGTCATCGCTGAAATTATCGCGAGGGGAAAAACCCCCATCATTGTCGGCGGCAGCGGTCTCTACGTAAAAAGCCTTACTCATGGACTCAGTCTCCTGCCCTCCAGCAGCGTGCTTCGCAAAAAACTCGAATGCCTGACTGATCTCGAAAGAATCGCGTGGCTTCTTCACAGAGATCACGAAGCAGAGTCCAACGTCAATTTGAAGAACGATCGCCACGTATCCCGCGCCCTAGAAATCTGCCTCCTCACTGGCCAACCACAGTCCAATTTACGCAAAGCCTGGCGGCAACATCGCCCGCATTACAACGGAGTCCGACTGCTCTGGGACCGCAGCCTGTTGAATAAACGCATCGACCAGCGCGTTCAGAACATGGCACAATCCGGCCTAGTCGCAGAAATCGCAGCACTCGACCCTCTTTCTGCGACCGCAGGAAAAGCTATCGGTATCCGAGAAATCCATTCTCACCTCGCCGGCCAATGCAGTCTCTCGGAAGCCATCTCCGCCATCCAACTCGCCACCCGACAATACGCCCGGCGGCAGGACAAATGGTTCCAGCGTGAAACAGGTTTCAAGATCATTGAGATCCACCACGAAATCGCAACAGAAAGTCTCGTGCGCCAAGTTCTAGAATTTTCCCCCTCCTTGAAATGCCAGCCTGAGCAATGATAGTTCAGTCATCACATCAACGACCGCGCCTTACCCGAATCTGCCCCAATATCGAGGCGGCTAACGATGCCAAAATCGCCACACACTACGACCTAGACGCCGATCAAACTGCCATTTAAACCACCGCTGAACACCATGAGTCACGAGATCACACCCTTTGAGCAAATCCGCCGGACCAATCCAGCAGGCAATGAATTCTGGTCCAGTCGCGACTTCGCCCGCGTGCTGGGCTACAACGACTACCGCAATTTTGAAGCCGTGATTGAGAAGGCCCGCACCGCCTGTTTCAACAGCGGCCAGCGAGTGGAGGATCATTTCGTTGACGTCACCGATATGATCGAAATCGGGAAGGGAGGCCAGCGGGCCGTGAAGACCGTGATGATGTCACGCTACGCCTGCTATCTCATCATCCAAAACGCCGACCCGTCCAAGGAAATCGTCGCCCACGGACAGACCTATTTTGCCATCCAGACCCGGAGGCAGGAACTCAGTGATGAGGAGGTGGAGGAACAACGTCGGCTCGCCATCCGCTCCGACCTGAGAACCCACAACACCCAACTCGCCGACGCTGCCAGAGGGGCAGGAGTCATCGAACCAAGGGACTACGCCATCTTCCAAAATCACGGCTACATGGGCCTCTACGGCGGCCTTGGAGCGCAGGACATCCACCTTCGCAAGGGCCTCAAGAAAGGCGAGCAAATCCTCGACCACATGGGCAGCACGGAACTGGCGGCCAATCTCTTCCGCGCCACGCAAGCGGAGGACAAACTGCGACGAGAAAAGATCACTTGTAAAGACAAAGCCAACAGCGCCCATCGGGAAGTCTGAGGTGGACCCCATCGTTCGGCCAGTGTTGCTGAAAGTTAAGCTATGGTGCTCACGGCTTGGATCGGGGGTTGGTTAGGTTAGCACGGGGGACTTGGCAAGAGCGATGTCCCGAAAAATGGGTTGTGGAGCGGAGGTGGAGCGCAGCGGCGTAGCCGCAAGCGGAACCGGAGCGTAATAACCCATTTTTCGGTCGCCGATGGGGGTTGTCTTCATGCGGCTTTCTGGAGTTGGTGGCCCTTCTGGGTTGGTGGCGGGCGATAGGCCAGCACCGGTGTGCCGTTGCCTAGTGCGGCGTGTGGACGCCAGGTGTTGTAGTGCTTGAACCAGCGTTCCACGCCTTGATCGAGTTCACGCACCGTGGCGTGTTCACGCAGGTAGATTTCTTCATACTTGATGCTCCGCCACAGTCGCTCGATGAACACGTTGTCCATCCAACGCCCGCGTCCATCCATGCTGATCTTTACGCCCCAGCTCGTGAGCACCGAGGTCCACTCGGCGCTCGTGAACTGACTGCCTTGATCCGTATTGAATATCTCTGGAACGCAGCCGGCATGTGCCTTGGCATTGTTGAGCGCTTGCAGACACAACGCCACGTCCATGGTGTTGCTCACCGCCCAGCCCAGCACGTAGCGGGTGTTCCAGTCCATCACCGCGCAGAGGTAGGCGTGACCTCGCGGCATGGGCACATACGTAATGTCAGCGCACCACACTTGATCGGGCTTGGTGACCCTCAGATCACGCAGCAGATACGGATGGATGCGATGCGTCTTGTCCGGGATGCTGGTGCGTGGTCGGCAGTAAATGGCCTCCACTCCCATCACCCTACGCAAGCGCTGGAGCCGCTTGCGATTGACGACAAGCCCGTGATCGCGTGCGAGCACGGTCACCAGCCGCCGCGTGCCCAAACACGGGTCACGCAGATAGATCTCATCAAGCAGGCGCATGAGCTTGGCATCATCTTCACGCTCAGCCACTGGCACGTAGTCCAGGCTGGAGCGCGCGATGCTCAGAAGTTCGCATTGGGTTCTCATGCTGAGCTTCGGGTGGTGTGGTTCGATGAGTTGGGCAGCGCGCTCCACACTCCGAGCTGCTTGGATTTTTTTACCACAAAGTCCAGTCGCACCGTGAGTTCCCCGATCTTGGAATGCAACTCACTGCGCTCCGCCTCGAAGTCCTCTCTGGGGGCTTCTTTGCCGTTGTCGAACACGCTGCCTGCCTGCGTGTTCAACTTCTTCTTCCACTCCGATACCTGCACCGGATGCACATCGAAATCGACGGCGATCTGCTGCACGGTCTTGATGCCTTTGATGGCTTCCAAAGCCACTCGGGCTTTGAACTCTGGGTCATGTCTTTTGCGTTTGGCTTTCACTTTAGTTTTGGGTTTTGGGTTGGTCGCCCAAGCCAGTCACATCATAACTTCAAATCATCCATCCACTGGCCCGAAATCC
>JBBRNC010000004.1:0-123358 GCA_038230495.1 Verrucomicrobiales bacterium
GCGTCGCCGCGAGGCGGGGTGGAGAGCAATGGAAAGAACCTGACAGACCGCAACGAAAGTGAACACGATTCGGCCACAACAGAACGACGAGCCTGCTAGAAAAAGGCGAAGTCTCGATGCGCACAGCATCGAGCCGGGACGCGGAGATACGGAACCTGTCGCGGAGGCTGTTGGGGTGGTTGGTGGCAGTATGTCAGGGAAGGGTAGTGCCGTGAACACAGGAGACCTGTTGGGGCAGGATGTCGCGAGACACCGGGCAGGAGTCAGAGCCGCCATAGTAGTGTTGAAGTCGGGTAATGCCGATGGAGCAAAGGGCGGCAGGAAAGTAGATACCTCTGGAGAAGGATCGAGCGAAGCACCCTCACCGGAAGTTCCAGCGATGGATAAACAAGGTGAAGAGGACTTGTGGCAACGTCACAAAGCCGAACGCGGAGTCTGGAGCGAGAGGATGCTGATGGCCCTTGAACAAGGGGTCAAAGGAGCCGAGCAGCAGCGAGACAGATGCGACGCAGGAGCACCCGCAGGGCGAGCGGGAGCGAATCAAACGTGTGGTTCAGTCTCATAGACAAAATCTATGCGACGAAAACCCTCGAACTGGCATGGGCAAAGGTGCAATCCAACGCAGGGGCCTGCGGCGTGGACGGCATCACGGTAGAACACTTTGGCAAAGACAGCCAAGCACGACTGCTCGTCGTTAAAGAGCATCTCAAACAAAGCATCTACCAACCCAAGCCAGTCAAACGGGTCTATATCCCGAAACTGGGCAGCAGCGAAAAGCGACCGTTGGGCATCCCCACCGTGCGTGATCGCGTCGTGCAGACAGCAGCGAGAATGGTCGTTGAACCGATCTTTGAGCGAGAGTTTGGCGAGCACAGTTATGGATTTAGACCCGGACGTGGTTGTAAAGATGCCCTCCGGCGCGTGGACGAACTGTTGCAAAGCGGACTCGTGCATGTGGTGGAAGTGGACATCAAAGGCTACTTCGACAGCATCCCGCACCAGCGCCTCATGGAACTGGTGGGAGAGCGCATCGCCGACAGGCGGGTGCTCACGCTCATCGAAAGCTTCCTCAAACAAGGCATCATGGAAACAATGGGACAGATGGAAGGCGAGAGCCGGGAAGAAGGCACACCGCAAGGCGGCGTCATTTGCCAGCATCAGTTTGAAAAAATCAGGCTGGCTGTCTCGCTGCGCTCGGCTGCCCGCTATTGGCGAACATCTACCTCAACCCATTGGATCACCTGATGAGCAGAAACGGGCATGAGATGGTGCGCTACGCCGACGACATGGTGATCCTGTGTCCGAGCGCGGAAGCAGCCGGGCACGTCCTGCAAACCTTGCGAGAATGGAGCAGCCAAGCCCAGTTAGAACTGCATCCAGAGAAGACCAAAATCGTGGACATGGGGCAACCCGGCGCGAACTTTGACTTCTTAGGGTATAAGTTCTGGCGAAGCAAAACCAGCGGGCGCATCCTTCGGATTATCCGAACCAAGAGCGAGAAGAAGTTCAAAGCGTCAATCAAACCGATGACGCGGCGCACCAACGGACAAAGCCTAGAGGCCATCGTCCGGTGTCTGCGACCGAAGCTGCAAGGCTTCTATGGCTAGTTGCCAGCATTCTTTTTATTAAGTTAGGCTGGCTGTCTCGCTGAGCTCGGCTCAAGCACGCCAGCGAAGCATCGCTGCGCGTCATGGACGGATGGATACGAGGGAGGCTGCGGGGCATCCTGCGCAAACGCGCAGGGTTGCCAGGTCGTGGACGAGGACGCGATCATCAACGCTGGAACAACCGCTACTTTGCTGACCTCGGGTTCTTCAGTCTGGAAGCAGCCCGAGAGTTGGAATCCATCAACCTGCGTCAAGCAGTCCACTACTGACCGGAGAGCCGGATGCGGGAAATCCGCCAGTCCGGTTCGGAGGGGGGAGCGGCGCAAATCAATGCGTCGTTCCTACCTCTATCCCAGAAGCGATTAACGTGAGGTTGATTTCGGAGCTCCTTCGATTGGCTTGCCCGCATCCTTCCACCCTTTGAAACTTCCTTTAGGCAAAAGGATATCCTTGTAACCCGCCTTGGCCAATTTCTCTGCGGCGCGCCTAGCCCGTCCTCCAACCGCACAATAGATGATGCACGGTTTTGCGGGATCGATTTTCAATGTCCCCACTGCAGCGACAAAATCCATGCGGAGATAATCAACCAGTTGCGCACGCGGCAGGTGACCATGTTCGGCGAACTCAGGGGCGCTGCGCACATCAATGACCGGAACGTCCTTCTGCTCACGGATCAGTTTCTCGGTTTCTTCTATACTGATTTCACGAACTCCCGCAGGCAATGGGCCGGGTGTTGGCGGGATCGTGGCTTTGCCATCGGCCAGAGCGGCAGAGGCCATCAACATGAGTAGGAAGAAAATGCGTTGGAGCATGAGCTAACAAATCCGCGATGCCACCAGCCGCAACCGGAGACTTCTTAATGTAAAGTCACCTTGGTTTCTTTGATAGGAACAAAGTGCTCCACATAGCCGATCATCATCTCGTCGTAAGTTTGCTGGCCCCAGTGGACGGATTTGTTTGGATCTGGATTGGCCTTGTTGCCGCTGCTGTTGTCAAAGACAGCGGTGATCTTCATGGTGCTGCCACGTGGGAAGACCCGAGGCTGGGCGAGGCGATATTGCAGTTGCCAGTTGAAGTCAAAACGGGGCACATCCAGCAGTGTTTCCGTCTTGCCATCCGGGGTTGTGATTTCGTATTTGAAGGACTTTCCACGAACATGCATGTGCGGCATGAAGCCGCTGACCATCATGTCCACAGGGAGGACGCGGCTGAAAGTCTCCACATGATTCGCCTCGTTAGGCGGAATGCGGAGTCGGATATTTGCGATCCCGGCGACATGCACAGCATATTGCGGTGGCTTCGGCGCGAACTTGAGTCCGATTTTGAGCTGGTCTTCGGTGGCCTTTCCGTTCGGTGTGTAATGGATCTGGAAATGGAGGCTTGATCCGGCGGGCAATTTCTTCGCGTAACCCTCTGGCAGAATTCGTGTGCTGTTGCCCGGAACGTAGGCCGCCCAAAGCCCCTCATTCCCGCCGTTACCGTCTTCTCGCGCTATGCGTCCGCCTTTCTCGACGACACGGATGATGACATGATGCACCACGCGACGATCTGTCGGCACGACTTCATAGGCCTGGACCCAACGATCTTCAGGAATATTCACCGGCACAGTAATGTTCTGATAGGGCATCGTTCCTTCCGCCTTAATGGCGAAAGGGCGCGGAAGCTGGATGACCAAATCAGGTTGACCGATGACCCAGCCTTCGGGAAATTTACGGGGCAGGGGAGCATCGGCGACATCGCCTTTGGGGCGGTCGGAGTTCAACCACGCGAGGAGTGTGGCTTTGTCCGCCATGGACAAAGAACTGTCATTCGAGAAGAGAGTGTGCGAGCCGGACGGGCCGCTGCTGGCGAACCATGGCGGCATCGCCCCGCGCTCAACTTGTTTACGGATCATTCCGGCGTGCTCAATCACATCATCATAGCTGGTGAGACTGAATGGGGCGAGTCCATCTGCTCGATGGCATTCAATGCAATTCTGGTTCAAGATGCGAGCAATATCCCGATGGTAAGTTGCAGTGCCTGTCGTATTTTTTTCTTGAGCGGGAAGGTCCAGCGCACACCCAGGAGCCGTCGTTGCGGCGATGCCGGGAGTATCACCGCGCAACACGGCATCGAGCGCATTCCGCAGATAAGTATGTCGTGGAGAATCGAGAGCATAACCTAGCCCGTATTGGTCATTGATCGCGCCCCGATAGATTAGTGTCCGCGCGGCATCTAAGACAAAGACTTCCGTGGTGGTTGTGGCATGGAGTGCCTTGGCAACGGCACCGTCTGCGTCACTAGCAATGGTCGCGCTAAGTTGATAAGATTTGGCAAACTTGGTGATGTCAGCAAGATTCGATGTTGGCGGGGCACTCAACCAGATGAATGAAACTCCCTTCGCAATATAGTCTTTCTCCAAACGCGCCATTTCTGGCCCCAGCTTTCCGCTCATGGGGCAGGTCGGGCTGAAGAATCCGAGCACCAAAGCCTTGCCATCCTTTGCCGCAGCGAGTTTAAGGATGCTGCCGTCGAGTTTTTTTATACTGATTTCAGGTGCCATGCGACCGACACCAGCTTCCGATGCCTTTACAACCTGAGGTCCTTCTTGAAGCTCAACTGGCGCGGTAATAGATGGTGCGACAGTGGCGTTTTGATTTGTGCGCAGCTTTGCTAAGGCACTGCGGCTCATGGAGGCCAGAGACGTGCGAACTTCTTCAAGTGTGACCTTGCCGTCGCTATTAAGGTCCATTTTAGGAAGATAATCCGCAGCATTCAGTTCATCGCTTGAGAGAACGCCATCGCTGTTCTTATCGAACTCCTTGAATTTTTCTTCAACGGGACCTGCGGCTTTGAGCAACAGCGCGATAGTGACCACTGAAGTGAAGATAACGATTCGCAGTTTCATGGGAGGACAATGTGTTTTGAACTCCTGCGGGTTTAGATAGTTGCGCAAACAAATGTTAGGCTCCGATAGGATGCCACGTTGTCTTGAATTCAATGAGGTCGCGAATCTCGTAAAGTCCCTGCGCTTTCTCATCATACCAGTCGGTCGGTTCGTCCGATTTGCGGAGTCTGACGCGCTTGACGCTATCTGCCGCGCCCAGCTTGATGGTTTTTCTTTCCGTCGCATCGGCGACGCCACTTATCGCGCGAATATGAGCATGAGTGGCGAAGGTCGGGATAAGTTCTGCGCGCTGGCCCGTGAGCAAGTTGACCACGCCGCCGGGCAGGTCGCTCGTGGCCAGCATTTCGCCCAGCAAGATGGCAGGGTAGGGGTGGGGAGTTGAAGCCAGCGCGACGACTGAATTTCCGCAGGTGATGGCTGGTGCAATCAATGTCAACAAAGCGAGCAAGGGCGCATCTTCAGGTGCGATGATGCCGATGACACCCATTGGCTCGGTGACGGTGAAGTTGAAGTGAGGCGAGGCGACGGGGTTCACACTGCCGAGCATCTGTTCGTATTTGTCAGCCCAGCCAGCGTAATGAATAAGTCGGTCAATCGACGCAGCCACTTCCTTCTCGGCGTTTGTTTTCGTTCCGCCTGAAAGAGCAATGGCATCGGCCATCTCCGACTTGCGCGCCTCGATCATCTCCGCGAGGCGATAGATGACCTGTCCGCGATTGTAGCCAGAGCGCTTCGCCCAACTGGCCCCGGCCTTGGCAGCAGACTCAACGGCATTGCGCAAATCCTTGCGCGTGCATTGCGGGATGTTGGCCACGAATGATCCGTGAGTATCGTGCAGCGCAGCAACGCGCCCGCTTTCGGAGCGGATGAACGCCCCGCCGACATAGCACTTCGGGGTTTTAGTGATGGAAATTCTGTTCATAATTTTTTGTGCGTTGATCAATTTTGTTTAATCGAAAAAACAGCGAATGACACAAGTAGCACAGTCGCGATGACGGCAAGATCAGACAACAAGCAGACTATGATAACATCGCTCAATGAAGCTTTTGCACCAGCTTGCCGATTCAATAAATCATCAAGTTGAATTGCTTGTGTCTTATTTGATATTTCTTGAAGCACGAACATCAGACCTAGCTGAATCAAGACCATGCCGCTACCAATAAGCCCAGTGACCAATAGGAAAACGCAGAATAAATTTATGATTGCACCAATCACGACCCAATTTCGCGATCGGGATGGCTGCTGAAGAGTAACAAAATTTCTAGAAATTAGCCAACATGCTGCAAGTGGTGTTCCGAAAAAAGAAGCCACAGCCACACTGTTTGGGAAATATAGCTTTGGGCGCATGGCCAAATGGTTTTTTTATACTCAATTTGTTGTTTCTAGCAAAGAATGGAATAATCCAATATCCCTTGTCTGCCGCCTTCGCGACCGAAGCCGCTTTCTTTGTAACCGCCGAAGGGGCTGGCGGGATCGAACTTGTTGAAAGTATTGGCCCAGATAACTCCGGCTTTGAGTTCGGTGCTCATCTTCAGAATACGCGATCCTTTGTCGGTCCAGACACCGGCGCTTAGTCCATAGGGCGTGTTGTTCGCCTTCTCGATGGCCTCATCTACTGTGCGGAAGGTAAGAACACTTAGCACGGGGCCGAAGATTTCCTCGCGCGCGATGCGGTGGCTCATAGTAACATTGGAGAAGACTGATGGCTTGAAGAAGAAGCCTTTCGCGGGCAGGCGGCAGGGCGATTGGAAAAGCTCCGCGCCCTCCTTGACGCCGCTGTCCACCAGTTCGCGAATCCTGTCTAGCTGCTCCTTGGAATTGATCGCGCCCACATCGGTGTTCTTGTCCAACGGATCGCCCACGCGCAGCACTTTAATGCGGTTCTTTAGTTTGGTTAGAACGAGATCGGCCACGCTTTCCTGAACCAGCAATCGCGAACCTGCGCAGCAGACGTGGCCTTGATTGAAGAAGATGCCGTTCACGATGCCCTCGACTGCCTGATCTATCGGCGCGTCATCGAAAATAATGTTCGCCGCCTTGCCGCCCAGCTCCATCGTCATCTTCTTCTCCGTGTCCGCCAGCGAGCGCATGATGATTTTTCCCACATCCGTGCTGCCGGTGAACGCGACCTTCGCGGCCAGCGGATGATTCATCACCGCCGCGCCCGTCTCGCCAGCGCCGCTCACGATGTTGACCACACCGGGCGGGAGTCCCGCCTCCTGAAGTAACTCGCCGAACTTCAGTGCCGTGATGCTCGTGGTCTCCGCCGGTTTGATCACCACGCAGTTGCCCATCGCCAAGGCGGGCGCGATTTTCCAGGCCATCATCAGCAGCGGGAAATTCCACGGAATCACCTGACCGACGACCCCGTGCGGCTTGACCGTGCGACCGGGCGCAACGTATTCCAGCTTGTCCGCCCAGCCCGCGTGATAGAAGAAATGCGCCGCCGCCATCGGGACATCGAAGTCGCGCGACTCTTTAATTGGCTTGCCGCCGTCCATCGTTTCAGCGATGGCAAACTCCCGCGCGTGATCCTGCAACAACCTCGCGATGCGATACATATATTTGCCCCGCTCGTGCCCTGGCATCTTGCCCCACACGGAATCATAAGCCTTCTGCGCCGCTTTATAAGCCGCGTCCACATCCGCCGCATTCGCCAGCGCGATATCCGCAATTTTCTTCTCCGTCGCCGGATTGATCGTCGGGAAATATTTTCCACTTCGCGGTGCCGTGAACTTGCCATTGATAAACAAATCGTAACGCGCCTTCAGTTTCGGATCCGCCGTCTCCGGCGCAGGATCGAACTCCCACAGATCGCCGAAGACCAGTTCGCGCGAAGACTTGGATAGACTCGGCTTCTTGGAAGCCTTATTCAGAGAGCGGGCGGGCGCAGGCATGATGGGAGTCAGTGTGTCGGCTGGCCTTCGTTCTGTCAATGCCGGGGGATGAGCGTGATTGATTGAATCAACCCAGCCACGCCGTGCCTGACTGAGGATGTGCGCGACTGCGACATGCGTCACCTGTTACTCGACAATAGCCCAGCCCTTCAGGGCTGGGTCATCCGCGTAATTATGAATTAAGTCCCGTCAGGGACGAAAGAAACTGTCTGTCGTCCCTGACGGGACTTTAACAAATCAGCATCATTCAAACCCAGCGCTGAAGCGCCGGGCTATTTTCGAGAGTGACAATCTTGACCAGCTCAAGAAGCTCCCTGTTGCGTGGAACTGGCTCGCGTGCTTAATAAAACTGGCAGCTTCTACTGCCACTGCGACCCGCACAGCCAAATATTGAGGGATAACTAAAGATGAACTGGAACGATCCTACTTTTCTCAGGTCAACAAGCGCATTCATTCAATGGATTGTGATCGCATTTGCGTCGGTGGCAGTAGCACTACAAACGGCCAAGCATTTTGTTGATCTTCGTGAAAAGAATATCAGTTCCAAGATTTCCGCTGCAAAGGAAGATGCGCTGGCCGCGGAGAATAGACTTAAATCTGAACGAATAGCTAAAGCTGAAGAAAATCAGAGGGAGCTTGAAGCCCAATTAGCCAAGACTAACACAGAAACAGGTAACAAACTGGCTGAGGATGAAGCGAGACTGGCAGAGACAAGGAAAGCAGCGGATGCCGCGAACGAACGCGCAGCTATACTTGAGCGGCACAAAGAACTCACCGCACCAAGACGATTCACGGAAGCGGAACGAATTGCCTTGATTGCCCATCTTATGGAATGCCCCAAAGGCAAAATCGTGCTTACCGTAACCGAGGGCGATCTCGAAGCTGTGGCTTATTCTGAAGCGATACGGAGCATTTTCAAGGAAGCTGGGCACGACGTTGAGTTTACCCCAATAATATTTGGTTCAGGCCCAAAAGGCATTGCTGTTAGTCTGATTATGGAAGCAAGTGAAGACGATACGCCGACTCATGCGTTGCCAATTCTGACCAGCTTCCAAAAGGCAGGCATCGAAGTATCCGGTTATCGGATCAAGAATCTGCACGACGATGTTTTGCACATCACCGTAGGAGCCAAACCGATCCAAAAGTGAAGCTGCGGGAGCTGCCGCCCTTCGAGTTCGAGAACTGGGCCGTCATCGCGCTCGGCGGCATAGTAAACACGACGCAGGTGGCGTGACTTTGACATCGGCAGGCGCAATGCTAGCAGCCGACGTAAGGAGGCTCTATTTGGGATGCTCGCGATGCAACGGTGACAAAATAATGAGCCTCCTCACGTCGGCTGCAACTTAGTTCTGTTAATAAGCTTCCGCAGCTTCGCTGAAGTAATAGGGAGCTTGATAGGCTCCGGTGCGTTCCTTTTCGATCTGGCGAAGCAGGTCGTTGAGCAGGGATGAGGCACCGAAACGATAGCGGGCGTTGTTCAGCCAGTCGTCGCCGAGCGTTTCTTTTACGGCGATGAGGAATTGCAGCGACTGCTTGGCAGTGCGGATGCCACCGGCGGGTTTCATGGCGATGGGGATGCCGGTTTCCAGATAGAAATCGCGGATGGCTTCGAGCATGACCTGGTTGTTGCCGAGCGTGGCGTTCGATGAGGTTTTGCCGGTGCTGGTCTTGATGAAGTCGTTCGGGCGCAGCACGCGCATGGCGATGAAGCTGGCGGCGCGGATGTTGTCGTAGGTTTCGAGTTCGCTGGTTTCGAGAATGACTTTCAAGGTGGAGGAGCCGCAAGCTTCGACGACTTGCGCGATCTCGTCCTGCACCAAGGCGTATTCGCCCGCGAGGAACGCGCCGCGATTGATGACCATGTCGATCTCATCCGCGCCATCGCCGACGGCGGCGCGCACTTCGGCGAGACGCGTCTTCAGTGGCGCTTGTCCCGATGGGAACGCGGTGGCGACGGAGGCGACTTTGACCTTCGTGCCCGCGACGTGCTTCTTCGCGTGCTTCACCATCGCGGGATAGACGCAGACGGCGGCGGTGCTCGGAACGTCCGCGCCATCGTGAGGCGTGATGGCTTTCTGGCAGAGGGAGGCCACCTTGCCCGGCGTATCTTTGCCTTCGAGCGTGGTGAGATCGACCATGCTGATGGCGAGGTTCAGGCCGAAGAGCTTGGATTTTTTCTTGATGCTGCGCGTGGTGAACTTGGCGACGCGCTCTTCGACGCCAACGGCATCCACGGTGCCGATTTCGTGGAGCAGGCGGCGGAAGGCGACATGTATCTTCTGAGACATGAGGGTTATTGTCCATTGATTGAAGACAATGACAACGGCAAAGTGGAGGTGGTTGGCGGAAGTGTGGGGTTTTTCGTTCCCCTCATTTATTGGCACCAAACTATTCCAATAGTTGAGGTTTGTTTACTCTGCCAACTCAAACAGCAGCTAACAAACCTAACCAGAGCAGCCAAGAGACAATCGCGCATTTTAGCCACGCCAGCCGCCATGATTGATCGAAGGTTGCGAATCGTATGATCAAAAAAAGACAGCCCAAAACCCATCCAAATGGGCGTCCAAAGCCTAGCCAAAAACATCCGAAGAGAAAGGACCATCCAAAATCCGATGCAATAATCGCTTTCATTGTGATTTGATTAGTTGAGTTCGAGCAGGTGTGGATTTCAGCACAGCTCCCTTTTCTTCGTCGAATGCGCCTTCCCATTTGGCGATGACGATGGTAGCGACGGTGTTGCCGATGAGATTGGTGATCGCGCGGGCTTCGGACATGAAGCGATCCACGCCGATGAGAAGTGAGAGGCCGGTGAGGGGAATAGGCGTGGACTTGAGCGTGGCGGCGAGGGTGATGAAGCCTCCGCCAGTGACTGCGGCGGCGCCTTTGGAGGTGAGCAAGAGCACGCCGAGGATGCCGACTTCCTGTCCGAGTGTGAGCGACGTGTGAGTAGCCTGAGCTAAGAAAATCGTAGCCATCGTGAGATAGATGCTGGTGCCGTCGAGGTTGAAGGAATATCCGGCGTGCACGACGATACCGACGATAGCGTCGTCGCAACCCACCTTCTCCAATTTCAACATCAGTCCCGGCAGGGCTGATTCAGAAGAAGACGTGCCCAGCACGATGAGGAGTTCTTCTTTGATATAACAAAGTGTGCGCCACAGACTGAAGCCATGCAGCCGCGCAATCAGGCCGAGCACGACGAACACAAACAGGGCGCATGTGATGTAAACGCAGGCCATGAGCAGGCCGAGTGATTTCAATGTCTCGAGTCCGTATTTGCCGACGGTAAACGCCATGGCGCCGAATGCAGCCACTGGCGCGGCACGGGTGATGATGCCGACGATGCCGAAGAACAATTGCGAAGTCTGATGCAACAGGCGCGTCAAATCAGCAGCGCGATCGCCGAGCTTTGCCAGCACTAGGCCGCAGAGGATGGCGAGGAAGAGCACTTGTAATATCTCGCCTTCAGCAAATGCGCTCACGAAGGTTTTCGGAATGATCTTCAGTAGGAAATCAACGGTGCCCGTAGATTCTGCGGCAGCGGTGTATTTGGTAACTGCACTGAATGCTTCGACTGAATCCTTCAGCGGCGGCATGTTCGCGCCGGGCTGGAAGACATGGGCAACTAACAGCCCAATGACTAACGCCAGCGTGGAGACCACTTCAAAATAGAGCAAGGATTTCCAGCCGACGCTGCCGAGCTTCCGAAGATCGCCCATAGAGGCGATGCCCGTGACGATGGTAGTGAAGATGATGGGGGCGATGAGCATCTTCACCGCGCTGACAAACGCGGTGCCGAGCGGCTCCATCTTGACGGCGGCAGCGGGAAAGAAGCAGCCCATCAAGACCCCGGCGATGATGCCGAGCATCACTTGGAAATAGAGGCTCTTCCAAATTTTCATGCGGACAAGGCCACTCGCTTCGATGATGAAATGTAGGCCTTAACTCTCTGCTTTGGGCGGTGACTTACGAGATGTGAAACGCTTGGCGGCTTTTTTTGCGCCCGGTGCTTTGGGTTCGCGCGGAAGGAACTCCCAGCCGAGAAGTCTTTTTTCACCGGGCTTGCAGACGAGGATGGCTTTGAAGGGGCGGCCTTTCTTCGAGATCATGCCCTCGATAAGCCCGGTCTTGAATTCAGTGAAGAACTTAAGCGCGTTCTCCTCGGTGATCTCTTTCTTGCAGAGTTCGCGAGGGATGCGGGCGTTGCATTTTTTGTTGTCGGTGATCGCCGTCTTGCAGGCGTAGGCATTGGGCAGGACGTAGATTTTCTCGCAGCGCCCGGCCTTGGCACACACAGGGCAATCGCAGAGAACCTGTGCTGTTTCCCAATCCACTTCATCACTCTGCCCTTTCTCGAAGACGAAGTTGACCTTTTTGTCGTCTTTGATCTCGAGCGCGGCTTTAAATTCCTTGCCGATGCGGCTGCGGAATCCTTCAAAGGGACCGATGAATTTATGTTCGATGAGGTGTCGTGATTCCTCCTCGGTGAATGTTCGCCCTGCAACGATCTTATAAACGCGCAGTTTGCACTCAGGGGTTTTGCAATTGTAAAAATCTTCCGTCTGCTTGAACGAAGTCGAGCCGCAGAAGGGGCACTTCGCTTTGAAGTCCGGCAGCACGCGCTCTTTCAATTCCTTCACGTAAGCCTTGCTTCTGTCCACGATGTCGGCTGCAAGGTTACGGATGTCCTTCATGAACGTAGGCCGATCAAGCTTGCGTTGCTCCATCTGCCTCAGTTTGTATTCCCATTGACCGGTAAGTTCAGGCGATGACAAGGTCTCCACGCCGAGCGTCGTGAGTTGATCGACGAGGGCGAGGCCCTTCGCGGTGACGATCATCTCGCGACCGGAGCGCTCCATATATTGGTCGGAAATGAGTCCTTCTATAAGAGAGGCGCGCGTGGCGGGCGTGCCGAGTCCGCGCTCGCTCATGGCTTCCGCGAGTTCTTCATCATCCACGAGTTTACCCGCGCCTTCCATGGTGGAGAGCAGCGTGGCTTCGTTGAAACGCGGCGGCGGCTTGGTTTGCTCTTCTCGCGATTCAACAACGATCGTATCCGCTTTTTCGCCGGGAACGGCAGGCACGAGAACTTTGCCACCCTCGTCTTCGCTTTGTTCAGCGGCGGCTTTCTTGCCATACACGGCAAGCCATCCCGCCGAGCGCATGACTTTGCCGTCGGATTTGAAGGCATCGCTGCCGATGCGCGTGATGCGCGTGGTGACATCAAACTCAGCCGCTGGGAAGAAGACTGCGAGGAAGCGGCGAGTGACCATGTCGAAGAGTTTATGCTCGGCCTCGCCCATGCCTGCGGGCGGCGCTTGACCGGTGGGGATGATGGCAAAGTGATCGCTGACCTTGGTGGTGTCGAAGACGCGGCGGTTCGGACGCACCCAGCCTTCGGAGAGAATTTTTTCACAGTGCGCAGTCAGTTCCATCGGGAATGCGCCTGACTTGCCTTCGCGCAATTGCGCAAAGCCCTTGATCGTGCTGGTGACGGTGCCGATGTAATCATTCGGCAAATAGCGTGAATCAGTTCGCGGATAGGTGAGCACCTTGAACTTCTCGTAAAGAGCCTGCGCAATCTGAAGGGTGCGGCGCGCGCTGAAGCCGAAGCGGCCGTTAGCCTCGCGTTGCAAGCTGGTCAGATCGTAGAGCAGCGGTGCGATTTGTTTGGTGGGCTTGGTGGTTTCTTCGATGTCGCCCTTCTTGCCCGTGCAGCGCGCGACGATGATATCTGCTTTCTCGCGTTCCCAAAGTCGCTCGGCCTTTTTGTGCTCGTCGGTTTCATCTTTCTTGAACGATTCATCAAACCAACGTCCGGGATATTCTCCGGCCTTCACTTCAAAGCCGGCATGGATTTCAAAGTAAGTGCGCGGCACGAACTCGGCGATTTCGCGCTCGCGATTGGCCAGAATGGTAAGCGTCGGCGTCTGCACGCGACCCACGGGTGTGAGGCGGAAACCGCCGTGACGCGAGTTGAGCGCAGTGAGGGCGCGGGTGCTGTTGATGCCAATGATCCAGTCGCTTTCGCTGCGGCAACGTGCGGCATGGGCGAGAGGGAGCATCTCATCATCGCTGCGCATCTTTTGGAAGGCTTCGAGGATAGCCCCATTGGTCATGGACTGCATCCACATGCGACGACTAGGTTTCTTGCTGCTGGTGGCCTCGATGATGTTGCGGAAAATGAGTTCACCCTCGCGGCCCGCATCGCAGGCATTGATGATCTCGGACACGTCCTTGCGCTTGATGAGCTTTGCGACCAGACGGTAGCGGTCGGCAGATTGCGCGATGGGCTTGAGTTCAAACTTCTCCGGCAGAATGGGCAGGGTGGTGAAGCCCCAGCCGATTTTTTTGCCATCTTTCATCGGCATTTCCTGTTCGAGCAAGTGGCCGATGGCGGAGGTGATGACGTGAGTGTCGTTCTCGAAATAGTCGTTCTCTTTGTGAAAGGCTGTCATGCCGGGAGCTTTCCCAAGAGCGCGTGCCAGATCGGCAGCCACGCTGGGTTTTTCGGCAATGATGAGTGATTTGGACATAGTCATCACAAAGGCATACGAGCGCGGCCTGTGTCAAGGCACAATGGAAAATGACGGTCTCAGTCTGCCGGTTGAGATACATTGAACGAGCGCGGAATTGGCTCGGACATTGAGTTGCAATGTGTTATGGGTGTTGCAAATCAAATACGACATTGATAGTATTATAACTTAATTTTATTTTGCAAATGCACTGACGGTCCATGCTTTATTTCGTTGCCATACTTGCCATCGCGGCATTTTCCCTGTGTTGCTGGTCATTTATCATGGCGCGACATCCGAGGTGGTGGCGTCTGTGGTGGATGACCCGAATGGGCATTCCTGATTTGAATAATAGAAGGGAACAAAAGAGAGAACAGGAGTTCCGGCTCATGTTGGCTGCCTACAGTGTCTTTTTTGTCATGCTCGTCACCGCGTCTTTTTGTAGCTGGCAGGTTTTGCAAGAGGTTCATGAATTGCGCAATAAAACGCCGTTCGAGAAAAACCAAGATAAGATGCAAAAGGAGATTGAGAAATACAAAGGAATGTTTAGAAAGCTGAAGTGAGATGGGCTTGAGCCAACGCATGATACAGGTTGCAGCGGACTGCCAATGCGGGCATGAACTTTGATGGTGGGAATCGCATTCACCCCTATCGCATCAATGAACCTAGACTCACCTGCAACTCTTCCCGATGCCGGGTTGCTTCCGAAGTCTGTGCTCTACGCGACCAGCGCCGGGCTGGGCGGCAGTGGGCTGGATGTCACTTCCAATGAGGGAGTGCTGGCTTCATGGCGAAATGAAATTCTGGGACAGGCCATTTGCTATCCGAATCGTCAGAAGGAAATTCCCTGTAGAGTCGTCCGCTCTCTCCAGCACCATCCGGTGCGGCTTCTTTCATGCCTAGGAAGCAGCGATTATTATGCGGCAAAAAAACGCTGTCTGGATCGCGCAGCGTCGCGTGCCCTGAGAACGGGAAGCTTTGATTTTTTCCACGCCTGGAGCGGGGAGTGTTTCCATGCGCTGGTGGAAGCGCGACTGCGAGGTATTCCATCTGTGATGGACGTGCCGACCTGGCATCGCAACAAAGGTGTCGTCAAACCTGCTGAGACCAAAAGCGAACGTGAGGCCAGGCTTTCTGATAGGGGTTGGCGCGACTGGAGAAGGCATCTGCACACCACAAGGCAACAGCAACTGGCCGAATATGATCTTGCGGATGTGCTGCTGATGCCTTCGCAGAAATCGGCGGAGACATTTATCGCGGCGGGAATTTCGTCCGGAAAATTGCACTACGTCGGGCGCGGCGTGGATGTGAACCGTTACGTTCCGGCGGAAAAGCCTCCTGATATTTTCCGCGCCATCTTCGTGGGGGCGCTCATCAAACGCAAAGGCGTGCATCATCTGCTCGCTGCTTGGAAAAAGCTGGCGCTGAAAAATGCGGAACTGGTTCTAGTGGGAAGTGCTCATGCGGAAATGAAACCATTCCTTGATGCCGTAGCATCGGACTCCAGTGTGAAGGTGGTCGGGTTCACGGCGAATGTTCAGGACGAGCTACGACAGGCATCGGTTTTTGTTTTTCCAAGCGAATGCGAAGGTTTTGCGAAATCCACGCTTGAAGCTGCCGCATGCGGCCTGCCTTTGATTGCTACTCGTGCTTCAGGGGATGCCATCGTGGATGGAGAAACGGGCATCATGATTTCGCCCGATGATATCGACAACTTGTGCCATGCGCTTGAGCAGGCGCATGCGAATCGGAGTTCATTTGCCGAGATGGGCCGTCGCGCCCGGCTCAGAGTAGAGAAATATTTTACATGGGATCATTATCGCGCCCGGATGCTGCACGGGTATGCTTGCGCAATGCAGCGTCATGGTGCTTGATGCCGCGTGCCGCGCATCCTCATCATTCAGCTCAAACGCATTGGCGACCTCATTCTTACCGCGCCAGCGTTGACGGCATTGCGGTCTGCGATGCCAGGGGCTGAGTTAGTGATGGTGACACCAGCCAATGTCGTGGAGTTAGCGCGTTGCATTCCGGCACTGAATCGCGTGATTCCTTATCGCGCCAACGGTTTGAACATGGAAGCCTGGGCGTCCGCAGTGGCTGGACCGTGGGATGCGTGTCTGGATTTCACAGGCACAGATCGTTCTGCTTTACTGACGACTTTTTCCCACGCCAAGCGTCGCATTGGTTTTGCGAAGTTCGCCAATAATAAACTGCGTCGCTTAGCCTTTACAGAGCTTTGCACAGCATCCGTGAGGGAATTGCATACTGTGGATTTTCATTTCGCGCTTGTGAATCAATTTTTGGGAAATGAAGATCGCGTCACCAGCTTCGGAAAATCATTTAAGATACCTTCAGCCGATCTGGCTGCGGCTCATGCAAAGCTGAATGCACAAGGCGTCAACAGACGCTATGCAATCATTCATCCCGGCACCGCGAAGGCAGAAAAATTCTGGAAGGCATCACGATGGGCGGAAGTAGTTTCGCATGTCCACGAGACCCACAAACTTTCTGTGGTGCTGACGGGAAGCAATGATGGATTGGAGAAGTCACACCTCATGGAATTGAAAACACAACTGCGCGTCCCAGCGGTCGATCTCACAGGAAAGCTCTCGATGGTTGAACTGGCCGCATTGATTTCAGAATGTGATCTCATGGTTGGCGTGGACAGCATGGCAATGCATCTGGCGGCGATATTCATGCGCCCCCAGGCAGCAATTTTTGGACCGACAAATCCATTTCATTGGCGTCCTCACCATGAACGCGCGGCGGTAGTCATGGGTGATGTGGCCGCGCCAATGGAGCAGTTTAATTCTCACGAGAAATCGCGCGAGATGAAGCAAGTCTCGACGCGGCAGGTGATTGATGCTATCGAAAGCGTTCTGCCTGCCGCCTCACCAAAAAATGTCCAAGACCACTAAAGTCAGCCGTAAAGATCTCGCGAACCTCACCACGCGCGAGACGATGAAACTTGCCCGCGAGGTATATGGCAAGCTCTTCGGCTACATGAGGCCCTATCGCTGGCGTTTTTACACGGGCATCTTATTTCAAATCCTGTCTGGATTGTCCAATGCGGTGATGATCTACGGCTTCAAAATCGTATTCAGCGTGGTTCTTCCTGTTAGTCAGAGTGATGCCAAAAACGTGGGGGTAGTCACATTTCTCGGTTACAAGGTTGATTTGATGCACTGGATTCCTGTTGACTGGAGAGGCGGCGTTGCATCTGTCATCTTCGCTTGCGTTCTGGTGCCCGTGCTTTTCTTGCTGCGCGGGGGACTGACTTACATTGCAAACTATCTCATGATGTGGGTCGGCAACCGCATCCTCTATGATCTGCGCAATGACACCTACAAGGCGCTCATGTCGCAATCCATCGGCTACTATTCACGCGCCAAGGTGGGGCAGCTTGTGCAGACTGTTTTTAACCAGTCGCGCGTCGCGCAGCAAAATCTGGTCACTCTCTCACAGGACATCGTGCAAAGACCGGTGGCTATCATCTCGATCTTGGTCGCGCTGCTTTCCCAGAACTGGCATTTCACCGTTTATTCACTGATCGTCTTCCCGCTCTGCATTCTTCCTGTGGTGGCAATTGGGAACAAGGTGCGCAAATCCGGCACGCAGGAGGAACTCGAGGCCGGCCAGATGATGGTCCTGATGAACGAGGCCTTCGGCGGAATCCGCGTGGTGAAATCGTATGCTCGCGAGGACTTCGAGCTTGATCGCTTCAACAAATCCAATGCCAAAACCAACAAGCTCACCATGCGCTATGGGAAGGCGCTGGAACTGGTCGGCATGTTGGTGGAGACTGTCGCGTCCTTTGGTGTCGGCATCGGGCTGTTCTATGCATGGAAGACTGGCATCAATGCCAATGATTTCATGGTCCTGGTCGGGGGGCTCACGCAAATCTACCCTCACGCCAAGGCCTTAAGCCGGATGCAGCTTATCATCCAGAAAACCATCGTGGCCACCAGCACTGTCTTCGCGGTTATGGAAGAGGTTCCCGAAGTCTCGGATGAAAAAGACGCAGTCGTGCTGCCGCGAGTCAATGGCCGCATCAGCCTGAACAATGTCAGTTTCACTTACAAGACAACCAAGAGCAATCAGCGCGCTGCTGTGAGTAACATCTCGTTCAACATGGAGCCGGGAAAATTTTATGCGCTCGTCGGCCCGAGCGGCGCGGGGAAGAGCACCCTCTTCGCGCTCCTGCAACGCTTCTACGAAGTTGATGAAGGCGGTATCGAAGTGGACGGACAAGATATCCGTAAGGTCACGCAAAAATCTCTGCGGGAAAATTTTGGCGTGGTCAGTCAGGACATCTTTCTCTTTCACGACACCATTCTCCAGAACATCCTTTACGGACGCCTTGGCGCGAAGAAAGAGGAGGTCGTCGAAGCCGCGAAGAAGGCGCACGCCCATGAATTCATCAAGGATCAGGAAGACAAATACGACACCGTCATTGGCGACCGAGGTGACAAACTCTCCGGCGGGCAGAAGCAACGCATCTCCATCGCGCGAGCCATCCTACGTAACGCGCCCATCCTGCTTTTGGACGAAGCCACCTCCGCGATGGACAGCGAAGGCGAGAAAATCATTCAGGATGCCATTCACACCCTCTCCGAAGGCAAGACTGTCGTTGCCATTGCTCACCGACTATCCACCATACTTCAGGCGGATCAGATCGTCGTCATGGAGAAAGGACTGGTGCTCGACATCGGCTCTCATTCCGAACTGCTGGCGCGTTGTGAACTCTATCAGCGCCTCTATCAGCTTCAGTTCCATGGCGGAGATGTTGATCCCGATCACGCCATCGAGGATGTGAAAATTGAGGACGCTGCTTGAAGTGAGAGGTGGAGTTCCTTTGTAATTTCGCCACAGCAACATCACCTACCACACCCACCGTCCATAAATCCCGCACGGCAGTGCCATATGATCACGTGTGATAGACAGGCTGACTTCTCCGGTGCTGAGTTTGCCGTTGCAAGCCGGAGGCTTGAGAGAGATTAGCCGGTGGTGCAGTGAGGAACGAACGGAACCACCGGAACGACGACGGTATCCGTTTGCGCTCCGGCAGGAGCGCGAGAATCGTCATTGATGCCCTCGACTCATCTGTCCCTGCATTATCATTTGGTTTTCAGCACCAAGAATCGCGAGCTGATGATGCCTGCAGATTTTCGGGATCGAATTCACGGATACCTCGGCGGTGTGATACGCGGGATGGACGGGATTGCCCATGCGGTGGGCGGAACGTCCGACCATGTGCATGTATTCGCGTGGCTGCGGGCGACACATTGCCTCGCAGATGTAATGCGGGAGTTGAAAAGCGAATCGTCGGCGTGGATTCATCGGGAGTTGCACATGGCGTCGTTCCGGTGGCAAGAGGGATATGGTGCATTCACCGTGAGTGCGAGCCACATTGAAGCAGTGAAGAATTATATTCTTAATCAAGAGGAGCACCACAGAGCGAAGACGTTTCAAGACGAATATGTGGCGATGTTACAACGGGGATTGGTGGAGTATGATGATCGGTATTTATGGTGAGGTGTGGAGATGCGGTAATTTCTCGCGCCGCCTTCGGGGCGCGGGTTTTCTTTGACGACACCGGTGGTTCCAGTCGCGGTGCTCCTTTCACCACCGGCTAATTTCTTGGGCCCCTGCCGGGGCCGAGAATGAATCCCAAACTAGAGATGAGTGAAAACCCCTGATGCAGGATATTGCTCACCAAACCCACCGTCCATAAATCCCGCACGGCAGCGCCATATGATCCTTCGTGATCGGCAGGCCGACTTCTCCGGTGCTGAGTTTGCCGCCTTTTTTTGAAAGTAGACGCGTCATGACATTTCCCAACGCGGTGGGTGAGAGGCCGGTGGTGTAGGTGTTAACGAGGAAGAACAAGGGCTGGTCAGAAAGGAGAGCGCGGCAATCCTCAAGGAAAGGCCAGAGATGTTCTTCGAGTTTCCACACTTCACCGCTCGCGCCGTGACCGTAGCTGGGCGGGTCCATGATGAGGGCGTCGTATTTTTTGCCGCGCCGGATTTCTCGTTTCACGAAGGCGACGCAGTCGTCCACGATGTAGCGGATCGGAGAGGCGGCGAGTCGGCTGAGGCGCGCATTCTCGCGGCACCATTCGACCATGCCCTTGGCGGCATCGACATGACAGACACTCGCGCCCGCTGCGGCTGCGGCAATGGTGGCGGCACCGGTGTAGCCGAAGAGATTGAGCACAGAAACTTCGCGGCCTTTGACTTTCGCGGCTTTGATTTGCTCGCCGCACCAGTCCCAGTTCACGGCTTGCTCGGGGAACAGGCCAGTGTGTTTGAAGCCAGTGGGAGCGATTTTGAAGATGAGTTCGCGATAGTGGATCGTCCATGAGTCGGGAATTTTCTTACGGAACTCCCAACGTCCACCGCCCTTGTTGCTGCGGTGATACCACGCGTCCCAGTTTTTCCATTCGACGGCGCGCGGCCAGATGACCTGTGGATCAGGTCGGGCGAGCACGACATCGCCCCAGCGCTCCAGCTTCATGCCGTCGCCGGTGTCGAGCAGTTCATAGTCGCGCCAATCCCGCGCGATGAGATTGGAGACGGAAGATGATTGAGGTTGGGACATTACTAGGAAGGACGATTTCTTATCGCCGTTACAGCGAACTCGCAAATTCATCCGCATTATTTCCTGATGTCCGCGAGAGTTTTCTCGATGAGTCTTGGGACATAATCGTTGAGCTTTCCTTCGACGTGGTGGAGCTTCTGGGGCAGGGCGGCAATTTTATCCTGAAAAGGCGCGGCCTTTTTTCCGAGGCGATGAATGGCGTTGAGCGATTCGACGGCGGCGAACCAACTAGACTTTTGACAATCGGCGGCTGTGAGCAGAACAGAAATGGCTTTATCGAGATCGTCCGCGCTGCCAAAGGTGCCGAGTGCTTCTGCGGCGACGATGCGCACGCTGGGGGATTCGTCAGAGAGCAGCTTCACCAGCGTGTCATGCTGACTGATGTCAGCTCGGAGTTGCAAGCCAGTTACGCCCCACCAGCGCATGGTGGCATTCTTATGAGTGAGGGCGGCGACGAACGGTGCGATGTCTTTCTGGCTCCGGTCGGAGGCTTGGCGGGCAATCTTGAGGACTTCTGCCAATGGATAATCCTTGTCGCTCTGCATGGCATCGCGCGGTGATTTCCCAGCAGACATGCGGATGCGCTCGGCTTCTGGGATGAAGCCGAGATCGCGGATGCGTTCGCATTGTTGCTGCTCGGCGAGCCGGAGTTTTTCCAGTGCAGGATGTTTGCCATCAAGCGCGAGGTTGTGAGTTTCCCACGGATCGTTTTGCAGATCGTAGAGTTCTTCGGTGGGCTTGGTTTGCCAGAAGCGCTGCTGGATTTCGTTGAGCTTGCCTTCGTCGAAAAGACGCTTCCAAACGCGCGTCGTCGGCATAAGAAACATGTAGGCATTGTGCTGGCCATAGGTCAGTTGCGGCATGTATTCGCGGAGATAGACGTAGCGCCCATCCGTGACACTGCGGACGAGATCATAAGTCTCATCCATGCGTCCTCGGAAGCCGAACATGAATTCCGGAGCCGGTTTCGCGAGCGATCCGGCGAAAGCGCGGCCTTGCATGTAGTCAGGAGCCTTGATGCCTATGATACTGAGCAACGTGGGCGCGAGGTCAATGAAGCCCACGAGTTCATCGCTCTTTCCGCTGGGCACATAACCTTTCGGAGCAAGGTGTTGCCACTTGGGCGGGAAATAGGTGATCAGAGGAACATTGAGGCCGGAGTTGAAAGGCCAGCGTTTGCTGCGCGGCATTCCTGCACCGTGATCACCGTAGAACATGATGATGGTGTCTTCAGCGACACCGTCGGCATCTAGTTGCTGGATAAGATCGGATGCCTCGCCGTCCATCGTGGTGATGTTATCGTAGTATTGTGCCCAGTCGTGTCGCACTTCCGGCGTGTCTGGCATGTAAGGCGGCAGTGGTGCCTTCGCGGGATCATGCACGAGTTTGTGGCCCGTCTTGCGAATCTGGCTCTCATGCGTGGTCATGAGGTTGAAGATGGCAAAGAACGGCTGGCCCGGCTTGCGGTTGCGCCAGTGCGCCTTCGAAGAAGTATCGTCCCACACGCCATCGGGCTTGTTGAGGTTGTAATCTTCCTTGGTGTGATTGGTGCAGTAGTAACCGGCTTCGCGTAGCAACTGCGGATACATTTTGCAACCTCGCGGCATGGCCACGCTGCTGCGCATGTGCTCGCCGCCAGTGCTGGGCGGATAAATTCCACTGATGATCGTGGTGCGGGCTGCGGCGCAGACTGGGGCGTTCGACCAAGCGTGGGTATAGATCATCCCGCGCTTCGCCAGTGCATCGAGATTCGGTGTCACGGAATAAGTGTCGCCATAGCAACTGAGATGCGGATTGATGTCCTCGCAGGTGACCCAGAGGATATTTGGACGGTCGGCGGCCAGTGTGATCCTGCCTCCAAGGCAAACCGTGAACAGAAGTGTCAGACTGATGACGAGTGATTTTTTCATGGTGATGTCAGACAGTATGAACGCATTGCAATAAAGCAGCTTTCAGCTAATGCGAGATGTGACGTTGACGAAGGCGGCTGAGTGACGGTTATTACATTTCATTTACATGAGCCAAAATCGCACCACCAGCAAACACCGCAAGACCGCCGAGACGGACATCAATCTGTCTCTGTCCATCGACGGCACGGGCAAGTCCACGATCGACACCGGCATTGCATTCCTTGATCACATGCTCACGTTGTTCGCCAAGCACGGCCTGTTTGATCTTCAGGTGAAAGCGGTCGGCGACATCGCCGTGGATTATCACCACACGGTTGAAGACACAGGCATCGTGCTCGGCACTTGCTTCAAAGAAGCGCTCGGCGACAAGGCGGGCATCGTCCGCTATGGCTGGGCATTGCTGCCGATGGATGAGACGCTTGCGCGTGTCGCCGTTGATCTCAGCGGACGTCCTTACTTGCATTACGATGCGCCGGATCGTGTCGAGACTATCGGCTCGGCGTTTCAATTTCAGCTCGTCGAGGAATTCGTGCGCGGCTTCACCAACGCCGCGATGGCAAACGTGCATGTCGAGATTCTTCACGGCAAAGACGCACACCACATGGCGGAGGCGATTTTCAAAGGATTGGCGCGAGCGCTTGATGCAGCCACGCGGATTGATCCACGAGTCTGCGGAGTGCCGAGCACGAAGGAAGTTCTATAGGTCATGCGTCTGGGAATTCTCGATTACGGCGGCGGCAATCTCCGCAGCGTCATCAATGCCTTTGCGGCTGTTGGGCGTGAGGCTTCACTGATTACGTTGCCTAAGCATTTTGATGATCTGGATGTGCTCGTATTTCCGGGGCAGGGGGCTTTTGGCGATGCCACGCGGCAGCTTCATGAAACAGGACTGTGGTCGCCGCTGAAGACATGGCTCGCGGAACAGCGTCCTTACTTTGGCATTTGTCTCGGCTATCAATTGCTCTTTGAAAGCAGTGAGGAGAATCCCGGTGTCGTCGGCCTTTCCACATTCAAGGGGACGGTGCCGCGCTTCACACCGCAGCCCGGTTTGAAAATTCCGCACATGGGCTGGAACACGGCGCGGTTTGCCAATGCAGATAATCCGCTTTGGACTGGGCTGGGCGAAGAATCATCGTTCTACTTCGTGCATTCATATTTTCCGAAGCCGGAAGATCCTTCGCTTGCAGCTTGCACTACTGAATACGCTGGTGAGTTCGTCTCCGGCATCATCGCGCCGAACTTGGTGGCCGTGCAGTTTCACCCAGAGAAAAGCCAATCCGCTGGACTGACTTTGCTGAAGAACGCTCTGGATTTCCTTGGTTGATTACGTTTTTTTTACCATCGCCAATTGATGGGAAAATCTGAGTATAAAAAATATATTCGTTTTTTTGGAATATCTGGACGCCTCTTGAGTCCTACCTGTAGCCGCATTCGCAAAATGCAGATGCGGCCATGAAACCAGAAACTGAAAACTAAAAATACGAATATAATATGAGCAACAAGAAATTGATCGTAGGCGCGGCAGTGGCCGGTCTTCTCTCCGGTATCTACGCCACCCAGGCATCGGCAAAGTCGTCGATGGACCTCGGCACCTCCATCATCAAGATGGCCGATAAGAATACCTGCAAAGGTAAAAACGAATGCAAAGGCAAGGGCGGATGCAAAGTCGAAACCGGCGACAATAAGCATGATTGCGCTGGCAAGAACGAGTGCAAAGGCAAGGGCGGATGCAGCGGCAAACACGAGAAGAAGTAATCAGCCAAGTTAACGCTTCAGGGTCCAATCCCCTGAAAGCGATTACTGCATTTTAACTCAAGTCATGCCAGCCAATCCGCACAACGGTCAAACTGAATACGGGATCGGTATCGGTCTCCGGGTTCCGCATTACCGTCACATTCTGGACAAGAAACCGGTGGTGGACTGGTTCGAGATCATCTCGGAAAATTTCATGGTGGACGGAGGACGTCCCTTGGAGGTGTTGGACTCAATACTCGAGCAATACCGAGTGGTGCAGCACGGAGTCTCAATGTATTTCGGCAGTGCTGATCCTTTGGACCGTGATCATCTGAAAAAGCTCAAGAGGCTCGTGAAGCGCACGAATACGCCTTGGCTGAGCGATCATTTATGCTGGGGCAGTGTGGATGGACGTTTCACGCACGATTTGCTACCGATGCCTTACACAATGAGTGTGGCCAAGCATACAGCCTCGAAAATTCGACAGGCTCAAGATTTTTTGGAAGTGCCCATTTGCGTGGAGAACGTAAGTTCCTATGCCGAGTTTCATCAGAGCGATATGAGCGAGTGGGAGTTTCTGAGTGAAGTAGCTGAACGCGCCGATTGCGGCATTTTGCTGGATGTGAACAACATCTATGTCTCTTCGCAAAACCATTCCTTCGACCCCCTCGACTATGTTCGCCAGGTGCCGCATCATCGCGTGGGACAGATGCACATCGCCGGGCATTCCAAGCTTGAGAAATACATTCTCGATACGCATGACAGCCGTGTGATTGATCCTGTATGGGCGATCTATGCCGAGGCGATCAAGCTCTGCGGGCCGACAGCGACGCTACTAGAATGGGACGCTAGCATTCCGAGTTTTGATGAGGTGCATGACGAAGCCTTGAAAGCTAACCGATTCATTCAAGATCATGCCAAAGTCGCCGTCTAGCATTCGCTCACTGGCGGATTATAAAGAGTTTCAGCGCCGCATGTGTTCGGTGCTGTTCCGGCCTCTTACGACGACGGATGAAATGCAACACCAATGGAGCGATGGCACTTCGGTCAGTGAATTTGTGGAATCATTTGTGAAGCCCAATGATCGGCTTACCTCGTTCGAGCGGCTGGAGATTTACAATCGTCAATACTGGTTCCGCGCACTCGACAGCATGAGCGAGGATTTTCCCGGACTGTGCGCACTACTTGGGCAGAAGAAATTTCACGCACTTAGTGTGGCGTATCTGACAGAGCACCAAAGCGCGTCGTGGACGTTGCGGAATTTGGGATCTCGTTTACCCCAATTTATCGAAGATAATCCACAGCTAACGAAACCGAAGACGGCGATGGCTCAGGACATGACTCGTTTCGAGTGGGCGCAGATACTGGCCTTTGATGAGGCACGACTTGCGCCCTTGGAAGGCGATGGACTTCTGGGTAGTGATGCCGCAATCATGCGGCTGGGATTGCAGCCTTATCTCTCCTTGCTGGAACTGCATTATGAAGTGGATGAATTTGCCCTCGCGCTTAAGAAAAATGAACAGTCCATGCGCAGCGGTGCCAGCAATGCACTTAACGAGGCATCGAAGCCAGTAGCATCAAAACGGGTGAAGGCTCCGAACAAACGCAAAATCTGGCTGGTGGTGCATCGCTTCCACAATTCGGTATATTACAAGCGCTTGGAACGGGAAGGCTTTCTGATGCTTGGAGCATTGCGTGACGGCTTGAGTGTCGCTGCTGCTGTCGAGCACGCACTGGCAGATGCAAATGCCGAAGAGGATTGGGCCAGCAAAATCAAAATGTGGTTTGAGAACTGGGCCTCCTTAGGCTGGTTCTGCCGCCCGCAAACAAGAAACTCAAAATCCAAACTCACACCATGATAATTGACCTCTGGAAAAAACTGAACGCGATTCTCGACAAGATCGCATCATTTCTGGCATCGCCGTTTCTTCTGGTCATCCGCCTCTACTGGGGCTGGCAGTTTTTCATCGCAGGCAAAGGCAAGCTCATGGACATCGAAACTAACATTGAAAGATTCGTCGGTTGGGGCATTCCATTTCCCAAGCTCAATGTCATCCTTGCTGGCAGCACCGAGTGTTTTGGTGGTTTGTTTCTGCTGGTCGGTCTGTTTTCCCGCGTGGTCTCGATTCCTCTCATCTTCACGATGGTGGTGGCCTACATGACGGCGAGCAAGTTAGTGGTGCAGGGCATTTTCAGTGATCCAGATGCCTTTGTGAGTGCTGCACCTTTCCTGTTCATGCTGGCTGCCGTCATCGTGTTTATCTTCGGACCCGGTGCGATTTCTGTGGATCGTTGGATTCAGAAACGTGCCCGTTAAAGTTTCTTCAGATTACCTGATGTCACTTGACCCTGCCGGAGGATGCAACATCAGTTTCCGCAATGGAAGCACTGCCGGATTTTACCAAGATCGTGGACATGCACTACGCTCCGCTTTTTCGCTTTGCCCTGAGTCTTGCTCGCCAGCAAGGCGCGGCGGAAGATCTTACCCAGCACACATTTCTGCAATGGGCGCGGAAGGGTTCGGACTTGCGGGACGGGAGCAAGGTCAAGTCATGGCTTTTCACCACGCTTTATCGTCAGCATCTCAGCCAGATACGGCAGAACAAGCGATTCGAACTCGTTGAGTTCAATCCCGAAATTCATGGCGAAGACATTACGGAAGAGACTAATCTGCCGGTAGTAGATTCGGCGACGTTGATGAGCGCCTTGCATGAAATGGAGGCGTGCTACCGCGAACCTTTGGTCTTGTTTTACCTAAACGAGATGCCATACAAAGAGATCGCCACTGTTCTGGACATTCCTATAGGCACTGTGATGTCCCGGCTTTCTAGGGGCAAGGACATCTTGCGGCAACGCATTCAAAAGTCAGCGTCGTTCGTGACTTCGGTTTCAACTGGCATCAAACGGAAGGAGGTCGCATGAACCGCGAGCAAGCCAGAGCGTTGCTGGAAGTGGCAACTTTGAAACAGCCGGATGATTTCGACTCGGACATGCAAGACGCATTGAAGTTTGCTGCTAACGATCCTGAACTGCTTTCATGGTATGAAAAGCGTAAGTCGTTCGATCGCATGGTTTCTTCTGCAATCACCGAAGTTCCTGTTCCGGTGGATTTCAGAAGCAAGCTGGTTCATGCCATGAGACAGAGTTCGCCACGCCGCACTAATACCACGTGGCGCTGGCTCGCAGCAGCAGCCGTTATTGCATTACTAGCCGGAGTGACCGCCATGTGGTCGCTACGTGATAATGGCGGGCATTGGGAAGATGAGGCACTGACCCTAGTCAATGAAGTGGATGGCGGGCGGATGCCGCTGGATCATTGGGATGGTAATAGAAGTGCGATTCAAAGCTGGCTGGCGGAAAGGAAATCCCCCGCGCCCAATTCACTCCCGCAGGGCATGTCGGTTCTCGCTTCGCTGGGTTGCAAGATCGTGAAAGTGGCGGGGCATCCGGCCTCGATTATGTGCTTTGGAATGCCTGGCTCAAATGAGGAAGCTCATCTGGTAGTAGTGGATATTCCCAATGCCAGCGCTTCAGCACCCGTCTTCCACTCCAAGAACGGATGGAACATGGTGACATGGAACGAGAACGGCCACAGTCTCATGTTGGCTACGCGGGCTGATACTGCGGAGCTGAGAAAGCTGATGGCCTGAGTTATTTCCCGGCATCAGGAATCTGCAGGCTCGGCACCCATCGGGCTTCCATCATGGTATTAATGTAGAAAGCGTTCTTATCCGCGCGGAAGATATTGCCCGCTTTGTTCATCCAATTTTTACCTTCTTCATTATCGCTGCTGTTGAAGGCAAATGCCGCTTTGGCAAAGTAAAAGGCCGGAGTGTCGTCCATGAAAGTGAAAGACTTCATCGTCTTCTCAGCATCGGCGATCTTGTTCTGCTTGAGCTGGCAAATGAGAATTTTGAAGATTGCTAGATGGCGCAAATCTTCTTTTAGCTTAGGAAAATCCGCGATGAGTTTTTGGAAGGCGACCTCGGCCTCGGGATACTTCATATCCGCATATAGCAGTTCCACTTTGTTAAACTTGGGTTCGATGGCGTCAGGCAGAATTTTCTCTGCGCGATCAAAGCATTCCTTCGCATGGACGAAATCGCGCATGGTGGTGTAGATGCTGCCTCGGACGTTAATGAGCACCGGGCTATCCGGCACGAAGACTTCCGCTTCGGTAAGCTTGGAGAGTGCTGCGTAGTATTGTTGCTTCGAGTGCAGCATTCGCACCTCGTCGAGAATTTTGATGACCTTGGGATCTAGGAGCGGATTCTTTTCCTCTTGTGGTGGCTTAGCCACATCACTGGGCGACTGCGCTCCAGCTGTCGCCAGCACGCCGAATGTGATCGCAATTAGAGATAGAAATTTTGCACGAAGACCAATCATGGTCATGAAGTTAGCAGCCACATTCGTAGCGGCAAACAATTTCCTTAGGCCCGCGAAACTACCCTCGATCAATAAACGTCACGCCGGTAACGCTTAGCCGCCTTCATGGCCTCGACGTATTCGACGGCCTGTTCGGGAGTCTTGCCGCCTTCCTTCTCGATGATCGCATGCATGGCTTTGTCCACATCTGTCGCCATCCGGGAAGCATCGCCGCATACGTAGAAGATCGCGCCGCGCTCCAGCCAATCGTAGAACAACCGACCGTGCTCCAGCATTTTGTGCTGCACATAGAGCTTGTCCGCCTGATCGCGAGAGAATGCCGTGTCCATACGGCGCAGCGTGCCGTCGCCGAGATAGCTGTTCCATTCGTCCTCATAGAAGAAACACGAAGCCTGATTGATCTCGCCAAAGAAAAGCCACGCATCACCTGAGGCACCTGTGGCGCGACGTTCCTGGCAGAATGCGCGGAATGGCGCGATGCCTGTGCCTGGCCCACACATGATGACGGGAGTGTCGTCCGTCGGTTCTGGTAGGCGAAAACCTTTGCCCGGATTAATAAATGTAGGCAGGGGAGTGGAAGAGTTCACGCGCTCTGCGAGGAACGTGGAGCACACACCGCTGCGCTGGCGTCCGCGGCTTTCGAATTTCACGGTCGCGATGGTCAGATGAACTTGCTCAGGATTAGCCTTCAAGCTGGAAGAAATCGAGTAGAGGCGGATGAGCTGTTTCTTGAGCAAAGTGGTGAACTCCTGTGGTTCAAACTTCACGTCGGGATTTTCCGCGAGGATGTCCAGCACATCGCGACCCCAGAGGAACTTCTTGAGATCGTCCTTTCGCTCAGGTGTCGTGAGAGTAGCGAGATCAGTGTTGCCCGACTTCTCTGCAATAGCCTTGATCAATTTATTGTCCGTCTCCGTGACCGAGTAGCTCTCGAATAAAGCCTGACGCACTGGCACGTCAGCAGCCTTGGGGTTCTTCACCGTCTCATCACCCGAGAAACCGAGCTGCTGCAACACCGAGTCCACCAGCGCCGGATCGTTCGTCGGCAGCACCGCAAGGGAATCGCCCGGCAGGAACTCAAGTCCCGAACCCGTAAGATCAATCTCGTAGTGCCGCGTGTTCTTCGCCGCGCCTGCAGCGGTGATGTCGCGGGCGAGTTTCAAGTGCGCGATACACGGGTTCTTCAGATTGTAAACGGGCTTGATTGGGGCTAGTTCGCTCATGGTAAAAATCGGGCTGTCAGAATAGGGGAGCAGGAGGTGAAGTCAATACGGTGCAGTTCTGGAGACGCAATATCCGTGCCGGAAAATGGAGAGAGCAGAATGGAGTAACGAGCGGTGGAAGATTGAATAGGGAGTGGTTGAAAATTTCCGTGCTCGACTATGGACACGAGTCCTGCAATAACTTCGGAGAATACGCATTATGAATTCTCCCCTGATTACGCAATGGCTGCGACGGCTCTGGCTGGTGGCGTTAGTCCTCTTTATCGCGAATTGGTTGTATCCTGTCAGCACTGGATACACGCGTCTCGGAGGGATCCTCCTCTTTGTTATCCTGTGGATTGGAAGCATTGCCTTGCTTTGGCGGCGACGCATTTTCCGTTACAGTCTTCTCGGTCTTACGCTACTCGGAATCGTTTTCCTAGCATGGCCAACTCGCAACCACTCGGATGCGGCAGAGCTTCGTAAGGCATATGTTGCCGGACTATTGCGCTACCAAGGCGTGACATACTACTGGGGCGGCGAAAGCCCCAAAGGTATTGATTGTTCAGGGCTGATTCGACGCGGGCTAATTGACTCCATGTTTTTGCATGGAGCCGCCACTTTTGATGCGGGGCTAGTGAGGCAGTCGTTTCGGGTTTGGTGGAATGATTGCACTGCTCGCGATTTCGGCGCAGGACACGGGTTCACGGCCTTTCTTTTCTCAACGTCGAGTATCAACAAGCTCGATCATTCCCAGATACTTCCCGGCGATCTCGCAGTCACTCGTGATGGCATTCACATCATAGCCTATCTCGGCAGCAACACATGGATCGAAGCCGACCCCGGAATGGAGCGAGTCATCACAGTGTCTGTGCCCTGCGTGAACAATATCTGGTTTGATCAGCCGATGGACATCGTGCGTTGGAGAGTATTACAGTGATAAAAATGAGTGGGTGTGTCGCGGAGAGACACCGGAACCTGTATGCAGCACGCACCATCAACAATAGCCTTGTCAGAATTCGGCCTTTGCTTTACAACTTTAATGTGTTTGGAATCTCCCAACTCCGCCGCCACACCAATGATAGCGATGCGTTTTTCAGTTCTGACTATGCAAAAGTAACAATTCTGGCAGTCGTAAAATTTAAAATTAGGCCACTACAATCATTTGAACACTGAATCAAAACTTGGCTACGTGCTCTGCAGTATCTTTTGTGCGGTCGGGATCTACATCTTGAGTGTAGGGCCTGCTCTGATGTTGAGCGGCAGTAACACATATTATCAGAAGGAACCCGTTCGGACGATTTGGAGACCTGTGCTGGCACTCGACAACACCACTGTGGGTCCTATTTATCGTGCATACCTGAAGCTCTGGCATGTTTCTACGTCAGATTGTATTTGGTAAATGCGCACTTTTTTGAAAGCATGAAGACTCTGCGAGCACATGATTGGTGTTCGCGATGATTTTGAGCCTTCGGCTTGCCGACAGAATGCATGGAAACACAACGTCGGATGCTACTTTTTCAAGCACTTCGATCAATCCACAGCCTGATCCCTCACGCTCCACGTTTCGGCTTCGTATCGAGCACAAAGCGCACAAGTCCATGGACGGTGCAATGTGACTCCACCGGATGTCGGAGCGGCTTTTTTGCGTGAATGCGGTAAACGTTCCGGCGGCCTTGGCGCTCGCGTTCCAGTAGTCCGCCGCCCTCTAGTTCGGCGACGATCTTCTGCACGGCGCGTTCTGTGATACCCACACTAGAGGCCACGTCACGCAGACGCATTTCATGATTCTCAGAGAGGCAGATGAGCACGTGGGCGTGGTTCGTCAGAAACGTCCAAGACGCAGGAGCGGGAAGGGGAGTGACAGATTTTTTCATATTTCCGGTTGACCTCATAAATATGCAGTGTAATACACGAATAACAGTTCGTGTATTACAATTCACGACATTAAACACCAGAACCAACCAACTCTCAACACTAAACTCACATCTGATGGAAATCCTTCAATCGCTCAGTTCCAGCCTACTCTCCCCTATGGTGCTAGCCTTCGCGCTCGGCGTCATTGCGACACTCCTAAAAAGTGATCTCAAGTTTCCTGACGAGCTTTACACGGCTTTGACCATCTACCTACTTTTTGCCATTGGCTTGAAGGGTGGCATGAAACTGGATGGCATGAGTCTGCAAACCGTCGGTCTGCCTCTGGCTGCGGCGATATTACTTAGCATAGTGATTCCAATCTGGTGTTTCTTTATCCTCCGTGGACCAGTCGGACTCGATGACATTAATGCCGCCGCCGTCTCTGCTCATTATGGCTCCGTATCCGCAGTGACTTTCAGTGCGGTGCTCGCATTTCTGGAAACCAGCAAGGTCGCTGTGGAAGGCTTTGCGCCCGCGCTGCTCGCGGTCATGGAGGCCCCGGCAATTATCGTCGCTGTCTTCCTGGCCATGCGTCGCTCAGGTGGTGCTAACGGCGACTTTAAAAAGCTGCTGCACGACTTACTCACTGGCAAAGGCATCATTCTTCTACTCGGCGGTCTCGCGATCGGTTTCCTCTCAGGTCACAAAGGCTACGACCAAGTGGCACCATTTTTTGACACACCGTTCAAGGGAGTCTTAGCCCTCTTTCTACTAGAGGTCGGTCTAGTCACCGGAAGGCGGTTGCGTGATTTGAAGTCTGCAGGCTGGAGGCTCGTAGCCTTTGCCATCATCATGCCGATTGCTCACGGATTCCTTGGAGCGTTTCTCGGGAAATTGAGTGGCCTCGGTGTCGGCGGTTCCACGGTTCTGGCCACACTAGCTGCCAGTGCCTCCTACATCGCCGCGCCTGCCGCAGTGCGCATTGCGCTACCTCAGGCCAGCCCCGCGCTCTATCTCACATCGTCGCTTGCGATCACGTTTCCCTTCAACGTGACTGTCGGCATCCCTCTCTACCACTTCTTCGCCAAATTCCTGATCCACGCCTAATATGAATACAACCAACCTTATCCTCATCACTATCGTCGCGGAAGACGAACTCGAATCACGCCTTGTAGCCGACTTGAAAAAACACGGTGCACGCGGTTACACAGTCTGCCGAGTGCGCGGAGAAGGCGCTCACGGTGAACGCGGCAGCGAATGGGAGGGAGAGAACATCAAGCTCGAGGCCATTGTCGATGCCGCAATCGCGGACGCATTATGCGAGCACATCTCGCAGCATTATTTCCCAAAGTTCGCGACTATTCTCTATCTCACTCCGGTGCAGGTCTTGCGCAGCGCAAAGTTTGTTAATCCACAGAATTCCAATTGATCAAAAATACAACCCCAGCCAACATAACCAAAATCATGAAATCCATTATCCAAACCATCGTCGTCACCTTGACCGTTGCTTGCCTATCAAGTTGCGCCACTTCCAAGGTGCAAACCAAAGAGTCTCAGTCCGCAACTACACCGCAGCAGGCGATGAAGTCTCTGCTCGACGGCAATGCGCGTTTTGCCGCTGGTCAGAGCACTAAACACAATCTGTCGGCTCAGAAGAATGCGACCGCTGCCGGACAGCATCCCATTGCCGCAGTCCTCGGTTGCGTGGACTCGCGTGTGTCTCATGAACTGATCTTCGATCAGGGCATTGGCGACATCTTCAGTGCTCGAGTCGCAGGCAACGTGCTCAACGACGACATCACTGGCAGCATGGAATTTGCCACGGCTAAAGCAGGGGCGAAAGCGATTCTCGTTCTCGGTCACACTCGTTGCGGCGCGGTCATCGGAGCTTGCCAAGACGCTAAGCTCGGACACCTGACCGGATTGCTGGCCAAGATTAAACCAGCAGTGAAGGCTGTGTCATCCGATCCGAAATGTGAGCATTCTGGCCCTGCGTTTGAAGATAAGGTCTCTGCCCAGAATGTGAAACAAGTCGTGGCCCGTTTGCGCGCTGAGAGTCCGATACTAAGCAAGCTCGAGCATGACGGTCTTCTCGTCATCAAGGGTGGCATCTATCACCTCGACACAGGTCTTGTAGAAATCTTGGATTGATCACGGCTGATGCAGAGCACGATCGGCCACAATTCTTTATCACCACTTCCTACCGTCGGAATTATCGGGGGCGGACAGCTTGCGCTCATGCTCGTGCGCGCTGCATCACAGCTCGGAATGCGAGCACGCGTGCTAGATCCGTCCCCTACATGCCCCGCGCGGCGCGAGGTCGCAGACTTCATCGAAGGAAGACATGAATCGCAGTCCTCGCTTAACCAGCTCGCAATGGATTCTGATGTCGTCACTCTGGAGAACGAGTTCGTCGCGTCTTCATTCCTTGCGGAACTTGAGAAACAAGGTCGCGAAGTTTGGCCGTCATCACGCACCATAGCGCTCGTTCAGGATAAGCTGGTGCAAAAGCAAACTCTCCAATGCGCCGGAGTAGCGGTGACTGATTTTGAGTCAGTGACGAACGACTCCGCGCAGGATGAAATCGCTCAGAAGTTCGGATATCCATTCGTGCTCAAGCGCCGTTGCTTGGGCTATGACGGAACTGGCAACCATACCGTGAAGCAGGAGAGTGATTGGCTGGTCGCAGTAAAAAAACTTGGCGGCTTTGAAGCAGGGCTGTATGCCGAGCGATGGTGCCCGTTCGTCAAGGAACTCGCGGTCATCGTCACTCGTGGCAAGAACGGAGATCACGTGACCTATCCCGTGGTCGAGACGCGGCAGAACAATCACGTCTGCGAGCAAGTCATCGCCCCCGCAGATATTCCCGAATCGCTTTCACAGAGCGTGATGCAAGTTGCAACGCAAGCCATTGAGGCCATCGACGGTGTGGGAAGTTTTGGCGTTGAATTTTTCCTACTCCAAGACGGGACCTTGTTGGTCAATGAAATCGCGCCACGAGTCCACAACTCAGGTCACTACACGATTGAAGCCTGCGAGTGTTCCCAGTTTGAGAATCACATTAGGGCGATACACGGTCTGCCTCTTGGGTGCGCCAAGCTGAAAGCACCGACGGCCATGGTCAACTTGTTGGGGAAAATCAGAGCCAGCGGCATACCTCGTGGACTCGCAGATGCTCTTGCCATATCTGGGGCGCATGTTCATCTCTATGGAAAAGGATATGCTGCACCCGGTCGAAAAATGGGCCACATTACCGCCATGGGAAAGACAGCGGACGAAGCGCTCAACATAGCGCAACGTGCCGCAAGCAGTATTCACTTCGACCAGCCCGAACCATCATGAAAAAATCCTCTAAATCATCTGTCGGCATCATCATGGGCAGCGATTCCGATTGGCCCACGATGCGTGCTGCGGCTGAGACATGCCGCGAATTCGGTATCGCTTTTGAAGCGCGCGTTGTCTCCGCTCACCGCACGCCAGACGATATGGCCGAATATGCGCGAACTGCCGTTAAACGAGGATTGCGCGTGATTATCGCCGGAGCCGGAGGCGCGGCGCATCTGCCGGGCATGATCGCTAGCCACACAGTGCTTCCTGTGATCGGTGTTCCGGTTGAATCTAAAGCGCTCAAGGGCATGGACTCACTTCTCTCGATTGTGCAAATGCCGGCTGGGATTCCAGTCGCGACGGTTGCTATCGGAAATGCGCGTAACGCAGGATTGCTTGCCTTGCAGATTCTTGCGATAAGCGATTCGAAGCTGTCGAAAATGCTCGCAAAATTCCGGTCAAAAATTGCCAAGGAATCGAGAGGAAAATCCTCGAAGCTCATTCTCGAAAAGTAATTATTCGGATGAGTCGCATAGATCGCGACTCTGGCTGATAATCAGAATTTTTCTCGCGCGGCCAATATTTTTTATTCCAATGGCTCCGAGAAGAGTTTGAAGACGGACTCGTTACGACATTTAACAATGTCGTCAGATCCACTCATACTGATGCGAAGGTCGCGGACGCGCCCATCGTTTAGCCGATAGATCCAGCCATGCACGCTGATTTCCTGACCGCGCTCCCATGCGCCTTCGATCACCGTAGTCTGGCTGACGTTAACGACTTGCTCGATAACGTTAAGTTCACAGAGGCGGTCGGCGCGCAAATCTTCCTCGATCACTTTTGCCAGATGGGTGTCGTATTTCTGACCGACATCCTGAACGTGTCGCAACCAGTTATTGATGAGGCCGAGCTTTTGATTGAGCATGGCCGAGCGCACGCCGCCGCAGCCGTAGTGACCGCAGACGATGACGTGTTTCACTTTTAACACATCGACGGCATATTGTAGCACACTGAGGCAGTTCAGGTCAGTATGCACGACGACGTTGGCCACGTTGCGATGCACGAAAAGTTCGCCGGGCTGCAAATTCACAATTTCATTCGCAGGGACGCGACTGTCCGCGCAGCCGATCCAGAGATACTGCGGTGACTGCTGGCCCACGAGTCGCGTGAAGAACTCAGGGTCTTCGTTGCGCATGGATTCAGACCATTCGCGGTTTTGCTTGATGAGATGGGAAAGCGGCATGGCGTGATTACTCTGCCGCTGAACTGGAAGCGTCAAGTGTTCCATGATGGATGCCGAATGTTTGACGCGGGAAGTTTTCCGCCGTATTTAAGAGCTTAAGTAACGTTAAGCATTCCACGATCATGGCTGAACCCATATACGACGAAGATTCCATCAAGTCCCTCGACTGGCGCGAGCACATCCGGCTACGCCCCGGCATGTATATCGGCAAGCTCGGCGACGGCGCAGCCCCAGAAGATGGCATTTACGTTTTGCTCAAGGAGGTCATCGACAACACGATAGATGAGTTCGTGATGGGGCACGGCAAGGAAGTCGAGATCACGATTGAGAACAACATCTGCACCGTGCGCGACTACGGGCGCGGTATTCCATTGGGCAAACTCATGGAGTGCGCCGCGCAGATTAATACCGGAGCCAAGTATGACAGCGATGCCTTCAAGCGCAGTGTCGGTCTCAACGGCGTGGGCATCAAGGCAGTGAATGCGCTGAGCGACCGCTTTGAAATCGCCGCCTTCCGCGAGGGCAAGATGCGCCAAATCAACTTCTCGCAGGGGCTGGTGAAAAAGGACATGAAGAATCCGCAAGACTCAAGTGAGTCGAACGGCACTCGCATCACGTTTCATCCCGACGTTACTAGTTTCGATAGTGACTTCGCCTATCGCCTCGACTTCGTGCGCGAGATGTTGCGCTATTACTCGTGGCTCAATCCTGGCCTAACGCTCTCACTGAACGGCGAGAAATTCCGCAGCAAGGACGGGCTGATGGACTTGCTCCGCGCGAAGCTCACCGAGGAGCCGCTCTATCCGATCATTCGCTTCGAAGGTAAGGATGTGGACATCGCGTTCACACACGCGAGCGGCTACGGCGAGGAAATCTATTCCTTCGTCAACGGCCAGAATACCACTCAGGGCGGCACTCACCTCGCCGCGTTCCGCGAAGGCATCGTGGCGGAGGCTCGCGCATTTTGGAATAAGCAATTCGATCCCGCCGACGTGCGCGGCAGCATTATCGCTGCCGTTAGTGTGAAAGTGCAGGAGCCAGTCTTTGAGTCCCAAACCAAGACCAAACTTGGCAGCAACGTGATGGAGCCGGAAGGCCGCAACCTCCGCACTCACATCGTCAACACCATTACCCAGCAGCTCGACAATTATCTTCACAAGCACGCTGACACAGCGAAGGCTTGGCTCGATAAAATCAACGCCAACGAAAAGGAGCGTAAGGAAATCAGCGGCATCCAGAAAATCGCTCGCGAGAGTGCCCGACGCGCGAAGTTGCACAACAAAAAGTTGCGCGACTGCCGCACGCACTTTGATACCAAGGACAAGCAGCGCGAACTCAGCACGCTCTTTATTACCGAGGGCGATAGCGCCAGCGGCAGTATCACTAAGAGCCGCGATGTGAATTATCAGGCCGTGTTCTCCCTGCGGGGCAAGCCGCTCAACTGCTTCGGGCTATCGCGTAAGGTGGTTTATGAAAACGAGGAGTTCAATCTGCTCCAACACGCGCTGAACATCGAGGAGGACGTGGAGGAGTTGCGCTACAACCACATCATTCTCGCGACCGATGCGGATGTGGACGGCATGCACATCCGTCTTTTGATGATCACATTCTTTCTGCAATTTTTCCCCGATCTGATTCGTCGCGGTCATCTTCACATCCTGACGACGCCTCTCTTCCGTGTGCGCAACAAGAAGGAAACCTTCTATTGTTACAGCGACGAAGAGAAGCTCAAGGCCATGCACAAGTGCGGCAAGAATCCCGAGATCACGCGATTCAAAGGACTCGGTGAAATCAGTCCTGATGAATTCAAGCATTTCATCGGCCCCAAGATGCGCTTGGAGCCAGTGTTGATGCCCGAGCATCGGAACATCAAAGACTTGCTCACTTTCTACATGGGCAAGAACACGCCCGACCGACAGGAATACATCGTGAACAACCTGCGCGTTGAGCGTGACATCCTGCCGGAGGAACCAGAGGGCGAGGAGTCTTTGGCGGCCTAGCCCCGCATTTAAAAGAGAAGGAGCGCGAGTATGGCGAAGCCTACTCGCCACTTGTGTGTCTGGAGTGGGGCCACGTCGAGGGGCGAATTTTTGGCGAGTAGCCTAACGGCATTGACTCGGCCCCCGCCTCGCCCTTCGGGTAGCCACTGGCTATCGGTCTCGCTCCACTCGGCTCTCGCGCTCCTTCTATTTCAGACGCCTTTCAATCATTGTCACTCCCTTGTGAGATCCTCGATAAGTTCTGAACTTTGCCCTTTCCCTCGCATCGCGCGGCAGTAACTTTGGCCATGACCGCATGGACTCCGCCGCAGACCGTCAACCTCGTTGACCTCAATTTCATGGATGCGCGCTTCAAGCTTATTGAAGTCGCCGCGTTTCTTGACCGCGCCCAACGCGCCGGACAGGATACGGACTTTCGCGTTCAGGCGCTGAAGAAAGCCATTGCCGCGCTTTCCCAAAACGAACCGCAACGCGCCAAAAACGTTCTCCTCAGCCTGAGCGACACCACCACGGAACCGATTCCGAAAGCAACCATGCAAGGCGCGTCTGGCGCATGGAATCCCGCTAGTAACTCTTAACCCATAACTCATAACCTCTTTACTCATGAGTTATATCGAACCCCACGGTCACATGGTCAGCCGCACGACGGATGACTACGAGAAGATGGCACTGGCTGGTTGCGTGGCGATTTGCGAGCCTGCATTCTGGGCCGGATTCGACCGCGCGAGTGCGCAGGGATTTTATGATTACTTCCGACAGATCACGGAATACGAACCGAAACGTGCGGCACGGTTTGGCTTGAAGCATTACTCGTGGCTTTGCATTAACCCCAAGGAATCCGAAGACATTGAGCTCGCTGATGACGTGCTCGCGCTCATCCCGGAGTTCATCAAAAAACCGAATGTGCTTGGCATCGGCGAGATCGGCCTTAACAAAAATAGCCGCAACGAACTAAAGATTCTTGAGAAACACATCCAGCTAGCCGCCGATTATGATCAACTCATCCTCGTGCATACGCCGCATCTGGAAGACAAACTTAAGGGCACGCGCATCATCCTTGATGCCCTGAAGAACCACTCCAAGATCAAACCGGAGCGCGTCATCATTGATCACGTTGAGGAACACACGATGGACCTCGTGCTCGATGAGGGGTTCTGGGCTGGCATGACTTTATATCCTGAGAGCAAGTGCAGTCCGCATCGCGCCATCGACATGCTGGAGCAACGCCAAGCTGAGCGAATCTGGATGAACTCTGCCTGCGATTGGGGCGTGAGCGATCCGCTCGCCGTGCCGAAGACGATGTTAGAAATGAGAAAACGCGGCTGGAGCGACGCCGGGATTCATCGTGTCGCGTTCGAAAATCCTGTGGCGTTCATGGGGCAGAATCCGAAGTTTGTGCTTGCATAGCCATGACGAAATTAGAAACCATTGCTCTCATCGCTGGCAACGGCGTCTATCCTGAAATGTTCGCGGCCGCCGCGAGACGCGCAGGCGTGGACAAGCTCATCGTTGCGGCATTCAAAGACGAAACCAAGCCTGAGATCGAGCATTCAGTGAATGCCATCGAATGGTTCCGAGTCGGGCAACTTTCGAAGATGATCGCATTCTTCAAAAAGCATGAGGTGAAGCACGCGGTCATGGTGGGACAGATTGCACCAAAGAACCTGTTTGATCTGCGCCCCGATTTCCGCACGCTTTTGATGCTGGCACGATTGAAGAGACGCAATGCCGAGAGTCTTTTCGGAGCCATCGGTGATGAGTTGACGAAGGAGGGGATTGAACTCCTTCCGGCGACCACTTTTCTGGAGGACTTCATTCCTGCCGCTGGTCATGTCGCGGGGCCGAATCCGAAGAAGCGGCGATGGGAAGATGCGCGCTATGGTTTTGAAATTGCCAAGGCCAGCAGCAAGCTCGACATCGGGCAGACTGTCGTGGTGAAAAACGGAACGGTGCTGGCAGTCGAAGCCTTTGAAGGCACGAACGAAGCCATCCAGCGCGGTGGATTGTTGGGGCGGGGGAGTGCGACGATGGTCAAGGTGAGCAAGCCGGATCAGGATATGCGTTTTGATGTTCCCGTCATCGGACCGGACACAATTTCAACCGCCGCCGGTGCTGGTGTGGATGTGATCGCCATCGAAGCAGGCAAGACCTTACTGCTCGATCAAAGCGAGGTATTTCGTCGTTGCGCAGAGTTGCGCGTGAGTTTGCTGGCGATTGATGCTGAGTCCGCCAGTTAATGGACACAAAAAAGTGGGCCAGTTACAAGAACTGGCCCACAGAGAATTTTTAGCTGAACTGACAGACTTATCAGTCTTGCGGAGGCTCGCCAACCGAACCTTCCACTTCTGATCCAGCTTTACCGGCAGGACGGATTTCTTCCTTGGGGCCGTCTTCATTCTCATCGTGGTGACGACCACCTTTGTGCTCATGATTCTTCTCGCCGTCTTTCTTGCCTTCGGCCTTGTCACCCTTTGGTTTATCTCCCTTGGGTGCATTGTCACCTTCTTGATGATGGGGCATCTTGCCGCCCCATGCTGGAGGTCCACCCTTTGGTGACATTCCTGATGTTGGGCCGAATCCGCGCCCCATTGGTCCGCCCTTTTGTTCGGGACGCTTTTCTTTGGAATCGCGGTCACCTTTTTTATTGTTTTGACCAAAATAAAACGGAGGTGGTGCGCCCCAAGGCATCATTCCACCTTGAGTGCCGAATCCGCGCCCTTCAGGTCCGCTTTGGCGTTCGCCGCCTTTGCTTGGGCATTCGCCGCCTTTGTTACGCTGCTGGCCAAAGCTCCATGGAGAACGAGATCCCCAAGGTGCCATTCCACCACGCATGCCGAAGCCACGCCCTTCAAATCCGCGTTGGCGTTCACCACCTTTGTTGCGCTGCTGGCCAAAGCTCCATGGAGAATGAGATCCCCAGGGCGCCATTCCACCACGCATGCCGAATCCGCGTCCCCTTTGATACTGTCCTTGTCCGCGGCGATTGCCCCATGATCCGGGTGAAGCCCAAGGTGTCATTCCACCTTGATGACCGAAGCCGCGCCCCTTTTGATTACGGTCTTGTCCGCGACCGCCATGCCCGCGATGATGTTTGTGGTGTCCGCCATATCCGCGATGGTGTTCACGACAATTGGGAGACTGGTCACCGTTTCCACGATGCTCTTGTGGTCCGCCACGTGATTTGGCATTTGCCGCGCCCATGAGCGGAGGACACTCATGATGGCCACGGCCGACACTGGATTGATCGCCTTTGGCAGATGGACTCGGACCTTTCCGATCTTTTCCTGGTGATTGGGCTTGCTGTTCGCTGCGATGCTTGGCCATGTTTTCGGCAAATTTCTTGGCCATGGAATCAATACGATCCGCCTCTTCGTTCTTGCCATCTTTGCGAAGTTCTTCGACGAGATGAGTTTTCATGCCCTCAGCCATCGACATGAATGCCTTCTTGGCATCTTCCCGGCTTTGTTCAGGAGCTTTAGCCTTGGGCTGGCCGTCACGGTTTCCAGCAGCCATGTGTTCGGTCATCGCCTTCACACGTTTTTGCATGTTGTCGGCTTCTTCATTTTTGCCGTCTTTGCGGAGCTGTTCAATGCGGCTCTTGATGCGTTCGGCCATTGATGGGTCCATTTTTTGACCCTCGGGTCTTGGTCGATCAGGGGACTGTGAAAATGCTGCGCTAGTGAAAGCCAGGGCAGCTATGAGTGGAATGAGGTTTCGTGGTTTCATGTGAAGCTTTAAAACCGGCCCTGCGGATTAGTTGCATAGAAAGAGAAACATTTTTTCTTTTAACTGCGGTCTGCACGGTCATCACTTCTTGAAAGCATCGCCTCTGCATGTAGTCTCAAGTTCTCATCTTCGCCCCATGAATATCATTCGCTACACAGATTCCGCTTACGCTGACGAACTCCGCCGCCTCGACCGTCGCGCCGAGGCGTCTGATGCTGTTCGTGGAGTGGTCGCTTCGGTCATTCAGGAAATCAGGCAGAGAGGGGATACGGCCTTGATCGAACTGACTGAGAAGTTTGACGGAGCAAGCCTCACGTCGGAGAGCATACGGGTGTCCGATTCAGAGATCGAAGCCGCATGTCGTAGTGTGGAACCGCGGGTGCAGGACGCAATGGAGGCTGCGAAGCGTAATGTCAGTGCCTTCGCCCACCACAGTCTGCGCAAGGATTGGAAGATGCTCAATGAACAGGGCGCGGAAGTCGGCGAAATCTTTCATCCCTTCGAGCGCGTCGGCCTGTATGTCCCCGGTGGCACCGCGCCGCTGGTCAGCACATCGATCATGACTGTGGCTATCGCCGCAGCAGCGGGCGTTCCGGAGATCGTCGTCTGCACACCGTGCGGGAAAGATGGGAATGTGAATCCCAATCTTCTCGCCGCTCTCAAGCTTGCTGGCGCGACTGAAGTTTATCGAGTAGGCGGTTCCCAAGCTATTGCCGCGATGGCCTTCGGCACGGAGACTATCAAGCCCGTGGTGAAAATCTTTGGTCCCGGCAACAGCTATGTGGTCGAGGCCAAGCGACAAGTCTTCGGTGTCGTCTCGATTGATCTGTTGCCTGGCCCTAGCGAGGTCATGGTGCTGGCGGACAGTTCCGCCAATCCCGCCTTCATCGCCGCCGATCTTCTCGCGCAAGCCGAGCACGGCAAGGACAGTGGCGTCGCTTTCATCACCGATGATGAAAACTTGCTCAATGCGGTGCTGGAAGAAATCCAGACTCAGGGCGCAAAGCTCAGCCGCCAGCAAATGATTCGCTCTGTTCTTGAAAAGGAATGCGTCCTCATCCTCGTGCCCAACCTCGAAGAAGGCGCGCAGATCGTGAATCAATACGCACCCGAGCACCTTAGCCTCATCGCCGTCCGCGAGCATGAGATCCTGCCGCTCATTCGCACGGCGGGTGCGATTTTTCTTGGCAATTACTCACCGATCACGGTCGGAGATTTCCTCGCTGGCCCCAGCCACACCCTACCCACCGGCGGCGCGGGCAAGTCCTTCCCCGGACTCACTGTCGATATGTTCCAGCGTCGCACCAGCATTGTGCGATTGGACAAAGCCTCAGTAGCGGCTTCAGAACCCATCGTCCGCATCTTTAGTGAGATCGAGGGACTTGATGCACATGGTGCGTCGGCAGGTATTCGTGTCAGGCAGGAATGATACTATCTTGATCTGATAGTTGCGTGCTCAACGGCAAGTCATGCGTGAGGACTTGCACTTTGGGTGAAACTCCGGCACATAGTCAGCCCCCCGATGCTATCCATCCGAAAAGTCACCAAGAGTTTCAACAACCGCGCCCTGTTCAAGGATGCGGACATGACCGTGAACTATGGCGAGCGAGTCGCGCTGGTCGGACCGAATGGAGCGGGCAAGTCCACTTTATTCTCGCTCATCCTCAAGGCTGACACACCGGATTCAGGTGATGTCGAGCGCGATGAATGGACCACCGTGGGCTATCTTCGTCAGGAGAGCGAGCCGACCGGCAACGAGTCTATTCTCGATATCGCCACTGGGAAGGCCGGTGAACTTGAACGACTTGAAACCCTTCTTCGCGAGATGGAAGCGAAGGGCGATGTCAGTTCTCCCGAATACAACGAGGCTCACGCCAAGCACGACGCGCTGCATAACCCGCAAGCCGAGGCCAAGGCCAAGAAAATTCTTCGAGGCTTCGGCTTCAAGGAAGGCGAGGAGCACAAGCCGGCCCGTGAGTTCAGCGGCGGCTGGGTCATGCGCGCGCATCTGGCGCAGTTGCTCGTGGTGGAGCCTGACTTGCTGTTGCTTGATGAGCCGACGAATCATCTCGACCTTCTGTCGTTGATGTGGTTTCGCAATTACCTGAAAAATTATCCGGGCGCACTTTTGCTTATTTCCCATGACCGTGATTTCATGGATGAACTCATCAACAAGGTTTACGAGATCGATGAAAGTAAGCTTACGGCTTATACTGGGAATTACAGCGATCATCTCAAACAGCGCGAGGAGAACTGGGAACGCGCCATGTCGTCCTACAAAAATCAGCAGCGCGAAATTGAGCACATGCAGGATTTTGTTGACCGGTTCCGCTCCGTGGCTTCCAAGGCCTCGCAGGCTCAGAGTCGCGAGAAACAGATCGCCAAGATGGACAAGCTGGACAAGCCCAGGCCTTTGAGGAAAGCATTTCGCTTCAACTTCCCCCAGCCCCAGCGCAGCGGTCAGCGCGTCATTTCGTTGCAGGGTATTCATCAGGCCTACGGCGAGAAAAAGGTCTATGAAAATCTTGATCTCGACATTGAGCGCGGCGAACGCACGGTTCTCATTGGACCGAACGGATCGGGCAAGTCCACACTGCTGAAGCTGCTCGCTGGCGAGATTCCATTTCAGAAGGGAGAGCGCAGGCTAGGCACCAATGCCAAGCTGGGTTACTTCTCGCAGCATCGTGGCGACACGCTTGATCCAGACAAGACCATCCTTGATGAAGTAAAAGATTGCGCCCCCTTGCTGCGCGACGATGACGTTCGTGCCATCCTCGGATCCTTCCTGTTCAAGAAGGAAGACGTTTTCAAGAAATGCCGTGTGCTCAGCGGTGGTGAAAAAAGCCGTGTTAATCTCGTGAAGTTCCTCGTGGACCCGCCGAATATTTTGCTCATGGACGAGCCGACAACGCACTTGGATATCTGGAGCATCGAGGGCCTTATCCTCGCGCTGCAACGATTTGAAGGCACGCTAGTGTTCATCAGTCACGACGTTCATTTCATCAAGACCATCGCCACCAAGGTCATCCACATTAATACCGGCAAGCTCACGACCTATGTCGGCGACTACGATTACTACCTTGAGAAAACTGGTGCGGAAGAAAATGCACGGGCGGCGGTGGTTGCGGGTTGATTTATCAATAAACAGACTTGCTTGATGCATATCAATATGTATTATTGTATGCATGAGAACGACCTTGATCCTTGATGACGAATTGATCGCGAGAGCGAGAGACCTCACGGGTATTATGGAAAAAACCAAGCTCATTCACATGGGATTGGAGGCGCTCGTTCAGAGAGCCGCTGCCAAAAGACTTTCGGCCCTCGGCGGTTCGATGAGAGACTTCACTGTGGCTCCGCGTGATCGTGGCCTTTCGGCTAGGGTTGCGGAGCCATCATTGAAATACAAGACTCCAGCGAAACGCAGAAAATGATCCTTGTGGACACATGCATCTGGGTGGATTTTTTCCGTGGTGAGAACGCGGAACTGGCAGAGCTGCTGGCCGAGAACGAAGTGGCCATGCACTGGATCGTTATTGGCGAGCTGGCTGCAGGCAACCTGCCCAGGCGCGCTCAAATTCTCAATGATCTGCGGTCGCTGGAGCTAGTGGAGGAGGCCACGGCCCGCGAATCGCTAGCATTGCTGGAGAATCAAAAGTTGTTTGGCAAGGGGCTAAGCTGGAATGATGTGCAGTTGCTGGCCAGTTCGCTCATCCACTCCGTCCCTCTTTGGACGAATGACGCTCGTCTGCGTGATGCAGCGCGAAAGACGGGTGCCTTGTGGCGTTGAGTGCCAGTCTGCCAGATGCAGACTATTTCCTGCCGGTCCAATTTACAGCATTGATCAGGATGTTCTTGAAGGCTTCCAATTCATGGACGCGTCCATCGTGTCCAATGGCGATGCCAACGATGCGGGCCTTATCATGATTCGTGATCCAGACACTTGGATGTGATTGGTTGTATTTCTTGCTGCGCGTAGTCTCGGCCAGCACTTCAATGGACGCGGTATCCTTGGGCGGTTCAGGATTGACGTGATAAAGTTCATCGACCACGGCAAAACTCGCAGGCACATTCTTCATCACGGGATGATCCTTCTTCAGCACATTGACGGTGAAAGGCCCCAACGCATCATGGCTCTTCGCGCCGCCGCCGATAATTTGTGCATTGATCTCCGTCCATTTCCCAAAGCCATACCAGGTGCCGGGATGAAGCATGATGATGCCCTTGCCCTTGGCCGCAAAATCAAGTAGTGCGGCGCGATACTCTGGCGTGTCCAGGCCCGTCTTGTTGGTGCTGATGATCGCGACATCAGCGTTCTTGAGTTCTGCGGTGGCGAGGGCGCTGTCCTCGGTCGCGTTCACCGATAAGCCTGCGGTTTTGAGGAACTCACTGTCGTAGTCTTCAAACCATTTTTTAAAATCGTGCGAGGAACCGCCGGCAACGATGAGGACTATTGTTTTGCCTGAGTCCCAGATCATCGGAGATGCAGGCGCAGCACTGGGAGCGCCGACACCCTTGTCGGCGTCATTTTTCTTCGCGGTTGCGCCGCCATTTTTAGGGACGACAGGAATGTCGTCGTTCCTTGGTAGGGGACCAGCGCCAGCGATGTCGGCGGTGATGGCGCACACGACTGGCGAGACACCGTTATTGTAGCTCTCCAACGTCAACTTCGTGATCGGAGTAGGATTTTTAACGGCTAAAGTAATACGCCGAAGCTGGCCGTCATTGACCAATCCCTCGACGAGTTCACTTCCGGGAACATTAACAACATGGTTGTAGTCGCCAAAAGCCTCACTGTTTTTTAACTCGGTCACTTCGGTCTGACCATCGGCGTGAGTGATCGTCACCTTGAGCGCGGGGCGGTCATCATCAATTGCGGGAAAGCCCCATCCGGCAATTCCGCTGAGGAAGTGCAGCCGCTTTGCCGGAGTGTTTAGAGCGACTTCGACCTTCTGTGGATAAGATTGAGCGACGTTCTTCCCGTGCCCGCCTTTGAGCACGATGATGTTCGTGCCGGTCGTGCTTTTCGCGGGATCCATGATGAAGTAAGGCACACCTTCGGTGGTAATATTTCCAAATTTAATGAAATGCACCGAGTCGATTTTGGTCTCTTCACTGTCAAACAAGCCGCGGCGAGTGTCAGCGGTGTAGGCATTCTTCAAATCCACGATGCGATATCGCGACTCGCTGCCACAGATGTAGGCGAGGATGTCGCGCAGCATATCGGGCGGCAGCGCCTCGAAGCCCTCGGGCATGAGCGAGCGCCGTGTGTTCTCGCGGGTTTTGATATCGTCTTTGCGAATTTCAAATTCACCAGCCTGATTGCGCAGGGTGACGGTTGCGGAGTTTTCCTGGGCAATGACACCCACTAGCACGTCGCCGTTTTTCTTCGTGAAATTCCAAGCATAGAAACTTGGATCCACTTCGCGATTCGGATCGACGATGCTGACCAGCAACTCGGCCGGGCCGTGCGCTCCCATGCCGGTCAACGCGGGGCCGGCCTTTGCGAAAGGGAGCGCGGGCATCTTGCCCGTGCTATTATTCTCAATCGAAATCACGGGCGGGACGCCCGCGCTCCCTTGGAATTCGTGACAGATCGCGCAGGTAGTGGTGAAGAGCATCTTACCCTTCACGGCATCGCCGGGCTTCTCGACTTCCGGTGTCAGCTTCGCGATGACGGCGTCTTTTTGCTTGGAGGTGGGACTAATGAGTTTGTCGAGCATCGCGTTCGCCTGCTTCGCGATCTCTTTGTTCGGATGGGTGCGCAGCCGGGCGATGTTTGACGGGCCGAAGTCTTTGGCATTTACAGACCCAGTCGCCACTGCATCGAGCAGCAACTTTGTCGCATCAGGTCGCTTGAGTATGGCGTCGAATGCCTGCGTTTGTTGTTCGCGATTTAGCGTGCCAAAAATATTCACGAGCATCGAAGACTGTCCTGATTCTGCGAGAGCCTCGATGATTGCCGACTTCAGTTCCGGTGGCGTGTCCTGACCGGCTAGAGCGGGAATACCGAATTCTTTGGACTCTTTCGCGCCGAGTCCGACGAGTGCCTTAGCGGCGCTGATTCTTTCTGCAAGGGGCGCATTGGGTGCGGCAAGCGATGAGCTTAGCTTTGCGAGCTGAGTATTCATCTCTTTGGCGAGCACACCCTTCGTGTCCCACTTCACGACGAGCGGCAGGGCGGCTCCGGCGGTGGAAGGGTTGGCGAGGAGTTTCTTGAGCGCGTCGGCGAGCGTGACGGTAAGCACGGGGGCTTCGTTCAAGTGTTGTGCGATTCCTTGGAGCAGGGATGGACTCATTCTGTGCGCTTCGATGCCTTCGATCAATTTAACAGCATGAGCAGCACCGTCTTTACTGAGCGCATTCGGCAATAGCGCTTGGATCAACTGCTGGAGCTTTCCAGACTCATTATCCGTCGATGCACTTAGAATTATTTCGATTGGTGACTCTGAGGCGGCTGCTATGGCTGCGGATCGCGACCAATTATCACTGGTCGTGTGGAAGACATTGGTTATTGCGGTAGCTCGCTCTGAGTTCGCCAAAGGAGTTTTCAAAAGGTTACTGTAGAGTTCCAAAACTCGACCGGTGGTTCGAGGCCAGATACCACTTTCGGCCAATCCCACGATGCCTTTTCGGTTGCCAGTGGAGTCAGCTTCTTCTGATAACAATCGCCATGCTTGCTGCTTCACGTGTGCGTTTGGACTCGTCTTCAGAATTTTTGCTAGACCTTGAAAATCTTTTCGATCCAGCACTGGCACTTCCAGCTTCTTTGCCTCCTTGTGCTGCACGCGCCAGATGCGTGAAAAGTAATGGTCGCGGTCGGGACGGACGGCGGCGTTGGCGGGGCCGTGCAGGGGGCCACGGGTGTCATTGTGGATGACGGCCTGATTGTAGAAGTCCACGATGTAGAGTGCGCCGTCGGGGCCGACTCGGTTTTCGATGGGGCGGAACCACATGTCGTGGCTGCGGATGAACTCGGTATCCTCGCGGCCTTTTTCCTTGGCCGATTTGTAGGTTACGCCCTCGGGAGTGACGAATTCGTGGTGGACGATGTTGATGGTGGGTTCTCCGCTGAAGTAACTATAGTTCCATTTCTCTGGCCAGGCGCCGCCTTCATAGATGGCGCAACCGGCGGCGGCGGTGAAGCTGCCGACCCAGTCAATCTGCACATAGGGCAGTTGATCAGATTTCATGAGCGGGAATGTGGGGGCGGCGCGGGGGCCGGTGACTTTGAAGCTGCTGGTGCCGAGGATTTTTCCTTTCGCGAGCACGGACTCGGGCAGGACCGTGTGCATGAGGAGATCGCCGCTGGTAGGCTGAGTCCAGAAGCACTGGCCGTCCCAAGTCATGCAGAGGCCCCAGGTATTTCCGCCTTTCGATGAGTATTGTTCAAAAGCGCTGCCATCGGGTTTGAAGCGCACGACGCCGGAGGTGACGGTGCCGAAGTCTTTCTTGCCGTCTGGAGAAACGGGATGTCCGGCACTGTAACCGAGCGTGGCATAAACCCAGCCATCAAGCCCCCAGCGGAGGTTGTTGATCACAGCGTGGGTGTCGCCGGTGCCGAGGCCGGTATAGAGTTTGGTGCGCTTGTCGCACACGCCTTTGCCCGTGGTGTCTTCGAGGAACCAGATGTCCGGAGCGCTGCACGCGATGACACCGCTTTTGTAAAAGCAGAAGCTGGTTGCGAGTTCGAGTTTGTCAGCAAAGACATGCTTTTTGTCCATGACGCCGTCGCCATTGGTGTCTTCGAGCCATGAGATGCGGTCTTGCGGTTCGCGGTCAAATTTGCCGGGGTAGAGTGATCCCGCGTCTTTCCAAGGATCGGTATTCTGCTGGCGGCGACCATTGGGATACTCGGGAGTCTCGCAGACCCACATGCGACCTTTTTCGTCCCAGTCAACGTTCATGACTTTGTTCACGAGCGGTTCGGAAGCGACGAGGGAGATGTTGAACTCGGGATGCACTTCGAGTTTCTCCGCAGCTTTTTCAGGGCGGGTCGGACCGCCTTCGACATAGCGGAGATTGTCGGCAAGTTCGTCGGGCTTGCAGAGTTCGTCCGTGTCCGCATGCTTGCCGGCCCAGGCGATGCCACGCAGCAGGAGCGCGCGAAAATTTGGACGCGAAAAGTTTACGTAGTTGTGGCCGGGAATGCAGACGAAGGCGCGGTAAGGTATTAAAAGACCGCCAACATCAAAAGTGCCTAAAGCTTTGTTGCCACTATCTGTGTGAGCAGCCTCCCAAGTCCACACCTGCGGCTGGATGTCATAGACGCTGACCTTGTTGGCATTAGCTGGCGGCGCAGATGGCTTGTCTTTACGTGCGGCGCGGGGTTTGGGCGTATAACCAGCGGCGAGCACATGGATGTCCGGCGACAAATCCATGTCGTAATACATCTCGTCATCCATCTCGAAGTTCGACATGTCCTTGGTGATCGGATTGTCGCGGTCTGTGAAATAAAGGTTCATCGGACCTTCGAGCCATTTCGTGTCCGGGCGTTTCCATGAACCGCCAATGAGCTGTTTATAGTATGCCGTTCCTTCCGGGGTGTCTGACACAGAACCAGCATGAATCACCACGATGCCACCACCGCGTTTCGTGTATTCGTCGAGTAGGGCGCGTTCTTCTGGTTTGAAATTGCCGCCGCCGTCGCGGTGGATGATGAGAACATCCGTCTCCTTGAGTTGTTCCTTGGTGGGGAAGTTGTCGCCTCCGGATGCTTTTGCGCCGCGTCCGTTCAGCAGGGGAACCCAGTCGCGGAGGAATGCAGGATGATCATGCGCACCAGGCCCGTGGGATTTTGGGCCGCTGAAAATGAAGACTCGCAAGGGGGCATCTGCCGCGAAAGTGCCGGATTGCAGTGAGAGCCACGAGCAGATGATTGTAAGAGCTAGGAAAATGCGTTTCATGGTATAATGTAAACAATATCAATTAAATATATGTAATATATGCGCAAATAATAAAAATAGAATCATGATTTGCTCACTTCAATAATATATATGCATTATTTACGTATAATAATTACACAAAGCACTTTATTTCAATGTTTTGCATAAACAGATTTAAACTCACGCGTCAGATTCGTGAGTGATTCCTCGACCCCCATGCGTTCTAGGCTGCTGGCTCCGACAAATCCGTCCGCTGTCGTTTTACTTAGGATGAATTCCACATCTTTAGGGGTATTGATCGGGCCGCCGTGAGTCAGGGTGAAGACGTCTTTGCGCACCGATTTGGCGGCATCAATGATGTCCTGCGTGACCTTGACAGTGTGATCCCAGCTCACGACCGCGCTGGTCACACCGATGCTGCCTCCAACAGTCGTTCCGACGTGAGCGATCACGGCGTCGGCACCTTGTTTGGTCATTTCAATGGCTTCTTCGGGCGTGGCCACATAAACAATGCTGAACAAGTCCATGCGATGGGCCAGCCCGACCATTTCGAACTCTTTCTGCACACCCATGCCGGTCTCTTCTAAAACCTGCCGGAAATGTCCGTCCACGATGGTGTGGGTGGGGAAATTATTCACGCCGCTGAAGCCCATGTCCTTCACTTTCCCAAGCCAATGCCACATCCGGCGGCGGGGATCGGTCGCATGAACTCCGCAGATAACGGGGATTTCTTTGACTGTGGGCAACACTTCGTATTCGCCGATTTCCATGGCGACCGCATTGGCATCGCCATAAGCCATAAGGCCGCAAGTGGAGCCGTGGCCGCTCATGCGGAATCGCCCGCTATTATAAATGATGATGAGGTCGGCACCGCCCTTCTCGATAAACTTGGCGCTGATGCCAGTGCCGGCTCCTGCGGCGATGATGGGTTCACCGCGCTTCAGTGTAGCATTGAGACGTGCGACGACTTCGAGGCGGGTGTAGGGATTACCGATTCCGGTCCAGGGGTTGGGCATGGTGAGTGTGTGTTTTTTGAAGTTGATTCTGACGACTGATTAACCTTGTCATTCTAACGTGGCAGCGTCCACAATACTGTCCAAAAAAGATGATTGTGTCCCACCTTGATCCATCTGAAACCCACATTATCATTCATTCAATACGCCCATGTCCAGACGTTCGACCAATTTAACGATGCTCGTGCTTGTCATTATTTTGCTGGCGCTCACCACATGGATGTATTGGGCGTTGCAGAAAATTGAAATGAAACGGAGGTCAGCCACGCCAAGTTCACTGAATTCCGGGAGCGGGCAACCCTGAACTTTCCGTCCGGCTCATGGCCGGGCGATGGCGAAGATCTGCTTCATTGTTGTGACATAAACGGTTCCGTTGGCGGCGGTGGCAGTGGCGCTAATCGGTGAGTTGAGTTCCAAATTGCACAGAACCTTCTTCTCACGAGCGGCCGAGAGGATGCAGAAGTTGCCTTTGCGGGTGCCGACATACACTTTGCCATCGGCGACTAGAGGAGAGGCCCAGAATGTGCCGTTGCAATCATGCGTCCACAAGCCCTTGCCGGTCACCTCGTCCAGGCAGTGTAGCGTATTCTGCGTGTCAGTAACGAAGACGAGCCCCTCCGCGATGGCGACGGTGCTCATGGTGTGCTTATTCAGAGGATAGGTCCAAGTGACGGCATGGCTGGTGATGTCGCCTGCGCCGTTCGGATCGATGCATTTGAGCCACGCTTTCGTTTTTCCCCAGAAGACGTCACCACCGCCTGCGATGAAAAGTCTTCCCTCATGGAAAACTGGCATGCCGTAAATATTGCTTGGGCCGGTCTGCCGGTCCTTCAAATATGAATGAATATCCTTCTTCGGTGCGTCTGGATCGAAGTCGAGGTGCCAGATTGACTTCAGCTTTACAAGCTGATTGCCCGGTTTTTCCTTGAGCGGTTCAAAGGCGTAAACGACGCCATTGCCGCCGCAGAAAATGATGAGCGTCCGGCCATTCGCTAGAGCAAGGCAAGGGGATGACCAGGTGCTATGAAAAATATCCGGTGCGATGTGTTCGTCATCACGCGCGACAAGTTGGCCGGTATGCTTGTCGATCACGATCAAGCTGGGCGCGTCAGGTGTGCGGATGACCTGATGGGTGTTGTCCACTCCGGTGCCGCTGTTGAGATAAAGGTAATCGCCATGGATTAGAATAGAGCTGTGAGCGCCGTCATGCGGCCAGATGCCTGCAACGGAAGGCAGATCACAAAGCCAGATGATGTCGGCATCCTGAGGGCCGGGCTTTAGCATGGTCTGATCATGTGGCGTCATGTGCGCGCCCTCGTCTAGGAAAGGACCGTCATTGCCGTTGCTCATGCCATGGGCGTCGAGGCAGACGACTTCGCCACGATTCGTCAGCGTATAGACTCGATCACCTTCAACGGTCGCGGGCGAAGACATTCCGGTATTCGGCCAGTCGAAGTATTTGTCTTCGTCTCTTTTGGGAACCACAAGCTGCCAGCACAGTGTTCCATCCTTTTCATCAAGGCACATGAAAACACCGCGATCACCGGAGTGCTTTGGATCGCGGGGATTGCCATTGTTGGTGCCAATGTAAACATGACCTCCAGAGACAACGGGTGTGGAGTGTCCTTCGGTGCCCAACTCGGAGATCCAACGGATATTTTCCTTGGTAGCAGGATCAAAATGATCCGGCAGACTCTTCTCCGATGAAACCAAATTGCGTGTCCATGCGGAACCCCATTGCGGTTGATCTCCGGCGGGGGATGGGGTTGCCGTGAGAAGAATGAGTGAAGCGCAAGTGGTCGCCAGTTTAGTAAATTTGCACACGGGTTTCATAAAAGTATGTCGTGGTGGGATTAATCCAAGAACGCCTGAACTCCGGGATGCCTTGTGCAAAGGGCGTCGATCTCTTCTCGCGTCATGAGCATAAAGGCTGTCGAGAGTGCATCGGAGAGCGCAGCGGTGGGGGCTAGTGCCCATGTGCGATCAGATTTAGGCGGGACGGGGCGCTTGGTCCGCGGGTTGATGATGTGGGCGCCTTTGACATGGAATCCTGATCCGCTAAGGGCGTTGTTCTGCAAGACAATCGCGACTTTCTCGCGGTTTCCAGCGGTGACAGTCCAGCCGCCTTGATCGGGGGCGACACCAATGCCGAGGACGGTGCTATCGCCGGCATTGAGCAGCGCATTGGCGATTTTCCAATCCGCGAGGACATCGGCGCATTGATCCAGTGCATAGCCTTTGCCGACGGCACCGAGGTCGAGCACGATGTGGCTGGCGTTCACTTTGACTGTGTTCATGTCTTCATCGAGTTCAAGCAGATTCATGCCGACTCGGGCCAGCGCTTGGGATTCTTCTTCGTGATGCGGAATTCTCGGGGCGTCAGTGTCGTCGCGATAAAGTTTCATCAGAGGGCCGATGGTAATATCGAATGCGCCGCCGGTTTCTTGGTGAACTGATTTTGCCAGAGAAAGACAGTCAAGCATCGCGAGTCCGATGACGGTGCTCTCACCGGCTTTCAATTGCCTGATGCGAGCCACGTCGCTGAGTGAGCGATAGCGGCTGAGTTCATCTTCGAGCCGGTCAATTTCATTGAATACCGCTTGGGATACTTGGGACGCATAAGTTTCATCGGCATCAGTATCAGGTATGATGACCTCGAAGCGGGTAGCCATCGCAGTGTGGCGGAATCGAAAAAGCTGGGGAGAGGCAGCCATGATGAAATTCTTCAGGGCTTTGAGTTTGTCTTCGCCTGAAATTTCCCCCAAAGGTTTTTCTCCACCAGCACGGTCATCAGCACACCGGGTCGCAGGCTGCACGAAGCAATTGCCTCGTAAATGGGCTGTGGTATTCTTGGAGGCTCGGGTGACCCGACTAATATTTCCAAATCATCAATGGGCAAAGCGCGGGGAGCGAGGAGTGAGAGCACGGCTTCCTGTTTGTCCTCGTCCACGATGATCACAGTAGCGTCGAGTTTATTCGGAATTACGGTTTGATAGCCCACATGTGGCATGTCGCGTAAATACCAAGGGAGCGGCCAGCCAGATTCCGATTGGATGATTTGCACCTGCATTTTATTGCCATCTGGATGCAGGTCTGCCAGTTGATGAACTTGACGTGCCAGATCGACTAGCTTCGTAGTAGTATGTGAATACACGTATGGATTCAGATCATGGTTACTGTATAGCGCATACGGCACCTTATTGAAATCGGTGGCGAGACTGGTTTGCTTGCAGAGATTGTAGATGCCCATCGTCAGTCCGATCGTGAACAAGACCCGGGCTAATGGCCATTTAAAAAGTGTGTAGAGAGCTGCAACACCGATACCGGCGAGCAGCGCGAACGCATGATCTACGGAAAGAATTACCCAAGGTGTTTTATAGGGAATCAGCGAGTAAATTCCCAGTAGCGTTGTTGCATAAACTGCGAGAAATATAAAGAACGCCCGATGATGCGCCGGGCGAGTCGTATTGAAAAATGCGCTCGAAATACCGATGACCGCCAGCCCGCCAATCAATGCCTCTGTCCAAACGTAGAGGGCGTTTTTCCGCCAGAACAGGAGGTTGAGATGGTAGTCCCATGGCTTTTCATGACCGGAACCGGCGGAGCGATTGAGATAGCTTTTATACGTCAGAAAGCTGTCACGAACATACTGCCAGTCCTTGAAAAAATTGGAATAAAATGCGGCTGAAACAACCAATGCGACTAGCGGAACGACGATCCATGCTGTCCTGAAATTTGGCTTGGAATCTCGAAAAAGATAACCATCACTCCGTTTCGAGAAGAATCGGACGGTAATGTTCGCTGCCAGACAAGCCGCCGCCATCGCGGCGAGATTGAGCACGCATGTTTCCTTAGTGGCGTGCATCGCACCTAGGGAAAAACCTGCGAGGAGCAGCCACAAAAAGTTTTTGGATTGCGTCCAGCGCCACAGTGAGGCGATGAAAAGTCCACAGAAGAACACCAAGGGTGTCTCCATGATGTAATAGCGACTGTAATAAGTCATCATCGGCGACACGGCGATGAACAAAGCGGCGAAGGCACAGCCTGTCAGTGAGATGACATCTGCCAGCAGCATGGCGACAATGATCAGGCCCATGCCGTAAATGACGGTGACAAGTCGCAGATCCTCTTCCGTGATTGTATCCGGCGTCCAGCCCATCAGGCGTCCGATGCCGACCGTAGAATAATGCAGCAGAGGGCCGTGGTAATCGTGAGGATCATATTGGAAGCGACCGCTTTTCCATAGTTCGATGGTCTTCACGCCGAGGATGGCCTCGTCGGTATGCATGGGCCGCTTGGCCAGTTCGCTGGAGCGATAAAGCCACGCGAGTGCCCCTGCCAGAAGCAGAAGAAGGATAGAGAGTCGCCAACTAAGCGATGATGATGCGCGTGCCATGCAGCGGGGGCTATAACGCAACCTACGCATCCGTCAATACGGCCCCACGCTCTTTCCGCATGAAGAACGAGATTATCATGCTAAACTGAGATTCATGCGCCTGTTTTTCATAGCCACTATTTTCTGCCTGACACACGCCCTTGATGCAGAATTGGCGTTGGATCAGAATCCATTGGTGATTAATCCGAAGCCGGAAGACGAAATTGTTGAGACAACTTTCACATTCACCAACAAGAGCGAAAAGCCTCTACGCATTACCGGCTTGGATAGTAGTTGTTCCTGTCTCGAAGCCAGTATGGATAAGGCCATTTATCAGCCCGGCGAGAAGGGGACGGGGCGAGCGAAATTCAAGATCAGCACCTTCACTGGTAAGCAGGAGAAGGCGTTGCATATCTACACCGATGATCCAGCCGAGCCGGACAAGGTGCTTATGACTATCATTGACGTGCCTGTGTTAGTCACTGTGGAGCCAAAACTTCTGGAATGGGTTATCGGAGAGAAGCCCGAGGCCAAGGATTTCATCATCAAAATGATCGCAAAAGAGCCGATGAAAATTACTGAGGTCAAGTCCACGCGCGAGAGTGTGGCGGTCAGCTTCACGGAAATTACACCGGGTCGTGAGTATCACGTCACGGTCAAACCAACTTCAACCGCGGACGTTCTCATCGGTGCAGTTACGATTATGACTGACAGCAAGATTCCCAAGTATCAGCGTCAGCTTGCGTTCTTCAATGTGGTGCGTGCGGAGCAGGCTGAGCGGAAAAAGAAGGCTGAAGAAGAAGCATCCAAATGAAAGCCGCTCGCGAAATCTTTATACTGCTCGCGCTCTCGACTGTCGCTGCGGTCGGCACGCATTTTTTTCATCCACGAGCACCCGCATGGTATCTGGACAGCGGTCCGGTGGCTGAGGATGAAGTGACGGTCGCCCAGATTGAAACGAAATGGAAAGGTGACGTGCTGTGGATTGATGCTAGAACGCGAGCGCAGTTTCAGAAGCAGCATGTGCCTGGTGCATTGCTCATCAACGAACAGGAACGAGATCAATTGCTGTTCGAGAACATCGTCCTGCTTCAGGATAACAAGAAGCCCATCGTAGTTTACTGTGATTCAGGTTCGTGTCAGGCAAGTCGCAAGATTCGCGAACATCTTAAACTCAATATGTCGATTGATGAAATCTACGTGCTGCACAACGGCTGGGAATCGCTGTCAAAATCGCGCTTTGTGCTGAGTGGGAAATAAACTCACTTCGTAACTATTCAGGTCATACCGACGGGAGCCATTGTTCCGCCCTTTCAGGGCTGGATCAACGCATGACAGACGTCCCAAGGCGTTGCCTTGGGCTGGCTTGTAGCAGGCCGTTGGCCTGAAAATTCCCCTGCGCCAAAGGCGCCACACAAGCCAGCCCAGGGCAAGCGAGCCGAGAGCGCCGCTCTGGGTCAGAATCCAACGGGAGGCAGCCCTGAAAGGGCGAAACAATAGTGTCTTTTTCAGATGACCTGAATAGTTACCTCACTTCTTCGCTCCGCGAGGAAGTGCAGGCTGAAGGATGACTTCTTCGTCAACTGGCCTTGCTTTTTCCACGACCACCGGATTTGCGGAATCATCAGGTGGCGGTGCAGTGGCCACCTTCGCAGAATCAGGCCCACGCCAGTTGTATTGCGGCACAGCAGTCATTTCCACCCATTGAAAACGGTCTTGCTTTCTCCATTGCAGCTCAACAACTGCAGCCACGTTAGTGACTTCCCAGCCCAACGATTTGTCGAGTTCACGTGCCAGCAGATTACCTTTAGGAACAAAAACGAATCCAGAAAAACCTGGCTCGGGCGGACTCATTTCAAAACAATATTTCTTATCGAGGTTAGGAACATCATCATCGAAATAGTGCGTCCGGCGCATCATCACATGAAAGCGTCCTGGCTCCTCGCTCCATGTTTGGAGAAAACGTTTCAGGAGATTGTCTTTGAATTCGGTGAATGTCAGCCAATCAACCTTCCAGCCATCGTTGCTGGACTCAACCATGACAGGTAGCGGCTGCTCCATGCTCGGCCCCGAGACTTGGAATACGCAATGGGGCGTTCCCATCTCTGGCGCACGATCATGGCGGATGAGTTCAATGCGGGAAATGCGGAGAGGCCCATCGTTGTTGGCACCATAATAGCGCTCCATCAGCGGGCGCACTTTGTCTGGAGCCTGAGTTAATGCCAAACGATCCTGCCATTTTTTTGCAGCAAAAAATTGCTTCAAGACATTAACGGCAGGCTGGGCTTCAGGAGAAGCACTGACGAAAATCTTATCCTCACCCGAGTAAGCATCTACTTTGCCTAGGGGCTTGTCGTGCAAGTTTGGGACCTCGACTAAACTTGCAGGATTTGGTATCGTTGTATTGATTGCGGGTTGCGGAAGCGGAGAAGATACTTGATCAACCGGAAGAGCTTTCAAGACCGGTTTGCCATCGGGGCCGAGTTCGACTTTGTTAAGTGGCTCTACGGGATCACCTGAATTCACGGGTGGATTTGGCAAGGGAGGCTTCGGCGACGATCCATTATCTGGAGAAGTCGGTGCTACAATCGGCTCTTTGATTGCAACAGGAGGCGTGGGCACGGGCAGACTCGTTCCAGTATTAACTTGAGGGATCGCGACAATCGGGTCATTGGAAACCGGGGTATTGGGATTAAATGCGGCTGGCGAAGTGCCAGTGTTTGGCGGAGTTGGCTTGGCTATTGTAATCGAAGCAGTAGGCTCGACGACGTCGTGTGATTTCCATTTTATTAGGGCACGCTTCCAATACAAAATGACTTGTTCTTTGAAAAAGAAACCCGTGCCAGCAAGCGCGAGCGTGATCATGAAAAGCGCTCCAAGCAGTGCACCACGCCGCTTGCCTTTGTCGTGGCTTCCAGCCTCACGGTTATGTGATCGGGCGCTCGTAACTTCTTTGCTAGCCGTGCCCACAGGGTTTGGACGGAGCGTGGGCACTGCTGCTCCTCTGTTCGATGAACCAGGCTGCGGCAGTGGACCACTGGTAGGCAACGCGCCCGGCATATTATTTGTCGCGAGCTTAGGATCGAGAGGGGGCTGATGGTATCCGTTTCCGTTTTGCCCGATAGAAGCTGGAACAGTCTGTGTAGGCGCGGCTGATTGCGGCAACGGTGCTGGCACGGAAACTGGCGGGTGCATCATTCCGGCTCCAGTCGAGAACGCCTGCGTCGGCAGAGCGTTGCGAGGAGTGGATTGCGGAGACGTGATGTTATTCCCGCACTTTGGACATGGCCCAGAGATTCCAGCCATTTGTGCCGGGACAGTCAGAGACATCCCGCACCATGTGCAGTTGAAATTAATGACTTCCTCTAGTGTTGCGGTCATGCTTGAAATGTGCTGCGGTTTGAGCGGCAGACCTTACCTCTCTTATAGAGTCAAAAATATCAACTCATGTCAACTAATACTGACAAGAATCTCAACGAATATTTTTTGGTGTGACCCCGTGCTAATCAGCCTTTTGTTGCCAACTGGATGTTCTCCAGCAAGGCTGTGACGCAGGCTTTGGCGAAGACATCGTCATTGATCAATGCGTCTATCTCGATGACGCGGATGTTCTTGTTTAAGCTGCCTTTGATCGCATGAAAAAGCGCCTCGTCTGCGGCAGCATCGTGAAACGAGCCTCCGGGTGCGCTGATGACACTGATGCCTTTCATCGGCAGAAGCATGGTGACCGGAGCCGTGTAGGTATTCACTTTTTCTGCGAGAATGCGCCCCAGTTGAGCGCACTCCTCGGGTGTGGTGCGCATCAATGTCACTTGTGGATTGTGCTGATAGAAAAGGCGATCAGCGAATTTTTGCGGAACGGTGACGCACTCTCCGAAGTTCACCATGTCCAAGCAGCCTGGAGCGACAACAGCCGGCACTTTAGCTTTACCCGCCGCCTCCATTCGTGCAGGCCCGGCACCCAATGTGCCGCCGACCAGTTCATCTGCCCATTCGGTAGTCGTCACATCCAACACACCTGTTACCATGCCACTTTCAATGAGCGATTCCATGATGCGTCCACCCATACCGGTCGCGTGGAAAACGAGCACTTCATAGCCAGCATCCTCAAGCAGACTCTTGGCCGTGTTCACGCACTGCGTGGTGTTGCCGAACATCGAGGCCACGATCAAGGGCTTGTCTTGCATCTCCGGTAGTTCCGTTTCGACCATCCCGCAAATAGCGCCCGCTGCCCTCGATAAAAGCACTCGTGAGACTCGATTGAGACCGGATACATCAACAATACTGGGGAACATCATGATGTCCTTGGTGCCGACGTAGGGCGCGACATTGCCAGCGGCGAGCGTGCTGACCATGACCTTCGGGAACCCAATGGGCAGCGCTCGCATCGCCGAGGTTCCGATTGCCGTGCCGCCACCGCCGCCCAGCGAAATGATGCCGTCAATGCGTTTGCTGGCAGCGAGTTGGGCAACCATTTGTGCAGCGGCTCCAGCCATCGCTGTCACACTTTCGCCGCGATCCTTTCGCGCCATGAGTCCCGTCAAATCCACCTGACCCGCCACCGCCACTTCTTCACGCGTGATGTCCGGCTTCACCGTTGGCGGTTCCAATGATCCCACATCAATCAGCAAAGCCCGATGACCGCGCGTGCGTATGATGTCAGCGACGAAGGCATGATCTTCACCTTTGCTGTCGAGCGTTCCGAGGACGGCGATTGTTTTCATAATCCACCCGTGACACAAACTACTGCCGCGTCAATGCTGCGTGCCACCCGCTTGCCAGCGAATCATTGCTTGCCAAATTCACCATCCTCATGCTTTGACGGCGCAACTTTCTTCCTCTTCGTGGCGAATGCTTGAAAGAGCGGGGACTTTTGATGCTCTTTATACATAGCAAGACTTTCAACCACGACATGCCCGCCGCTTTGTTTCCCTCAATCAGATTCCAATCCTTTCTCCTTTTGCTGCTAATGGCAGGTGCGGGCGTGAGCAAGGATGCGACCAAAAAGCCTGTGATCACGTTGGAGCAAGCTTACGACCGGACGCTGGCGTCAGACCAGTCGATCGCGATTGCCTTGATCGAAATCCATAAGGCCAATCTTCTTCCGCTGAGTGCGCTGACACGACTGGGGCCGCAGATTTCCGCGAACCTGAGCTATGATCCTTCCAATGTGACGACGGGAGGCAGTTCCGGTTTAATGAGTGGGGGCACGACTTCGCTGACGAAGACTACCTCCAAACGAGTGACGACGCATACCGATCTGCGCCGAGCGAGCATCAGTTGGCAGCAGACACTTTTGGATTTTACGGTGTTCCCGACTTATCGACTGGGCAAGCTCACGGCAGAGTCCACGAAGCTGCAATATCAGGCAACAGTGCGAGATACACTTTTCGGCGTGGCACGGGCCTATTATGATGTGCTGAGACAGCGGGACATTGTCAGCGTGAACCAGCAAACGCTGGACTTGGCAACGGAGCAGCTTGATCAGGCGCAGAAGCGGCTCGACGCGGGCGATGTGGCTCGCACGGATGTGCTGCGGGCTAAGGCCACGCTGGAGGCGGCGCGAAAAACGCTAATCGAATCCAGTTCAGCACTGGTGCTCTCGCGCAACACGTTGGCTAACATTCTCAATCTGGATGATCGCGATGCTTATGAAATTACCGAACCTGCAGGGGCGAAGTTCGGCAATGAGGACTTTGAATTTTCCCTCAATCAAGCCATGACTCGGCGGGAGGATTACCAGATCAGCGCTATCGCGATCAAGCAGGACATTGAGCGTCGCAACGAGATCAAGGGGCAATACGGCCCCCGGATTGTGGCCGACATCAGTCAAAACTGGGATCGCTATAACGGCTCCGATCGCAGCCAAGATAATTGGTCGGCAGGGCTGGCCTTGCAGGTTCCAATCTTCACTGGAGGTCAGCGCGAGATCGATATGCGCACATCAGCGGACCAGATTGAGCAGACGCGGCTGAATCACGAAAAACTAGCCAAGACCATTCAAGAAGAAGTGAAAGCGGCATGGCTCTCGGTTCGCACGCTGCGGGACACGCTAGTCGCGGTGCGCGCAGGGCTAGTGGCAGCGGAGCAGAACTATAAGGACTTACTCGTGCAGTATAAAGAAGGTGCAGTGACGAACCTTGATGTGCAGATTGCTCTGCGCGATCTGAATAACGCGCGCACCACATTGGCCGCGCAGACTTATGATTATCAGATAGCGGTGCGTGATCTGGAACGCGCGGAGGCTTCATTCCAGCCACTCCGGGTCACGAAGGCCACCACGATGCTCTCAGCTTTGCCGGTGAAGACCCGGCACAAATAATTTCCTCTATCCATGAAAAAACTTATCTTCTTCATTCTCGTCGCGGGGCTTGCCGGAGGCGGCGGCTGGTGGTGGTGGCAGAGCAACAAGGACGAGGACATCGCTTACCAAACCTCAGTGGTTACGAGAGGTGATCTCGTTCAAAGTGTCACCGCAACTGGGACGTTAAATCCAGTGCTGAACGTTCAGGTCGGGAGCCAGATTTCTGGTAACATCCAGAAGCTGTTGGCGGATTTCAATTCCGAGGTTAAGGCCGGTCAGATCGTCGCGCAGATTGACCCATCCATTTATCAGGCCGTAGTCAAACAAGCCGAGGGCGATTTGGCGAGTGCCAAGGCCGCACTGGAACTGGCCCAACTGAACGCGAATCGCACCGAGGAATTACGCAAACAAAATGTAGCACCTCAGGCGACACTTGATGCTTCCATCGCAGCCCTCCATCAAGCGGAAGCACAAGTCAAAACAAAGGAAGGATTACTGGCGAAAACCATGACGGACTTGAATCATTGCACGATCTATTCGCCGATCGACGGAATAGTTATTTCACGATTAGTGGATGTCGGTCAAACCGTGGCTGCGAGCCTGAGCGCACCGGTTATTTTTCAGATTGCCAACGATCTTACGAAGATGCAGATCAACACCAATGTCGCAGAGGCCGACATCGGAAACATCGTGGTGGATCAGGATGTGGATTTCACCGTGGACGCTTATCCACACCGCACCTTTCACGGCAAGGTCATGCAAATCCGTAATGCGCCCATCACTGTGCAGAACGTCGTGACTTATGACACGGTAATCTCCGTTAATAATGCCGATCTCAAGCTTAAGCCCGGCATGACGGCGAACGTCTCCGTCATCATCGCGAAACGGGAGAACGTGCTCAAGCTCAGTAACGCCACCCTGCGCTATCGCCCGCAAGATGCCGCGCCAGCAGCTGCAACACCTGCTGCGCCAAGAACTAGAGGTGGCGATCACAAAAAACCGAAGGCAGAAGATGCCGCCCGCATCGACCGCACCGTCTATGTTCTTCGTGGCGATGGAGCGAATGCGAAGCCTGATCCAGTCAAGATCAAGAGCGGCATCAGCGACGGAATTTACACTGAAGCAATCGAAGGACTTAATGAGAACGATCTTGTCATCATTGGCACGACCGGTGGACAGAAAACGGCTATGCCGCCTCCACCGAGCAGTCCATTTTCCCGTCGGTTCTAAACTCAAATCATGAGCGCCGTCGTCAAGCTCGAAGATATCTGCAAAACCTACGTCAGCGGCGAGGTGAAGGTTCATGCTGTGCAAAATGTGAATCTGGAAATCCAACGCGGCGAGTTTGTCGCCATCATGGGATCCAGCGGCTCCGGCAAGTCCACATTGATGAACATTCTCGGTTGTTTGGATCGTCCAACCATTGGGCGTTATCTGCTGGATGACGTTGATGTTTCTCATCTCACGCGCAATGAATTGGCCGTGATCCGCAATGGGAAGCTCGGCTTCGTCTTCCAAGGCTTTAACCTTCTTTCGCGCACCACTGCGCTGGAGAATGTCGAGCTGCCGCTCTATTACGGAAAAGACCGTTGTTCAGCGGAGCAAATGCGCGACAAAGGAATGAAAGTGCTGGAACTCGTAGGATTGAGCAATCGCGCGGACCATCATCCAAGCCAGCTCTCCGGTGGACAACAGCAGCGCGTGGCCATCGCTCGCGCCTTAATCCAGAATCCCGGTGTCCTACTAGCTGACGAACCTACGGGCAATCTCGACACCCGCACCAGCGTAGAAATCATGGGCTTGTTCCAGAAGCTGAATGATGCGGGCATCACCATCGTCATGGTCACGCATGAACTCGACATCGCTTCCTACACTAAGCGCAATCTCATCATGCGTGACGGACGCATCATCAGTGACACCAGCATAGCCGGTCGCAGACATGCGGCGGAGGAGATCGCGAAACTTGATGCTGCGGAAAAGAATGCGAAACTGATGAAGGAAGGGGAATAAAGGTTATGGGTTAAGAGTTATGAGTTATGAGCTAAGTTTTGAAATATGACACTAGAAATTAGATGCATTCTCCCGGTTTCATCATAACTCATAACCCTTAATCAGTAACTCAAAATTCTTATGCGAATCCTCGCCACTATCATGATCGCATTGCGCGCGCTGCGCCGGAACAAGATGCGCTCCACGCTCACTGCGCTGGGGATCATCATCGGAGTCGCTGCTGTTATTGCCATGGTCAGCATTGGCAACGGAGCTAGCGCACAAGTAGAGGCGCAAATTGCTTCGATGGGTCGGAACGTCATCCTCGTGTTCTCGGGCAGCTCATCAGCAGGCGGAGTTCATTCCGGTTACGGCAGTGCGGGCACGCTCACTTTGGATGATGCGGATTCCATCAAGCGCGAGATTCCGCAGGTGGTCGGCATTAGTCCTGAGGCTCGCAAATACGCTCAGGTGGCTGCGGGCAATCAGAATTGGTATACTCAGGTGCTCGGAAATTCCGCTGATTACTTTGATATCCGTCAGTGGCCACTCGCTGACGGAGCAATTTTTACAGAGCAGGACGTGCGCGGGGCCAACAAAGTTTGCGTCATTGGAAAGACGGTCGTGCAAAAAATATTCAATGACATCAACCCATTGGGCCAAATCATCCGGGTAAAGAATGTGCCATTCACCGTCATTGGCGTGCTCACTCCTAAGGGGCTCTCCGTGATGGGAACCGATCAGGACGATTGTGTGGTGATGCCTCACACCAGCGCTATGAAGCGAATTTTTGGTGATACCACCTTCCGCTCATTCTATGTCCAAGTGGATGAGGCGGATAACCTCGACATCGTGCAGCAGCAGATTCTGAATGTCATGCGTCAGCGTCACAATATCCGGCCTGGCAAGGACGATGACTTCACCGTGCGCAACCAACAAGAGATCGCGGCCATGGCCACTGCCACTTCCAAGGTGATGACCATGCTCCTCGGCTCCATCGCCGGTGTTTCGCTCATTGTCGGCGGTATCGGCATTATGAACATCATGCTCGTCAGTGTGACCGAGCGCACGCGCGAGATTGGCATCCGCATCGCCATCGGCGCTCAGGGACGTGATATACTTTTACAGTTCCTCATTGAGGCTGTCGCACTGAGTTCACTCGGGGGCATCATCGGAATCGGACTGGGGCTAGGTTCATCAAAACTGGTCTCCAACATTGTCGGCTGGCCAACTCATATCACCCTGACGCCCATCATCGGCTCCTTCGTCTTCAGTGCCGCCGTGGGGATTTTCTTTGGCTTCTATCCCGCTCGCAAGGCATCGTCGCTCGATCCCATCGAGGCGCTGCGCTATGAGTAGGATGCGAGTTTGCAATTCGCGCTTCCTGTTTGATTCTGCGTCATGAGCATCACGACCAAGCGCGGCGACAAAGGCAGCACCGATCTACTCTTTGGCCATTGCGTGCTGAAGAGTCATCCGCGCATTCATGCGCTCGGTGCCGTGGATGAACTCAATGCCGCGCTGGGTCTGGTGCGTGTGACGGCCCGCACAGAGATCGCGAAACTGAATGTGCCGAAATTTCAAATGGAACTCATCGCGCTTATGGGAGAACTCGCCACGCCCGTAGGTGAAGAGGCGCGATATACGAAGACACATCCGCAGAGCATCAATGCCGATTGTGTGGAGCGTCTTCACGAGTTGGTCAAAACGATGGAGGCACAAGGCGCGTTGAAGTTTGAAGGCTGGGCTTTACCCGGTGCAGGCGGCTCGATTAGTGGTGCCCATTGTGATGTGGCGCGCACTATCTGTCGCAGAGCGGAGCGCAGCGTGATGGATTTGCATGATACGGAGCACGCGGTTCCGAATATGGAAGTCGTGCGCTATCTCAACCGACTCTCTGACGTGCTCTGGCTGATGGCTCGAATGGAAGAGAAAGCTCCTGAGTAACACAGTCGTCTCGACTGTGGGTGTTGCGGGCGTCTCGCCCCGCAATGCTTCATGGAATCCCTCGTGGGGCGAGACGCCCCCGACACCCGCAGGCCCGAGGCCCGCGTTACTTACTGAATGACACGCGCAACGATCGTTTTATGCTAAATCCTAAAACCAACTTATGAAAGCTTGGCAAATCACTGAATGCACTGGGCCTAGCGGCCTACGTCTTGTCGATGTGCCCGATCCCAAACCTCGCACTAGAGAAGTGCTGGTGCGCATTCGCGCCGTATCACTGAATTACCGTGACTTGAGCGCAACTCGACGTGAGCGCCCCGGCAATCTTCCACTGCCGTTTACCGTATGCTCAGATGGGGCAGGGGAGGTTGTGGGAATCGGCGACGATGTTGCAAAATGGAAAATCGGCGACCGAGTCATGCCGACATTCTTTCAAGATTGGACCTCTAGTGGCATGACGCGGGATGTAATGAAGACCGCGCTCGGCGGAGCGATGTCGGGAGTGTTATCGGAAATGGTCATTGTAGGTGAAGATGCTTTGGTGCAGATACCTGATGGCCTGAGTTACGAAGAGGCGGCTACATTGCCCTGTGCCGGAGTCACGGCTTGGAACGCGCTCATCAGTCACGGCGGATTGAAGTCAGGCGAAACCGTTCTTACGCTGGGCACGGGCGGAGTATCCATTTTCGCCCTACAATTCGCCAAAATGAAGGGCGCGCGCGTCATCATCACTTCATCGAGCGATGAAAAATTGCAACGTGCTCGCGAACTCGGCGCAGATGAAACGATCAATTACAAAACTACACTGGACTGGGAACAGCGCGTGTTTGAGCTTACTGAAAAGACTGGCGTCGATCATGTGATCGAACTCGGAGGCGCGGGCACATTGCAGAAGTCATTGGAGGCCGTGCGCTATGGCGGGCGTATTAGTTTGATCGGCGTGCTCACAGGTTTCGAGGGCTTAATCAACCCGTGGCCTGTCATCGCTCGCAGCGTGACCTTGCAAGGCATTTACGTCGGCAGTCGCGCTATGTTTGAAGATATGTTGCTGGCCATTTCACTAAATGGCATGAAGCCGGCGGTTGATCGTGTATATGAATTTGGAGACGTGCGCACGGCATTTGAAGATATGGGTTCGGGATCGCATTTCGGAAAACTGGTAGTCCGGGTAGGAATTCCATGACGACAGCCTGCCCCATACAAAGAGAGGCCGCCATTTCTGGCGACCTCTCATGGAATGTTCTCAGCTCGTTGGCCGCTTATTAACGGCAACTGTGGTGAGTTGCGTGATGAGAATGGTGAACGACTCTGCGGGGTTCACAGTGGTTGTCGTAACTGCGGTATGAGTCGTTGTATTCAGACTCCCGAGGGTAATGCGTCACCCATTGGAAGATGGGTTGTCCGCAGTGGTTGTAGCCGACCACTTCCAGAGTGGCGAAGATCGGGCTGCCGCATTGGGAGTAGCCGACAAGACGGCGGGATTCGCAGCCTTCGTGATCAGCGGAGGCGGTGGTGATGGCAAAGAGACTAACGGTGGCAATGATGGTTAACAGTTTTTTCATGGATTTAGGAACTGGTTGTAGTTCCTGAATCATCTGACGCAGACCATCACCGCCTATTCATGTTTGTTGATTTGCGGGGAAAATATATTTCATTGTGATCAGTAAATGGATTGAATATTTTTTGGCAAGCTCATCTGGTGTCAGGCACTTGCTGTTACTTCTATGCCGGGCGAGTCAAAACACGCAGGAGATCATGCATAATTTCTTGAGCATGTTGGTATCATAACGACACGACTAAGCCTTCAGCCTCGGCCAGTTTTTTTTGGTTGGCGTCGAAGGTCAGAAATTCGGAAGCCCCCAACACCAGAGCAGCGGCCACATGCAATACATCGAAACTGCGATGTCCCCCTTTGAGCGTGTGAGATGAGGAAAGCCGAGTCGCTTCATCCAGAGCATCAGCCAAATTACAGTTTTGCAACAGCAAGCGTCCACGTTGTATTGCGTCCTGATATTGGGACCAATAAAGTGCTGCTTCACCAGCTCCAATTATTTTCCGACACTCGGCAAAACGTAATGCATTCCCAAGTTCAAATGAATTCCAAGGGCTTAACGTGAGCGGTAAAGTGGCTGATGCCGCCCATTGCACGGCCTGTTGAGAGTTCGCATCGTTTCCATAGAGCGAGAACAAAAAGCTAGTGTCAGCACAAATCACCATCGCCCACCTGCCTCCGCGATGAGAGCCGCTGATTCAGTTGACGATAAAAGTTTTTCACGACTCCGATTCCTTTTCACTTCAGGGCTATCCGACCAATTCACTGAGGGTAATGTTGGAGGCCTCACGGGTAGCAACCGCGCCACAGGAAGTCCCTTCTGGGTAATTTGAACTTCCTCACCCGCAGCCACCCAGCGCAAGAGGCTGTTGTAGTGGTTGCGTAGGTCACGAACGGTAGCGGTTTTCATGCGTAGCACAAATACGTGCACATATGTGCCATGTCAAGTGTTCGCCATATGTGAGTGCTGGCTTTGGACTTACACAAACAAGCTCTTCACCGGTGTGCCTTTGCCGTCCTCGGTCACATAGAATGGGCGGTGCTCGACCTCAAACATGGTCTTGGGGCTGATGCCCATCGCCGTCATGATGGTGGCGTGGAGATCGGTGATGCTGACGGGGTCTTTCAAGGCAACGAGCGGGCGTTCGTCCGCAGTGGAGCCGTGGAGGTGACCGCGCTTCATGCCGCCACCGAACATTACGACTGACGATCCGCCGGTAAAATGACGGTGCTGGCCGTAGTGTTTCATCTCCTGCAAATTATCCACTTTGAATGTGGTCTGATCGTTCGCGTTGGATCCGGGCTTGCCTTCCATAATCATGTCGCGGCTGAATTCGCTGGCGATGATGACCAGAGTTCGATCCAGCAGGCCGCGCTTTTCCAGATCGAGGATGAGCTGGGCCACGGGCATGTCGATTTCCTTGTGCATGCGCTGCATGACTGTATTGCCATTGGCGTGGGTGTCGAAGTTCAGGAAGGGAACATACTCTGTGGTCACTTCCACGAATCGCGCCCCCGATTCCACGAGGCGGCGGGCGAGGAGGCATCCCTGGCCGAAGCGGCTGGTGTTGTATTTCGCGTAGCTCTCCTTGTCCTCGAGGGTGATGTCAAATGCGGCGCGATCTTTGGAACTGAGCAGGCGGTAGGCGTTGTCCATGGAGCGCAACATCGACTCCTGCTGATAGTCGCTCATGCGGTCACGATTTGGATTCTTGTCGATGAGCTTTTTGAAAAGTCTCTCGCGATTCTCGAAGCGTCCGGGTTCCATCCCTGCGGGTGGGCGCACGGCCTGTGCGGCCTCCTCGGGGAAGGGCAGATTCATCGGGCCATGTTCGGTGCCAAAAAATCCGCCGGTGGTGAAGGCCTTGAGTTCTTCCGATTCACCCACGCCCTCCAGCCGCTGGCCGATGTTGATGAAAGCGGGCATCACTGCATTACGCGGGCCGAGCACCTTCGACATCCACGCGCCGAGGTGTGGCGCGGCAACAGTCTGCGGTGGCACGTAACCGGTGTGCCAGTGGAATTGATGACGGGAGTGCAGGATGCTGCCGAGATCGGCCTGGAAATGGGAGCGGATCAATGTCGCGCGGTCCATGACCTTGGCGATGGATTCGAGACCTTCGCAGATTTTGATGTTGTCCACAGCGGTGTTGATGGCCGGGAAGGTGCTGAGGATGTCCTTGATGGGCGTGCCGACCTTGTAAGGTAGATAGCGTTTCGGATCCCAAGTGTCGGGCGCGGCCATGCCTCCGGCCATCCACAGAAGGATGCAGGAGTCTGCGGTGGCTTTTGGCTGTTTGATAGAGTCATCGGCCATCAGGCGCGGTGCTCCCGTGGACCAGACTGCGGCGCTGGCGGCGGCGAGCTTCTTCAGGAAGTCACGACGCGCGAGATGTTCGGGCTGATTGAGATCAAGTGTGCTCATGGCGGTTTAATGGTTCAATTGAAATTCAGGCTGCATCATTACTGCCCATATCAGGTCTTGCACACTTTGTTCGTTCATGGTCGTGCCGAGCGCTTCCAAGGCAGTGCTGAGTTCGGCGGCGCTGGGCTCGCGTGATAGGGCGAAGAGATAGAGCCACTTCACCATGTCTTGCGGGGCAGCCCATTGTTTAGACAGCAGCTTGCTGGCTCCTGTTTGAAGAAGCTTGGAGAGGATGGGGCCATTGGCCAAGTCGATGGCCTCCAGTGTGCTCAAGTCATCCGGCCTCATGCTGACAATCTGGTCGCGGTTCGGCCGGCCCAACGTGCTCATCAGGAAGTTGCATTTAACAAGACCGGCACGCACCATCGGCTGACTTTGATTGAGAACTTGAGAAAGCATCGAGGCGGCTGACGGGTTGATCGATTCCGTCCAGATCGGCAACGGCATTACGACAACCACGGGCTTCCAGTCAGTGGGCGGCTTTTTGAACTTGCCCGAATCTGCAGGCAGGCTCGCTGTCCATTCCCAAGCAGCATCACTGCTGATGCGCTGTTCCAGACCATCCACTGTGCTGATCATAATCTCAATGAACAGTCCTGCGGGATTTGGTGCGTCACCCGCGTTTTTGGCGACGACCAGAACTTCGTTCCTTTGATTACTCTTCAACGCACTGTCCAGAGACACCGATTGCAAATTTGTCCACTCAGTGCTGGTGCTCACTTGCTTCCCATTCACGTAAAGCTTGTATTCATTGTCACAGGTGATGACCGCGCCTGCGTGTTTGATGGCACCCTTTATTTCGACGGAACGTTTTATGGCAAGGGTTTCGCCGGCTGCCGGCGACATGCTATTCGCTGCGGAGCTTCCCCATATCCACTGGGCCTTAATCGCAAGCTCCGTTGGTTTGGTTTTATCTGGCTTGTTGTTGCGCACCACATCCGCGTCGGGCTTCGCGGGCGCGGCCCCGGTGATCTGCCATGCAGCATCGACAAACTGCTCGGCCGTGAGCCGCTTGGCACGCGGGCCCTGGAAGACATAGCCGTGCTCATCGGTTGTCTTGCCAACTACCTGCGCTGCCGACTGATAAATTTTTGAATTGCAGATGAACGCTAGCGTCCTTTTTAAATCATAGCCAGACGCCGCAAAGTCCACCGCGAGGTAATCTAGCAAATCGGAACTCCACGGTTCCGTTTGCATGGAATCCACCGGATGCACAATGCCGCGACCCATGAGCCGGTGCCAGAAGCGGTTCACGATGGTGCGTGTGAAGCGTCCGTTCTCCGGGTGAGTCATCAAGGCCGCGAGCTGCTTCTGTTTTTCTGCCTGTGATTTGCTGGCGTCGATCTGACCGAGTTCAGGAAACAACCATGATGCTGTTTGTGTGCGCCCCACTGACTTGTCGCAGCGAAATACTTCGAGCGGCTTGTCGGACACGACAGCAGCTAGTCCATACGCTTCATCGAGTTTCCAACGATCAATGAAACTGTCGTGGCAGGACGCGCACTTCATGTTGATGCCAAGGAAGGTCTGACAGACGCTTTGCGAAAACTGGATGGGAACGGTCTGGCCTGCGCTGACCTCGCCGCGCCATTTGATGCCTTCGCTAAAGCCCGCGCTTTCAGGCTTCGGGGCGATCAATTCGCGAGCGAACTCGTCATAGTGCTTGTTCGTCAGCAGCGACTGGTAAAGCCATTTTGTGATCTGCTTCCGCCCGTTGGTAATAAAGCCAGTGCCGGTGTAGTCATTGCGCAACAGGTCGTTCCAGAATGTCAGCCAGTGATCGGCATAAGCGATGTCATTACCGAGTAGCGCGTTCACCAGTTTCGCTCGCTTGTCCGGCGACTTGTCGTCAACGAACTTCAACAGAGCCTCCGGTTCCGGCAGCAGACCGACGAGATCCAGCGATACCCGTCGCATGAATGCCGCATCCGTGAGCGGTTGCGGGCGCGTCACTTTGTTTTTGGCAAAATGCGCATCCATGATCCGGTCCACCGGATTGGTGCGGCCTTCTACAATGGGTGGCAATTCAACCTTGCGCGGTTTGAGCGGTGGTTCGTAACCTTTCTTCTTGAAGGCAAAGCCCGGCTCCCAGTTCAATCCGCCTTCAACCCAGGACTTGAGCAATGAAGCTTCATCAGCAGACACTCGCTTGCCCTTGGGCGGCATCTGCTTTTCCGGGTCTGTGCTGACGATTACCTCCAGCAGCGTGCTTTTCGCAATGTCCTTCAAATCCACGACGGGTCCGTTCTCGCCACCCCTGAGAAAACTCTCGCGGTCGTTCATGGAGAAGCCGCCCTTCATTTTGTCGCCCGCATGACACTCCACGCAATGCTCACGCAAAATAGGAACGATTTGATGCGAAAAATCGACCGGGGCTGCGGACGCAGTGACGGCGGAGATGATGAATAAAAGGCGGGGAACGGCAGACATGAATGCTTTTAAATAATTAGGTTTAACTGATACGCTGAACGTTGTCCAAATTTTCAGCCGCGCCAGAGGATTTTGCATTTTCACGCGCAGGGATCCGCTGTATCATCGGAAGCCCAAAGAAGTCAAATGAGTGATGATCGTATCCTGATCTTCGATGGCGATTAATCAGCAAGCCCGTAGAACTTCGCCGTCATCTGTCGCAAAAAATCTTGGCAACGCGGACGGGCCAGCTATGCTCGCGTTCACTGATTCACCGTCTCCGATTCACGTTATGCCCGTCGCGGATCGCTTGTCCGCAGTAAGAAAATTTTAGCTGCAAGCCCTCGGCATTTGCGTCGAGCCAGATTCTCTCTCCCTTAAAGCGAATCAACCAAAAATCCAGCCATGAAATTTAAATGTCCATCCTGTTCCATGAGTTTGATCGCCGAGCCTGATATGGCTGGCACAATAGTGCGTTGTCCTGGGTGCAACACGAAGATGCAGATTCCGCAGAATATCGCCGCGTCTGCCAGCAATCAATCATCAGGAGCGGCGCACTCCCAGCCTCTAGGCGGGAAGCGGACTGGGCCAGCACCGCAGTCGGGCAATCAGCATCGCGTTGCGTGGAAAGAACAGGACCCGACAAATCCAAATGGCCTTGTAAGCTTTGGCATCGGTCTCTCGCTGGCGATAGTTTGGTTTATCATCGTCTATCCGCTCAAGGCACCGGCAGACAAAGCAGTGGCTGCATTTACCAGCGGTGAATTTCTCGCCAACGTATTTTACAAACACTTAATAGTCAGCTTTGCGAATACGCTGTTTTTTTGCTGGGCGATGACCATCTGCTGGCTCAAGCTCAAAAAGCTGCGACACCAGCGCGAGGCCTTGTTCCTCGACGCCCTGCCCCGTGAACTCGGTAACGAAATCAATGCGCAGAACGTCGGCAGCTTCATCGACCATATCTACTCACTGCCCTTGCGCCTGCGGGACAGTCTCATGGTCAACCGTCTGCGCAAGGCTCTGGAGTTCTTCGAGGTGAGGCAGAACGTCACTGACGTCAGCGCGATGATGTCCAGCCAGTCTGCTATCGACGGTTCGCGCATCAGCGGCAGTTATATCATGCTTCGTGCGTTTCTGTGGGCGATCCCGCTTCTGGGCTTTATCGGCACGGTCGTCGGCCTCTCGCACGCGATTGGTGGGATGAACTTCGAGAACTCGGACAAGATCGAGGAAGTGGTCGGATCGCTCAAAGGCGTCACCAGCGGCCTGGGCACCGCGTTCGATGCCACGCTGCTCGGCCTTGTGCTGGCGGTCACGTTGAACTTCCCGCTCAACTCGCTCGCGAAACACGAGGATGAGATGCTCAACGATATCGACGCCTTCTGCAATGAAGTGCTCCTTCCCCGCCTGAATGACGGCGGGGGCGCTGGTGGTGGAAACTCCGGCGCAGTGGCCGACTCTATTGTCATGGCACTCTCCGGTGCCCAGCGAGAATTTTTGCAGGATCTCAACGCGTTATCCGCCCGGATGAATGAATATGCGGGAAACCTGGATCATCGAATCGCGGAGCATCAGGAGATGGTGACCACGGAGTTCGTCACCAACATGACCAAGATGCGTGCTGAGGTGGAGAAGGGTCTGCGCGATGCGATGACGACCTCCACGCAGTATCTCGGGGCGCTGGAGACGGGTGTTCGCGGATTGAACACGATCTTGAAAGAACTCGGAGATAAGCAGGTCATCGTCCAACAAGTTAAGAAAAAGGGCTGGTTCAGTCGCGACTGACACAGGACTGGACCATTGCACGAGCCGTGAAATCATGATCAGGCGAAGACATCGAGGCGGCGACGAGATCATGCTGATCCCGTTCCTAGACATTCTCTGCTCGCTCATCGGCGTGCTCGTGCTCATCATCGTCGTGGTCGTTGTCGCCCAGACCAAGAAGGCAAACGGTCGCACGCGCGAGCAATTGAAGATCGCGGAGGAGTTCATCGCGCTGCAGAAGAAAGAGAAGGAAAACGACGGCCTTTCCCAGGAATTGAAAAAGAAGATTGAGGATCAGGAGAAGCTGAAGAAGGAACTCACGGAGAAGGAAGATCGTGTGGCGAAGTTGCGAAAGCTTCTCGGCTCGGCCACGGACCTGAAATCGGTGAACCAGAACCTCATCAAGGAACTCGACAATCTGATCGTCGAACTCGGCGGCCTGAGCACACAGGAGCCGGAGTTGAAAAAGAACATCGCAGATATGCAGACTGAACTCGCGAAGCGAAAGCTGCCAGTGAAAAAGGAATCCACCGTCGTGATCAATCCCGCTGGATCAGGACTTGCCAAGGGCACAAAGGTGTTCTTCGTCGAGGCGTCCGAAGGCTGGCTCACCATGTTCTGGGATGACAAGAAGAAGACGGTTGTGAGCGCGTCGCCAGATGTCATTGCCACTGATATAGCGTTCAACTCCTTCCTCAAGTCCGTAGCAGCCGTGCCGCAGAGCAAAATTTTCTTTCTCATCCGCGACGACGGCATGGGAGCCTACAACCTCGGCGCGGGCTGGGCTTTAGAGACGCATGGCTTCAAGGTCGGGCAGATCGGCAAGCTGCCCACACCGGGGCGGGGCGACATTGATCTGAAAATGTTCATGGACTCTGCCGGCAAGCTGATCCCACCCCCGGAGGCGAAGATAGTCGGTGCGCCGGTCGCACCTCCCAAGTAACACAACTGACATGGCTCGACGCAAACAACATCAGGGGGAAGAACTGCCGTTTGTCGCGCTCATGGACACGCTGACGAACGTGGTCGGCGTGCTCGTCATCGTGCTGGTGATTGTCGGACTCGGCCTCGCCCGCGCGGTGAACAAAGTTTTGTCAAACCTTCCCAATGTGGAGCAAAAAGACGTTGAGCAGTTGAAGAAGAAACTCGCGCAGACAGAGCTTTCCACAGATCCGAAGAAGCTCGACGAGGATTCCGCACGGTTAAAGAAGGACGCCGCGAAGCTCGCCGAACAGCTCAAGATCATGGATGTGGGATCGGACAGTCAAAAGGTCAATATCACGAACATCGAAAAACTGCGAGAGCAGATCGAGGCCAAGAAAAAAGAGCGCGATGCAAAGAAAGCGGGAGTGGAAAAGATGCTCGCCGAACTTGATCAGTTGAAAAAGTCACTCGATACCACACCCATTGTGCAGCCTCTGCCCGCGACGATGGTGCGGATTCCCAATCCACGACCGATGCCCGAGAAGGCCAATGTCCAGCGCTTCCTGGTGGCAAACAATCGCGTGTTGTTCCTCAACGAACTGGAGTTTGAAAAACTCATCGATCAGGAAATCGAACACAATGAATCTCGCCTGATCAAGAGCGAGCAGATCATCAAAGGTCCGGACGGACGGCCTGTCATGATCAAAGACAAGAAAGGCCGGACGATCCAGCAGAAGAGAACCATATACGATCAGTCCAAGCTCATTGCCAATTTCTCGCGCGGTCGTGTTGGCAACCGTGAGATCAAGCTCGAACTGCTGCCTGCGCCGAACTCTCCTCGAATCCCGATCAGGTTTACGCCTACACCGGAGGCTGGCGAAACCATCGAGCAGATCAAGAATCCCGCTTCGACGTTTCAGCGTCTCATCCGCAAATTCAAATCAGAGCCGAATTCCGTCGTCTGGTTTCACATTTATAAAGACTCGCTGACGACATATTTAATCGCCCGCGAGCTGGCGGACCAGACCGGAGTTCCAGCAGGCTGGGACCTATATCCGTATCCGTTTTATCAAAAAACACTCGAGCCATACGAAGTGGATTTCATCCCTCCGAAACCGGGCCCCGCACCGCCCCCGCCGCCGCCCGGAACACCGCCAGCGGTGCAGATCGTGCCGCCAAAGCCGACGCTGGACTGAGCGAACTCTGAGCAAGCGACGAGCCTACTCCCCAAAAGGTCAACTTGCGAGATCACTAAAATAAACGATCTACAGCGCGCGTATCCAATAGCCCCATTTTCAATCCATCATGAAACTCACTCTCACCACCTTCTTCGCATTGACCTTGATGCTCCAGGCCGAACCGGAATGGATCTGGACATCCAAAAATGCCGGTGCCAATGAACAGGCTGACTTCCGCACGGAGTTCGTCATTGCCGGCGGAATCAAGAAAGCCGACCTGAATCTTACTTGTGACAATGGTGCCAAGGTCTTGATCAACGGCACGCAGGTGCTGGTCAACAGCAACTGGGATGCCCCTTCGCACGAAAACGTCAAGGCTCAGTTGCATGAAGGACGGAATGAAATCCTTGTGCAAGCCCACAACGTGGACGGAATCGCCGCCCTTGTTGCCGTCATGGTCATTGAGGGAACCGATGGAAAGAAAACCACCATCGAGACGAACGACAAATGGCAGGCGGCGGAGCACGGGAAGACTGACTGGAAGCCGGCAGTGGTCATCGCCAAATATGGAGAGGCCCCATGGGGAAAGGCTCTCAGCAGTAGCGCAGGCGCGGAACCAACCGGGCAGGCAGCCATCACGGCTCCCGCCGGATTCAAAGTGGAACTGCTTTATACCGTTCCCAAGAACGACCAGGGATCATGGGTGGCACTCACGGTTGATAAAAAAGGTCGCCTGCTCTGCGGCGATCAATACGGCGCGGTCTATCGCCTGACACCTCCCCCCATCGGTTCCATTGACAAGGCCGTCGTGGAAAAAGTCGAAACTGGAATCGGTGGAGCCCACGGCCTGCTCTACGCATTCGATTCCCTCTACATGATGATCGACGAGAGTGTGGGCGGCAATCAGACTCAGGGACTCTATCGGTTGCGAGACAAGGACGGAGACGACCACTTTGACAAACCGGTGCTGCTCAGCGGATGCAAAGGTTCCGGTGAACACGGCCCGCACTCCATCCAGCTCAGCCCCGATGGCAAAAGCATCTATTTCAACAGCGGTAACCACACCAGCCTGCCCGAGAATCTCGCCATCACCCGTCCTGCAAAAGGGCAGTGGGACGAAGATCACATCCTGCCCCGCATGTGGGATGCAAACGGTCACGCGCGCGGCATCAATGCTCCCGGAGGCTATATCTGTAAAACCGATCCCGATGGGAAAAAGGTCGAGCTGTTCTGCTCGGGCTTCCGCAACGAATTCGATTTCGCCTTCGATGCCAACGGCGAGATGTTCACCTTCGACGCCGACATGGAATACGACATGGGCACACCCTGGTATCGCCCCACCCGCATCAATCATTGCGTGAGCGGAGGCGAATACGGCTGGCGCTCCGGCTCCGGCAAGTGGCCCGCTTATTATGAGGACAGCCTTCCTGCCGCCGTGGACATCGGCCCCGGCAGCCCCACTGGCACCATCTTCGGCACTGGCGCAAAATTCCCCGCGAAATACCAGCATGCGCTTTTCGGCAACGACTGGACCTACGGCACGATGTATGCCATCCACTTCACGCCTGAGGGTGCTGGCTTCAAGGCGGTTAAGGAAGAGTTCATTTTTGGTAAACCGTTGCCGCTCACTGATGTCGTCATCAATCAGCACGATGGGGCCATGTATTTCGCCACCGGCGGACGCCGCACTCAGAGCGCCGTTTACCGTGTGACCTATGATGGCCAGGAAAGCACCGCACCCGCCGCAGCCTATGCCATCACGCCCGAGATGAAGCAGCGCTATGAACTGGAAAAGCTCCATGAAGAAAGCACCGGCCCCGACGCCATCGACAAGGCGTGGCCTTTCCTCGGCAGCAAGGATCGCAACCTGCGCTTTGCAGCGCGTGTGGCCATCGAACGCCAACCGGCGAGCCTGTGGACCGAGCGCGCACTGATAGAGAAAGACACCCAAGCGCTTATCGAGTCCATGATCGCGCTCGCTCGCGTCGGACGCACTCCGCTCCCTTCGTCACCACCCGTCTCAGCGGCATCATCCGGAGTCGTCCTTCCGGCGCCTCCTGAGAATGCGAAGCTCCAGTTGCGCATCCTAGGAGCGCTCGGCGGCATTGATTTCAAGAAGCTCGATCTCGATCATCAGCTTCAATTGTTGCGCGCTTATCAGCTCGCCTTCACCCGCCTCGGAAAGCCGGATGACGCCGTATGCGCGAAGGGTGCGGAACACTTCGACGCCTTCTATCCGCAGGTCGATCCTCTGATCAATCGCGAGCTTTGCCAGCTTCTTGTGTTCCTCGGTTCCAAGAGCGTCGTCTCCAAGACCCTCGGCCTCATGGCCACGGCCAGAGATGACTCGGATGCGCTGGCCACAGATGAACTTCTCGCTCGCAATGCCGGTTATGCGAAAGCCGCTGAAGAAGTCCACAAGAGCCGGCCGAACCGCCAGCAATTCACCCTCATGTGGTCGCTGCGCAATGCGAAGACCGGATGGACGCCCGACTCCCGCAAGACCTACTTCTCATGGTTCCCCCATGCACGCACATGGAAAGGCGGCAACAGCTTCAATGGCTTCATCGAGAACGCCCGCAAGGAAGCGCTCGCGAACTTCGTGCCGCCGACCGAGGCCGCCGAACTCGACGCACTCTCCAGCAAAAACGAAGCCGTGCTCGCAGCCAACATCACCCCTCCGAAAGGCCCCGGCAAATCTTATAACACCGATGACGTGGTCAAAATCGCTCAAGGCGGCATGAAGGGTCGCAACTTCAACAGCGGCAAAAATCTCTACAGCGCCGTCATGTGCGCCGTCTGCCATCACTTTGCCGGCGACGGCGGAAACATCGGCCCTGACATCACTGGCGCAGGCAATCGCTACTCCCTGCGTGACCTTGTCGAGAACATCACGGAACCCAGCAAGGTCATCTCCGATCAATACGGCTCACACCAGATCGAGAAGAACGATGGCAGCATCATCGTCGGAAGGATCGTCGGCAACGACGGTGGCAAGCTGCTGGTCATGACCAATCCCTTCGCTCCCTCGGCCACGCTTGCGGTTGATGAAAAGGAAATCAAAAGCAAGAAGGACTATCCCGTCAGCATGATGCCGCCCGGCCTCATCAACTCCCTCAATGAGGACGAACTTAAAGACCTACTCGCGTATCTGCTTTCCGGTGGAAATGACAAAGACAAAATGTTTGCCCCCTGATTATCAGCAGTTGAAAACCTGCTCCACAAATTCGATTAATTTTGCGTTACCCTAGGTTTGAGGTCGCGCTCGATGTCGGCGCGGTCGGATTTGTTTCGCGCTTTCACTTTGCGATCCCGCTTGTCGCGGCGCTCCACGGTGATCTGCCGCTTCTTGCGTCGCCTACGCAGTTTTTCGATCTCTTCATCTAGCTTGAGATATCCGGCGAAGCGTTCGGCATCGAGTGCGCCGCTTTCTACTGCGGTGCGGATCGCACAACCCGCATCGGTGCCGTGTTTGCAGTCGTGGAACTTGCACTGGCTGGCGAGAATTTCGACTTCGACAAATCTTTCGCGCAGCGTGGTTTCGTCCGTCCACATCTGCACTTCCTTGATGCCGGGGTTGTCGATAATGATGCCGCCCTTGCGGAGCACGAGAAGCTCCCGCGCCGTGGTCGTGTGTCGTCCTTTGCCGGTGACCTCATTGACCTCGCCAGTCCATTGATACTCGCCGCCCAGCAGTAAATTGATCAGTGCGGATTTGCCCACGCCGCTGGAGCCGACGAACGCCATCGACATTCCCGGTTTAAGGAGCTTCTTCAATTCAGCGATGCCAGTTTTCGTCTCCGCGCTGGTGACATGGACGAGCACGTCGTCATGAAGTGCGCGAATGGCTGAAGCTGTATCCTCGGTTTCCTGCGCTGTGTAAAGATCAGCTTTATTAAGGAGCACCACGGGTTTCGCGCCGCTGCGTCCGATCAAAGTGAAGTAACGCTCCATGCGGCGGAGATTGAAGTCCGGCCCAGGATCAGTGACCACGGCGACCATGGAGACATTAGCGGCGATGACTTGTTCCTCTGCGCTCTCACCGGGCGCTCTACGGGAGAAACACGATTGCCGAGTCAGTCGCGACCGGATCATGATTTCTTCTACTTCAGCGCCCAAATCCAGCGCGACCCAATCACCCACGGCCGGTAGCTCAGCATCGGTCTGCGCGTCATGGTAAACCTTGCCGCTCATGACCACCTCCACTTCGTTGAACTTCTCATCTTCCACCAGCAACGCGCCATACGTGATCTTATTGTCGCGGATCAGCCGCGCGGGTTTCCACCCTTTCTCATAAAAGGGAGCGAATTCTTTTTCAAAGGCGTCGTTCCAGCCGAGGTCAGCCAGAGTCATCGTGGAGATGTGGTTTTGCAGTTCATGATGGGCAGAGATTAGACGATGAGTGCGCAATCAGGCAAGCCCGCTGTTGACTCGCGAGTGATGACTGGTTCCTTCGCCTTGAATGTTCGACATCAAAGACAAGCCCAATCTCGTCGAGAAAGCACTGCTCATCGGCGCTTATTTCAATCGCAGTGATCTTGAAGAAACCAAGGAACTGCTCGCGGAGCTGAAGGAACTGACCGACACGCTCGGCATCGGCATCGGTGACTCCATTCTGGTGAATGTGCGCGAGATCAATCCGCGCTATCTCGTCGGCAGCGGTAAGGCCAAGGAACTCATGGATCGCGCAAAGGAACTCGGCTGCGACAGCATCATCTTCGACAATGAACTCTCGCCCGCGCAACAACGCGCTTGGGAAGAGGAGTCCAAGATGTGCGTCATTGACCGGCAGGAAGTTATTCTCGACATCTTCAATCTTCGCGCCCGAACCCGTGAAGCACGCCTGCAAGTCGCGCTGGCCCGCATGGAATATTCTCTGCCGCGGCTCACACGCATGTGGGCGCACCTTGACCGTCAGCGTGGACAAGGCGGATCAGGCTCTGGTAGTGCAGGTCGTGGGGACGGGGAGATGCAACTCGAAACCGACCGCCGTCTCGCGGACAAACGCATTGAAAAACTCAAGGCCGATCTCGATGAAGTGAAACGTCAGCGCGATACCCAGCGCAAGGAGCGCAGTCGCGTGCCGGTGCCGCACGGAGCCATCGTGGGCTATACAAATGCGGGCAAGTCATCGCTGCTCAACAAGCTCACCGCCAGCACCGTCTTTGTGGAGGACAAACTCTTCGCCACGCTCGACACCAGCACCCGCCGCATGGAACTGCCCGACGGTCAGCAGTTGTTGCTCACGGATACAGTTGGGTTCATCCGCCGCCTGCCGCACGATCTAGTTCAGAGTTTTCGCGCCACACTCGAAGAAGCCGTGCTCGCGGATTTTCTCATTCATGTCGTAGATGCCAGCCATCGTGGAGCCGAGGAGTTCATGAAGACCACGACCCAAGTGCTGAAGGAACTCGGCGCAGGCGACAAGAAAACAGTTCTCGTCTTCAACAAGATCGATCTCATCACCGATCCCACTCGCTTGCAGGAGTTAGCGCATCGTCACCCTGATGCCGTGATGATTTCCATCAAGACGGGTGAAGGCATGGATACGCTGTTGCATCGCCTTCATGAATTGCTCTTTGATCGCGTCGTGCGTCTGAACCTGCGGCTTCCTATGAACCGGCTCGATCTGCTCGCACTCGCGCATGAGGAAGGGAAAGTGCTTTCAGAAGAATTTGCCGCAGATGCCGCAACTGTTGAGTGCGTGGTTCCCAAACGTCTGCAATCAAAGTTTGCGCCTTACACAGTCAAGCCATAGGCGGAGCGGAAGAACATCAAGTTACGGATAGCCGCGAAAAACCGCAGAGGGTTTAGACTCAAAAGGCTATACGCTTCAGAGAGTTCACTTAGTGGGTGAGCTTTCCAAGGAATGATGGCGTCTCGCCGTCATTGGTGGGAGTGACGGCGAGACGCCATCATTCCTTGGTTCATATAAGAATCTAGACTTCATTTCACTTCCGGCATCTTCGGCCAAGCGATGCGCAGAAGATCGAGCACTTGCTTGCGCGAGGCCTCCGGCAACCGGGCTATGTCCGCCTGATAGGTCTTCAAAAAAGCCGATACACTTGCGGCTTTGTCAGGTTCAAGCATCGCACGCATAAACTCCGAGCCGAAGGTTCGCGGCTGGCGTTGTCTGACATATTCTAGTAAGTGCTTCAGACTGTCGCAGGTTTCATCTTTATGGAAGGTTTCAGGGTTAAATATATAGGTAAGAATCCGTTGTTGAACCACTACTCGTCTGCCTTGATCACCTGCAACATTTTTATCTGGCATATTCCAGTAAAGGCGCGGCAGAGACAATGTCGCGTCGTAATGATCCGCGTTGTCCATGAACCCTGCCACTTCAATGAAAGTGATGAACTCCAGAGGCCGGCTGAAAAAAATAAGTCCTACACTGTCAAACAAATCGCAGCGACTATCATCAGCATTAAGCGGCAATTTTTTTTCTGTGAATAAGAATTTTGCCATGACGGGGAAATTGCTGATATTTTTCAACCAGGTTGTGGACAGATCATCCTGCGATTGATTGTAGGCGTCCACAACCGTCGTCTCCATGCGCATAAGATGGTCGTATGCCGCCTGACCTTTTTCCGGCTCTATAAGAATCAACTCGGAAATATCACAAAGCCAGTCATGGATGTTGTTGTCAGTGATGCCGACGTCTTCGGGTCTGGTTGCCGCCATTAACTTCTGGCAGTTGGTTCTGACTCTGGCTTGGTGCAAGGGCATTGCAGGTTCCAAGGCCTTTTTCCATTCCGGTGAAGCGGCGGCCAGCAACATCCATGAACCGCCCTCAATGCCGATGACATAAAGTATTTTTTTCTGTTGGACCCAGGGCATTCGCATAATTTCCACAGCTCTTTTTTTCACAAAGTTCAGCGACACCGGCTCTTGGCGAATGATGACTGACTTCAATAACTCAACGCCGAAAGTCTGCGGTTCGCGGTCTAGAAAATCCAGAATCTGCGGCTTCATTTTGTGATTACATATCCAAAAATGATTGTAGATGTCAAACAAAGAGGAGCGGGTGTGCCCGCCTTCTTGAATCGAAAATTCAGGCGCATCATCTAACAAATGTGCAGCCCGGAAAAAAAGCACGAAACGCTCCATTTTTTTCCAACCACCAGCATTGCTGAAGGCGTCATTGACATTGTAACGCTGGCCTTTATTCACTGCCTCTGCCTCAATGGAACCATAAAGCTCGGGAATGGTTACTGCTTTTAAGCGCCAATCTGTGATCATCCGCTCAAGGGAGTCTTTAGTATAATCTTTAAGCGAGCTTGCAGAGATAAGCTGTTCGATTTTGTGGAACAGAGACATGGCCTTTGGCACGTCGTATTGAGCTATGAAATCTGCGGCCTGTCTGGCTGGCTCCTGACAGGAGTGGGGTGCAAGACCCAATTCTGTCATCGAGCCTGCTTTCATGACACGCTCGTAAAATGTTTCAATTTCACTATTGGCGTTCTCAATCAGAGGCTTCAAAATCTTGATTTGTTCCGGCGTGAACTTGTCAGTCCCAAGATACTCAGTCTTTGGAATTTCAATCATCAGCGCATAAACGGCAGATGCGTGCCCAGGAGGTATTTTTGCGAAATCAGCTGAACGACGCCGGATAAACTCGTCCAATCCCGCAGTATTTTTTGTCAGGGACAGTTCCATCAGTTCAACTCCAAAAGTGCGGGGTTGTCGTTGCTGCAAATATTGCAGCAATTCCTTCACTATGGGTGAGGGTTTTACTCCCAGACTGCATTTGGAAAAGATATTGCTAAGCAAAGTCCAGTGAATGTTCCGATCTATCAGCACCGGATTAAATTCCTCCGCTTCCGCCACAAATCTGCCCGAAGCAAAAAGTTTTACAATGTCACTTCTTTGGAACTTGCTTTTGTCTGGAACCAATTCACCAAGATTATATCCAAGAGTTCCAGCCCAGTCTTGGCTTGACAAAATACCCGCCTTGTCCGCCGATGAAATCGCTTCCAAAAATAAATCCGGTTCCAAGGCAAGCTTGTTCAATAGGACGGATAGCGGACTATATGCGAGCGTATTAGACGGATTATGTTGCTGAGGACTGTCTTGAAGAATAGCAATGGCCAGTTTCATGCAATCTATCGCTTTGACAAGATGGTGCTTGGATGACTTGCAAATGATAACTGCAGCTGATTCGGCAGTTCCGATGGCATCGTCGTGGGAATTATTCCCTCTTTCCGAAGTGAGCATTTCTTTTATCCGATCCTTCAAAGTGTCATCCTTTAATTCATCTTTGGGCAGAAGAGGACGCAGGGCGGCGACCACTGCATCATCCATATCGTCTGTGTTTGGATAACCATCCAGGTTATGCTTGAACGCAGCTATTACTTCTCTGCGGTGTTCTTCTGGTATCAGAAGGAGTTCAGCGGAGTGGTTTAGCACGAACGCCGATATCGCCTTGGCTTCATCTTTCTCCAGTAATGCCAGCGTGAGTTCTAAGCCGAGAGTGCGCGGCTGTTTCCCTTGCAGCAGTTTCATTATTTGTATTAATGCGGGCAGTTTCTTTTTGTCTTGATGATAGCTGTGGAGGCTCCGCATCATTTGGGCGAAGAGGGTGCTCTGGGCTTCTTCGTCCAGAGGGATTGTGCTCAAAGTTTTGGCATCATTCAGAAAGCCGAGCTTTTGCATAAGGCCGATGGCCTTTTCCGGTGCGTTGACGAAACTTTGACTGCTGGAGAGGGCCTCAATCATCTGAGAGAGCCAACGCGGCTGTGAATCAAGCCCGTCCTCCATCGCTAGCGGCAACAACTCGCAGGCATGATCCGTCTCTAGCATTTCCAACAGCCACCTGCTATAAGCCTCAAAATGCTCCAAAGTCCCGTCGTTGTTCGTAAAATACTCAGTGACCAGTGCACGGCGCTGGGCCTGCTGAGTTCCTAAATAACGGTCACGCACGCTTCTAGAGAAAGTCAGTCCGGGATCAATCGGCCCCCATCCTTCGGGACGATTAGCCCATTCCAGTCTGTCATTCGCCTCACGCCCACAATCTGTCTGCGGGCCAGCCAAAGCCAGCGCCTCGCTCCAAGTATAGAGCGCGTCCTCACGCTTGCCAGCAACTGCCAAGCGGTCTCCTTCCTTGTTCATCTCTGTGGCCTTAAGCTCTGCCGGAGTTGGCACCTTCTGCTGCTGCGCATCATCCGATTCCAGCGCATCCTGAGCGAGCAAGCCAGTGCTGATTAAAATAAATATGAACGTGATAATTTTCATGAACTGCGCTGGTTGAATGTGACAAGATAGCCGACTTACGTCCCAAGCGCGAGTTGCGCGAAAGATTCATCATCGGCGTCGGGCAGTGCGGATTCTAAATAGCTGTGAAAAGAGGTCGATCAAAGTTTTTTGTATTCGGGGAATAATACAAGTGGCGGAAATTGTGCTCATGTTCGACCGGAACTCCTCAAGCAGGTTGAATGATTTTGTGATCTTGGGTGTTCTCGCGAGCGAGCCGGAGGCTCAAAAAATGTAGCAAGTGCGTCTCGCACTTGCAGGACTGCAAGTGCGAGACGCACTTGCTACGGACAAAGAATGCGCAGAAATGCTCACGCTCGAAACATGCAAGCGAAATTCACCAGCTTGATGTCTTTCGCTTGCTGCTATTTCGGATGTGGCTAAAGCAGCGCTCCCATTACTAATTTCCTCATATGAATTTGAAACACATTGATACGCTCGCTCGTGAACTGAACATCAAAGGCTCGCAGGTCGGAGCCACTGCCAAACTGATTGCCGAGGGCGGCACGGTGCCGTTCATCGCGCGGTATCGCAAAGAGGCGACTGGCTTGCTGGATGAAGTCGCGATCGCGGGTATCCGCGACGGGATGCTGCGGCTAGCGCAACTGGATGAGCGACGCGAAGCGATCTTGAAGTCTCTCGATGAGCGGAAGTTGCTCACGGATGATTTGAAGTCGAAGATCGAGAAAGCGGACACGATGTCGCTGCTGGAAGATTTGTTCGCGCCCTATCGACCGAAGCGCCGCACGCGGGCCACCATTGCTAAAGAAAAAGGGCTGGAGCCGCTGGCAAACTGGATCACAGAAAACCAGATCAATGCCAACGCCGATCCTGCGAAGGAGGCGGTGGTCTATATCAATACCGAAGCCCCTGACGAGCAGAAAGTGAACAGCGCAGATGAAGCTCTGGCGGGTGCGCGTGACATCATCGCGGAGCGGGTGAGCGATGCCGCAGAGGCGCGCGCGGCGATTCGCAAGCTGATCGCAGAACAGGGGCAGGTCAATTCCAAGATCATGTTCGGCAAGGCAGAGGACAAGGACGCGGCGAAGTTTCGCGATTATTTTGACTGGAGCGAACCGCTCAAGAGCATTCCGTCGCATCGACTTCTGGCCATCCGACGCGGTGAGAAGGAAAGCTTTCTTATGATGCGCATCACGGCGCCCGAGGCCGAGGCTTTCCGTTTACTGGAGAATCTGATGGTGAAGGGATCAACGTCATGTTCTAAACAAATGACCGAGGCCGTGCAGGATAGTTATCGGCGCTTGCTCTCGCCTTCGATGGAAACTGAGGCGCGGTTGGAATCCAAGAAGAAAGCTGACACCGAGGCGGTGCGTGTCTTTGCAGACAACTTGCGTGAGCTTTTGCTCGCGGCTCCGCTGGGGCAGAAGGCATTGCTGGGCATTGATCCCGGATTCCGCACGGGCTGCAAAGTGGTTTGTCTGGATGCTCAGGGCAAGCTGCTGTTTAACGATGTGATCTATCTCCTGGGCGAAGGCAGTAGTCTGATGCGCGCCAAGGAATTGCTCACGAATCTCGTGCAGCGTTTCAAGATCGAGGCCATTGCCATCGGCAACGGCACGGCGGGGCGCGAGACGGAAATGTTCGTCAACAAGATCGGCCTGCCGAAACACATTCCCGTGATCATGGTCAATGAAAGTGGCGCATCTATTTACAGTGCCAGCGATGTCGCGCGTGAAGAGTTTCCCGATCAGGACATCACGGTGCGCGGCGCAGTTTCCATTGGCCGTCGCTTGATGGATCCGCTGGCGGAACTGGTGAAGATTGATCCCAAATCTATCGGCGTCGGCCAGTATCAACACGATGTCGATCAGATGCTCCTGAAGGACAGTCTCGACGATGTGGTCATGAGCAGCGTGAATGCCGTGGGCGTGGAAGTGAATACGGCGAGCAAAGAACTTCTCGCTTATGTCGCGGGTTTGAACCATTCACTGGCGGCGAACATCGTGGCGTATCGCAATGAGCGCGGCGCCTTCACGTCACGCGCGGATTTGCGCAAGGTGCCCCGGCTCGGCGAGAAAGCCTTTGAGCAAGCTGCGGGCTTTCTTCGCATTCGGGGCGCGGACAATCCGCTGGATGCGAGCGCAGTGCATCCGGAGCGCTATGAGTTGGTGAAGCGCATGGCTTTCGATGCCGGTGCTGACGTGAACGATCTGCTTACCAAGGAAGAGCTACGCAAACGCATCGACTTGAAAAAATATGCCAGCGATGATGTTGGGCTGCCGACCTTGCAAGACATCTTCAATGAACTCGCCAAGCCGGGGCGCGATCCGCGCAAGCAGTTCGAGATTTTTCACTTTGCGGAAGGCGTTGATAAACCGGAGCAACTCACTATCGGCATGAAGCTGCCGGGCATCGTGACCAATGTGGCTGCGTTCGGTGCCTTCGTGGACATCGGGGTGCATCAGGACGGACTCGTTCATGTTAGCCAATTGTCGGATCACTTTGTCAAAGATGCGAGTGAAGTGGTGAAGGTGCAGCAGAAGGTGCAAGTGACCGTCATCGAGGTGGACCTTGAGAGGAAGCGCATCGCGCTCTCAATGAAATCAAAGCCAGATTTCGAGAAACGCACACCCGGTGAGAAGCGACCCATGACCAATGATCGTGGGAGCAGCCGCGACTTCAGTGGCGGCGGGAGTCGAGGTGCGACTGGAAGCACCGGCGGAGGAGGGGACTGGTTCTCGGCGGCGATGACTAAGGGGAAGAAGTAGATGGTGTGATATTGTTTGGCAAATGTCCTGCGTGGATGTAGAAATGCTATTCATTTTCTGCAAGCAGGCATGTAAAGTCCACTGCTTCACACATGTCATTTTTCACAACTCATCGCGAACGAATCATCCGCATTCTATTGTGGCTGCTGGTGCTGCTGCCGATCATCGGTTCCTCAGTGCTCACCATGAAGCACGCCGTTGATCAGCGTTTTTTTGATGATTGGGAATTGGTCAAATACCTAATTAGTTTCAAGGAGGGCACACTTCATTGGCGCGACCTTTTCGCCGTCTATATCGAGCATCGCCCCGCCGTGTCTCGGCTGCTCTCGGTGGCGGCAATCCTGCTTGCCGGTGGAGATATGCGCGGGCAAAATTTGCTGACATTGCTGATGCTCTTCACCGCTTTCATCACGATGACGCGTATTTTGATTAAGCAGGGTGGGGTGACAATTCGTGAAGCATGGTTCCCGCTCTTGATCAGTGGCGTCGCGCTTTTCACTCCGGTGCAATGGCAGACTCTGCTGTGGGCTGACTGTTTTTATTCGGTTATTCCGAGTGTGTTGCTGGTCATTTCCATCTGGGTGGCATTTCAATCATGGTCATGGTGGGTGCGCTGTGCGGTCGGCGCATTGCTGGCTGTCGTAGGAACCTTGAGTTTCGCCTCCGGTGTCTTGCTCTGGATTCTTCCTTTGTTAGCGATGATCGTGTGCGGCTCATTCGAGAATCGCGCCCAAAAGATCAAGTTTATCGTGCTCTGGCTGTCGGCCATGGTGGTGGTCTTCGCGTTGTATCTGAACGTCAAAGTGCAGAGTCGCGATACGATCACGGTAGAAAAGCCGCTCATCAGTCTTCCGGGTGGACATGCCATTACCTACGATCTGCGCAATGAAGTGCCCTCGCAGTTCGCCTACCATCAGGAGAATGAAAATACGACGGCAACGCATACGCCATTTTTCTTCAGTCATCTGAGTGAGGCTTTTGAATTCGAGCGGGCATTTTGCGGCATTTTGTTAGTTCGAGGTTGCCCGACAGATACAAAGACAGCCGCTGTCTGGGCAGGCACGTTCCTACTCATTGGTTTCGGTGCTCTGATGTATTTCTGCTGGCGATACCGCAAGGAACCAGTGCTGTTCCGTCTGCTTTTTGCGTTACTATGTTTGGGTGCCTACACCCCTCTGACAGGCATCTTGGTTGCCATCGGGCGGCTCTGGGCGGGGCACGTTTATTCGGCGCTGAATGTGCGTTATCACGCGCATCATCCACAGATAATTATGGCACTGGCTGGCGCTGCATTTTTCATCATGCGCCACAGGTCGAAAGAGGATGGTGGAGCAAAAGATGCCGCTGGTAAAGCATTCTGCTGGACCTCAGGTGGCGTGTTAGTTGGGTTTCTGACCGTGGGATGGCTCTATGGCATAAGCATGATGGATGCGTGGCGATCCGCGCGACTTCATAACGCAGCTGCGCAGATGGTTTGCAAAATCCTGCCCGAGAAAAATCGATTCGTTACCAGCGTGTCAGGCAACTACGACCTCACCTGCAAAAGCGTAGATGCCCTTTCCAGAAATGGGCTGCTCAATACCCCAATTATGCATGATACCCGGCTATTCGGTTTACTTGGCAAGCACTTGCATGTGCTGGGGCCGGAGCATGCATTCGCCAACCGTCTCTGGAAGGAGAACGGGCACTGGTTATGTGAGGGCTATACATCTTTACCGGGTTCTTTCCGACCAGCGGATGGTATTTTTTTCGCCTATCGGGTGCCAGGTGGTGAATGGACGATATGGGGATTTACGCAGGGAGATGGCCTGCCGCATTATCTCCCCACAGCGATGGGCAAAGATCTCTGGGGAATCGTTGGGAAAGCTCGTTTCTGGCCACCAGAGTTCATGTGTGCATGGGAAGAAAGTCCGGCGATCATTTCTGAACCACCCGCTGGTGCAGAAATTTCAATGTGGGCCATCGAGATGAATACTCGCCATGTCTTTCGCATTGCTCACAACCATAACGACAGTCCCGATGTTATGGGCGAGAGTATCGAGTCATTTGCCGTGCATCGTGAGGCGCCGCAGCCGCAAAAATAGTGCGGCTATCTGTGCGCCACCAGATCGTAGCCGCGCCAGTCGTGGATGGTCACGTCGGCGAACTCACCAACCGGAAGCGTCTTCTCCACGAAGACTGTGCCGTCGATATCCGGCGCATCCATGAAGGTGCGGGCAACGCCGGGTGACTCGACGAGCACACGGATGGTCTTGCCTACTTGTGTTTTGTTGAATTCCTCAGCGCGTTCTTGCAGTGCTAGCATCGCGGCGTCCCAGCGGCGCTTGCGAGTGGCGTGATGGATGTGGCCTTCATGCTTGTCGGCGCGGGTGCCTTCTTCACGCGAGTAATTGAAGACGCCGGCACGCTCGAATTTGAACTCGTTTATGAAATCCACCAGTTCGTTAAAGTCGTCCTCAGTTTCGTTCGGGAAGCCGACGATGAAGGTCGTGCGGATCGCGAGATCGGGAATGCCAGCGCGCATCCGTTTGATGAGATCGCGGATGTAAGCGCCGTTCGTTTCGCGCTTCATTAAGCCGAGCATGTGATCGCTGATGTGTTGCAGCGGGATGTCCACGTAGCGCGCGACTTTTTCACTCTCGGCAATGGCTTGAATCAAGTCATCGCTCCAATGCGCGGGATGCGTGTAGAGAAGTCGAATCCAGAAATCACCCTCGATCTTGTTCAGTGCGCGAATGAGCGTGGACAAGCTCTCGCCCTTGCTGCTGTCCACACCGCTGCGCGGATTTGGCCGCTGGCCTTCCCACTTGTCCATGCCGAAGTAAGTGGTGTCCTGTGAGATGAGATTGATCTCCTTCACGCCGCTCTTCACGAGCGCTTCAGCTTCTTTAACAACGGACTCCTGAGTGCGGCTGCGATGTTGGCCGCGAATCTTTGGGATGATGCAGAACGAGCACGGATGATTGCAGCCCTCGGCGATCTTGATGTAGGCGAAATGTTTTGGCGTGAGACGGAAGCGCGGCGTGTCGTAGTCGGGAATGTATTTGGGCTTCTGCGTGACGAAGTTCTCGGGTGCTTCGTTCTCCTCGCGCTTGTGGCCCATGAGTTTTTCGATGATCGGCGCGACTTGTGTAAGCTGATCGAGGCCGATGAATGCGTCCACATCAGGCATCAGATTCGGCAACTCCTGGGCAAAGCGTTGCGCCATGCAACCAGCGACGATGATCTTTTGCTTGGCGCGCTTGGTCGAGCCTTCGCGACCATCCACCGCTTCATGCACGCTAGCGATGGATTCTTTCTTCGCCATGTCGATGAACGAGCAGGTGTTGATGATGAGCACGTCCGCCAGTTCAGCCTCCGGCGTCATGACCATGCCTGCCGCGTGCAGGTGGCCGATCATGATTTCGGAATCAATGAGGTTCTTGGCGCAGCCGAGGCTGACGAGTCCGACTTTGGTGGGTGACATAAATTTAGGGCGGGCAGAGTAGCACAGGGCGCGTCATGGGAAAGCATTTGCTTGCAATGACGACACAATCGCATTCCCTCGTTCAGTTGATCAATATGAAACAAGCGGCAAATCATGGGCTTTGACTTTCTCGCTCCGCATTACCTCTGGATCGAGCGGCTTTGCGCTGGAGGGAAGCTTCAACGCTGCCGAACTGCGTTTCTTAATTTGATACCCACGCCATCTAGCGTGCTGATATTGGGCGAGGGAAATGGGCGGTTTCTCACCGCCTTCTGTCGCCGATTCCCAGAGGCAGATGTCATGTGCGTGGACGCCAGTGCCAAGATGCTGGATCTTGCTAGACTGCGGCTTATTCGCGAGGGGCTGGATGCGACGCGTGTGAACTTTGTGCAAGCAGACGTGCTGGACTGGTCGCCTCCACGCGAGGCCTTTGATCTAGTCGTGACTCATTTCTTTTTCGACTGTTTCACAGCGGATCAACTGCGGCAGTTGCTACCGCTCATCGCCAGTGCAGGCAAACCGCAAGCTCAATGGCTCATGGCGGACTTCAAGCTGGCCGATGCCGGACTGAAACGTCTTCGCAGCCGAGTAATCATAGCCATACTCTATGCCTTCTTCCGTTTAACGACCGGACTTGCAGCAAGCGCAATTACGCCACTTGATCCCATCCTATTGGCCTCAAGGTTCACCTTGAAACAACGAAGCGAATCCGACTGGGGCTTGCTGCACAGCGACTGGTGGAGTCGGGGCTGACGAGTCCGACTTTGGTGGATGACATAAATAAGGCTCGTGATTGGAAAGGATATGTCTGTCCAGCTTGGCATGTTCAATGTGGTGCGCTTTTACCAAAGAGTGATTTGCCAGACCCGGTTATCTTTCGCAGGATTGCCAGCAATCACGATGTGACCGCTTGGCGTGAGAATCGCATGACGCGGGAAATCTAAAGTTGCCGCTGGCCCTGATGGGGCAAGCTTGCTTTCATCAAGTGTTGGAATATTCTTGGAAGTATCGAGCCACGCTGCGCTCCACGGCTCGATCTGCTCTCTTTTTTGCGTTTCGCGAAAAAACAATAGATCAAAACCAGCGGCGTGTGGACGATGTAAAGCTGCATTGATTCGCTCGTCGGGCTTGCCCAATAACCCATGCTCTTTTACCGAACCATCAAGCACTGATAGTTTGACCCACATCGGTTGTTCGTATTCATGTTGCCATGTCTCAGGATGCCAAAAACCGTCTTCGTTGTGCCATTGTAGGATATTTAAATGTGAGTGACGCTCAATATGTCGTCCCCACAATACGATGCTGTCCTGCGGACCCAAGGCAGCCAATTGAATCCAGCCTGGAAACGGCGCAGGAAGATTGTCACTAGAATGCCATCGTTCCATACCCGTGTTCAAATCGTAGGATGCAATATGAAGCTGCAAATTGCCGGATGCCTCTCCATTCCATACTGCAATTATTTGCGCATGGGCTTCATCAACCGACCAGCAGATGCTCTGCAGGTTGCGGTCATTCTCACGAAGGATCTCATGATGCCAAAAGGAGGAGCCATCTTTCGCTGAAATTCTCTGAATTAGCCATGGCAGCTTGGTCTCGCTATTGGGCGGAGGCGTCACAACCATGGCATCACCATTCTTGAGCGGATGGATAACCGCAGGCCGGTCACTTACATCTCGCGCTTCGTTTACTGCTTTCATCCAGAGCGCCGTTCCATCTTTTCCATCAAGCAGCGCGAGGAACCTTTGATAAGCGAATTTTCCGATGCTCGTGATCCCTGAAACCCATATTTTGCCATTTTGATCTGGAGTAGGTATGCCGAGAAGTCCTGCGCCATCATGATCACATTTCGCTTTCCACTCCCATAGTTTTTTCCCGTCGCGCCCAGACAATTTACAGATTGCAGGCTGCGTCCCGCTCGTTCCGGCAAAATCGTGCCACCCCACCAACACATCACCAGCTTTGTCTATGACAATCAGGGGATCTTTGAGCATGTTCGGAAGAGATCTATTTTCCCGCGACTCCCACAGGCTGCGACCATCGGCGGCATTGAGGCAGACAACTCTTAAATCATGACCTGTGTCGTCTGTTCGACAATAACCGCCCGCTAAGACTACCTCTATTCCATCTGGTGTTGTCCCTGCAGCAAGAGACTGAACAGATCCGTCGCCTTCACGTAAATCAGTCCATACAGACTTCGCTGGCTGCGCACGGCATGTGCTCCAAAGCAAAATTCCAAAAGCAATTGCGGAAAAGACTTTCATGGGGGTGATCTCGATTTTGATTTGCTTCTAAGCCTCTATGACAAATATAGCGGCAGTGTCCAATCAATTAAGCCCTGCAAAAGTTAATTAAAGCTCGATCTATTTTGCCTTGCGCACCGTGCCTATACTCGGTTCTATACACCGTCTGATGAAACTCAAACCCGCCAGCCTCCATCTCAAGCGTGCCACCGTCGTGGTCCGCCGAATTTGGCTGGCCTGACCCCATTGGTTTGAGGAACTCCCGCGTTGTCGCTTTTCATCTATTAGAGCATCAGACATCAGCCCACCGGGGCGGAACCTCAAGCCGGTTCCTCCTATGAGCACTGATCCACTTGATACTCTCACGCCATCTCCCGCGCCACGCATTGACCTTCGTCGAGGCACGCTGTGGATGTTGCTTTCACTGGTTTGCTTCACGGGGAACGCGCTCATCGTCACCGCCTGCTCCAAGGTGCGCCATATTGATCCGTGGCTGACGGTTGGCATTCGTTTTGGAGTCGGGCTGCTTATGACGATCATCATCTTCTCGCGTTCAGGCGCGTTGAATATGAAGCGCTCGTTTTCCAACTGGCTGCTGGCTTCCCGTGGAGTGTTGGGCGCGGTGGCCACGGCGGCGTTATACTTCAGCATCGGTCCGCTGGGCGCAGGCAAGGCCATGCTCATTAGCAACACATGGTGCGTCTGGGCGGCAATCATGGCGGCCATGGTGCTGCACGAACGGCTTGGTCTGATGAAGTTGCTAGGCATTGTCATCGCTATCGGCGGGCTGGGACTTCTCACGGACATCTCACCGGAATCGCTGGCTCACGATGGCAAATGGGAGGCGATCTCACTCGTCGGTGCTGTGCTCGCTGCGATGGTCGTGGTCGTGATCCGCCAGCTTACCAAGACAGAGACTAGCGCCACCATCTTCGCATCTCAGTGTCTCTATGGGCTGTTGCTCGCGCTGCCCTTCGCGGCCATGAATATCGTTCAACTCACTGCGATGGATTATGTCCTCATGATCGTGGCTGGCTTGTGCGCTGGAGTGGGGCAACTGGCTATGACCGAGGGCTTCCGTTTCCTTACCGTTGCGGTGGGCGGCGCCTATCAGATCACATTGCCACTGCTCATATCCGTGGGTGGCATTTTGTTTTTTGCAGAACGCTTCACCTTCATGCAGGCCATGGGCGGGTTATTGATTCTCGTGGGTTCATTCCAAACTGTCGTCGGCGTCAAGTGGAGGCGTTAGCCATCAGGACGAACTCGCCTCGATATTTCTTTCGTTTGTCACTTGCTCAATGCTGCATTGCGCTGGAAAAATCTACATGAGCAAGAAAGCCACGACAAAGAAGAAAGTGATTCACCGCGGACCATTCTGGATAGGGTTCGATCTGGGCGGCACCAAGATGATGGCCTGTGTGCTGGACGCCAATTACAAGGTGTTGGGCACGGCTCGAAAATCAACGCAGAGCGGCACTGCCGTAAAGGGCATGAAGCGCATCAGCAATACCATCAAAGAGGCCATGGAACTTGCGGGCGTGATGCCTGACAAGCTCAAGGGCATCGGCATCGCGTGCCCCGGCACGGTCAACCCGGATACGGGCATGCTCATCAACGCGCCGAACCTCGGCTGGCACCGCACCAATGTCGGCGAGATTCTCAAGAAAGAATTCCGCTGCCCGGTGGCAGTGCTCAACGACGTGGACGCGGGAACCTTCGGCGAATACGCCATGGGCGCGGCGCGTGGTGCGCGGTCGGTGCTGGGCGTGTTCCCCGGCACGGGCTTGGGGGCGGGATTTGTTTATGATGGAAAACTGGTGCAGGGGCGTGGTGTTTCCTGCATGGAACTGGGCATGATTCGGTTGCCGGGCACACACTTAGGATCGAGCATTCCGGGAACAGTGTTGTTTGAAGACCTGACCAGCCGATTGGGTATCGCATCAGCAGCAAGCGTGGAATGCTATCGCGGGAACGCGCCCCAGCTTGAAGCAAAAACACGCGCGTCATTGCGCGAGATGAAAAGCAAAGCACTCAGCGCATCTTTCCGTTCGGGCGATGATTCTACGGTCACTATCTTTGGCAATTCGTTGCGCTATCTTGGCATGGGCATCGGCATTGTCGTGAATCTCATGGCACCGGATCACATCACGCTCGGCGGAGGATTGGTGGAAGAAATGCCGAAGCTCTATCTGCAAACTCTGCGCGATGAAGTGCAGCGCTTCTCCGTGCCGGAAATTTTCCGAGGCATCAAGTTCTCCGTTGCCCAACTAGGTGGCAATGCCGTGGCCATCGGCGCAGTTGCGTGGCTGAAAGGACAGGGCTAAGCAAAGCCATGCTCAAACTTCCAGCAGCACCTTCCGCCGAACTCGCCGCCGTCATCCACTTTGGCGCGACCACGGTGAGCCTGCTCATCGGCGAGCGCACAGAAAAGGGCGGCTTCAGCACGCTCGACTATCTGGAGAAACCGCTGCCGCTAGCGCGCGACATCTTTCGTGCGGGAGCAGTCTCGCGCCCTATCGTGGAACAAGGCGCGGCCATCCTCCGGGAGTTTCAGCAGTCGCTTGATGAATATGCTGTGCCGCCCGCTGCGGTGCGCTGTTTCACAACGAACATTTTGTCCGAAGCGGTGAATCACGAGATTTTCCTCAACCGGATGCAAGTCACCGGCGGACGTCGCGTAGAGTTGATTGACGACGGCGATATGACGCGCCTGATTTATCAGACCACGTTACGGCTATTGAAAAACAACCCCGGCATTGCTCAAGCGAACACACTTGTTTCTCACATCGGCCCCGGTAACACCCGCGCGCTCTATTTCCGCAAGGGCCGCATCGCCGCCTACAGCAGTTATCGGCTCGGTATCTTCCGCACCCGCGAAGCCGTGGCGCATGAAGAGGTCACGGGCGCGCAGAGACTGCTTCACATTGAAGAACAAATTCGCGGCGTGGTGGATCATCTGGCGACGGATTACTCGCACTACCACGACACGGAATATCACGTCGCCATCGGCACAGAAATCCAATGCGCTGCGCCGCACATTGTCGCGCCGAAACAGGGCGCATCCATCATCGAACTGAAAAAGATGGAAGCCTTCACCGAGAAGCTCGCCGCCATGAGCGCGGATGAAATGGTGCGGAAGCTGCACCTGCACTACACAGGCAGTGAAGGCATGGTGCCCGCATTGCAGACGAACCTCGCACTGGCGCGACGTTTCAACGACCAGCTCATCGTGGTTCCAGAGGGTGACTTCCAGCGCGATCTGCTGATGGACCTACTCTCGAACAATCCGCAGACCAAGACCTTCCAAGACGAAGTGCTTCAGGCCGCGAGGATCATTGCGAAGAAATACACCACGGATCGTCCCCATGCCGAGCATGTGGCGATGTTCGCCCAGCAAATATTTCAGGAACTGCAGGAGCTTCACGGGCTGGAGCCAAAATACGAACTTGTCCTGCGCGTCGCCGCCATTCTGCATGAGGTCGGGCTATTCGTCAGCCAGCGGGAACATCACAAGCACAGCCTTTATCTCATTCTCAATACAGAGATATTTGGTCTCGGCGCACGCGACCGTGTGATCGTGGCGTTGCTCGCACGCTATCACCGGAAATACAATCCTGATCCCAATCACCCGCACTTCTCAGATCTCACGCGCGAAGAGCGCATGATGGTTTTCAAGCTGGCCGCGATTCTGCGCATTGCCGACGCGCTCGACCGCAGCCATTCCCAGCGCATTAAGAAGATTAAGCTCAGCCGGGGGCGCGATATCATGTTCATTGATACGACGGGCGTGGAGGACACCACCATCGAGCAGATCGCCATTAACGGAAAGTGCGACATCTTCCAAGAAATCTACGGCTACGAAATTGTCCTCCGCACCTCTTGATACCATTATTTTTCCATGACATCTGATCGCTTCATCAATCGAGAACTAAGCTGGCTTTCCTTCAACGAACGTGTGTTGGAGGAGGCGGAGCGCGAGACGTTGCCATTGCTGGAGCGCGTGAAATTCCTCGCCATCTCGGCATCGAACCTGGATGAATTTTTCATGGTTCGCGTCGGCGGATTGCAGATCATGAAGGATCGCGGTCAACGCGCAAAAGATGCTGCCGGATTCACTCCGTCGCAGCAGCTTGATCTCATTCGCGAACGCGCCGGTGTCTTTATCGCGCGGCAATACGCGCTGCTCAATGATCAACTGCTGCCCGCGCTGCACAAGCAGCACATCCGGCGTATGCGCCCTGCGGAACTCACAGCGGGTCAGCGGACTTTTCTGGAAGATCATTTCAAAGAACAGATTTTTCCCGTGCTCTCGCCTTTGGCAGTGATGCCGGATGAACCGCCATTGCAATTGCCCGCGCTCCAACTGGTGCTGCTCACGGAAGTGAAAACTCCGGAGGCAACAGAGTCCCGCCGCGTGATGTTCACTCTTCCGTCCAATCTCCCGCGTCAGGTGGTGATCCCCGATGCGGAAAGCGGCAGCGGTCATGCCTATATCAATCTCGAAGACCTCGTTGAATTGTTTCTCCATCATTTCTTCCCGCAGGAGCAAGTGATGTCCACTGCGCGATTCCGCATCAGCCGGAACTCGGACATTGCAGTGGATGACGAGAGCGCAGTCGATCTCGCCAGCGAGATGGAGGAACTGCTCGAAGCCCGGAACACCAGCGCGACCATCCGACTGGAGATCGAAGCGGGCGCATCGCGTGAACTCACGCGCGTGATTCAGCGCCTCAGTGGGGCAGGCGCGGCACAGACTTTTGTGGTGCCGGGCGAACTTGACCTCCGAGCGTATTTTTCCATTGCTGCTATTCCCGGTCACGATGCGCTCAATGTGGTGCCGTGGCCGATCACCATGCCTGCCGAGTTTGAACCGGGGAAATCCATCTTTGAGATCATTCGATCAGGCGATGTGCTCTTGAATCATCCTTACGATTCCTTCGAGCCGGTGCTGCAATTTATTGAAGAAGCCGCAGCCGATCCCGATGTCGTCGCCATCAAACAGATTCTTTATCGCACGGCGAAGAACAGCCGCATTATCAATGCCTTGATTCGTGCTGCGGAATCTGGCAAGCATGTCACCGTTCTCGTGGAGTTGAAGGCGCGGTTCGATGAGGCGCGTAACCTTGAGCGTGCAGAAGACTTGCTCAAAGCTGGCGCCCAAATCATCTACGGCGTGCGCGGCTTGAAATCGCACGCGAAAATCTGTCTCGTCATGCGTCGGGAGTCGGGCCGTCTCGCAAGATACATCCACTTTGGAACTGGCAACTACAACGAGTCCACCGCGAAGCTCTACACGGACATCAGCTATCTCACGTGCCGCGCTGAATATGGCGCGGATGCGTCATCGTTCTTCAACACCGTCACCGGACGTTCGCGCTTCGTGCATTTCCAGAAAATCAGCATGGCCCCGTTTGGTTTGCGCGAGCGACTGCTCGGCATGATCGAAAGCGAGATCGAACGCGCTAAGCAGGGCGACAAGGCGGAGATAATTCTAAAGATGAATGCGCTCGAAGACCCGCAGATGATCGAGGCACTCTATGCGGCCTCCAAAGCGGGCGTTAAAGTTCGACTGAACATTCGCGGCATCTGCTGTCTGCGCCCCGGTGTGAAAGGCATGAGCGAGAACATCCGCGTCATCAGCATCATCGATCGTTATTTGGAGCACGCGCGCATCTTCTGGTTCCGACAGGGCGGTGAGCCAGTGGTCTTCATCGCCAGTGCCGACTTCATGACGCGCAACCTGAGCAAGCGAGTGGAGCTGCTGACGCCCATCGAGGACAGCGACGCCAGAGCGCGACTCGAAGAGATTCTTCAAACCTACTTCACTGATAATGTTCAAGCGCGGGCGCTGAATGCAGACGGGACCTATGTGTCCATCAAGACAGAGAAAGGCAAGGCACTGCGCTCTCAGGAATTCTTTGCGAAGCAGGCCGCGAAACGCGCCAAAGCGCGCACGCAATCACCTGATCTTCTTGTGCCGCACAAACCGACTCAGGTTGGTTGAACGTCTCGGATCAGGCGACGGCGAGCGGGAAGCGTCGATGACACGACAGATGCCATACGAGCCGTTGCCTGCATCCGTTTTGTTCGCCCTTGGGGTTTGGTGTGGTCATGGCTTCTTCGGTCGGCTCTCGTCAATCTTACGGATGGTGGTGATCAGCTCATGCGCCTTGTGAAAAAGTGGCGAGACGGCATGGCGGCCCTCTCCAAAATCATCTTCCTTGGCGCTGACTGTGAGAATGCCCTTCCCAGTGATGATGTAAAAGGTCGTCATGCCGGTCATCACAATAGGAGTCTCCTTCGTAGCGGTCATCTTCCCAACAAATTTGCTGGCATCGGCCAATAGAGCTTTGGCTGCTGCCGCTCCTTCGGGCTGGCCTCCGGCACCAATAATGCCACCACCGTTGCTGAAGTAGAGACTGGCTGAGCCATCGACGGTAGCAATGAGAGTATACGCTGCCTCCGGAAATCCCGTGTCCATAACCAAGGCAAGAATCTTCGAATCGTCCTTCTCTCCGATGTCGGTCGGCTTCAGTTTCAGAACCATGCCTCGCATCTCCTGATAGATGTCGGCTATCTTGTATGGTGGCTTCGGAGGCTCGGCTCCGAACATGCGGAGGATGCTGGATAGAAACGCCATGATGAAGATGAGGGGGCGCATGTTGTTGGGCGAACGTCAAAGAGCACGCGCCGCCACTAGCGATGGCGCACGTTGAGACGGGAAAAAGGGTTCATATTACGGGTGATGTTGCTGACAGGGCGGCTAGTGGTGGTTGCGTGTCTCGTCTTGTTCGCGTCTTCAGATTGCTGGGTTATCGAGTGCTTGGTCAAAGGCTACCTCCAGATCCGGGGAACCCCAACGCTCGGTATACTCGCGCAAATACATTCGTAGTTCACGCATACACTCCTCGTCGCCACGCCATCGCTTGATAAGATCAGGAATCTCATGAATGGCTTCCCAGAGATCATAAATCTGTTTGCGTGAAATATCCTCGGACAAACCCCAGTTGCGGGTTGTGTAGGCGGCGAGGTGGAGCACTCGGAGAGCCGCACGAAGAACCGGTTCGGGTGCAAGGTTTGTATTCATGATTTCTTCGCGAACGTTGTTTAGTCACACAAAACTGCGGATTGTCTGATTGGGAAATAGTTTTATGTGCATTATACATAGAATTAGTTCACAGGTGTGACGCCAAGGGACGGTCACGCGATGTGTTCATGGAGCATATTCAGATTGTCGGCGCAATCGAGTTTGTTCATGAATGCAGCCTGATACCATCTTGACGAAATAGAGATCTTATGGCCGACGAGCTTTGCATGCCAAGGATTGACGACATTCTTGTCGTCATATTGGGCGTGACGACAAGAATGTCGTCGATCCTTGTGGATAATGCTCCAATTATTTCATCAAATTATTATGACTCCATAAACTCGTCATTCTCAGGCTATCAGCCATCAACTATGAACTGCTTTTTCAAGGAGCACTCACTGGAAGATGGGACTCCTGTCCCGTCAGAGGTCGGCGGGTCTTGAGACCCGACTGACGCTGTCGAAGCTAGAGCTTCAACTTCCGCTCACGGCTCTGTTGGGCCATCAGGCAGGGGCAAGCCACCGCCGGGCTGGGGGATTCTGATCTGCGGTGTGGGCGGGGCTTTGGGCTTTTCGCGGAGGAGTTCGCTGCGTTTCTTGAGCAGGGTGGTCACGGTGTAGCTGGGGACTTCGTAAATCCAGCCGGCAAATTTCTTCTCGTGCTCAAGCTTTTCCTCAAGTGCTTTCTTGTTAGCTGCGAAGGCCTCGTCTTTGGCTTTCTTGTCCTCTGCCTTTTCGTCTTTTTCCGGTGTGCGTTCCTTGGGCATTTCAGCGGTGACGGTTACGGTGAGATAGTTTTTTGGCTCGGCATTTTTGCCGCCTTCTTGGACTTCAAGGAGCTTCACTTCGTAATGAAAATCTTCAAAGGTGTCCAGCTTGGTGCTGACGGCATTCTTCATGAATTCTGGTGTGGCCTTGTCCTTGGGAAGCACATCGGTGAAGGTGGGGTTGGAGAGCAGGGTGGCGAGACTTCCGGCTTTCGCGGTATCGAGGGCGTCGCCGATAGCGTTCTCGGGAAACTTGAACTCACTGTTCTCGTCTTTGCGTGATGCACTCCATGAGTCGGCAGGCGTGGCGGCGGTGATTTCGACACTCTTGAGTTTGCGAACATCAATGAATGATTTGTCGATCCATTCTTGGGGAGCGGTTTGAATTTCGGAGAGGGCATCATTGATGATCCAGACGGCGTCACCGTCTTTCGGCACGCGGACGAAACGCTGTTCGTTGCCGCCGCCAAAAGGATTGCTGGATGCGCCCCCGGAACTCTCAACATTTTTTCCCGCGATTACGCTAGCGATCAGTCCGCCCTTCTGGTCCATCATTTCCATGAACATGCCGGTGGTTTCAGGAGTGCCATCACCGGGGGCGAGCAGCTTGACGTTGCCGAAGGAGCTTTTTCCGATGCGTTGGGTTCCGGCAATTTTTTGCTCCCCGAGGCTAACGAGAGTGCGCGTGATTTTATCGAATGCCGCAGGATAGTTGCTGCGCTCCGCTACGCGCCATTCGCCATCGATCATCGCAAGGTTGACTTGTTTGTCAGCCTCGCGGATGCGGATTTGGCGGACGGTATTGAGTGTATCTACTGAGGCAAGTTCCGGCAACAGACGTTCGCGCGTCTTCACGCCAGTGTTGGCTGTGCCAAGGCGTTTTTGCTTGGATTGATTGACGACGACAGCCGTGCCGATAAGGGCGGCGAGGAGGATGAGCAGAAGGGCGTTGCGTTTCATGGCTTGGCAGGAAATGCTGGGTAGTGGGGATTAGTGCGCAGCTTGAACAAAGCGGCGGCGAATGGCGATGACGACACCAAAGGTGATGATGAATAGGGGGACAACGACGAGGTTCAATATGGTGATGAGCATCTCCAGACTGTCCTTACCTTTGTTCTGTTCCTTTTTGATGTTGCGAATCTGTTTATTGAAATTGGTCTGAGTATCGATGAGTTCCTCCAGATCCTTTTTCTGCTTGGGGTCGAGGATGATCATCTGAGAGTTCTTGTCCTGTTTCACGCGCATGGTGCTGATTTTTTCGGTGATCTCGCTTTGCTTCCGATTGAGTTCTTCAATCTGTGGGCGGTAAGATTTTTCAACCGCATCGCTCATTTCTTGGAGCTTGGTGAAGGGGCGCTTGGTTGATCCGCGACTACGGACATTGATGAGGTCGGCGCCGCCATTGAGCATCTCGACGATGTTGAGTAGGAGCGGGGCGTTGTGGTTGACGAGTGCGAGACGGCCAAGCTGATCCTGTTGGAAACAGAAGCCATCGAAGATCATGTCAACATCTGCAAAGAGGAAGACGACGCCTTCGTTGTTGACGGATTCCGTGAGGAAATTGGGCTTGGGCGCTTCCAATTTCTCGCCGGGTTTAGCTGCGGGCAAAGCGGGGACTACTGGTGCAGTTGGTGCGCCAGCGTCTTCCTCAGCACCGCCTGTGTCGCCGGGGAATCTAGGCATTCCGGGTCCACCAGGTCCACCTCTGGGTGCGGGGGCTTCTTTGGGCTGGCCGCCGGGGAAGGCGGTCTTGAAGTGTCCGCTGAGGCGCAGACCAAGTGTGCGTTTACGTCCATCTGATTGGAAATTGTTGAGTGTTTCGTTGCGAGCTTTTTCGGCAGCGGCGTTGTCGATCATCTCGGAATTTTCCGATGAATTCAGAAGACTGACGGATGATAATCCTTCCTTCTTCTCAATGGTGAATGCTCCGGCGGAGAACATCTGCACCACTTCGAGTGGAGCAGTGACCTGTTCGTCGTGATTGATGTAATCGCGGCTGAGTGTGAGGAAGGTGGGCAGCGGACCTTTTTGAAAGCGAGTGCGCAGGGTCATGTCGGCCACGACCTTGTCATTTTCAAAGCCGACGCCCCAGGCTTTGAATAGATTTTTCAGAGTGGAGCTAGGCGAGGTCGCGCTCGGTGGCTGGCCCATCATAGGATTTCCCTGATTGTTATACATGCCACTGACGGCGCATTGCGGGTCAACGAAAGCGACGACCTTGCCGCCGCGGAGGACGAATTGGTCGATAGCAAACTCCGTGCGCTCCGAGAGATCAGCCGGATGAATCACGAGAAGGATATTGATGTCCGCGTCGATCTTATCAGCAGTGGCCTGCACCTGCCGGACTTCGTAGTCTTGTCGCAACTGCGTGATGATGACCCAAGGTTGTTGCTGCTTCTGCTGCATCATCATCATCATTTGCTGGCTCATCGCGGGAGCGGCGATGGGCAGGGGAGTAAGCACGCCCAGGATGGACTTCTTGGTCTTGGTGACTTTGGCAATGGCACGGGCGATCTGGTATTCGAGACTGGATTCTTCGTTGGGGCTAAGGGAAGGGATGATTTCTTTTTGATCGGCGCATTGGATGGCAAGACCGAAGTAAACCTTGTCTTCTGTTTCATTAACTACGTGGCCTTGGATGTCATCAGCGCGAGCTTTATCTTCTGAATCGGTATCGGGGCGGGGATCGATTTTCTCCAGTATGATTTTATCATCAGCGACCTTTTTAAATTCCAAAAGCAAGTCCTCAACTGAAGTCGCATAGCTTTGAATCCACTGCGGCATAAGACGGCTGTCGCGCGTGGCGTAGAAGCGCAATGTGATGGGCTTGTCCGACTGGATGTTCGATAGAATGTGGCGGGTGCCGTCGTTCAGCGTAAACAGCTTTTTCTGAGTGAGATCAAAGCGGGTATTGCCGAAGCCAAGGCCACCGACAAGATAGTTCACCACCACGATGATGGCCGTGACTATGAGCAGGGTAATGAGAAGCGCAGATTGTTTTTTCATGAGGATATGAAAGAGAAAGTAATGATGATTAAGAGCGGCGTGAGTTCAGCGCCAAACTGGTGATCATGAGGCAGATGGTGATGACGCTGACGAAGTAGAGCAGGTCACGGAGGACCAGCAGACCCTTCGACATTTCAGAGAAGTGAGTCAGGAAGCAGAGATAGGAGATGAAGCGCACCACGCCCTCCATTGAAGAAGGCAGAGTCTTGACGATGGCCTCGATGACCTGCTGCATTCCGAAGAGCGTGAGCAACAGGCAGAGGGCTACCGAGATGATGAAGCAGATGACTTGGCTGCGCGTGAAAGCACTGATGGCACAGGTTACGGCGAGGCAACTGATGGCATACATGAAGCTCGCGACATAGGCGCTGAGAATCGGGCCGGGGTCGGGATTGCCCAAATACAAAACGGTAATCACGATGGGGAAGGTAAGGAAAAGCGCAATGGCCCAAACGGCGGAGGCAGCGAGAAATTTTCCGAGAATGCTTTGCCAGGGAGAGATCGGCATCGTCATCAAAAGTTCCAAGGTGCCGAGGCGATGCTCTTCCGACCAAAGCTTCATGCCCACGGCGGGCGCGAGCACCATGTAAATCCACGGATGCCACATGAAAAATGCCTGAGTGAGAGAGGCATCACCCGCTTCAAGAAAATTTCCGAAGAAGAAAGTGAAACCCTGTGTGACTAGCAGGAAGATCACGAGAATGACGTAGGCGACGGGGGAGTTGAAGTAGGAGAAGAACTCCCGTTTGAAGACAGCGAAGGCGTTTTTCATTTGAGAAATTAAATAGGGAAGAAATTAATGTGCAGTTTAGGCGGCGACATCCGAGCGGGTGATGCTGCGGAAGATATCATCAAGCCTGCCTTCTTCGCGATGGATGGTTTCGACCTTCCATTGTTTTGCGACAGCGAGTTCGCCGATCTCGCGGGTCAGTTCAACGCCGCTGGAATTTTTCTTGGGGAGCACGCGGCCTGCGAACGATGATTCTTCCGCAGATGTGGCCTCGACTTTTTCCACGCAGGAAAGCTTCTCGAGTTCAGCGCGAACTCCGGCTCCGCGAATAACTACGCGCACAGAGTCGGCACCGGGGGCGCGACGCTTGAGTTCATCGGGCGTGCCGTCGGCCACGATTTTGCCGCGATCAATGATGATGGCACGGGAGCAAGCGGCCTCGACTTCCTCAAGGATGTGGGTGGAGAAGATGATGGCCTTGTTCTCGCCCATGCGTTTGATGAGGGCGCGCACTTCGTGTTTTTGATTCGGGTCGAGGCCGTCGGTCGGTTCGTCGAGAATCAACACTTCGGGATCGTGTAGAATGCTTTGCGCGAGGCAGGTGCGGTGGCGGTAGCCCTTGGAAAGGGTGTCCACGCTCTGATTGCGCACGCTGCCGAGGAAGCAGATTTCCAGCACGCGGTCGATGGCTTTGCTCTTAGCCGCGCCATGCAGACCGCGAAGTTCCGCGCAGAAGCTGAGGAAGCCGTTCACGCTCATGTCGGGATAGAGCGGTGCATTCTCAGGAAGATAACCGATGCTGCGTTTCGCCAGTTCGGGGTTCTCCAGCATGTTGACTCCGCCGATGGTGATGTTCCCGGCAGTGGGCTGGAAGTAGCCGGTGACCATGCGCATGGTAGTGGACTTGCCGGCACCATTGGGGCCGAGGAAGCCGAGGACTTCGCCTTTCTTGACGTTGAAGGACAGATTATCGACGGCCACTTTGGAGCCGAAGACTTTCCTGAGTTTATCGACTTGGATCATAAGGTTTTTGTAATGCTTGAAAAATGTTACGCCGTAGGACACGAATTTGTGCATTCATGTTCAACCAGCGGGCGTGTTTCATGGGCTAGAGCTGCTTTGTTTGCAAGATGATTTTGGATAATGAGGGCGACAAGGTGGCGACTGGCAGGGGTTTAGGGACATGAGCGCCGAGCGTCGCGGCTGTTATTTTTCTATTCTGATCAACGATTGTTCAACATCCTTGCCATTCTCGCTACCAATCATTATGGTCACGTCCGCGTGACACCGCGTCTCGATGTTCACAACGCAAGATCCAGATCCAGATTCGAAGAAGCCATTCATCCTTTGGCGTCCGTTCATCATATGGTGGCAATGGCTGGTTCCGCCCACTCAGGCGCATAAGGATCGGCAACCGCGCAAGGCCCGCCTGATCGCGGCTGGATTGCTGGTGGTGTTCGTTCTCGTAATCACGTCACTATTTTTTCAGAATGGTCGCGGTGCTGCGAAAATATATAAAAGATGGCGCTCCAGTATGTTGGCTCGGGAAGCGGTGAAACTAGAAAAGATCGCTGTGGGGTTTCAGGAGCAAAATCTGCCGATGGATTTTCAGGTCGCGCTGGCCAAGGCGTTTAACAAAGCGAGCGAGGCCTACGTCTGTGACTCCAGCAATCCTGATGCCGTGCGCATTGCAGCCCGCATCTACACCCTCGCTGGCCAGAGTCAGGCTCGCTATCTCTGGGACAAACTTCAAGGCCTCAATGCCATGAACGAGGACGATGTTCCGTGGCGCATTCAATCACTGGCGCGCCTGAATGAAGATAAGAGTGCCAGCGACCAGATTGAGGAGGTGCTCAAGCAGTCAAAGCCTTCAAAAAAAATCGTGCAGGTTGCGGACGATGTCATGCAGCGTCTTGGCCGGACGGAACATTTGCTGGCCATTCTCAAAGGTTACACATTGCGCGAGCCTGACGATCTGGATACTCGCTTAACCTACGCGACCAGGCTTTTTCAACTCGGCAATCCTGATCAAAAAAGTGAGGGCTGGGGAATGCTATGGGAACTGGCCGGGAGTAATACAATCTCCGGACTGCGCACCATCGAATTTCTCAACAACCAAAAGATTAACGATCCCGATGAACAGAACCGACTCATTGAACGCCTGGAGGGGCATCCTCTCGGAGGTGATTTTTACAAGATTGCAGCTCTGCGAAGGAAGGCATTGGTGGAACCTGAACGTAAGCAGGAGCTTATGCAAAACGCGATCAATGAACGAAGCGCGGCCAGACGCGAACAACTTCTTCCACTAGCGGCCTGGATCATCGACGAGAAACAACCGGAGACACTTCTGAAATTTGTCAAAGAAGAGCAGGTAAGGGAATTTCAACCTCTCCTGCATCATTACCTCAACGCACTCACCATGATGAAGCGCTACGCCGACCTGGAGCGCATTGTCAGAGATCCGCGCACGCGGCTCACCACGGCTGAGCGCGACTTCCATCTATTGCATCTTGCCTTTATAAAATCCGTTGAATCAGACAAGCTTGATCCTGAAATCGACAAGCTGCTCGTGGACTCTGTTGACTCGGCATTGAAAGAGAACCGGCTCGACCTTCTCATTGAATTGGGACATTACGCCGAGAAGCGCACCCGTTACCGCACCGCGATGCAGGCCTACAAAGCGGCAACCGTAAGCCAACGAACCGAGCGCGAAGGGTTCGAGGGCATGTTGCGCACCAGTTATCTCGCAGGTAGTTCCAAGGAATTCGCCAACTCCGCTCGTGAAACGGCACGTCGCTGGCCGGATAATCAGGAATTTCTTGAGCGCTATTTTTATTCATGCCTGCTGAGCGGCACCGAGATGGAAGTTGTCGCTGAACGTTGCGGCAAGCTCTTTGAAGCCCGGCCCAATGATTCCAAGCGCAAGCTGCTGATGAGTCTGGCCAGTTTTCGCATGGCAGATCGAGAGTCATGTATGCGCTACATGGAGGGGATGTCGTTGCGCGACCTCAGCCCTGGGCAGGGCGCGGTATTCTGCGGCCTGCTCCGGAGCATTGGCTACATCAAACAGGCCAGTGATCTTGCCGCTCCTATTTCAGATGACCAGCCGATGCTTCCCGAAGAAAACTTGTTTCTGCAATTCGCCAAAGGATGATTTCTATTGGACTGAATATGACATGCGATGACTCAACGGAAGCCATCACGCAGCCCAATGAATAACACCTGCAACATTCATCTGCGTCCCGCGAATCGTGAAGATGCCACCTCATTCATTGGTCTCGTCAAGGACCTTGCCGAGTTCGAGAAACTCCCTCCGCCTGATTCAGCAGCGCAGGCTCGACTGATTGAGGATGCTTTCGGCGACCATCCGCGAATAGAAGTTTGGATCGCAGTGAAGGGGGCCAAGGGTGAAGCGGTGGGGTATGCTATTTTTCTGGAGACTTACTCAAGTTTTCTCGCGCGACCCACACTCTATATAGAAGACGTTTTTGTCCGGCAGGAAAACCGCAGTCAGGGCGTCGGCAGCGCCCTTCTGCGCAAGGCCGTAGAGCTGGCGCATGAGCGAGGTTGTGGCCGCGTGGAGTGGACCGCCTTGGACTGGAATACTCATGCGCAGTCAGTTTACGAAAAGAAGATGGGCGCACGCCGCATGAACGAATGGCTCCACTATCGCATGGAGCGTAGCGAGATAGACGCCTTCCTTAATCAGGATTTCGCAGGCTCGTAACCGGGCCAGAATTTTCGTTCACCGAACTCGACGTAACTATTGGCAGTCGCTTTCAGATACCATCTTCTTACTAGAGCACCATCTGGCCCGGACTTAGGTTTGGCATCTGTATAGACGAAATATTTTCCCGATCCCTCTTTCCCGACCAAGCGCATCTTAGCATCATCGCGATGCACGGGCTTCACGGTGCGACGGAAGATGCCACGAGGAAACTCTGGGAAAACCAACGCCGGATTATAGAAGTCGTTCACCGAGATGTTGGTATAGTAAGCAGCGTCACCTAAGCCAGTGAGCGGCTGGATGGTCCGTCCCTTCGCGATCTGCCGCGCATGATTCCAGCCCCCGAAGGTTGCCAGAAGCAAGGCAAGGGCAAACACCAGAAGAATCATTCCGGGTGTGCCTCGTTCGAGATTGGCGCGCATGTCTTGATTTAACCTCTATTTGGCAGTCCTCAAGAATGCTCTGAAGACTATCATAATTAATTTGACACTCTGAAAGACTTCCCTAATTTGCAGTTCCCCGAATTCAGACATTATAAGATTTATTGCCCATCCAGATACATGAAAACATTCTCCGCTAAAGCCGAGGAAATCCAGCGCAAATGGTGGATTATCGACGCCGCCGACCAAGTCCTCGGACAAGTTGCTGTGAACGCCGCAAACATCCTCCGTGGTAAAAACAAACCAATCTTCACGCCACACATGGACGCGGGTGACTTCGTCGTCGTGGTCAATGCCGAGAAAGTTCGTCTGACTGGCAACAAAGAAACACTCAAAAGATATCACTCCCACTCCGGCTATGTCGGTGGAGTCAAATCCCGCACCGTAAAAGAAATCCGCGCAAAGCATCCTGAATTGCTCGTGGAAAAAGCCATCAAAGGAATGATCCCCCACAACAGCCTTGGCCGAAGCATCTTCACCAAGCTCAAGGTCTATGCGGGAGAAAAACATCCGCATGAGGCTCAACAACCCCAAGCCTACGTCCTCGCTTGATTTTCATTGATTGAATCATAACTGCACATGAGCACCGCCATCACCCATTCCGCCACAGGACGCCGTAAGAACGCCGTCGCACGAGTTAATCTCTGCCTCGGCTCCGGCCAGGTCACCATTAATAACCGGGCCATAGATGACTATTTCCCCACCCAAATGCTGCGGAATACCTTGCTGGCACCCCTTCATTTGACGGGCACTGCCCAGACCTATGATGTCAAAGTCAAGACCAGCGGTGGAGGAGTTGCCGGTCAAGCTGGTGCCGTCCGCCACGGAATTTCCCGCGCCCTGCTTCTGCATGATCTGGCTTATCGCCCAGCACTGAAGGAAGCCGGCTTCCTGACTCGTGATCCTCGTATGAAAGAACGTAAGAAGCCAGGCCGCCCCGGTGCCCGCGCGCGCTTCCAGTTCTCCAAGCGTTAATCTGCTCACACTTGAGATTCGATTTTCAAAACGCCGCTCCTTCACTGGAGCGGCGTTTTTCTTTCTTCGTGGCATAGCGCCTCTGGCCTGTGTGTTGCACTGAGGATCTGCCCGGTGCTGAACTTCTCCTGGTTACGCTTCGCTCTGGATGAATGAGAACAGGCAGGCTTCGCCATGCCAGTTCGACACACAGGCCAGAGGCGCTGTGCCACATTCCCCGAAACGTATCTCGCGAGTCCCTTCGCGGCTCATCTCTGGAAGATGGGACTGGATTTCAATTTCCCAAGTGTGCGAGGAATAGAGGAAGCCGAAGGAAAAGAATAACCCCGCGCCGAATCCTCTCCAAGTTACATCAAGATGAAGTCTCCCGATCAATTTTGATCCCCGGCAGCAGGTCGGACTGGGCATCTGAAAATTATTTAATGGAAGCAAAAAAGTTCAAAGGTCGCGTCCCGCTGCGTCACATATATTTGTTGCCTGATATCGGCATGGGAGTATAAACAAACAAATCTGTTAATGATCCAATTGTTAGGCCATTAGTGTGCAATGAACTCGGCAACGATTAAACTTTACCTTCCTCGCGGTGACGCAAAGAGCCTCCGCACAGCCGAAATCATAAATTGGACTGGCTTTGCCATTGCCGCACCCCGAACAGAACTTGACGAATTGCTGCAGCGCGATGAACTCGCAAAACCCGGTATTTATATTTTGTCCGGCGCTGACCCGCTTTCCGGCGCTCCGAGCGCCTACATTGGCGAAGCAGAAGTAATTCGCGAGCGCCTCAAACAACACAAAGCAAAAGAATGGGTTTCGGCCATCGTCTTCGTCAGCAAGGACGAGAACTTAACTAAGGCGCATGTCAGATACCTCGAAGGCAGGTTGCTCGCCGAAGCCGCTCAGGTGGGCCGCGTTAAGCTTGAGCAGAACCAATCTGGTGGATCGAAACTTCCAGAAGCTGACCGTGCAGACATGGAGGCGTTTCTTTCTTACATCCGCCAACTTTTACCTGTGCTTGGCTCCGATATTCTTATTCCTGTCGCTCAGCTTGCCGCGAAACCGCAGGCCGGCGGACTCCTATTTTGCCGTCGGAGAGGAGCCGAGGGGCGCGGCTATCGCACGCCTGATGGTTTTGTGGTGCTGAAGGATTCTACTGCCGTTTTACAGGAGCTCGGAGCCACCAAGAAGTGGCCTGCATCAATCGCCGCGCGGAAACAACTAATCGCCGACGGAACGCTCACTCAGAAAGATGGCTTTTATTTATTTACACGCGACGCCCCATTCTCGAGTCCCAGCGCAGCTGCAGCAGCTATAGAGGGTGGTAGCGCCAATGGATTAACGGATTGGAAGACTAGGGACGGAATATCCCTCAAAGAGCTCGATGAAAAGGCCTAACCCCTCTGAATAGCGTCAAGTGTGAAAGACCTTGTGATATGTCTTAAGGGCTTTGAGGGTTATATAAGATTTAGGCGTTGGAAAGTATGGAGGTGGGTATTTTGAGGAATGCAGTTCCCCTTGGAGCGCACGCGCCCTCGCGGGCAGCCCTTTGCGCACTCGCGAAGGGCCTGGGCAGTCTCTTGAGGAAAAATCTCGGCAGACATTCCCCAGAAGTCCGCGAGGGCGCAGACTTCAGCACGCGAGGGCGCGCGCGCTCCAAGTAAATCTTCGAGCAAGGTGCTCGTCTCGTCTCATCACACACAAAAACGGCGTCATTCCACGAGGGAATGACGCCGCTGAAACCAAACCAAGTTAACGGAACGAATTACTTCTTAGGCACAGTCGCGATGGTCTTGAGAATGCGCGAGGCGATCTGGTAGGGATCACCCTGAGAGTTCGGACGACGGTCTTCGAGGTAGCCCTTGTAGCCACTATTCACGAAACTGTGCGGGACGCGGATGGAGGCGCCGCGGTCGGCGATTCCGTAGCTGAACTTGTCGATGGATTGGGTCTCATGCAGACCGGTGAGGCGCATGTGATTGTCTGGGCCATAGACGGCGATGTGTTCTTCCTTGTATTTGTCGAAGGCGGCCATGAGCTTCTCGAAGTATTTCTTGCCGCCGGTTTCGCGCAAGAAGGTAGTGGAGAAATTCGCGTGCATTCCAGAGCCGTTCCAGTCGGTAGCACCGAGGGGTTTGCAATGGAACTCAACGTCGATACCATACTTTTCACAGAGGCGGAGGAGGATGTAACGGGCCACCCACATTTCGTCGGCGCACTTTTTGGAGCCTTTGCCGAAGATTTGGAATTCCCACTGACCCTTGGCCACTTCAGCGTTGATGCCTTCGTGGTTGATGCCTGCGTCAAGGCAGAGGTCGAGGTGTTCTTCGACGATCTGCCGGGCGATGTCGCCGACGTTCTTATAACCTACGCCGGTATAGTAGGGACCCTGTGGGGCGGGGTAGCCGTCCTCAGGAAATCCAAGGGGGCGTCCGTCCTGATAGAAGAAGTATTCCTGCTCAAAGCCGAACCATGCGCCCGGATCGTCCAAGATGGCGGCGCGGCCATTGGATGGGTGCGGGGTTTTGTCATCTGGCATATAGACTTCGCACATGACGAGCACGCCATTCTTGCGGGTGGAGTCGGGATAGACAGCGACGGGGTGCAGCTTGCAGTCCGAGCTTTTGCCTTCGGCCTGTTGCGTGGAACTGCCATCGAAGCCCCAGATGGGCAGGTCTTTCAGTTTCGGGAAGCTCGCGAATTCTTTGACTTGTGTTTTGCTGCGCAGGTTCGGCACGGGGGTGTAGCCGTCGAGCCAGATGTATTCCAGTTTGTATTTGGCCATGGATGTTGGGTTTTTGATGTTTTGGTTGAGGTGCGTGATGGCAATGCGCCTGCCCGAGGTGCGCCCTGAATGAGCGGCCCGGAGAAAGCACCGCCGTTGTTAAAGCAGGGGCTGTGCCATTTGCAAAAAGAAAATGGAGGCCATTGTTGATATCCGGCCTCCACATGAGGTTGGATGAGAAAAACATTTTGTAAATCGCCCGATGGTTCCCATTGTGCAGGGAATCTGAATTTGTATTTATGCGCGAAGCCAAAGACACTGCCCGGGCCCTCGTTCGCGTTGGCTTTGATGGCAGGGTTCACAAGACCTTTCGTGGACCCAAGGCGCAGGAACGATTTGATACCGAAACCCGCGTTTTGCGGTATCTGGAAAAACGTGGCTGCAATTTTGTGCCCCGCTTGCTGGACGCCGACCAGATGACGCTCACTATCATCACGAGCAATTGCGGCGCGCGCGTGGAGCGGATGGGGGAGGAGCGGGTAATAGAAATCTTCGCCGAGCTGGAAAAATATGGCGTGCGCCACGATGACCAATTCCTGCGCAACATCACTTATCGCGCTTCCGATGGGCGCTTCTGTGTGATCGACTTTGAATTTGCCACGCTTCTCGATGACAAGAATGCTGCGGCTCCATGTGGATAAAAGACTTTGCGAGCGATGCCCACGAGTAAAGCACCACCTTCACCCCAGTCTGTTCGATGGTCTGGTATGACTCATCGCGGGAATGTCCGCGCGAATAATGAAGACAACTTCCTCGCCCTCACCTTTGATGCCAAGGAAGTTCGTTTTCTCGGCAAGACCGGCGAGGCATCACTCGCTGGCTCGGATTTTGTTTTTGCCGTAAGCGATGGCATGGGCGGCGAGAATTCGGGTGAGTTCGCCAGTCGTATTGCCGTGGAGAAAATCACCCGCATCATGCCGCGCAGCTTTAAACTTTCCGCGCAGCGCATGGACGCAGGGTTCAGTGATTTCTTGACTGAACTCATTTACGCCATTCATGCGGAGATGATGCGGCTCGGACAGTCTTATGAAGAATGCGCGGGCATGGGGGCTACGCTCAGTCTTTGCTGGTTCCGGCCCGGCTGGATGTATTTTGCGCACATCGGCGACAGCCGGATTTATTATCTTCCCAAGGGCGGGGGACTTACCCAGCTCACTCATGATCATACCCACATCGGTTGGCTCCGGCGACAAGGAAAAATCAGCGAGCGCGAGTCGCGCACTCATCCACGCCGCAATAGCCTTTCCCAATCTTTGGGCGCCGGGAATCAATTTCTCGATCCGCAAATCGGCGCGGTGGGACTTCGCCCCGGCGATCGCTTCCTACTTTGCACGGATGGACTGAGCGACGGTCTCTGGGAGCGAAATATCGAAGAACTCTTGAGTGATCCCAATACTGACGCCGGAATCCTCGTCGGCGCGTCCCTGGAAAATTCCGGCCGCGACAACACCACCGCGTTGCTCGTGGATGTGGCCTAAGCGAGGCCCCGTCACTTTGATTTATCAGCGGGCGTTTGCGCTTTGAGTTTTAGGAATGCTTCGGCGTAGCGCTTGCCGAAAATCCGTTGGGAAGCTGAATCAAAGTGCGTCTTGTCTCCCTTGTCCTTAAGGTCTTCTGAAGTGACAAGGGCACACAGAGGCACGCGACGAGAAACGGCCGGCAGTGCGGCATTGAACTCTTTGAACGTTGGTTTGAACTGTCCCAGCTCGCCCATGATCACCGGCACCTTCTCCGCCTGAAGGTCTTTGCGCAACTGCTCGATCATCGCGGCGAAACGTTCGCCGTAAGCTGCCACATTTTCGCTTTTACTGTCGGACTCACCCTGATGCCAGAGAATTCCCGCCAGAGTGCCATGTTTCATCGCCTCCCGGGTGCGGGCGATGGCGTTGTCGTAAAGATTACCGTTGGGCTTCCATTGTTCGAGACTGGTTCCGCCTACCGCGCAGGGAATAAGCCCTACTTTGATATTGGGATTGGCTGCCACCAACTGGCGGGCGAACTCCGAGCACAGACCGACGCCTGCAACAGGCTTGTCAAAATGCACCGGGTCTTTGGACGGCACCCATTGCTTATCCTTGGTGAGCATGAAAATCCTCGGGTTAGTGACCTGATCTATTGGCTCCACTGGGCCGCGACCCGCCATGTTGGACTGACCGATAAGCAGGAAAATCTGCATGTTGTCAGGTGCGTCACCGGCGCCCGCATGACTGGTGATGGAAATGATGCAGGAGATAATGAACAATCTGAAATATTTCATAACGAGATTTTATTCCGAGGACGGCTGTGTGTCCATTCTCAAATAGCCCCAGTGCGATCGCAAGGCCATGTCATCGCTTGTCACGGCATTGCAGATTGGCTCGAAGATCATTGATAATCACATCCGCTTGCGCTCGTAGTCCTACATTCAAAATCTTCCTCGTATGAAATCCATCTTCATCATCCTCTGCGCCCTCTTGCCAGTCCTGCTCCAAGCTGCAGAAGCCATCAAGGCCAAGCCTAACATCATTGTCATCCTCGTGGACGACATGGGATTCTCGGACATCGGCTGTTACGGCAGCGAAATCCCAACCCCGAATCTCGATGCGCTGGCGGCGGGTGGTTTGAAGTTCACGCAGTTTTACAACACCGGTCGCTGCTGTCCCACGCGCGCATCGTTGCTAACCGGGCTGTATTCGCATCAAACAGGAGTCGGTCACATGACGGAAGACAAAGGTGAGTCGGGCTATCAGGGACATCTCAACGACCAATGTGTGACCATCGCCGAGGTGCTGCGCCCTGCGGGATACTTCACCATCATGAGCGGCAAGTGGCATGTCGGGCAAGAGCATGGCGTCGCTCCGTGGACGCGTGGATTCGATCGCTCGCTCAATGCCAGTGCCGGTGGCTTCTATTATCCTGACAGCCCCAGAGCCAATCTTTTCCTCAATGGCAAGGATGTAGGCCGACGCGGCGGCGATGTGCCGGATCAATGGTATTCCACCGATCTCTGGACTGACTTCGGCATCAAGTTCATCGACGAGGCACTCGCGGCAAAGAAACCCTTCTATCTGCATCTCTGCCATAACGCCCCGCACTTCCCGCTGCAAGCACCGCAGGATGAGATCGCGAAATTTCGCGGCCAATACAAAATTGGCTGGGACAAACTCCGCGAGCAACGTCACGCCAAGCAGATAGAACTCGGCATTGTGGACAAAGCCTGGCCGCTCTCGCCGCGCCCAGATGAAGTAAAAGAATGGGAAAAGCTCACGCCCGAACAGCAGGATCATTTCGATCACATCATGGCTATCTATGCCGCGTGCGTCTCGCACATGGACAGCGCCGTGGGTCGTCTCGTGGCTGCACTCAAGCAGCGAGGCGTTCTGGACAACACACTCATCATGTTCATGTCCGACAATGGAGCCAATGCGGAAAGCGGACCGAATGGGAAGCTGGATGGCAACCCTCCCGGTTCCGCGCAATCTGCCGTGTATCAAGGCCAGTCCTGGGCGACCCTTTCCAACACCCCGCTGCGCCGCTACAAGCACTTCAATCACGAAGGTGGCATCGCCACGCCGCTCATCGTCCATTGGCCCGAGCAAATCAAAACGCCCGGTGAACTCCGGAAGCAACCCAGTCATCTGATAGACATCATGGCGACTTGTAAGAACATCACCGGCGCAAAGTATCCCACCGATTTCAACGGCCATCCCATCCTGCCGATGGAAGGTCGCAGCCTCGTGCCCGCGCTCGCGAACCAGCCCATCGAACGCGAGGCGCTCTATTGGGAGCATGAAGGCAACGCCGCCATCCGCGTGGGCGATTGGAAACTTGTGCGCATGGGCGCGAACGGCGCGTGGGAACTTTACAACCTCAAGTCCGATCGCACCGAGCTACACAATCTCGCCACAGAGAATGCCGAACTCGCGCATGAACTCGCCGCGAAGTGGGACGCTTGGGCCGAGCGCTGTCATGTGAAGCACGCCACGAGTTCAGGCGGCAAGGGCAAGAAAAAGAAGAAAGCTTAATACGCGCCATCACCCGTGCGCAGCAGCGCGACGAGAGATTCCGATTGGCAGACGATCTTTTTTAGTCTCTGACAGGCCGTGTTCCACCACGGAGGATTAGTCATGCCGGGTTCTTGCAGTAAAGTCTCGCAAGCTGCCGCCGCCGCAACGAAGAGCGGAATGGATTGCTCCACATCCGTGACCAGATGCGACCAGCAATCGGCCTTTAGCGTCTCCAGTTGAAACATGGTCTGCCGAAGCTGCGCCGCGAGATCCACGATAGAGGCAAACAAATCCAGCAACGCATCATGCCGCCGCAGCGGGGGCGGATCGCTGAGAAATGCCTCCAGTGCGCGAAGCTCTGCGGCCAGTTCCATCGCAACCATCTTCGCAGTAACAGCAGGCGAAGAGCCTTCAAGCTTGCTCATTTCGTAACGTCCATCCAGCGGTGGCAGAGCATCAATGTGCTCGGCAAAAGGATCTGTTACTGGAGCAAACGGCGCAAAGGGATCATTCAGCGTCGGCGCCCGGAATGCATCATCTGCTGAAGGCCGACGCGGTTGGTTGAAGAGAAACTTCTTCCGTAGCTTGCGATTGCGTTTGATCTGCGCGTGCTCGATCTCGATCGGCAATTGCCAAACAGCAGCGGACACCTTCAGTGACCAGTGCCATGACTGAATCAGCACCCGCTGGTTTTGCGTATTGAACCACTCAAAGAAGACCAGATTCTTCAATCCCGTGGCCGGAAAATTCCTCGGGCGCGACCTGCGCGGCGTCCGAAGAATGCGGCGGGACGCAGTCATCTCCCCGGAGTTACCTGACTGCGGGCTGGCTAACAAAAGCTGATCAGGTATGGCCTCCGGCACAGGATTGCTAAAGTCGATCCGGCATCCCGCGATGTCGCGGAGGAAATTACCATCGAACTGCAAGTTCAACGGCTGGGCGCGTCCTGCCAGATGCAGCTTGCCCGTGATCAAGCCGGGGATCTCGTTGGAAAGGTGTCCGTGAACTACGGCGCTACTGAGATGGATGGTCATGCGTGCGGCGGAAAAGATAACGCGGCATCGAGAAATGCTCAAGAAGTTTGCAGTCATTTGCCGTGGTTTGTTGGATGGGGTGGCCATCATGGCCGCCGTGCGAGGCGTCTCGCCCGATATTAATTGCGCCCCCTAATGTGGCATCGCCTGGAGGCATTGCGTGCGATTGAGATAATAGCCCAGCGGTTCGCTTCGCTGCTTCGCTATAGCGCTGGGCAGTGGATCGCCATCCTATCCCGTAGTCCCGTGAGGGACGGCAAGTCTGTCGTCCTTAACGGGACTTCTTCATCAAACGCATCGACAACCCAGCGCTAAAGCACCGGGCTAGTGTCGTCCTGCAATCATTCGTAGCTCGCGATTCCCCCCGCGGGCCGCCCTTTGCGCCCTCGCGAAGGGCAAGGGGAATGACCCCTGAGATAGCCACGCCATCAGTTTAAGGAACGGCGCGTTTCCTAACCGCCGACCGAAACAACCTCCGCGATAGCGGCACTCATTCCTCTTTCATTCATCGCATCGTTCCGACTCAGAGCTTTGGTTCTTCCCGCTGCGCGGTGGGATTTAGTTAGACGGCGGTTACCCTTCGGCCACGAGCTCAGGGCCGAGTGGGAAACGCGCCGTTGCTTGCGTCAAATACCTGATTACGGCATAGGAGTATAAACCGACACTCAATCCGGCCCAACTCTGTAATATGCGAACAAAACCGTTGGCTATAAAGGTGTTGATAAACCAACGAAACTGATAATGATCTATAATGTTCGGCTAACCACAAAGCGCCATCGTGAAGAAGCTCGCCCTGATTTCGTCGTGCATCGCCTTGGGTGCAGCTATCGTATTTGAGGGAAACTTTCTTCATCTGCTTCTCCTCATGGCTGCGATGTTCTACGTGCTCGTCCCTGCCTCGCTCATTATGGGACTCTGGACAGCGGTCGCTGCACGACGTAGGGCGTGGAGACCTTGGTATTCTAAGTTCTGGCGATTCGCAGGCATCTTTACCTTTAGTGTGCTCCTGTCAGGAGTGGCTGGTTACGGGTTGCACGCGTGGAGGGTTCGCCAGACACGAGACTACGTTTCGCGAGCAGTAGCCGTCCTAGATGAACACCATGCGAGAACCGGACATTATCCGAACACGTTTCCGGCTGATGCAATTGGTCCGCCGCCGAAGTGGCTTCGGAGTTATCAGTCCTGCACCGTCAGCGTCCAGGACTTCCGATTTGAGTATTGGGACCCAGCAGGCATGATGGATGGCTACGAGTTTAACAGTGCCACGCGAACTTGGACATACTTCGACTGAACCCGATGAGCGCCACCAATCCACAACCAAGGCCGAACAAAATGAATGCAGGCAACGGCTCGTATGGCATCTGTCGTGTCATCGACGCTTCCCGCTCGCCTTCGCCTGATCTGGGACGGTTCGGGCAACAGAAACACCGTCCGCAATGAGAAGTTCTTCGCCTTGAGTTCGATCAAGTTTCGGGCTACATGCACATTGTGAGAATTGTCCTCGACACCTCAGTCCTTGTTTCAGCAGCACGTTCTAGACTCGGGGCCAGCTTCGCACTTGTCCAGTCCCTACCGAATCCTGCCTTTGAGATTTGTTTGTCTGTATCGCTCTATTCAGAATGGCGCGACGTGCTGACTCGTCCTGAAAATTTGCCTCCAAGAAGCTCCAGTGAGGATGCTTTGCGATTTCTCCGTTACTTGGCCGGTCAAGCACACCTGCAACAGGTTCATTTTCTTTGGAGACCCTTTCTTTCAGATCCCGATGACGATATGGTTCTGGAACTTGCGTTTGCTTCGCGCTGCCGCATATCGTTACACACAACTTGAGAGATTTTCGTGGCTCAGAGTCTTTAGGCGTAACAGCCATCAGCCCCGGATCGTTTCTCAGGTTAATCCTGCCTAACCCATGAGCACTGTCACAGTTGAACTGCCCGAATCACTGCACAAGGACATTGTGAACCTTGCCCAAAAAGAAGGGTATTCGATGAACCAGTTTCTCGCTACTGCTGCATCTGAAAAAGTAGCCGCGATCACGACGCTCGATTATCTCAAACAGGAAGCTGCCGCAGGTCGTAGAGAAGATTTCGATCACTTTTTGTCCGCGGTCCCTGAAGTCAATCCAGCCAAATCAGATCAACTACCCTAAGAACAGCCCGAACCACTATGAATAGTGTCAAGCGTGAAAGTCCTGAGAATGCGCATGGAGACAGGCACTCTGCCTGATTTCACGAGTTTCACACGGATTGCAGTTTAGATTTTCGGTGGGCTGAGTTTGTCCCGCCTTAAACCACCTCACCCCACCACCACGCTGACCACTTCCCCCGGAAGACTCTCGCCAGCGTCATTCACGGCCGTCACGCGGATGTTCACCGTCGCACCGACGCGCAAGGCGGTCAGGGTCGCATTTCTGTCGGTCACGGTGGCGGCGGCGATGAACTCCGCGTCCGCGCCAACGGTTTGCTGCCACACGCGGTAGCGATCCGCCCGGCGGGCAACTTTCCAGCCGGCATGAAGCGTGCCCGGACTTCCTTGGGCGAGTGCGAGATCCTCCGGGATGTCCGGCGTCTGGGCAGTGGCCGGGCAATTCAGACCGAAGGCATGCCAGCGGGGATCATCATCACCGATCAGCGTGGAGAGTTCCTCGATCAGCCCCCGCATCCGCTTGCGCAGCGCGGCCACGGCGACATCCCGCGCAGCCTTCGCCTGGGCGATGCCAGTGCTGCCCTGGTTCACCGCGCCCCTCGCGTCCGCGAGCGCCGACTTCAGGGCTGAGGCCCGCGCGGAGGTTACCAGCGGCGGAGACTCTTGCGCGGGATGGGCTGTAAAATAAGTCGCCAGATGTTGGAGATGCCCCATCCGTTCTTCCATATTCGCCCCCGCAGCGAGCGATCCATTCTGAAAACCCGCCCCCAACCATTCCTCCGACCACGTGACGCCCAGATAGTTGCTCAAAATACCCCGCGCAGTGCCAATGAAAACCTTCGCGTTCGAGTCCGCCAGCGTCTGCGCCCCCGTCAGCGCAGGCTGGGCACCGCGCCCCGTCTGGAAGGCCCGTTCCGCGTTCATCGCCGCGCCGCGCGCCGCCGCCATGACCGCCTCCGTATTCTGGAGCACGCCCACGGCCCCGGAATAAGTGCTCAATCCATTCTCCATGTCCCGGCAGAGCGTAAGGAGCGGACCGATCGTTTTTGGCAGGACGTTCAAGGCCATAGGGAGGGAAAATGGGGGAATCGTTTAAAAGATCAAAAAACAGAGATGAAAGTAGTCCGCGAGTCCCTTCGCAGTTCAAAAAATAGCACTTCCGTGTGGCGGAGCTATTTATTTTTGTAAAAAACGTCGATGCCACATGGCGGGGCTATTTTCTGGAGCAAAAAAAGACGCTACCATGTGGCGGAGCCATTTTCTGGAATAAAAAATAACGCTGCCGCATGGCGGAGTAATTTTCTGGAGCGAAAAATGACGCTGCCACATGGCGTGGCTGTATATTTTTGTAAAAAACGTCGCTGCCACATAGCGGAGCCATTTTCTGGAGTAAAAAACGTCACTTCCACGCGCCGGAGCGATTTCTTGAAGAAAAAAACAGGTCTGCCACGCGGTGGAGGCATTTTTTTGGAACCAGAAACGGCTATCTCTCGCGCCTGAGGTCTCTAGGAGCCTGTCCGGCAAATCGTTGAATGGTCAGACTCGAATAGTGTGTTCGCGTATTAAGCCGGTAGGCTTGAGAGAAATTAGCCGGTGGTGCAGCGAGGCACGAGCCGAACCACCGGTTACCGAGGTGAAATTCTGCGCCCCAGAGGGTGCGCGAGAGATGCGAGAATTTCTCACGCACCCTCCGGGGCGCTGGACGCGGCTTGCGAATATCCGGTGGTTCCACTGCGCCCCAATGCGCCTGATTTGGGTGCGGCAGAATGTGTCTTTTCACTCATATGAATGGACATACATGACAAAACATGTGTGTTTCACAACAAATTCCGTGTGATGAGGCACATTTTAAGCAAAACGATGGACAAACACCCAAAAAATGTTGGATATAATGGCGCACAGGCACAAAACCCACACTAATGTGTCTCATCCAACTGTTAGGCCAATCTCCACGCCAATCACCAGCAACAGAAAACAACCAATGAAAACAACCCTACTCGCAACCATCACCGCTATTGCGCTCGCATCCACGGCGCTCAGTCAAGAACCCGGCCCGACCGCACCACGGGTCAACATCGGACATTATCAGACTGGCCCGTATGAAGACTTTGCGGAAGAACTCCCACCAGGAGCAGCCCCTGCTGCAAACACCGTCGGCATTCGCTCACGCATATTTGTTCTCCCGGCCTTGAGCCTCTTGCCGTGGACTCTTTCAGCATACGACTCATCAGGCCGACTCGCTTCTAGCTCCACCCTCGCGGAGGCAACAGGCGCAGGCAAAGCACCCCGTTACTTGTGTCGCGTTGCCTTCCGTCTCGGTGCATCAGACCTGAGCCA